>DAINOH010000022.1:0-61051 GCA_036735485.1 Draconibacterium sp. | reverse complement strand
TGAAGGTGACTTTACAATTCCTGCCATCAACTTCACTTTTTTCAACCCGTCAACCGGAGCCTACGAAACAAGGTCAACCGGCGAATTCAACCTGAATGTTAAAAAAGGTGTGGGCGATCAGAATACCAATGTTTCCAGTTCATTCAGAAAAGAAGATGTGCAGTTTCTGGGGCAGGATATCCGGTTTATCGAACAGGGATCTCCTGATCTTGAACCGGTTGGTTACACCTTTTTCGGTACTTCTGAGTTCTATTTTATTTATTTGCTGAGCGCAGCCATGTTTGCAGTGGTTTTTGTTGTTTACCGCAAAAAAGCCCGCGAAAATGCCAACCTCGCGCTGATGAGAAACAAAAAAGCCAACAAGGTGGCGCGCAAACGATTGAGAGCAGCGGCCGGTTTTATGAAACAGAACAACAACGAGGCTTTCCACGAATCGGTTTTGAAAGCTTTTGAAGGATATTTAATCGATAAACTGGGAATTCCGGTGGCACAATACAACCGCGAAACCGCAATTGAGGGTTTAAAACAGAAAAATGTTGACCAGACAGTGATCGATGATTTTATTGCTGTTGTTGAACAATGTGAATTTGCACGGTATGCACCACCCAGTGAAGCCGGGGCCCGTGCCGACCTGTACAGCAAAGCTGAATTGACCATGGGAATGATGGAAAAACAAATTAAACGCTGATTTTAAACATAGTCAGATTTGAGTATTGAGAATTTAGTATTGAGAATTCAAATCAAAAAGAAAAGACAGAGATGACTTCAAAAAGATTAAAAATACTGATTGTAATACTGATGGTTTTCGGCAACAGTTTGCTGAATGCACAGGATACAAACTCACAGCTTTGGGAAAAAGCCAATGCGGCTTATCTTGCCCAAAACTACCAGGAAGCATTGAATGATTATCTGCAGATTTTGAGAACAGGAAATGCTTCTGCCAAACTTTATTTCAACATCGGAAATGCCTATTACAAAACCGGTGATTACAACAATGCCATTCTTTTTCTTGAAAGAGCCAAATTACTGGCGCCAAACGATGATAATATCGACTTTAATATCCAGTTTGTAAATCAGCATGTGGTTACAAAACTCGAACCCCTGCCCCAGCCCTTTTTTGTACGTTGGCAAAATTCACTGGTAAATCTTTACTCATCCGACCAGTGGGCCTATTTCAGTGTATTCACTTTTGTATTTTTCCTGGTACTGGCAGGTGTTTTTATTTTCAGCAGAGTCGTGGTTTTCAGACGAATTTCATTTATTGCCGGAATCTTTGTATTTCTGATTTCGGCAGTCACTTTTGCCTTTGCAGGTAAACAACAAAACAAAATAAACGAACGCAGCGGAGCCATTGTGTTTTGTCCGCGTGTTACCGTAAAAAGTGCACCGACCAGCACCAGTACCGATCTTTTCCTGATTTATGAAGGCCTGAAAGTAAATGTAACCGACAGTATCGGGACCTGGAAAGAAATCAGGCTGGCCGATGGAAACGAAGGCTGGTTGCAGGATTCGTGTATTGTTAAAATCTGATAAAAAATATGTAAACCTCCGGCCGGCATAGAGGAAAACAGTCGGAATTATTGTTATTCGTATATATTTGCCCGAAATTATTTTTTATGGAAGAGTTAATAAAACAAGTAGTAGATTGGTACATGGCCAACATGAATTATTTTACCATCACTTTATTGATGGCCATCGAAAGTTCATTTATTCCATTTCCATCCGAAATCATTATTCCACCTGCAGCTTACAAAGCCGCCAATGGCGAACTGAACGTTTACCTGGTCGTATTTTTCGGATCATTCGGAGCTTTGATCGGGGCACTGTTCAACTACTATTTTGCCAAATATCTCGGCCAGGCAATGCTGTTGAAATTTGCCGACACACGTATTGCCCGTATGATGCTGGTTGACCGTGCTGCTGTTGAAAAAGCCGAAGCCTACTTCAGGAAAAACGGCAACATTTCAACGCTCATCGGCAGGCTGGTTCCCGGAATCAGGCAGTTGATTTCGCTCCCCGCTGGTTTGGTGAGCATGAACCTGAAAAACTTCATTATTTATACCGTAATCGGGTCAACAGCCTGGAACATTGTATTGGCAGTACTTGGGTATTTCTTCTATTCGCAGAAAGAAAAGCTTGAATTGTATTACAAGGAAATATCGTTTGTAATGCTTGGGCTTGGTTTATTATATTTCGGATACCTGATTTACAACGGCTTCAAAAAACAAAAGTAAATTTCCGCCTGTTTTTTAAAATTGAATTGTATATCCAACCTGGCAATAATATAAAAGATTATTGTTGAACAAAGACCGGTTATCCGTCATTCTGGTTATATTTACCCCTGTTATTTGCTGAGATTTTGTGTACAAAAGTATAACCGGAGTATTTTTTCATGGATAACTTTCTGGAATATATCGCTCACGAATTTGATCTTCCGCTGACCAACCCGGTTCTCATTTTTGCTCTTATCCTGATGATTATTCTCATTGCTCCCATCGTAATGAGAAAATTTAAATTACCCGGCATCATCGGGTTAATTTTATCTGGTGTACTTATTGGCCCTTATGGTTTAAATTTTCTGGAGAAGAATATAGCCATCGATTTATTTTCCACAATCGGTTTGTTATACATCATGTTCATTGCCGGATTAGATCTCGATATGAACGAGTTCAGAACCAACCGGAACAAAAGTATCCTGTTTGGCATATTCACCTTTTTGCTTCCGTTGCTCATCGGATTTCCACTCTGCCAGATAGTTCTGGGATATGATAACAATGCAAGTTTACTGGTTGCCAGTATGTTTTCTACACATACGCTTGTAGCATATCCAATTGTCAGCAGACTGGGAATTACTAAAAACGAGGCAGTTGCGGTAACCGTGGGTGGAACAATATTCACCGACACAGCCGTTTTAATGATTCTGGCTGTAATTATGGGAAAAAGCCAGGGAAACCTCAATTCTGAATTCTGGATCAGACTTGCTGTTTCGCTTACCATTTTCCTGACTCTCATGTTTTGGATTGTCCCGAAAATTACCCGCTGGTTCTTTAATAAACTCGAAAGCGAAAAACACGCCCATTACATTTTTGTGCTGGCTGTGGTTTTTTTCTCCGCATATCTTGCACATTTATCCGGACTTGAACCCATTATCGGGGCGTTTATTGCCGGATTGGCGTTAAACAGACTGATACCACATACATCGGCATTGATGAACAGAATTGAATTTATCGGCAATTCATTATTTATTCCGTTTTTTCTGATTTCGGTTGGTATGCTTGTCGATCTATCAGTGGTTTTCAACGGGCCGCGCGCATTAATTATTGCCGGGGTATTAACAATTGGTGCAATTTTCGGGAAATGGCTGGCTGCCTTTCTCACGCAGCATGTTTTTAAATATTCAGGATCACAACGTCAGTTAATTTTCGGGTTAAGCACTTCACATGCCGCTGCAACACTGGCTGTTATCCTCGTTGGTTACCGTGCCGGCATTCTCGACGAACATATTTTAAACGGCACGGTTATTTTAATTCTTGTTACCTGTGTGGTGGCATCGCTTGTTACCGAGCGTGCTGCCAGAAAAATAGTGTACTCCGAAAAAGAGGACATTTTATCAAAGTCGGAAAAACTGACTTTCAGTCATGAACACATTTTACTGCCGATTGCTAACCTGCAAAACATTGAAAAACTGCTCGAATTTATCATCCTTGTAAAAGATAAAAAATCGTCAAACCCCATCACGGTGCTTTCTGTGGTTCCCAATAACGACGAGGCTGAACAGAATATCATTGCATCAAGAAAAAAGCTGGAAGAATTTAAAAAACACGGTGCTGCCGCCGACGTAAGTATCAATACCATCGCCACCATCGATTTAAATGCAACTGCCGGAATTTCGAGGATGGCCAAAGAAATCAGCGCCGATATTATTGTGATGGGCTGGCCCCGAAAAGCAGGAATACTTGAAAAGCTGATTGGCGAAAGAATTTACTCGATTATCAACAATGTCGATAAAAATTTATTTATCTGTCATCTCGAAAAATTACCGGTCACACAAAAAAGAATTGTCATCCTGGCTCCTGCGATGGCTGAAAAAGAAATCGGTTTTGAAACCTGGGTGCTGAAAGTGATGAAACTTTCAGGAGAACTTAGTATTCCTGTTGTCATGTTTGGTGTTGGACAAACCTACAATTCAGCCATTAACATTATAAAAAAATACAGGATTTCCGGGAATATCAGTTTTACGCAATTTACAGGATGGGAAGATTTTCTCCAGATTTCGAAACTGATCGATCCTGACGATTTACTGATGTTGATATCTGCACGAAGCGATGCTGTTTCGTATCAGAAATACCTCGATCATATTCCTTCTAAACTTGAAAAACATTTCCAGGAAAATAATAAAGTGATTGTTTTTCCGCAGCAAAATTACCAGACTGTGAGCAGGAAAGCCACAAACGGGAAAAATTTCAGGATGAAACGGAAAATTATCATGGCCCGTAAAAACAAGCAACAGTAAACTTATTCTGTTTTTCATTGGTTATTTTTCAGGCGATATAACTATATTCCTGAACTGAAAAACAGATTATGATTTTATTAAGCGTTCACGACTTTTCACTCCCCCTTACCCAACCGATTCTCAAGTTTCTTGTGATTCTTATTATCATTTTGTTTGCTCCTATTTTGCTGAATAAAATCAAGATTCCACATATTCTGGGGTTGATCATTGCAGGGGCAGTAATCGGCCCGTTCGGATTCAACCTGCTCGAACGCGACAGCAGCATTATTCTTACCGGAACTGCCGGATTGCTCTACATCATGTTTTTAGCCGGTCTCGAAATCGACCTTGCCGAGTTTAAAAAGAATAGTCTGAAAAGCATGATTTTCGGGTTTTACACTTTCACCATCCCGATGATTCTCGGAATACTTACCAGCATTTATATTCTGAATTTTTCAATACTCTCATCGGTTTTGCTGGCCAGTATGTTTGCCTCTCACACGCTGATTGCCTACCCGATTCTGAGCAAGCTGAACGTGACAAAAAACCGTGCGGTAAACATTGCCGTTGGCGGAACGATGATAACCGACACGCTTGCACTGCTTGTGCTGGCGGTAATTGTGGGCATGTCAACCGGCGAAGTGAATTCGGCTTTCTGGACAAAACTATCCATTTCGGTTGTCGTGTTCGGATTGGTGGTGATGTTTGGATTTCCACTGATTGCCCGCTGGTTTTTCAAACATTTCGACGACAATGTGCTGCAATACATTTTTGTGCTCGTAATGGTTTATCTCGGGGCTTTTTTAGCCGAAATGGCCGGAATCGAAGGAATTATCGGAGCCTTTCTTGCCGGACTTGCATTAAACCGACTGATTCCTTCAACGTCGCCGCTGATGAACCGTATCGATTTTGTAGGAAACGCCATTTTTATCCCCTTCTTTTTGATTGGCGTGGGAATGCTTGTCGATTACCGGGCATTTTTCAACGATTTCGAAACCATAAAAGTAGCGATTGCTATGACCGTGGTTGCCACGGTTTCGAAATTTGCTGCAGCCTGGCTTACGCAAAAAACTTTCCGGTTTTCGGTTGACGAACGCCGCCTGATTTTCGGGTTGAGCAATGCACAGGCAGCGGCCACACTGGCTGCCGTTTTGGTTGGGTACAATGTAATTATCGGGCAAACCGACACAGGTGAACCTATCAGGTTGTTAAACGATGCAGTTTTAAACGGAACGATTATTATGATTCTGGTTACCTGTACCATCGCTACTTTTGTAGCCCAGAAAGGGGCAATCAATATTTCGCTGCAGGAAGCCAGCGATGATACCGAAGAACATGAAAACGCCGAAAAGATTCTGATTCCGTTGAGCAATCCGGAGAATGTAGAGGAACTTGTTGCATTGAGTACCACCATCAAATCAAAGGAAAACAATGCCGGACTATTCGGCCTCAGCATCATTAACAACAACGAGGAGGAAACCGGTGCTGTTAAACAGGCAAATAAAATTCTGGATAAAGCGGTACACGTAGCCGCTGCCACCGATGTAAAACTGCATCGCCAAATCAGGTTCGACCTGAATGTGGCAAACGGAATTTCAAGTGTAATCCGCGAAAACAATATCACCAACCTTGTTTTAGGATTGCATGTAAAAAAAGGCATTTCCGATGGTTTTCTGGGAAATCTCACCGAAGGGATTCTCACAAAAAACAATGTCACCACTTTTATTTACAAACCGGCACAACCCATTTCAACCGTTAAAAACCAGGTAGTGATTATACCTAAAAATGCAGAAGTTGAACTTGGTTTTTCGGAGTGGCTGCTGAAAATCTGGAACATCGGGCGAAACACAGGTGCCAGACTCATTTTTTATGCTTCTGAAAAAACGATTCAGATTATCAGAGAAATACACGTAAAACACCCCATTGAAGCCGAATTCAGGATTTTCGACAACTGGGATGATTTTCTGATTCTTGCCCGCGAAATAAAGCAAAACGACGGGTTGATAATTGTGATGAGCCGCGAGAAAAAATTGTCGTACCACCCTAAAATGAAAGTCATTCCAGGTTACCTGAACCGCTATTTTGTACCCAACAATTTTATACTGGTTTACCCTATGCAGTCAGGTGTTAACGACGAGTCCATCGATTTGAACAACCCGTCGCTGATTGAACCTATTGAAAAGATTGACGAACTGGGGAAAAAGATTGCACGGCTGTTCAAGAGAAAATAATTGTTTCTGTTGTTAATTACCACATTGGCACATTGGGCACAATCGCTATGTGTTCTATGTGTCTATGTGGTTAAATATTTCTTGAATTATTTGTCAGTTTTTAATAGTAATTTGTTCTTTGTTTTCAGTTAAAAAGAAATAAACATATTATCACATGCAAACACGAAAATTAGGCAAAAGCAACCTCGAAGTCTCGGCTCTGGGACTGGGTTGTATGGGAATGAGCTTCTCTTTTCCGCCATTTCCCGATAAAAAAGATATGATTGTAATGCTGCGTCAGGCGGTGGAAAAAGGCGTTACTTTTTTCGACACTGCCGAAGTTTACGGACCCTACACCAACGAAGAATTGGTGGGTGAAGCGCTGGCCCCGCTGCGCAACCAGGTGGTGATTGCCACTAAATTCGGGTGGGAAATTACCGACGGAAAAATGGTTGGACTGAACAGCCGCCCCGAACACATTCGCAAAGTTGCCGAAGTATCGCTCAAACGACTGCGAACCGATGTGATTGACCTGTTTTACCAGCATCGGGTTGACCCGAATGTACCGGTTGAAGACGTTGCCGGAACGGTAAAAGACCTGATTAAAGAAGGGAAAGTCAGGCATTTCGGGATGTCGGAGGCGGGGGTGAAAAATATCCGCCGCGCTCACGCCGAGCAGCCGGTTACAGCGTTGCAAAGCGAATATTCGTTATGGTGGCGCGAGCCGGAAAACGAAATCCTCCCTACACTCGAAGAACTGGGTATTGGTTTAGTGCCCTTCAGTCCGTTGGGCCGTGGATTTCTGACCGGAAAAATTGATGAAAACACCACTTTTGAAAGCACCGATTTCCGCAGTTCAGTACCGCGTTTTTCGGTTGAAAACCGAAAAGCCAACAAAGCCGTGGTTGACCTGCTTGCAGCCATTGCCCAAGCAAAAGAGGCAACACCGGCACAGGTTGCTTTAGCATGGCTGTTGGCGCAAAAACCGTGGATTGTACCGATTCCGGGAACCACTAAATTACACCGGCTCGAAGAAAACATCGGAGCAACAAACCTTGTACTTTCGGCGGAAGAAATAAAAAACATTGACGAAGCCGCATCAAAAATCAAAATCGAAGGCGACCGATATTCCGAAGCCACTCAAAAATGGGTTGACAGGTAAAATATCATTACTGAGCTGGTGACTTTGAGTCACCTGTTCAGTAAAACTTTAAATGTAAATTTGGCATCATGAAAATCATCATCACAGGAGCAACAGGAATGGTGGGCGAAGGCATTTTACTCGAATGCCTGAAACTGCCTCTGGTAACCGAAATTCTTAGTGTCAGCCGCAAACCCTGCGGTATTACTCATCCCAAATTAAAAGAATACATCGTCAGCGATTTTTTGTCGGTTGACTTGAACGATGAAAAACTAAAAGGTTTTGACGCCTGCTTTTTTTGTGCAGGTATCAGCAGTGTGGGGATAAGCGAAGAGGACTACCGCCGGATAACTTACGACACTACCTTGCATTTTGCCAAAGCGCTCAATCCCAACCCGCAGCTTTCGTTTATTTATGTTAGCGGCGAAGGCACCGACAGCTCCGAAAAAGGCCGGATGGCCTGGGCGCGCATCAAGGGCAAAACCGAAAACGATTTGATGAAACTGCCGTTTAAACAGGCATTTGGTTACCGAATTGGTTTTATGATTGCCGCACCCGGGCAAAAACGGGTACTGAAATATTACAAGTATTTTAGCTGGCTGATTCCTTTACTGAAAGTAGTGACACCCAACATGATTTCAACCATGAAACAGGTGACGCTTTCGATGATTTATGCCGCCCAAAACGGATATCACAAAAATGTGATTGAGGTAAAAGATATCAAAATCATGGCTGAAAAAGTCAGTTGATTCAGCGTAGCATTTTTCGCTTTGGATTTGTAAAAAGCGTTTCAGCTTTTTTTTTATCAGAAACGAAGATTTATTTTATAAGCGACATCTTTCCGAAGCTGCTGTTGTTTCCAACTTTCAATTGGTACATATAAATGCCACCGGGCAACGAACTCCCGTCGAAATCAAACTGGTGCGTTCCGAATGGCAAGATTTCATTCACCAAAGTGGTAATTTTTCTTCCCGTCTGGTCAAAAACATTTAATGAGACTGTTCCTGTTTCGGGAATAAGAAACTGAATCGTTGTTTTGGCAGCAAACGGATTGGGATAATTTGTCAGCTTCAATTCGTTTTTCAATTCACCGGTTATTGCTGTTGGATTCAATAAGTTGTCGCCAGCTTCAATCATGATAAACTGAACAGAACGCGCAGGGACATTCAGTTTTATAGCTTCTTCAATTGGATAGGAGTTTGCCGGAATTGTCTCCAGTGTTTCGCGCGGGCCCCACTGTGTTCCTGTCGGATTCACCCCGTTTACCGAAACATACAATGAAAAATCGCCATTGTCGGTGCCGCCTGTTAATGAGTAATTATAATATTGACTTCCAACACCAATATTCTTTGGATCGATTTTTACAACCTGCGCTGTTTTTCCTTTGTTTACAATAACAACACCAGTTTCACCGGAAGCAAACCGGGAAGCGTAAGCCAGAATTCCTGTGTTGGTCGATGTTGCAGCAATTGCATGATCACCGGTAAATTTCTGCTGATAATAGGCGTAGTAAAAATCGGGCCGGGGCTGCCACAACATGCTGTTGATATTTCCCTGGTAAAACATGCCATCTTCACCCGAGGCGAGCAACCATCTTGCTCCCAATCCAAAGTTATTTTTGATTAATTCATTAAACAGAATGGTAGCCTGCATTCCGTTGATGTATGAACGTCCCATGGTCGCGTTGGCCGAATTGCTGTTCATGTTATACTCCGTTACTGCCACTGGTTTGAGGGAAGCTTTTTTGTTAATGATATCCTGCTTAATAAAGCTGATGTTTTTCTTTGGCTCGTTAGTAGCAACTGTCAATAAATTCTCGGCGTTTGCATCTGTACCATAATAGTTGTGCATTACATAAAAATCGGCAACATCGCCAATTGCCGCAAAAACCCCGGCATTCCAGGTTCTGTCCACCGAATTCCAGCTTGATGTGCCATCAAAATGCAGTACCTGCACTCCAATATATATTTCAGCGCCCACCTCGGCTGCTGCTGCTTTCATCGAATCAATAAAAACCCGGCAATGTTGACCATAAAGCTGTCCGGTAATAATTTTTGGCTGACCATCCTTATTCTTTTGGGTGTCAATGATCCATCCTGCCTCCCACGGGCCGCCATTTTCGTTGCCAATCTCCCAGAATTTTGTCCGTCCCTTATCGTAACGCACCCACTGCGCTGCAAGGTGCGCAGCCTCTTCCACTGGATTATTGCTCAGTCCGTAACGGGCATAACTATAGTTTACTGAAATTAATCCCTGAGAGCCCGTTTGCTGGCGCAGTTTGTAATAATTATCGGTTGTGGTGGGCCAGTCGTTTTTCCCTGAAATGGCATAAAACTTTGCCATTTTTGCAGTAGTGCCGTTATAAGTGGTACCATCGAAAATAGAATCAGGCAAACCAGCCGGGGTTCCATTCCAAAAAAAGATATTAGACCAGCTACCTCCGGGAAAACGTATTAAAGAAGGATTTAACGCCTGGACATTTTTAACAAATGTTGTACTGGTGGTATTATTTCCCATCCAGACAGCAAGCGCATTGCCAAAAACATATTTTGATATTTTTCCCAGTGTATCGGCAGATAAAGTGACAGTTACAGTTGGCGCATCCGGCGTTTTATTTGCAACTGCTGAAATTGGGATAGTGGCGTTTTTGGGTGTAAAATCCTCCAGAAAACAATTCGGGTCTTGAGCGAAAAGTGAAAAGGTGGATACAAGCATTGTCACCAGGAATAAGAAAGTAGATTTAGTTTTTAATTTTTTCATCTGCCGTTGAATTTTTATTATTGGTTATTCATCACGTCTTACAACTTATTGCGTGCAAAATTAACCGTACACCTTGATTTGTCTTTTACAAAAAGTGTCAAATTGTTTGCAGAAATGGTAAAGTCTGAAAAAATATGAATTCAGGAAGGCATGATTTGTTATAAAGAAACTATTCCCTGATTTTATCACGGTACTCAGTGGGACTGACCTGAAATTCAGACTTAAAAACCCGGTTAAAATGACTTTGGTTGTTAAACCCTACTTTAAACGCGATTTCTCCGATGTTCAGGTCCTTATTTTGCAGCAGTCGTTTTGATTCATTTAACCGCAAACGATTAATATATGTTTTGAAATTACATCCAAACCGGTTTTGAACTTCGTTGGTTATTTTGCGCTGGCTGACTCCCGTTTCAGCTGAAACAAAATCAAGAGTCAGTTCGGAGTTTTGAAAATTGTTGTTTATAAAACCAATAAAATCTGATTTTGCATTTTCAATGGTACTGTTCTCAACCGGTTTATAGGAAATGGTAATCACTTGCCGGTTCATCTTTATTTTTTCGACCATGTACGAGGCGACAAAAACAACCAAAACAAAAATGAAAAACAAAGCTGTAACCATGATAAAAAACGGCTTATTATTTCGCGAAAACGCCATTGAGTAAACCTCAAATGAGAGTGTTTTATTTATACTGGAGGTAAATGCGCTGCTCACATTGATTGCCTTCAGATTTTTTAGTTCAGGCTTAATCGCCGAAACATCTTCAATCCTGTTATATTCTCTCCACCAGTCAGGCATTTTAAATTTATCAAGGCTGATTGTGTAAGTATTTATCCCCGGTGAAATTTTAAAATTATGGTAAAACAAAATCTCCTGATTCTTCTTTTCACTTTTTTTTAAGAAATTCTCTGTAATCAGCGCGATGGAAATTCCGTTTATTTCATTTCCAATAAGCCTTATTGTTAGCTCATTATAACGTTCAAGGTTAACTGTTTTATTTTCTTTTGGCCCGACATTCAATCCAACATACGGATTATTTATTTTATCGCTGATTTGAAATTCGAGATGAATAATGCTGTCGGTAATAAACTTATTGAGGATTTTTGAATTGCCGCCTGCTGTACTGTCAGAGTAAGTCCGGTAATCAAAAATCCGGTTATTGGGAAATACTGAAAAATCTTTGATTCCGGAAAAATAAGCCATTATGATTATTCCTGAAACCAGGACAGGTATTGTACTCCAAACAAACAATTTTGATTTGAGTACTTTAACCACCAGGCTATTTTGATGAAAATGCATCTGCAATCCGACTTTTGGTATTCCTGCTGTTTTCCTTACAACCGCCTCAAAAATACTAAAAATACAATCATAGCCGGATGAAATACAACATCCAGGGTATCGAAATTATAAAGATTACGATAAAGGCCTGTGGCAAAATAGCCATATAAAAATGGTAAACATTCTGAGTACCGGGACCAGAAAATAATCCGGGCACATCAGTTCCGGAACTCCGTTTTCAGCAAACGTCGGTTATGATTGATAAACCGGTTAAATGGTTTTATTGATCACCCGCCAATACAAATCAATTTCCTTGGCAATGGAAATAAACTTTCCGAAATCGACAGGCTTCACAATGTAGGAATTGGCTCCTTTCTGGTAAGCCGATTTAACATCGACAGACTCGGAGGAGGTTGTAAGCACCACAACCGGGATGGTGCAGTATTCCGGGTGTTTTTTTAAAACATCGAGCACTTCGAGCCCTCCTATTTTGGGCATTTTTAAATCGAGCAGAATCACCACCGGTTTTTGTTCACCTTTGTCCCACTTTCCGATGTAGGCCAGCGCTTCCTCGCCGTCGCGGGCTGTGAGCAGGGGATTGTCGATGTTTTGCGATTTAAACGCACGAATGGTTAAGTCGAGATCAAGCGGATTGTCCTCGACAATTAAAATGGGATGAATAGCATTATTTAGTATCATAAGTAAATGATTTTGGGATTTCAACAAAAAAAGTGGCACCCTCGCCGGGTGTACTGCTGGCCCAGGTTTTTCCACCCATGCGGCCAATTGCCTTGCTTACAAGCGCCAGCCCGATTCCTGTTCCGGGGAAATCTTCAGCACGGTGCAGCCGCTGGAAAATCTCGAAAATACGGCTGTGGTATTTCATATCGAACCCGATTCCATTGTCTTTCACCGAAATGATCCACGAATCTTCGTTATCCGACAATACAATCTGAATTTTTGGTACTGGACTGTTTCTGGTAAATTTTATGGCATTCTCGATGAAGTTCCGGAGAATGACTGAGAGTCCGGTTGAATCAGTTACCATTTCAATATCAGGTGCCAGAATTTCAACATCAAATGATGTTTCTTCCAATTCGTTACGGTAAGTATTTAAAATGGACTGAAGGAAGTTTGTGAAGTCAATTTTTTCCTTTTTCAGGTGACTTCTTTCCAGTCGCGAATAACTGAGTAAATCATCAATCAGCCGGTTCATCTGTAGTGTTGAATTGCGGATAATGCCAATAAAATGTTTTGCCTCATCGTTTAAAACGTTGCCATACAAATCAATCAACAGTTTACTGTAGCCGTCGATTCCGCGCAACGGCGCTTTCAGGTCGTGTGAAACCGAGTAGGTAAATGTTTCGAGCTCTTTATTAGCTGTCTGTAATTGCCGGGTACGGTGGATTACTCTTTCTTCCAGTTCGTTATAAAGCCTGATATTCCCGATTGCTGTGGCAGCGGCATCAGCAAGCGTTTGCAGCAGTTTCACCTCTGCTTCGGTGGGTAAATACCGGTTTTTAAAATAGTTACCGATTGCACCGATAACTTCTATTCCGGTTACCGGCACCATTACAAGACTTTTTACAAAGGTTGGTTTGTAAATTTCCACCGGAATTCTCACATCATTATAAACATCTTCAATAATGGCAGGTTGCTGATTCATCATCACCCAGCCGCTGATACATTCCTCTGCAGGAAACCGGCTTCCCTGCCAAAGTGGTTCATAAGCATCTTCAAAGGCATAATAACATTCTCCATCATCCAGAAAAACGATGGTTGAACCATCAGAATTGACCAGTTTTCGTCCGGCATCGGTTACAATCTGCTGAACTTTTTCAACAGTTTGTGCTGCGGCCAGTTGTTTAACCGATTCAATCAGAATTTCAAGCCGTTTGTTGAGAAGTGAAATCTCCTTTTCCTTTCTTTTCCGGTCGGTGATATCAGAAATAATTACCTGAACTGCCGGATTGTGGTTATATGAAAGAAGTGTTGCAATAACTTCCACGTTTATTTCTGTTCCATCAAAGCATTTATAAATATCTTCCACCGGGTATAAACCTTTTTCACCCGCCATTAATCTTTTAATCCTGATGCTTGCTTCTTCCTGGTTATCAGGGTGAATTATTGAATTCAACGGCATCCCGATAAGTTGGTTTTCATTGTTTGCCCTTAGTAATTTAGTACCGGCCGGATTCACAAAAACAATATTTCCATCGGTGTGCACAGCAATACCAACCGGAGCCTCATCAAGCAGGCTTTTGTATCTTTCTTCGCTTTCCTTCAGAGCATTTTCTGCCAATTTCCGCTCGGTGACATCGTTGGCAAGTACAAGCCGGGCTTGCTTGTTATCATAAGTTACTAAGTGAGAAATAATTTCAACAAAAATAATTTCGCCATTCTTTTTGATGTGCTGCCAAATTCCTGCTTTGTTTATTTCAGGATGATTGATACGAACATCTTTCTTCAACCTGTCAATTTCTTCCACTGGCCTGATATCCTTCAGTGTCATCGACCTGAATTCTTTATCAGAATATCCATAATGATTTACAGCGGCTTCATTTACTTCGAGAAATTGAAGTGTCTCAAGATCATAAATCCACATTGGCATTGGATTATTGGCAAATAGATAGCGGTATTTCCGTTCACTATCAAAAAGTAACTCTTCTGTCCTTTTTTGTTCTGAAATATCGTGAACGATGGAAAAAAGATAGGAATGTTCATCAATTTCCACTTTGCTGGTGTAAACTTCCACATCACGAATCTGCCGGTTGGCAAGCCGGTGTTTAAACCTGAAATAAATCCTTTCACTTTTCCGGGCTTTATTCATTTCTTTTTGAATCTCTTCATGTGAAAGGATGTTGATATCATCAACTTTCATCTGACTCAGTTCAGCCTTTGTCCAGCCATAGAAATTTTCTGCTGCTTTGTTGGCAGAAACAATTCCGTGAGTTTCCGGATCAATTAACAGCATCACTGCAAGACTGTGTTCAAAGATCAGTTTAAACCGCAACTCGCTTTGCTGCAATTCCTTTTCAGCCCTTTTATGATCAGTGATGTCGATATGGGTACCCAAAAGTCGTGTTTTCCGCCCATTTTCACCTTTATGCATCGAGGCGGTTGAAAGTATCCATCGATATGATCCATCTTTATGTTTTAACCTGAATTCCTGAACCAGTTTTCCTTTCGGATTTTTGATGTAATGATCCTGCCTTTTTACAGCTGATTCCCTGTCATCCGGATGTAATCTTGATTCCCATTCAACAATTGAACTTTGGATTTCACCAGATGAATAACCAAGCTGCATTTTCCAGATTGGAGAATAGTTGAGTTCACCGGTTTCGAGGTTCCAGTCCCACATCCCAATGTTGGCATCCTGCAGGGCAAGGTCAGTGTGTAGTTTTCTTACCGAGTCGAGTTCTTCTTTTAAATGTCCGGTCTCAATGGAAGTACGACGTAACCGCAACAATGTTTCAACCCTCTTCAGCAATTCTGGCTTCTGAATGGGCATCATGATCATATCGTCGAAACTCGTCTCTGGTATTGATGATAAATTGTAATTCTCAACGTTTGAAACAACAAGTAACACCGGCAAATCAACCGGTTTAACATTCTGCTTTTTTAATTCTATTAACGTGTGATATTCCCTGATCATCAAATCGTCAGCAATAATCATGGAAACATGGTCCATTAATAAATCATCAGGTTTTGAATGATTCAGAAGCTCAAATCCGGGGGCCAGAATTTCGCTGATGATTTCAAAGGTATTTCTATTACTTAAAAAAAGTAATACAGGTTGTTTCTTATTCATTTTTAGATTTCGATTTCAAATCTATCAAACATCCCAAGCGTTTATACCAAACGGGGTTCCGATAAAGACCTCATATTTCCCGTTTTAAATTTAGAAAAAACTAATAATCAAACAATAATATGTTCAAATAATCTTATAATTTAAAAATTAACAGGTAAATATTGGGTGTACCGATATGCTTAATCGAACAGAATACACGGATTTGTCCTGTTATATCAGGCAAACAACTCATCCAATTCTTCCCTTGTAATTTCGGAGAATGGTGAAGGTGAATTCACAAACTTATCGGCCAGCGCGCTTTTGCGTTCTTTTAATACCTGAATTTTTTCCTCGATGGAATTTTCGGTGATAAACCGGTACACAAAAACCTTTTTCTTCTGACCGATGCGATGTGCCCGTGCGATGGCCTGGTTTTCGGCTGCCGGATTCCACCAGGGGTCGGTGATGAAAACATAACTGGCGCCGGTGAGATTCAGCCCCACTCCTCCCGCTTTCAGCGAAATCAGAAAAATAAAATTCTGCGGGTTATTCTGAAAATTGCTGATAACTTCTTCACGGTTGGTGGTTTGCCCTGTCAACAGGCTGTATTGCCAGTTTTCCTTTTTTATCCGCTCTTCAATCAGTTTCAGGTGCGTAACAAACGACGAGAAAATGAGCACCTTGTGTTTTTCGGCCACCAGGTTTTCAAGCATCGAAATCAGTTGCTCAAATTTCCCAGAAATGTCTTCCGATTCTTTGTCGAACAACGACGGATGGTTGGCTAACTGCCGCAATTTGGTAAGTCCCTGCAAAACCACAAACGACGATTTTTTGACACCTTCTTTATCAATACTTTCGAGAATCGCATTGCGAATCACCGATTTTTCATGCTCGTACAGCTTTTCCTGCTCAGCCGACATGGCGCAATACACCACGTGCTCGGTGAGTGGCGGCAATTCGCGGGCTACTTCATCTTTCCGGCGGCGCAAAATAAATGAACCAGTCAACAGGTGCAGCATCTTTTGTTGTTCCTCGCTTCCCTGTTTTTCAATGGGCAGAATAAACATCTTTCTGAAATAGGCCATATTTCCCAGCAAACCCGGATTCAGAAAATTCATCTGCGCCCAAAGGTCGGAAAGCGAATTTTCGATGGGTGTTCCGGTAAGTACCAACCGGTGTTTCGCCCTGAGTTGCAAAACTGCCTTGTAGGTTTTCGAGGCCGGATTTTTGATAAACTGGCTTTCATCCAGAATCACATAATAGAAATTCAGCGTCGAAAACAGCTCTGCTTCAATACGCAGCGTTCCGTAGGTTGTTAAAATGATGTCGTAATACGGGATGATTTTTTGCAGGTCGCTGGCCTTTTTCCGGTTAATTCCAGTGTAGTTAAAAACCTTCAGCGATGGGGTGAACCGGGCAATTTCGTTTACCCAGTTATGCACCAGCGAAGTGGGCACCACCACCAGGCTGGCGGGCTGCTCTTCCGCCTTTTCAGTTGCGGCTGCAAACAAATCGAGCTGCCCGTTTTTTACAAATGCCGGTGGAAGCTGAATTTCGGTTTTGGCACGTTTCTTTTTCAGCAAAAGTGTGAGGGTTTGCAGGGTTTTTCCAAGTCCCATATCGTCGGCCAAACAACCGCCAAAACCATTCTCACCCAGCCGGTACATCCAGCGGAAACCTTCTTCCTGGTAATTTCTGAGTTTGGCATTTAACCCGGCAGGCAAGGTGGCATTTTCCTGGTTTCCACTTTCCATCAGCGATTCCACTGCCGCTTTCACCCGGTTTTGCATCATGCTTTGCAAAATCCCGAAATGATGTTTTGCAAACTGCATTTTTTCGCCTGTAAATTTGGCCAGCGGCAGCAGGCCTTTGTAACGGGCAAACCACTCTTCGGGCAAAACGGCAATTTCTCCGTTGGGGAGTTCAAACTCACGGATGTCATTCAGAATATATTTCCGGAGTTTGATAAACGGGATGCGAAACTCGCCAAATTGTACCACGGCTTCCACATCAAACCAGTCGCCACTGGCTGTTGTCCGGATATCGAGCTGGCAACTGCCGGCAAAATATTTCTTGTTAAGCCTGTCCTGAACCACTTTTATCCGGGCTTCATCCAGTGCAGGTTTGCAAACGCTCAGCCAGCTGATTAAAGCATAAACAGCCTGACTCTCCTCCACCAGTCCGGCGGCCGGAAGTTCAAAAAAGCCATCCGAAAACCTCAATCCAAGCGTGGTAAGCTTTTGCTGAATTTCCTTTTCCCATTCGGTTTGCCGGTTTACTTTGATAAAACGCCATGTATCTTTTTGTTTCTCCAATTGTACCGCCACCGTGCGATTTGAATTCGGCAGAAATTTTTCGGTTCCATAAAAGAAATAGAGCACAAAACAGGGTTTGTATTGCAGATTAGTTTCGAGACTCAGCACCGCTGTTTTCTCCACTTCATCCTCCATAATCTCAAAACCGGTGGCCTGTACCTGGAAATCGCGAACCGTATTCAACACAAATCCCTCGTAATATTTCTCTTCAACAGCGAGTGGAATGGCAACTTCTTCTTTTTCAAAAAATGGCGTTAATCTTTTGGCATTCAGCTTTTCTGCAACATACATTTTACCGTTCTGAACAAAAACACAGGGGTCGTTGGTTACAATTCTGGTTTGCCGGTTGAGCAACGGGATTTTTTTATCATCATGAAAAATCTCAAGCCGGTATTTTGTTCCGGTTTCGGTGCGGTTGAAATAGAACGAGGGTTTTACAAACAAGGGCTGCACTTCAATCTCATCTTCGTCGTAAACATTGGCATATTTTACGTCTTTGTTCAGTAAACGTACCGGACTCACCATCAGAATAATTGCCACACGGTACATGCATTGTTCAATAAACGGAATGATATTTTTCTGAAAACCGGCAGGTTGCAACGATGAATAGAACTCTTTAAGAACCGTCAGACGGGAGAATTTTTTCATCAGCCGTTCATCGCTGTAACGGTCGATAATTTCCACCAGTTCCTTTTCCCAGGGTTGAAAAGTGTATTCAGTTTCAGTTTTAAAATCGCGGGGTTTAATATGACGAACCACACGATAAAACTGCTCTTCGCGCCTGATGAGATAAGGCACGAAAATGGTCCCGAAAAACCGGTGCTCGGTGAGCGCAATGATAAATTCAGGCTTTGCTATTTCGCTGGTTGTTAAATCGTTCATAAAAAACTCAAACAGTACTGATTTGGCTATTCAAAAAACTTCAAATATACACACGATTGGAAAACAGGAAGCTGTTTGCGGAAAACTTCAGGAAAAAATCATTTCAAAAAGTCTGTTTTTTTCAATTCTCCCGATGGAATTCTACTTTTACAGAAAAAAGAATAAAAAATGAGCGAACTGATAATAAAATCACTTTCTCTCACTGCTACTAACATTCAGGCAGATGCGGAAAAAATACTGGAAAGTCAGGCTGAAAAAAACAACATCGGGACAATTAACTGGCCTGAATACCCTTACAAACCTGGTGTTACATTCAGAATCGCACACACCGGAAATGAAATCTGGCTGAAATTTTACGTTGCCGAAAAATGCATCAGGGCAGTTGAAACCCGCACCAATGGCGATGTTTACAAAGACAGTTGTGTGGAGTTTTTTATTTCGTTCGACAACCGGAACTATTACAATTTTGAGTTCAACTGCATCGGCACCCGTCATTTGTCATACGGACCAGGCCGCGGCAACAGAACCCGCATCAACCCTGAAATTGTAGAAAAAATCAAGGCTGATTCGACTTTGGGAAGTGAACCGTTTGACAATAAAACAGGTGATTTTGAGTGGGAAATGATGCTCAGGATTCCGGTGGAAGTTTTTGTTTTTGATACCATCAGTAAGCTGAATGGCAAGCAGGCAACCGGCAATTTTTACAAGTGCGGCGATATGACCGACGAACCTCATTTTGTGACCTGGAACCCTGTAAAAACTGAAAAACCGGATTATCACCGGCTTGAATTTTTCGGGAATTTGCAATTTGAATAGAATTCTAATTCCCTGTGTGAAAAGTCTTCAAACTAAAACTTCGATTGACTGTTTAAATAAAGACTGAAATTAATTAAACATCAATTATGTCGTTTGTTGAAGTCTGGTTACAAGGATTATTACTGGTTATACTTTTTTTCACCATCATCTGGTTTTGGAGCGTTGTGCTGAAAAACGCATCCATCGTCGATATTTTCTGGGGAATGGGATTTGTTGTGGCTGGCATTTACTATTTCATCATCACGCCGGGCAGCACAATTCGCGAAATAGTTGTTTTGATATTGCTGGTAATTTGGGGAATCCGGCTTTCTGCCCACATTTTCAAACGAAATTTTGGAAAACAGGAGGACTTCCGTTATCGTGAATTCAGAAAACGATATGGTGAAAAAAGATACTGGTGGTTCAGCTTTTTCCAGGTGTTTTTGCTGCAGGGCGTTTTACTTTGGCTGATTTCAGCGCCTTTACTGGGCGTCTCGCTGTATTCGGCCGAAAAACCAATTGGCATTATTGATGCAATTGCACTTTTAATCTGGCTCACCGGCTTTGTTTTTGAAGCCGGTGGCGACTGGCAGCTTTCACGTTTTAAATCAAATCCTGCCAACAAAGGAAAACTTTTACAAACCGGTTTGTGGAAATACACCCGTCATCCCAATTATTTTGGCGATGCCATGATTTGGTGGGGTTTTGCCCTTTTCAGTGTTGCCTCTGGTTGCTATCTCCCGCTTTTAAGCGCTTTGCTGATGAACTGGTTGTTGTTGCGTGTTTCGGGAGTTGCCATGCTCGAACGCACTTTAATCAGCACAAAACCCGGTTACGAAAACTACATCCGGCAGACCAGCCCTTTCTTTCCGCGATTTCCGAAAAAAATAAACTAAAAAGGTTCGAAAAATGAAAAAGCTTGAAACGCTGAAAATCCAGTTGGGCAAACCCTACCACGACCTTGAATTTCTGCTGAATTGTTTCAGGGAGGTTTTAATTGAAAATGGGGAAAATGAACTTGCCGGTTGCATGCCCTGGATTTCGGAACAGGAAAACACAGAAAAAATCAGTTTTACCCGGAAACATTTTCAGCTTTATTCGGTCTGTTTTCAATTGCTGAACCTGGCCGAAACCAACGGCGCTGTGCAAGCGCGCCGCAGAAAAGAGGAAATCAGCAAACCAGATTCCATCCACGGTTTGTGGGCAAGTGCTTTGCAAACCCTGAAAACCAATGGATTCACAGAAAATGAAATTATTGAATCGTTTACCGGAATTAATGTTCAGCCGGTTTTGACTGCCCACCCCACAGAAGCAAAACGTCCGGTGATTCTGAGAAAATACCGCGAATTGTATTTGTTGCTGGTACAACGCGAAAACAAAATGTACAACCTGTACGAAATGCAGGAAAACAGGAACGAAATCAAGCGATTGCTGAATTCGGTGTGGCACATCGACGAGTTTTATATTGAAAAACCCAAAGTGGAAAGCGAACTGGAAGAGGTGATTCACTACTTCGTCAATGTTTTTCCGGATGCTGTGAAACACATCAACCGCAGGCTGGTGCAGGCATGGGAATTTGCGGGTTTTGATGCGGAAAAACTGGTGGTTGAAAACAGTTTTCCACGCTTGACTTTTGGCACCTGGATTGGAGGCGACCGCGACGGGCATCCGTTGGTAACAGCCGAAGTAACCCGCAACTCGCTGATGAAACTCCGTCTGAATGCCATGGTGGTGATTAAAGAAGAATTAACTCGTCTTTCAGAGAATTTGAGCATTTACTGCGAGATGCAACAATTGCCCGAAAAGATTGCAGAGCGCACAAAAGACATGATTGCAGAATTGGGAGTAGAATCAAAAAACGTTGTCACGTCAGCCAGGCACGAAGCTTTCAGACTTTTTGTACTACTTCTTATCGAAAAACTGCCGGTAGCCATTGGTCGTGAAAATCACATGGAGCTTTCGGCGAAAAAGGGAAGTTATATTCAGTCGGAGCAATTGATTGCCGATTTAGATTGTCTGAAATCATCCCTCGAAATTCATGGATTATCAAAACTGGCACGCGATTTTGTCAATCCGGCCATTCAAACCGTGCGTACCTTCGGGTTTCATCTGGCTGAACTAGACATCAGGCAAAATAGCCAGTATTACGAAAAAGCGTTGTTGCAAATCATTCAGGCATCCGCATCCTCAGCAACATTGGGTGAAGAGCATTCTGAAACAGAAAAACACCATATCATCAGGCACGAAATCAAACAGAATCGTCCGTTTATCCGCGACTGGAGCAATTTGCCTGCCGAAGCACAAAACACACTTGAGTGTTTCAGGGTTTTGGAAAATCACATTTCTGCTTATACACAACGCGCGCTGGGTTCGCTGATTGTGAGTATGACACGCAATGTGAATGACCTGCTGACGGTTTATCTGCTGGCGCGTGAAACCGGGTTGACTTTTTTTGATAAAACGCTGGTTTCGAAATTGCAGGTTGTGCCGCTTTTCGAAACCATTGACGACCTGGAAGACGGTGCTGCCATTATGAATGAGTATTTTTCGCTACCAGAAGTACAGAACAGCCTTGAATACCAGCGAAAACAAAAAGGACTGGCCCAGAAAACGCAGGAAGTGATGATTGGCTACAGCGACAGCAACAAGGACGGAGGCATTCTGGCCAGCACCTGGTTTTTGTACAAAGCGCAGAAAAATATTACTGAAATTGGCAAAAAATATGGCGTTCAGATAAAATTTTTTCATGGGAAAGGTGGCTCCATCAGCCGCGGAGCCGGACCAGTTCACTGGTTTCTGCAGTCACTGCCGCACGGCACTTTGTCGGGTAAACTGAAAATTACCGAGCAGGGCGAAACCATCGAGAAAAAGTTTGCCAACAAAATCAATGCGGCTTACAACCTGGAACTGGCGCTGGCAGGTGTTACATTGAACTCGCTGATTCACTCAAAACCGGAATCCGGGAAAAATGAGACTGAAGCAATCGTGGAATTTCTGGGAACCGAAGGACAGAAATTTTACCGGGATTTACTTCATGATGAAGATTTTATCGAATTCTACCAACAGGCCACACCCATTGATGTTATCGAGGAAAGTAAAATCGGTTCACGCCCGGCTCGTCGCACCGGGAAGCGTACTTTTGCTGATTTGCGTGCCATTCCGTGGGTTTTCAGCTGGGGGCAGGCTCGCTTTCATATCACAAGCTGGTACGGCGTTGGCTCAACGCTCGAAAAGATAAAAACTGAACACCCCGCAAAATTTGAACGGCTGAAAGAGCTCATCAAAACCGACCAGTTTATCCGGTATATTTTTACCAATATCGATACAAGTCTGGCAACAACAGACGAAGAGATAATGAAAATGTATGCCGGGCTTGTTAAAGATGTACAAAAACAGCAGAGGATTCTGGACGTTATTCTTACTGAATTGAATAAAACCCGCTATTTCATGGGAGAACTCATTACAAGACCGATGGAAGTGCGCCGGAAAAACCATTTCTATTCAACCGCACTCAGGGCCGAAGCACTCAACATTCTGCACCGTTACCAGGTGGAAACGCTGAAAGCATGGAGAAACAAAAATGATAATGAAGCTTCGCAAAAAGAAGATTTGCTCAAACAATTGCTGATGTCGGTAAATGCTATCGCTAATGCAATAGGAATAACGGGATAAAAGTGAATGGGTGATTGAGGAAATGAGTGATTGAGGAATAGGGTGACGCGGTTTCCAACCGCGCATTAAAAAAACCAACTTATTCCCAAAAGAATTAATCAGACTGAACAGCGTTTTCTCTGAAAAAGTTTGATGAGATTCAGATTTCTCCGGTATTTCTGAAAATGATTTCCTTAATTTTAGAACCTCATTGAAATTAAACCTATGAAACTACTGAAAACATTATTTTATTCGCTTTTAATCCTGTTTGCAGGATGTAAATCACAAAACAATTCAGAGTACAAAGCCGACATCATTATTTACGGGGGAACCTCGGCAGCAGTGATCGCTGCGGTTGAAGCAGTTCAATCAGGCAAATCGGTGATTGTGGTTTCGCCCGACAAACACCTGGGCGGACTGACAGCCGGTGGTCTTGGTTACACCGACACGGGCAACAAAGCTGTAATCGGCGGGCTTTCGCGCGATTTTTACCATCGTGTTTATAACCACTACAACGATTCGGCTGCCTGGGTCTGGCAAAAACACAGCGAATACGGAAATAAAGGTCAGGGAACTGTAGCCATGGATGGTGAAAACCGCACCATGTGGATTTTTGAACCGCATGTGGCCGAGAAAATATTTGAAGATTATGTTGCTGAAAATAACATTAAAGTTTTGCGTGACGAATGGCTGAACCGCGATTCGGGAACGGTGGTTTCTGATGGAAAAATCGTTTCGTTTGCCACTCTTTCGGGTAAAACCTTTGCAGGTAAAATTTTTGTTGATGCCACCTACGAAGGCGACCTGATGGCTGCAGCCGGTGTGAGCTACCATGTTGGCCTCGAAAGCACTGCGCAATATAACGAACAGTTGAATGGTGTGCAAACCGGCGTTTTTCAACACGGACACCATTTTAAATCAAATATCTCGCCTTACAAAATTGAGGGCGACCCGGCAAGCGGACTTCTCCCGCGGATTTCAGCCGAACCACCCGGTGAATACGGCGCTGCCGACAATAAAATTCAGGCCTATTGCTATCGGATGTGCATGACCAATCACCCTGAAAGCAGGGTGCCGTTCCCAAAACCTGAGAATTACGATTCGACACAATACGAACTGCTGGTGCGCGATTTTGCCACAGGTCGCAAAGACTGGTTTGAAAAATTCGACGACATTCCCAACCGCAAAACCGACACCAACAACCACGGCGCATTCAGCAGCGACAACATCGGGATGAATTATGACTACCCCGAAGCCAGCTACGAACGCAGGCAGGAAATTCTGAAGGAACATCAGAATTACCAGGCAGGATTGCTCTGGTTTGTGGCCAACGACCCGCGGGTTCCGGAGGATATCCGTACAAAAATGGCAACGTGGGGACTGGCAAAAGATGAATTTACCGACAATGGCAACTGGCCGCACCAGATTTATGTGCGCGAAGCCCGCCGTATGATTGGCGATTATGTGACCACCGAAAATGATGTATTGCTGAAACGCGAGGTTCCCAAACCTGTTGGCATGGGTTCGTATGCCATGGATTCGCACAATGTTCAGCGGTATGTTACACCCGAAGGTTTTGTACAGAATGAGGGAGACATCGGGGTTCATCCTCCGGCGCCCTACTCCATTTCGTATGGTTCCATCATTCCGAAAAAAGAAGAGTGTACCAATCTGCTGGTTCCGGTTTGTGTTTCATCGAGCCACATTGCTTATGGCTCCATCCGCATGGAACCTGTTTTTATGATTTTGGGGCAGTCGGCAACAGCCGCAGCCTGTATTGCAATCGACAAAAACATTGCGGTTCAGGATGTGGATTACAATGAACTGAAAACAGTTCTGGAAGCCAGAAAGCAGGTTTTAAAGTTGAAAAAAGAGTAATATTTTTTTAACGCAGAGGACACAAAGAAAGAACGCAAAGTGCGCAAAGAATTTCATTGTGAACTTTGCGGATTCTTCGCGTTCTCGGCGTTCAAATCTTTTTTCAAAAGGTACTGATTTCAGTGACAGTAAAAAGTTCTAATTTAACGGACCATAAATTCAGCTTATGATTACCTTTTTTTCAGGACTGACCATTTTAATTCTCGGCTTTCTTTTTTATTCGAAATTTATCGAGCGTTTTGCCGATGTGGATGGCAACCGCAAAACACCGGCACTCACCATGACTGACGGAGTGGATTATGTTCCCATGCCCTGGTGGAGAATCTTTTTGATTCAGTTTCTGAATATTGCTGGTCTTGGGCCAATTTTCGGAGCGGTGGCTGGCGCCATGTGGGGGCCTGTGGTTTTTCTCTGGATTGTTTTGGGGACAGTATTTGCAGGCGCAGTTCACGATTTTTTCTCGGGGATGCTTTCCATTCATCATAAAGGACTTAGCATTACCGAAATTGTGGGGATTTACCTTGGAAACAGGGTAAAACAGTTTATGCGCGGTTTTACAGTAATTTTGATGGTGCTGGTGGGCGCAGTTTTTATAATGGGCCCTGCAAAAATCCTCGCAACACTCACTCCCGATTGGGCAACCATGACTTTCTGGGCAGTGGTGGTTTTTATCTATTATGCTTTGGCTACCATGTTGCCCATCGACAAAATCATCGGTAAAATTTACCCCGTTTTTGGTTTTGCTTTGCTGTTTATGGCTGTTGGGTTGAGTGCTGCGTTGTTTGTAAAAGGCTATCAAATACCCGAGCTTTCGCTCGAAAACCTGAAAAACCTTCATACAAATGCCGGTAAATTCCCCATTTTCCCGATGTTGTTTATAACTGTAGCTTGTGGCGCTATTTCGGGTTTTCATGCCACACAGTCGCCGCTGATGGCGCGGTGTATTACCAACGAAAAGCTGGGTCGCCGGGTATTTTACGGTGCCATGGTTTCCGAAGGTGTCGTGGCTTTAATCTGGGCCGCCATTGGGATGAGTTTCTATGGCGGTGTGGAGCAACTGAACACAATAATGAATGAACACGGTGGCAATGCAGCCTTTATTGTGAACGAAATTTCCAACTCGCTGCTGGGTAAATTTGGCGGTGCACTGGCATTGCTGGGTGTGGTGGCTGCGCCCATCACTTCAGGCGATACAGCTTTCCGCAGTGCAAGGCTGATTGTGGCCGACTTTCTAAAATACGAACAGGGGCCCATTAAAAACAGGTTGTTTGTCAGTATCCCCTTGTTTACGGTGGGACTGATTCTTACGCAGGTTGACTTCAGCGTTATCTGGCGCTATTTTGCCTGGTCGAATCAAACGCTGGCGATGATTGTACTCTGGACAGTCACAGTGGCGCTGTTACAACGAAAATCGCTTTACTGGCTCACCTTAATCCCGGCATTGTTTATGACTGCCGTAACCTCGACTTACCTGCTTTTTGCCCCCGAAGGATTTGCGATTTCCAAAGAAATTGCCTACACCATCGGAGGAGTTATCACAGTAGCAGCTTTTGTTGTTTTTTTGGTTTATGTAAAAAGAAATAGAACGACAATTTAACCCAACTTAACCGTCTGCTAAAGCAGACGGAAATATTACCGTTGGCTAAAGCCAACGGATTGCAAACACGAATTTTCTTTCTGCTGTTTGAAGCTCCCACCTTTTTTGAAAACAAATTATTTCAGCAACACCGGCCCCAGCAGTCCTGCATCCCTGATTTCCCAGCCCGAGGCATCAAAAGGTTTGTAGTCGATATTTACAAAGTTGATGTCTTTGAATTTTCGCCATTCTATTTTATTGATGTCGAGGTCGCGGATGCGGTTGGCTGCCACATTGGTTACATCAACCTGCAATGTATTTTTTCCTTGTACAAGATTATCAACCACCACTTTAAAAGCAGGTCCCAACAAGGTTCCGAAATCCTTTCCGTTGAGTTTAACATGCGCACAATCTTTTACCACACCCAAATCGAGGATGGCTGTATTTGCATTATTTTCCCAGTGAAATTCGGTTTGATAACGCACTGTTCCTGCGAAACGGCGGGTTTCCATATCGCCCATTTTTGTCCACGAAAGCAGTTCATCGGTCTGAATGTTCCCGGGATAAGCCGGGCCGCCATTTAAAAACGAAATCCTCCAAAGCGAACCGGCTTCTGTTGGTTTTGTTTCTTTTTCAGCATAAAAATAGGCAGGCGCTTTTACAGGTTGATTGGTACACCTGATAAATATGGTTTGCTCAGGTTCAAGTTGTATACGAATCCTGTTTTCTTTTATTTGCGGCGTGGTGATTTTGCCTGTCATCGCATTATAAAAAACAGGTACCGACGATTTTTCATTCAATTCAACCCAAGCATCTTTTGCTTCAAGGGTTGTATTAAAAACAAGATACCACGATTCGTTGTCCAGTTTCATTTTCAGATGATACAAACCATTTTCAGCCAGCGATTTTTCACCGGAAATTCCACCAGCAACCAGTTTTGCAGGTACATTTCCCACCCATTTTTCAGACTGAATTTTTCGGTTCAGTTCGGCCAGTTTTTTCTCACGTTCAACAAAATTGAAGGCACCGGGAACTTTTTCAGGCAGTTTCCCATCAAAATAAACGTTACAGCCCTGAGCCTGCAAATCCAGCAATTTTTCAAGAGTCTCAAGTGGTATATAGCTGGTTTCGGGAACCACAATTGCTTTGTAAATTGTATTGCCTTCTGTAACAATATCACCCTGATTTGATTTGCAGTTTGCCAGCAGTTTATCGGAAACATAATCGAAAGTATGACCTGCATCCATCAGTTCTTTTGAGGTTTTTGAAATGGGATGCCCGACAAACCATCCGGCTTCGTGGTTAACACCAATGTGGTTAAAAAGCTTGCCTTCCATGGCGGCAACATCGTAATAAGGCCAGTAAATCAGCAGGTCGGTTTCGGGTTTTGCCCACTGTAAAATGGCCTGCGAACGCGCAATGTAGCTGAACAGTGCGGGCAGTTCGGGCCAAAGCGGGTTGCGGTTGTTAATTTGTGTGGAAGCATAAAACAGCCAGCCAGGCCATTCAGCATCGGCAGGCGAATAACAGGTTCCGTGAAAAAACATATGATTGATACCCGCCAGGAAAAAACGGTTGGTGGCCCTCACCATGTCGCTGGTGGTAACAGTCCAGTGCTCGTTGAGCCAGGTAAAACTTTCGGAAGAAACCAGCTTTTTGCCGGTGATATGTGCTGCCGACGAAGCAAATTTATTCACAAAAATATCGGCGCTGCCGGGTTCCACAGTTCTGAAAATTTCGGTTTCGGGAATATCGCTGGCGGCATACAAATCGAGGATGTTGCCTGGCGAACCGTGTGCCTGGTTGCGGTTCAGGCTTTTATGACCGTTGGCCCACTTCGTCATGGGCTGAATAAACGAATCCAGCACAAGATCAGCCAGTGTTTCGCGGTAATCTGATTTTACACGCGCCACCAGGTCTTTGTCTTCACAATCGCCGGCCAAAACATACAGATATTCAGCCAAATCGTAGCCGCGCCGTTTTTTAAATTCAGTAGTGAAATTTGTGGTAAAATCGCCGGTATATTCAAACGAATCGTGAAAAAAACAGCGGATTTTTCCTTCTTCGATACCCAGTCTTTTCCAGAATTCTGCCAGATACCAGTTGGTAATATCTTCGTTAAAAGTATCGATGGCCCTGCCCTCTCCCCCGATTGACGGACGTTTAACAAGGTCGCCATTTTGCACCCTGATTGCCAGATAAATCGTTCCGTTTTCGCTGACAACAAATGGTGTTGCCGCATCAATCACTTTTACTTTTTTATCAGCCGAAACAAACGATGCAGCGGCCACAACTCCCAAATCTTCAGGCAGTATCCATTGCTGACCTTTTTGCACTGCCATTTTTTGCATTTTAAGCGACCACAATCCTTTTTCTTCGGGCACAAAAGGCCCGCCATTCCGCCATCCGCTGCCCGAAGGCAGGTCAACTCCCATTCCCAGTTCATTTGCCACATCAATTGTGAAATTCAGCATTGCAGTAAATTTATCCGACAAAAACGGAATGGCTCGTTCGTCTTCACCTTTCACACCATAAATCGGGGTAATTTCAACACCACGAATACCGGCATATGCCATTTCGTTTAATTCGCGCCTGATGTTGGCCGTGTCAACGGCATTGTCCATCCACCACCAACGAGTCCATGTACCTGAATAAACAGGTGCCGCCAACCATTCGGGTTGTTGCGCAAAAACAGAAAAATTCAGAACAAGTAAAAAAACTGAGAAAATGGTTTTGATATAGTTTTTCATTTCGCGGATGATTAGATAAACATTCTCTGATTGCCTTCCGAAAATATAAAAATCCGTTTTAATACGGTAACCAAAACCGAAGTTTCGTCGCTCAAAACAGCCTATTGATTCGCGTGGGTGCATTTTGTAACTTGTATCAGGAATAACCATTAAAATTTGCTATGAGTAATTATTATGACATCCATTGCCACATTTTTAACCGGAATGTAATTATCCGTAAATTATTCAATGTGGTGCAATCGGTTTTAGTGATCAAAGATTTGCTGGACAAAGAAATCCCTGCCGAAGACCTTCGGTATAAAATCGACGGAATAACACGAACTCTGGAGGAAGTTTCGGAAGACACCAGCGAAAAGGTTTTTAATGCACTGAATAAGGTTTATAACGATCAGGTGGTGGTCACACCGCTGATGTTCGACCTGACTTTTGCCGACGACAACGACCAGGATGAATCAAAAAACAAACGTTACAGGAAGCGGATCAAAAGAATCATCTGGTTGCTTACCTTATTAATGCCCATTGTTAAATCGAAGGCAAAAAGGAAATTCAAAAACGAAGAACTTCAGAAAGCCATCGATAATATACAGGATGCGGTAAAGGAGTTCCACAAGAGCCTTGAGAAAAAATCGGCCAAAGAAATGGAGCTTTTTGATGACGGAAATTTTGAACAACAAATAGCTGAACTGGAATACCTGGCTGGAAAAAACAAAAATATCAGGCCTTTTTTCAGTGTCGATCCGCGAAGGGAATACACCGGGCAAGCCAACATGATTGAATTGTTGAAAGAAAAACTGCTGGGTGAAAATGCAAAGTTTGCAGGAGTAAAACTTTACTCGCCTGCCGGTTTTTCGCCAACCGACCCGGTTTTGATGGGAACTCCCGGACAAAAAGGTGTTTATGAGTTTTGTGTTGAAAACAAAATTCCGGTTACGGTGCACAATTCAAACGCCGGATTTGCCTGTTTTTCAAAATTCCTCAGGGTTCGCGGCCATGTTTATCACAATAATATTGTCACACCCATCAACCAGGTTGTAAAATTTCAACATGATTTTTTTGGATTGAAAGCTGCCGAAGCCATTAAAGAAAGGGCGCGTTACCTGAATCACCCGAAATTGTGGCAACTTGTTTTGCAAAAATACCCGACACTGACAATTAATTTTGCACATTTTGGCGGTGGCGGCGAAATTATGGATTACATCAATTACAAAATTATTGATACAAAAATCGAAACCATAATTTTTGAAGACCGGATTCAACACCTGACAGACGAACAAAAGTCGGCATTGCGCAATGGATTTCAGAAAAAAGGCCGGTTTATGTTATTAAAAGAAAACCTGACCATTTCGGAAAGGGCAAAAATCTGGAACATAATTTATGCCGCTGAAATTTCGGATAACTGGTCGAAAGCTATTTTCGATCTTATTAAAAATCCGGCTTATCCCAATGCGTTTACCGATCTTTCCTGTTTTTCGGTTGGAACTTTAATAAAGACACCAAACAGCAACCAGTTGTTCTTCAGCATAAAAGAAAACCTTAAAAACTTCAAAACCAGTTTCTTCGACAAATTGAACGATTATGAGAAATCAAAAATACTGTATGGTTCCGACTTTTTTCTGACACAATTTTTTGGACCCACCATGCAAGATTATTTTGATGATTTCAGGGAAGCTTTTGGGGGTGATTTCGATTTGATTGCAAAAGTCAATCCGGAAAAGTTTCTGAATATTAAAACGAACTGAAGTTTAGAAGAATGAGTGATTGAGTAAATGGGTGAATGAGGAAGAAATTGCGTGAATGATATGATGTCAGGATGCTGGAAATATTGAAATCAAAGTATCACACTTTCGGACATAAATCATTCTTAATTATCATCCGCTCACATTTTAAGCATTTTGATTATCTGACGGTTATATAAATAACATTTAAAATTCATTACTATGGAAAATCTGTTAAAAATTGCTTTTGGAGAGTTAGGAACGGAGGAAATTGCGGGAGATGGCAACAATCCGGAAGTTTTGAAATATGCCAAAGAAAGCGGAATTACCGGTGTAACAACCGACGAAGTAGCCTGGTGCAGTACTTTTGTTAACTGGGTTGCAACCAAAGCCGGATTACAAAAATCGGGAAAAGCAAACGCACGGTCGTGGCTGAATGTGGGTACCCGTGTAACTGTGCCCGAACCCGGAGATGTGGTGGTTTTCTGGCGCGAAAGTCCGCAGTCGTGGAAAGGACATGTGGCATTCTTCATTGGTTTCTCCATCGATAAAAAACGTGTTTACTGTTTAGGTGGCAACCAGGGAAACAGGGTTTCAGTTTCGGCCTACAGAGTTGATACGGTTCTATCATTTCAACGACTGACCTCGTCAAAAAGCGTTGTAATTCCCGATCCTGAGCTGAAACGCGGGAATTCAGGACAGGCAGTGGTTGCCTTGCAGGATGCGCTGAAACTTCTTTCAATTAATGTGGGGACATCGGATGGCGATTTTGGTGAAAAGACCGAAAAAGGAGTGAAAGAACTGCAAACCCGGAAACCCAATCTCGCCATAAACGGAATATACAATGCTGAAACCCGCGATTTGCTGGAGTCGCTGTTGCAGGCCTGATAAGTGAATGAGTAAATGAGTAAATGAGTGATTGAGTGATTGAGGATTAAGAGATTATTAGTCAGTTACAAATTTGTAATTTGTGATTTTCATTTTATTATCTGATAAAGAAAATTATTATGACAAAACTTGCTGATTTAACCACCGATGAATTCAAAAAGATTCTGAGTGATTTTTATGCAGTTCCTGAAAAAAGGAATAAAATGACCCAGGAAGAAGTGTTGGATCTGGCCAAAAGGCTGAATAAAAAAATCAATGTTCCGCTGGTTGATGAATCAGGAGAAGAAAAAATACTGGTTAAAATTATCCTGAAAATTGATACATTTTTATACGATCATCTGCCAAACGAATTTTATGACCTGGTTCGCGATCCGGACAAAGGAATTGACGAATCAGAAGCAAAAAGGCTGATAAGAAGGCTTACAAAACTGGCCAATGAGAAAATTGATATTCCCTATTTGCCTGAAGTTGCCGAACGTATTGCAATAAAATTTGTAATCGGGTTGGTTGTAAGGGCAGCAAGGAAAGCTTACAGTTTTGCTCAAGTCAGGGAAGATGCTGACAAAATGGTGATCACTGCATCGGCTGACGATGTGGAAACTTTGGTGGTCTGAAACTAAAAATCCATTCGCTGTTTCAGCGAATGGATTTTTTATTCTAATTGACAAATCCTATAATTTAAACGATAACCCTATTCCGAACATTTCCATAAACTGCACCATTGGCGCTGCATGACCGGTTTCAGAATTTTGAATTTTCACATCATCATCATAAATAAGTTGTGTAATCAAATTAGCCGAGAGCCATTCATTCACCTTCATATTCAGCATAAAATTCCAGTCAACATCAATGTTCTGCGGATTATGAAAATAATTGGAGAACAAATCAAGCTTGGTTTGTGCCGTTACATTTTTCACCACTTCCTTTTTTATTGCCAACCTGATGCTGCCCCCCATTTCACTCCTGAATTTCTTGCCCGGATCGACTCCAAAACTTCCGGCAGCAGAAAGAGCGTCGTCGCCAACAATTGTAAATTTGCCGGTAACCGGCGATATAAACAACGACATGTAATCGTTTTTGTGATCGATACCAAGCGCCACATTAACATAACCCGGGGCCAGGAATTTTGAAATTGGTGAATCGCCTGTAACACGCGGATAATTGTAACCCGGTGCAAACTGCGATTTAAAACTCACAAAACCGGCATAGCTCCATTTACCAGCGGTATTGTAACCAACTTTTGTGTTAAGTTCAATTCGGTCGGTTGATTTTCTTAAATCTTCATCGTTGTTTTTCAGAAAACCATAACCCAAATCAAGGTAATTATCCCAGTATAGACTGTCTTTTTTGTAGTTGGCGAGATAGTTAAAAAGGAATACACCCGACATTGAACTCTCACCTCCGGCAGCCCAATTGGTAAGCGATACCTGCGAAAAATTGGCATTAAATACGCCACTGCGTTTCCAGTATTTTACTGTGTCAGCGCTTTCCTGCGCTAAAAGCACCGATGGAATAATCAGTAGCAGAAAAATTACTTTTTTCATGTTCTTCAGTTAAAAGATTAATTCTGTTAAGTTAAACTATATCGAACAAATTAACAACCTTGAATTAATAGTTGTTTATAAAACAATTCAACATTCCGACAAATAACTTAAGACAGGATAAATTGTTTTTTGAAAGTTCAATATTTATTTGAGAATAAACAGTACAAATGAAATTTTAAATGTCGAATTATTTTATAATTTATTGTCAGACAGGAAAGAGAATAATTGACAAACGTCATAATTTCCATTGAATTTCATCTTGAAATTTCGTAATTTTGATAATAGTCTCTCTTTTTTTTTGATATAGCTAAAATGAGACTGACCTTTAACAACGATAAGGAGTTTATTGAAAAACTCACAGAAATTGTAATTACAAATCTGGGCGACGAAAATTTTGGTGTGGATGAACTGGTACACGAGTCGGGTTTAAGTCATACAACGGTACTTCACAAAATCAAATCGATATCACAAAAAACCATCAGTCAGTTCATTTGTGAAGTAAGGCTTCACAGAGCATTTGAAATATTGCAGAATGAAACCGTAACCTCTGCAGAAGTTGCATATAAAGTTGGGTTTGGAAGCCCGGCTTATTTCAGTGCCTGTTTTCACGAATATTTTGGATACACCCCGGGAGAAGTAAAAAAAAAAGCTGCCTATATCGATGAAATGACTGTTAATGAATTAAATAATAAATCAGACAAAACAAATTTCGTAAATCGACTTTTGACAAACCGTTCTTTCATAATCCGAGTTTCACAAATATTTATTGCCCTGGTAATTCTATGGCTTGCACATATGGCCTTTTTTAATTCCAGAAAAAATTCGGACGTTGGAAAAACTGACAATAAAATGTCGATTGCTGTGTTGCCCTTTAAAAACCTGAGTAATGAAAAAGGAAACGAGTATCTGGCCGACGGTATTACAGAAGGAATTACAAAGCAGTTAAATAAGTTAGGCAATTTAAAAGTGATTTCCCGCACTTCGTCAGAACATTTTCGTGAAAGCAATAATAGTATTCCGCAAATTGCCAAAGAACTTAATGTGGATTACATTCTGGAAGGCAGTGTCCAATGTAGTCAAAACAGAGCTCGGATATCTGTTCAGCTAATTGATGCTGATAAAGACCAGCATATTTTATCCGAACAGTTCGACAGTGAACAGGAAAATATATTCGCTTTACAAAGCAATATTGCAAAGCAAGTGGCAGATAGGCTGCAAATGACATTAACAACCGAAGAAATTGCCAGAATTGATAAAATCCCGACAGTAAACCAGGAAGCATACAATTATTATTTGCTGGGACGATTTTTCTGGAATAAAAGGACAAAAGAGGGACTCGAAAAAAGTATTGTTTATTTTGAAAAAGCCATCGAAGCGGATACTATGTATGCCTTGGCGTATGCAGGATTGGCAGATGCCCTTTTTATTCAGGCCTGGTGGGGCTGGGGTGAGAAATCTGTATGTTACAAAAAAGCGAAACAGGTTGTGTTTAAAGCAATAGAGCTTGATGAAGACATCGCAGAAGCATATGCTGTTTTGGGTGGCATTTTAAACTTTTGGGAGTGGAATTGGGAAGAGTCACGTAAAACGCTGCAACATTCAATTGAATTGAATCCCAATTGCGCAGTGGCTCACCAATACTATGCAGAATTACTGGATATTCTTGGTGAGCACAATTCTGCAAGAAATGAAATAAACAGAGCAATTGAACTCGATCCGTTGTCGTTTATGCATCGGTTGTTAAGTGCTGATTTATATTATCGCGATTCAAAATATTATGAATCGTTGAGGGAATGTGAAAAAGTTCTGGAATTTAATCCTGAAAATAAAGCAGCTTATCATACAATTTCACAAAATTATTTTGAGTTGAATAACGATTCTATGGCAGTTGAAGCGATTAAAAACAGTTTGGCTGCCGATACTTCAACCCAGAAGCTTGTACCTGTTGTTCAGAAAATTTATACAAAATCGGGGGCAAACGGAGTTTTAATGTGGCTGGCAGAAAGAGGGAAAACAAAAAAGCAACCAGATGCTTTTGCTCTTTCAAAGATTTACTGCAGAATGTGCGACAAGCAAAATGCACTTATGTGGCTTGAAACAGCATATTTTAATCATTCAACCCAAATACCGCGAATTACAGTCGATCCTGCTTTCGATATCCTTCGGTCTGAAGCCCGTTTTTTAAAAATTATCGACGATATGGGATTAACCGCTTACCATATTCGAAAACCAAAACCAGTCACAAATTACTGAATTCCAAGATATTAATTCCTAATAATTGCATATTCAAATGAAGCATTGAATGGCAATAAAATTTGCTATCTGTCATTTTTCATGCCTATTTTTTATTTGAAACTTAAGCACAAACCTGGAAATTCACAAAAATCTATAGGATTACCAATTGCATTATAGTTGAAATATTCAACAATGCGTCAATAATTTAAAACTATCACAAATAATTACAATGTTTCTGCGAAAAATTGTAATGTTTCTGTAAAATTCTGATATGTGTGGCTTTGGCATTTTGCGGAACTTTATAAAATGAAAACAATTATTATCAAACACTTAAAAAACAATGTAAAATGAAAACAAAAGTATTATTTGTAATTTTTGTATTGTTGGCATTTGTAGCATTCGGCCAACAGGAAACGTTAATTTCTCAGGCACAAATTGGTGAAATAAAAGTCACACCGCCCGAATTTACGGGAATTAGTGTGGCTAAAACTACAAACGACTTGTCGTTAATCAGCAGTTATCTTATGGAAAATGTATTATATCCGGATAATGATGCAAATCATGGTTCACAGGGAACCGAAGTAGTTCAGTTTACTGTTACTGCTGACGGTAATGTTAAGGACTTTAAAGTCATCAACAGTGTATCCTGGGAAATCGATCAGGAAATGATAAGAGTATTAAAAACTACAAACGGCATGTGGAAACCGGGTTATAATAATAATCAACAGGTTGACATGACAAAAGAAGTATCAATGTTATTTTGCCTTCGTGAAAGTGATAAACCAGTAGGTGAAATTTTTACGGATTGGGCAACAACTTCATATAAAAAAGGAACCAAAGCTTTGTTTGAAAAACAAAATGTTCATAAAGCTTTAAAGTGCTTTAATGAAGGTATTAACTATTTGCCATATGACAAAAGTCTTCTAATGTTGCGCGGAATATGTCGTTATGAGCTTGGCAACAAAGATGGGGCAATGGAAGATTGGAACCGTATGTCGAACTTAGGCTGCGATATTGATATGAGCGAATACGCAGAACTTCTGCAAAGTATGAAAGGGTATGAAGATTTGATGGCATATATAAAAAAGTAATATCTGGCAAACACTAAATAAGAAAAACTTAAAACCACCTGGCTGACTGCAGGTGGTTTTTTTGTGAGAATTATTGAACTATAATTAATTCCTCTCAAACTGCTCTTGATTAAAAATAATCCTGTCAGACTTAAGTAAATGTCTGTATTATTTTGCAACTTATATAGTTAAAATTCAAGGGAATAAAAAAGCTATGCTTACTATTCAAAAATGTTTGTTAAGCCTTGATTTTAATTACAAGCTACAACTGTTAGCTGGAATTAATGAAAATTGAAGACAGTGTTGGGCGTCTTGTTATTGACATTAAAATTTAAAATCATGAAAACTAAAATTATGCTTATCGTAGTTTTATTGATGTCAACAATCAGTATTACAGTCACTTCCCAAAACTCAGCAAATGAAGAATTAAAAAAGGCACAAAACCTGCTAATGCAGGGCAAGAAAACAGAAGCTTCTGCAATTCTTGACAAATTAATGGAAACCCAGCCAGATAACAAGCAGGCAGTTCAGTTTTGGCTGATGGCAAACATGAAACGCTCGCCCACCGGCGAAATGGACGCAATTATACAACTTGATTCGTTGCAAAATCTTTATCCTAAAAACACTGGAATCATGTTTTTTAAGAATTTTATTCTGGCTGAATATGGTAAAACGGAGGAAGCACTGGCCGGTTTTTCCAAATTAACCGAACTACAACCCGATTCGTCCCTGAACTGGATTGGCAAAGGACAAATGTTGAGCACCCTGAAAAAGCACGAGGAAGCCGTTGTGACATTTGAAAAGGCGTTAAAGCTTGACCCAAAACGTTTTGATGTCTGGGGAATGAAAGCAGCTGAACTGGCACAACTGAAAAAATACGACGAAGCGCTGGCTGCCATTAACAAAGGAATTGAGCTAAATCCAGAATATGCAGGAAACATTTACAACCGTGCCTGTATTTTCTGTTTGAAAGGAGACAAGACAAATGCGTTGGAAGACCTCGGCACAGCCTTTGCCAAAATGCCCCAACTGAAACAACATGCCGCAAATGACGAAGATTTAAAAAGTTTGTGGGAAGATCCAGAATTTATAATACTGACAAAAAACGCCTCTGGTTCAGCGTGTTCTGTCAACGTTAAAAATTACACCAAAAAAGAATTTCAATCAAAAATAATTGGTAAATGGAAAGCAATTGAAGTTTGGATTCACGGCTCAAACCTCTTAGGTGAAAGAAATTTTTATTTTACTTTTTTGCCTGATGATTCAATTAAAATCGATGAATCAGAAAGGAACTGGCATGTAAAGGGAAAATGGAATATCGAAATGAATGAAAATATTATTCAATGGAAAGTGCCCAATCCTGATGAATCTTTTAACGGAAAATATGAACTAGTTGACGGACAATTGATTCTATCAGGAAATGGATTTGTTGGTTCTCAGGAAAATATTTGTATGAAATTAAAAAAGCAGTAAGCCATGTAATTACTGATTTTTTAATCATCATTTTTTTGTTAACACATCCACTCAGAATCCCATATTGAACCCGGTTTTTGAGCGATTTTTACCAACAGGCAATACAAACCTCGCAAAACAGCTTCGGACAAAAATCCGGGCGGGCTAACGATGTCTGCGGGATGAACGTAGCTGAATTGGCCCGACTTCAAAAAATATCACGAAGGCCCTTGTTAGAAAAACAAAAAAATCGAACAGAATACCGATTATGCAGGAAACATTTACAACCGTGCCTGTATTTACTGATTGAAAGGTGATAAAATCCACGCGATGGAAGACCTCGGCATTGCATTTGCCAAAATGCCTCAACTGAAACAACATGCCCGCAAAGACGAGGATTTAAAGAGTTTGTGGGAAGATGCAGATTTTAAGAAGATAACGGATTAAAAACTGACATCAATAAGCATAAAAAAAGTGTCTTCAATCCAATAATTATTCCGGTCAACAGATTAATTTCAATTGTGTAATTTAGAAATATATTCGCGTTGATTAAACTCTAAAAACTTAGCTTTTCCAAAAGTTTAAAACTTTGAAAAAGCTAAGCTTCCACTATTCCAGCACCAGATTTTGTATAAAAAACTCCATCATCCGTTCTGTTGAAACAGCGGTGTGGCCGCGGTCGGGGCCAACCTGCACCTCGAAACTTTTACCGGCTTTTTGCAGCGCGTTTATTAATTGTAATGAGTTCGAAGGATGAACGTTGTTGTCTGATGTTCCGTAATAAATCATCAGTTTGCCTTTTAATTCCGGGGCATATTTCATCACACTTGTAAGTTCATAGCCTTCAAGGTTTTCGCTCAGTAAATTCATGTATCTTTCGGTGTAAATGTTATCGTAGTTGCGCCAGTCCATTACACCCGAATTAGCCACTGCCGCGCTGAAAACGTCGGGAAAACGCAAAAGACACATTGCCGAAGTGGTTCCGCCAAAGGAAGTTCCGAAAATCCCCACCCTGTTTTTATCAACATAAGATCGGTTAAACAACGACTTTACACCTTCGGCAAAATCCTCCATTTCGGCATAACCCAGTTTGCCATAAATCTGGTCCATTATTGCTTTTCCTTTTCCTCCCACATTGCGTCCATCAACCGAAACCAACAAAAATCCGAACTCCGTCAGAGGACTTGGCGTTACAAAAGTTTCACGAAACTCATTGGTTTCAGGCCCACCATAATTGCTTACCAAAACCGGGTATTTTTTATTCGGGTCGAAATTGGATGGGAAATGCAGCAATCCGTGAAGTTTTGTTTTTCCATCAACAGAAGTATAGGTAAAAGCTTCCACTTTTTTCAATCCCAGTTCGTTGAATTTGGACATGTCTGATTCAGTAAGCTTTGCAATCAATTTTCCCTGTCCGTCTAAAAGCTGCGAGAATGGTGGAATATCATGAGTTTGTGCCACATCAACAATGTATTTTCCATCGGGCGAAATTTCAACTGTGTGGTTGAAAGCCGGATCAGTTAACCTGACATCTCCGGTTCCATCGAGTTTCACGCGGTGCAATTGTAGTTTCATATGGTTGTCGGCACTGCGGGCCATATAATAGAGCGTTCCTGCTTTTTCGTCAATCTTCACAATTCCGGCCACTTCGAAAGGATGATTGGTGAGGGTGGCGAGTTGTTTTCCACTCAAATCAAACAGTTTATAATTTTTAAAACCCGTATTTTCGGAAGTCCAGACAAACCGGTAGTTATCCGACAGAAATTTAAATTCAGGTGAATTGGTAGTGTAGCTGGGCAACCACTCTTCGCGAACAACCACCCTGCATTTGCCGGTTTCAGGGTTGGCAGCCACCCACTCCATTGTGTTTTGTTTGCGGTTGGTTCGATGAAACAACAATTCTGTGCCATCGGGCGACCATTGAATATCGTAAATATAATGTCCGGTTGACTGATCAGAAAAAGGCTGACCATCGCGAACATCAACAGTCACAGTTTTTTTCGAGTTCACATCATAAATCATCAATCCAACTTCAGGATTAATGGCGCCCACTTTTGTATAGGGTTCAACTTCCAGTGAATCATAGAGTTCAGTTTGTTTATATTGTAAATAATAATCACGCACTTTTGTGTAATCGAACTTGTAAAAAGCCAGTTTTTTACTGTCGGGTGACCACCACATGGCGGTTGTTTGCGCCAGTTCTTCGCCATAAACCCAGGTTGCCGATCCAAATTTCAGCCGCTTTCTTTCATCACCTTCAGTAGTAACAGCCAGTTCATTTTCACCATTCATGCCAGTTATGAAAACATTACCATTCCGATAAATGGCCTTGCTTTTTCCATCGGGTGCATCGGCAAATGTAAACTGTCGGCCACGCTCAAGGCGGTTGCCGTACATCCGGCGATAACGTGTCATTGGCGATTCTTCTTTTTCAGCTTCACCTAAAACAATGGCTTTTTTCTTTTTCAGGTCGAACTGCATTTTCTTACCCTCTGAATTGTAGGTAAATGATTTGCCATCGTCGGCCCATTTCACGCTGACTTGTCCGGGTTTTACCGAACTTCTGATTTGCGGCGAAACAGCCTTGTATCTTTCGTAGCCCGGCATTTCTTTAATCCCTTGCTGGGCATTTAATTCAAATGTGAAAACAGCTGTTAATATCAAAGTGATATACAACAGTTTAGGTCTTTCAATTTTCATTTCATTAAGATGATTAATTGTGATTTAATAAAGCGATAAACTTAATCAAGATTTTACGATTTCAAAATGGAAATACTCATTTATACCTGCAATTAAGCAGCTTAAAAGGCCTGTCATAATATCATTCTGATTAACATTAAATTCAATATTCTGACGAGTTATGTAAACCAAAAAAATAATAAATTTAACAGTGAATATTGGATAATATTTTCAAAGTATTCATTCAATAAATACTCATATTAAAAACTAATACTGATGAAAAAACCACATTTGCTGTTCACAGTTTTTTTTCTTTTACCAGTTATTGTTTTACAGATAAAGGCACAAAGAACTATGCCCGAACCAAACATCGATGATCTGAAAAGTACTCCTGAAATTTTGAATATTTATTTTGCAAGACAAAACAACCTGCTCAATCAAATCAGCGATGGAATCATTGTAATAAATTCAAATACAATGGGCTACGATGGTGGAAGACACAGGCTGAAATCATCAAATTATTTTTATTATCTCACCGGATTTGACGAAAGTGATTACGCTTTAATGTTATCAAAAAATGGGAAAACCAGATACTCTGTTTTTTATCCTGAACGCGGTATGGCCTACAAAACCTATAATGGAGAGCAGGAAGAAATCAAAGCCGTTCAGGAAAAATACAAATTTGGCGAAATCATAAAATATTCAGAATTACACAGGATTCTGGAAGAAACAATTGAGGCAAAAATCCCGGTTTATGTTTGTTTTTCGGATGTGGAACTTAAAACAAGTATTGACGAAATCATTGCAAAAAAAGGAGCCGACCCGTCGCTTCTGAAAAATATTACTCCGCTGATAAACGAAATGAGGGTAAAAAAAGACGAACTTGAAGTAAAACGGCTGCAAAAAGCAATTGATATAACAGGAGAAGCCTTGGTTAACGTTTACAAATCATGCCAACCCGGAATGTACGAATTTGAAATGGAGGCAATTATCGAATATAATTTTCTGAGGTTTGGCGCCTCGATGCCGGGATTTAACTCAGTTGTAGGCTCCGGGAAAAATTCCACAATTCTGCACTATGAAAAAAACAATGAAACAATGAAACCGGGCGATCTTTTGCTGATGGACATTGGTGCTGAATACGATTTTTATACTGCTGATATTACAAGAACAATTCCGGTAAACGGCAAATTTTCCAAAGAGCAGAAAGAGATTTATGAGTTGATTTTAAGGGCACAAAAAGCAGCAATTTCAGAAATGAAACCCGGGAGTTTTATCAACTCGGGGCATTTTAAAGCCAGCGAAATTATTGTTGAGGGACTTTTAAAACTTGGGTTGATTACCGACCATGAAAAAGAGTGGCAGCGTAAATTTTACACGCTTTATCCCGCCAGTCATTACCTGGGAATGAATGTACACGATGTTGGCGATTATGGAAAAAGTATGACCGAGTTTATGGAAAACCGGGCTAATACAACAATTATTGGTCGTCCGCTGGAACCGGGAATGGTTTTAACCATCGAGCCCGGGTTATATTTTCGGGGAAACGGGCTCAGCCAGTTACACGAATTTTTTGGAAATGAAGCTTCAAAAGAAGAAATTGATGCTTTTATTGAAAAAGTTAAGCCTGTTTACGAAAAATATATAAATATTGGGATCAGAATTGAAGATGATGTTTTAATCACAGAGTCGGGAAACCAAGTTTTATCGGCCGGTATTCCAAAGGAGATTTCAGAAATTGAGAAACTGATGAAATAAATTTAAGAATATGAGTAAATTAATCTTCATTTTGCTACTATTCATTTCTGGTGTTATTTCGGCTCAAAACCTGCCAAAAGTAGCTTCGGGCAAAATTGTGAGAATTGAAAATTTCAGATCAGATTATGTATCTCCGCGAAATATTGATATCTGGCTACCGGAAGGTTATAATTCTGGCGAAAAATATAGCGTGGTTTATATGCACGACGGACAAATGCTTTTCGACAGTACGCAAACCTGGAACAGAAAAGAGTGGCAGGCTGACGAAGTTTTCTCGCAACTGATGACAGAAAAGAAGACCGTGCCTTTTATTGTGGTGGGAATCTGGAATACGCCCGACAGAATAACCGAGTATTTCCCAAACAAGATTTTTGAAGCGCTTCAACCCGATTTGCAAAAACAGATTTCAGAAAAGTATGGAAACGGTAAAACTGCAAATGGCGATAATTACCTGAAATTCATTGTTAAAGAGTTAAAACCATTTATCGATAAAAATTATAAAACCTTGCCGGAAAAGAAAAATACCGTGATTGCCGGTTCGAGTATGGGAGGATTGATTTCTGTTTATGCCATAGCAGAATACCCCCATATTTTTGGCAAGGCAGCAAGTATTTCAACAGCCTGGCTCAGTTTTATTGAACCCAACTATGCAATGCCTGCAGCAGTATTTCAATACCTTGTCGATACACTGCCTTTGGCTTCTGAGCACAGTATTTATATGGATTATGGTACCGGAGAAAGCGACAAAAATTACGAACTGACACAGTCGTTTATTGATCTGATAGCCAAAGGAAAAGGCTACAATGAAAACAACTACAAATCGATGGTTTTTGAAAAAGCAGTACACGATGAAGTCGCCTGGAGCAAAAGATTGGATATTCCGTTTACATTTTTGTTAGGCAAATGAAAAAATTAATCAATAAACTTCTGATAGGAAAGGTTGTATTGTTGTTTTTTATTATCAGCAGCAGCCTGTATTTTCTGATGCTACTGGTCACCATTCCGCATCTGCATAAAATAACAAACGGAATCAGGATACTCGATATGATGCCGGCTGGTTATAATTTTGCATACGTAAAACAACTGTTGGAAGCGCTGGGCGAAGCCGGGCAGCATTATTACCTTTTTCGTCAGCTTCCGGTCGATTTGGTTTTTCCTTTCTTTTTTGCAGTGAGTAACTGTTTGATAATGTCCTGGTTTCTGAAAAAGCTTAATAAACTTGACTCTAAATGGTTTTTTGTTTGTTACCTGCCATTTTTTGCAGGCATTTCTGATTATGCCGAGAATTTTTCAATCATTTCACTATTAAACAACTATCCTGAAATTGAAGAAAACAGTGTTCTCATTTCCAACCTTTTTTCAGTCATGAAAAGTTCTTTAACAACAATTTCGCTTTCCGTTTTGCTGATTATTCTGTTTATATTTTTATTCAAAAGAATTTTTTAGCCGAAACTGATTATCTTTCGACCGACATTTCAACTAAACCTGTCAAAAAAAGATGAAAAGAGTAATTTTTGTTTTGCCATTTATTCTGATTACCACATTTCTGAATGCCCAGACCACGCTCGAAGAAATTATCGGGGATATGAAATTACCACACGAAGGACTTCCGCATGGAGTTCCGGCATCGTATAACTGGCAGGCAAAACCCAGGCCAGGTGCTGTTGAGCCTCCTGCTGGATGGACAGCCGCCATTGCGTGGGGGCAGGTTTATGAATGGATTGGAGGCAGCACTGCAACCAATACACGGATCCAGATTAAAGACCTGGCTTTATATTACCTCAGCAAAAAAGATAACAAATGGCACTTATTACAGTCTTCAGTGCGCGTTTCGGGGGCAAATTACCGCGAAGACTTTGTGGACGATATCAATAAACCTGCCGATATCCGGGTTGAATCGGATGGAAGTATATCAACAACTTGTGGTGGCGGATATAACTTTCATTTCTGGCCTTCATCAGGCCGGTCAAAGTTTCCTGCCAACGAGGTTGCCGGATGTTTTGTGACGGTGAAAGCCCGCCTGGTTGTTGGCGACAAAACAAAACCCGACGATCGCGACAAAGCAAAATTCCTGATGAGTGTTGGTGGCGACTGGTGGCAATCGCTCACTGCTCAATGGGACAATTTCAAAACAAATGCTGATATGGGCATCGGACGTTTCAGGTTTATTACCAATGATTGGAAATCGTTTAGCATGTACTCAGTTCCGGCTGATACAATCAGGAATAATCCACCGCCATTTACTTCGGTTACGACCGGAATTCATAATTTAAATGAAACCGGCAATTTCGATTTACAGGTTTTGCCGGTTAATAACCACTACAAAATTCAGTTTTCACTGGATAAAAACGCGCAGATAAAGCTTTCGCTGTTTGATTTAAACGGAAGAATGGTTGAAACATTGGCCAACAGAATTGCCGATGCCGGATTAAATTCGTTTGTTTTATGCAAACCTGAACGCCCGGGAATTTATATTCTGAAACTTTGCGCAGAAAATCAAATTGCTTCAAAAAAAGTATTCATCAGGTAGTTTATACCGACTTGTTTGGAGGATTTTTATCGCTGATTTTCATCATTTGAAAACTCATTATTTGCCGGATCATGAAGATTGGATATAAATGCATTAACATACTGCGTAAAAACATCTTTTATTGAGCTGTAGTTTTTATTAATAATTGCCGTAATGCCGAATTGAATACCGAGCCCGATTATTTTAAGAAGCGGGTTTTGCGATTTCCCGATAATCAGTTTTTTAGTTAACAATCCCGATGTGTAACTGGCGGCTGTATTGATGAAATCATCTCTCAGCGTATCGGATGAAATGATATCTTTTACAACTGATTTAAGAATATTTGACGGTTTAAAATATTCATAAGTGACTTTTAACTTAGCTTTCAGCACTTTACCCTCGGCTTCCTGTTTTATTTCAAGTACTTTGATTTGTTCCCGCAAACTTTCAATAGTATATTGCTTTTCCATGCCCGATTCATTAATTCAACATATTATTAATCAACGAATTATTAAGAGGCTTTTTAATCCATTTATCTTTGAAAAAATAAAGAATCAGTCCGGCCAGTCCGTAAAATGCAGCTACAATCAAAAAACCAAGATATGTTTTACCAACCAATTCGCCTACCAGTAATGCAATTCCAAAGTTCAGGGTAATAAAAAAAAGGATTAAAGCTATCACAACTGTTGCCCACGCTACCATCGACGAAACGCCGTCGGCCACTTTGTCCACTGTTTTCAGTTTAATTAACTCAACATTGGTTTTACCAAAGGTTTCGGCACTGGTAATCAAGTCATCGAGCACTTTATATTTTTCTTCCATTTGAAATAATTTTTGATTTTTTTTTGGAATTGTAGTATCCAACATAATCATTTAGTTGCTGAAAAAAACACAAATACAGGTAATTTTAAACGCTCTGTTTAAAACTACCTGTATTAACAATCACAAAATTTTCAGGCTGTTTCTTCCTTGATTTCTTCCTTGGCTTTACCAACCTTTTCAGAAACATGATCGACAAATTCATCGAACTTTTCTTTCAGATCATCAATGTATTCTTCTCCCTTGCTTGCAATTTTCTTGCGGGTATTGGCTCCTGAATCCGGAGCAAAAAGAATACCCAGAATTGCTCCTGCTGCTAAACCAGCCAAAACGCCTAATACTACTTTTCCTGAATTCATAGCTTTAAATTTTTAGTTGACTAAATTTAGTCTATTTACCCGACTTTCAGATAACATTTTCAATTAAAAATATTATTCAGGCAACTATTTTCAGGGAATTTTCATCAATAACTGTAATAGAAAATCAGGGTATTTGATATTAATTCGTGATAAATGAATTTTTCAACCTGAGAAGGTTTATGTATTTTTGCACTTTATAAAAAAAGAACAATGAGAAAGATTTTTGGAAAACTGATTTTTTCTTTCAGCATTATTATTGCGCCGTTTATTCTTAATTCTTGTTTAAATACCAATGAAGAGCCGGGCAGAACCGAGGCTGATGAACAGGAAGAACTGAACAATGCTATAGCGAACGTAATAAAAAACGGCTATGATGTTGATACAACTAATTTGGGCTCATATTATATCGTTAACAAAACTGGAACAGGAGAATTTCCACAATCGGGAGATACAGTTAAACTGATATACACTGGTTTTTTTCTGGATGGCAGTGTTTTCGATTCATCAATTAATCAAAACAATCCCGACAGTCTTTATGAGTTAATTTTTTTGAAAACACCATTGATCACAGGTTTTAACGAAGCTATTTCCATGATGAACAAAGGTGCCGATATCGACTTTATTATGCCATCGAAATTGGCTTACGGTTCCACGGGCATTTATGAAATAAAACCTTATACTCCCCTTGGTTTTAATATAAAAATGAGGTACATAGGCAAAGTTCGTTAAACAAAAAAACAACTCTGCAATGTAACTGTACCAAATGGTACAGTCACTTTTTTATTGCAGAAATATTGTTTTCCTTTCTTTGTTACTAATTACGCAGGCTTCCAGTATTTTTAATACTTCAATGGCTTCTTCGGGCTTTACAAGCAACTCAGCACCGTTTCTGATGGCTTCAAAAACATTGTTGTAAAAGCCGTGATAATTACCTGCAACGGTTTCAATTTTTTCTTCTGATGATTTCCCGTTTTTGGTAAAATAAAGTGTTCCCCAAAATTGCGGGGGTTCATTGCCCCACTCCTCTCCAACCGGCAAATTACCGTTTTTCAGAAGCTCTTCCTGCGGATCGATTCCGAATTTAAAAAACGAACCATTTTCACCATGAATCATGTATCGCGGGCCGGAAGTATGAACTAAGTAACTGCATTTCAGAATGGCAGAAAACCCCTTGAATTCAAGCCTGACATCGTAATAATCGCTCACAAATCCGCCATTTCTGACAGTTTTCAAATGTGCAGTTACAGCATTTGGCTTACCAAACAAAACAAAAACCTGGTCAACCATGTGTGAGCCTAAATTATAAAGAACGCCGGCAAATTCTCCGGCCTCTTCTTTCCAGGTATCGGGAGTTATGGTTGTCCTGTATCGGTCGTAGTGCGATTCAAATTCAATCAGTCGCCCCAATTTGCCCCCGGCAAGAATATTTTTTACCGTTAAAAAATCGTTATCCCAGCGCCGGTTCTGAAAAACTGTAAAAACTTTTTGCTTTTCCACGGAAAGCTTCAGTAATTCCATCGCTTCACCGCTGCGTAAAGTCACAGGTTTCTCTACAACTATGTGCTTTCCGGCATTAAGCGCGGCAACCGCCATTTCGTAATGAAATTCATCCGGCGTGTTCACAATAACCAGCTCAATTTCCTGATCATTAAGTATTTCATCATAGTTCCGTACAATTTTAGCATTCGGGAACATTAGCTGCGAAACACTTTTTGTTCGCTCCAAAATACTGACGACTTCAAACCCCGGATTTGTTTTCAGAAAAGGTCCGTGAAAAACTAAACCCGACATTCCGAACGAGGCAATTGCTGTTTTTATCGATGATTTCATTATAAAATTTGATTTTTAATGTTGAAGAACATCAAAAATATATGAATTTGATGTACCTGAAACATTTCACTAAATGATAATTGATGTAAATTCGAATTTGAAAAATCATACGTAAAAAAATAAGCAAATGGAAAGACTTGTCAACAATTATTTAAGTACCTTTTCATGTTACAACCTTGAAACAGGAGATTTTCCCGGTCCTGTGGTTACCATTTCCCGACAGGCAGGTTGTTCGGCACAACGGTTGGCTATCAAACTTTCAAAAATCCTGACGGGTTACAGTTATATGTCTGAAACTAAGACCGATGCTGAGTGGGAATGGGTTGACAAAAACGCTTTTACAAAAATGGTCAATCAGATGATTGATGAAATTGAACGCGGACAATTTGACGATAAAGATGAAGCTATAATAATGATGAAAGAGGTATCGCGTGCCTTTTCTGAAGAAACAATTTATGATATATCAGATGATAAACTCATCCGGATTCTGAAAGGAATTATCTGCAGGCTGGCTTACGAAGGAAGAAAAATTATTGTGGGACGGTCAGCAGGTGTGATTCTGAAAAATGTACCCAGCAAACTGAACATCAGACTTGAAGCTCCCACTGAATGGAGAATAAACCGCATCATGCAGATCAACGATTTCAGTAAAGCCAAAGCAGAGGAATACATTCAAAGAATGGATGCACGGCGTGATTCTTTTATTGAAAGAATTATCGGAAGAAAAGCCGAAAACAACGATTTCGATGTAATATTTAACTATGCTACTCTTGAAGATGACGAAATTGTGGATGCGGTGGTAAATATTTTGAGAAACAAACAAATTGTATCACCATTTTCGGGATATTAACCTTTATATTTAACTTATCGTTTACAACGATTTTTTTTGTTTTCAAAACCATAATCTCACCTTACATGCCTTCCGTTTGGGAGGCTTTTTTTTTATCTGGCTATTGAAGATTTGTTTCCAAGATTTAATTTGCCCGAAAAAAGCAAAAATTAACCTCACATTTTTTAATGAAATTCAAAAAAAAATTCACAGTACCTCTATTTTATCTGACAAATAGTGTTTTAATTTGTATTAAGAAGTATAAATGTTTTACTGTTAGTGATTTATAATAGTATTTTTTATTGTATAAAAACTTGCCAAAAAAAATCAGAACGAATGAAACAAATTACACTTCCGTTGTTTTAATTATTTACTATTTATTATTGTTTATTTTTTATGAATTTATTTGTTGCAAAATTAAGTCCATCAACCACAAGTGATGACTTACAGAAAATTTTTTCCGCTTACGGAGAAGTAACTTCAGCCAAAATTATTTTCGACAAAGAAACTGGCAACTCAAAAGGTTATGGTTTTGTTGAAATGGAAAATGAAGAAGAAGCTAAAGCAGCCATTGCTGCGTTAAATGGTTCCGATCAGGATGGTAACACAATTGTTGTAAAAGAAGCAAATGCACCCGAAGATCGACCAAAAAGAGATGCCGGAAACAGAGGTGGTTTCAGAGGTGGTTTCCAGGGTAGAAGTAATTCCGGAGGTGGATTCCAACGGAGGACTGACAGCCGTGGCGGCGGTGGCGGTGGATATCAGCGCAGAGATGACAACCGCGGCGGTGGCGGCGGATTTCAGCGCAGAGACGACAACCGTGGCGGTGGCTCAAGGGGTTTCGGAAACCGTGACAATGATGGCGGAAACCGCTGGTAAAATCTGACTAAAAAGAATCAAAAGAAAGCTGACAATTTTTGTCAGCTTTTTTTATTATTGATAATCAATGCCAGAAAATTAAAACGAATAAAATTAATACTCAATCAGATAATATAATGCTTTTGTTTTTGCACCATCCAGGTTGATCCAGCCATTTTCAGGAGAAAGTACTCTGTCGGTTTTTTTTCCTGAATGGTCGAGAATGGTGATTTTTGGCTTGGCTTTGCGGTCAATTTTCATCGAAAGATTCACTGGCTCTAGCAGAACAGGCGCATCACCTCGTGCAAGGAGTTCCGTGCGGTCGTCGCTGAATTTCATTCCGGTATTCTGCGCCCGGGCGATGGTGGTCACCAAAATCCGGTTGGAATTGGCAATCCCTTTTTCTTTTTCCAGACTGGTAATCAGAATCACGGCAAATTCATTGTCGGTTTTCAGGGTAAGTTCGCCCAATTGCATGTGTTGTTTATCAGAAAAGCCCACGAAACCTTTGGTTCCGGCAGTATTGATGGTGAAAAAGCCTTTGCCCTTTTCGTTCCATTTCAGATGCCCGGTGGTTGATGTCATCACCGAATCTTTCCAAAGCGACTCAAAACCTTTCAGGAATTCGGTCTTGTTTTCGTCGGTAAAAGTCAGCACCACTTTTCCGGCGGCCATCAGTTGAAGCGGGAACGAGCCTTCGATCACCTTCCGGTCGAAATCCTGTTTTACCGATTCGTTCAGCGGAGTAGCGCCTTTCAGTACCGATGCAAGATTCACTTTGCGGTTCACCACTGTTTCGCCTTCCTGAACATCGCCGCGGTAAATCATCCGGGCCAGCGCCGGATACAGCGCCATTTGCGTGGGCGAAGTGGCATTGTAAATTCCACCGCCCTTTCCGGAGTGAATGGCAGGCTGATACCGCGGAATGTCGGTGGCAAAAACATAGGAAGCATCCCAGCCCTGAAGACCCAGCCCGTAAGCGGCGATGAGTGGCGAACTTTCGGCTGTCCATTCGTTCGGAATCAGGCTCATCCACTCAGAAAACGCGAATGGACGGTTGCTTACCTGCTGCAAACCAGAACTGAACAACCCCGAGCCAATTCGTGAAACCATTGGCGTATTGTCGAATTTGCCCGGTGCCAGATTGTGACCTTTTCCTCCGCCAAAATAATTGTGACGGTCGATGATGCCCACTTCGGCATCGGCATGGAGGTTGAGCAGGTGCGCTAATCCGGTTCCGGCTTGCCAGCAACTGCCCACCAGCGGGCCTTTGTAGCCGGTTTCGCGGATGGCTTTTTCAAACCTTTTGTAGAATTTCATTTGCTCGTCGTACAGAAAATTGGCCTTGTCGAGAATGTGATGTTTTACCGGGCGTTTTTCCTTAACAGCCTGTTCGTATTCCCAGCTAAACAGTCCGTGATTGGGCTGTGGGTAAACGTTTTCGGCTGCAATGCTTTCTCCGGAAGGCAATCCCTCGTTGTTCCAGGCTTTCCGGAGTTGTTCGTCGGTTCCGTATTTGGCTTTCAGCCACGCACTGAATTTGCGGCACAACATGGCCCGGTAGGTGGGAGTTTGTTTCAATGTTTCCTCAATGGCCGACCAAAAAATATTGTCTTCATTCTGAAACTCAATAAAACTCAAAGCGGGATCCTGCGCGTATTTCAGCCCGGTGTGCGGGTTGACGTGGTTGAGCATGTTCACCGTCAGTTCAATGTTGAGCGCCTGCAAGTCTTCTGCAAAATTCACCAGCGCCGAAGTGGTTCCGTTAAGGTGCGACCACGGAAATTTCGTGGCGGCCAGTTCGCTGTAAGCCACGATGCGCGCGCTGTCGGCACTCATTACTTTGTGGCCGTATATGTGCGACCATCCGTAGTAGATTCCCCGGTTGCGCAGCTCGTTGCACAGGAAGTCGAAGTTTTTCCAGCGATCGTCGGTAATCAAGGTTGAATGAATTCCATCGGTGGCGCCCCAGGTAAATTTGTGAAAACGTACGCCGTTAAAGCCAAAGCGCGACAGGAAGTTGCCCCATTTCAGGGCCTCTTCAGGCTTCATAAACGGCTGGTTGCTGCAAACGTTGGTTCCCCAGAATTTAACAGGAGTGCCGTCTTCAAAAACCAGGCGGTCGCCCTTCATTTGCAAAAAACCGTGCTTCCCGGCAGGTTTGTCGAGCCAGTCAGCCATGTCGGTGATGGCCCCCGAAGGTTCATCTTCTGGTGTAAAAACGAACCAGTTTTTCAGGTCCTGTGCGCCGGATGAAATGGCAAAAACGGCACAAATGATGATTAAGATAAGTTTTGCTGGCATATCGTTTAGTTTATTTGACTGGTTCAAATGCGCCAAACCAGGGCGATGGCTCGTATTTCCATTTTCTGCCGGTGGATTTTACTTCAGGAATTTGCTCAGGAGCGAAATCGAATTTCAGTTCGTTGCGGTAAAGCGGCGCGCCAATTTGGTTGTCAGGCGGAAGGTATTCGTACACCATCACATCAAACTGACCTTTGCGGCTGGGGCGGTTCTTCGGGCCTTCAAAAAGATTTTCGGCAGCCACGAAATTCTGCTCTTTCAACGCTTTGGCAACTTCTTCAGAAGTGAAAGTGAAACCCATTTCATAGTCCCAGCCCTTGTCGCAAATGTTCCGGTAAATGAAAACATCGCGGAAATTCTTCGACAAAATGTCGATGCTGCCCACGCCGCCACTGAAAACCTGTGGTGATCCACAGTGATAGAAAGTATTGTTGTAAATGTGAATATCCGAACGCAGCAGGTTGTTGCCCCACATCCCGAACAACACGCCAGCGCCGGTCATGTTGTAAATAAGGTTGTGATGAAAGCGCACGTTGCGCAACTCGGAGCCTTTGCCCTCCACACTTATTGCAAATCCCCACATGCAATTATAAGCGGTATTCGAATGAAATTCAACATCTTCCAACAGTCCGAACCAGGCATCGGTGTAGTATGCCTGGCGCGGAACATCGTGCACAAGGTTGTGATGAATCACACCATTACGACTCACTTCTTTGCAGTCGATGCCCTCCTTGTAGCAGTGGTGAACATGGTTGTTGCAAACTTCGAAATAGGTGGCGCCACAAATGGAAAGCGCCTCATGTGGAGCCTCTCCTCCCCTTCGCTGTCCGGGCAGATAATAACGGGCATCGTTGTCGTTGGCAGCAGTTATTTCGCAATTTTTCACCAGCACCGAATCGCAATACCACAGCCCGATTCCTGAATTGTGGGTTTGGTGCACTTTGCAGCCAATCAGTTCAATTTTCTTGCACTCCGGGCCGCGAACGATAAATCCGGCCGCATCAGAATTTCGCACCTGGATATTTTCGAACCGCAGGTAATTCACTTTTTCGATCTGAAATAATCCGGCAGTCTGGCGGCTGAATTGCACCGAATCGTCATTCTGGAAAATCTTTTTAATCTGACTGCCGTCGAAAACAACTGTTTCTCCGGGTGCGCCACGATAAAGAATCCATTTTCCGGGAAGACCGGATCGCACCGGACGAAACTGTTGTGGCAACTTGTACTCACCACTCAGAATGGTAATGGTATCGCCGGGCATGGCCATTTCTGAGGCTGTGAAAATGGTTTGAAATGGATGGTTCCTGGTTCCTTGAAATTTATCGTTTCCGTTGAGAGCAACAAAAAACTCTTTGGCTTCTGCAGAGAATGTCAGAAAAAGAAGTAAAAAAATAAAGTTCAGTTTCATTCGGTTCATTGCTGGTTTATTTTAATTATCAAAATCACTTAACAAACTTTCATCAAACAGGCAATTAAAATTTTTTGCAATGGCCCGGATCTGTGCTTCGGTCAGTGTTTTTTTTGCGCCACCGGCAGCCATAACGCGCAGGCATATTTCAGCAGCCTTTTCAGCTACATCAATGCGGCCAAAAGCTTCGTCGAGGTTGCGCCCACAACCGCAGATTCCATGAAATTCCCACACCGCAAGGTTGCGGCGGCTCATAGCATCGGCAGTTGCCCTGCCTAAATCCGTGCTTCCGGCCATTTGCCAGGGTAAAAATTCAATTCCCTGCGGAAAAACGACCACGCACTCGGCATGACTCTGCCACAACAATTTGCTCAAACTTTTGGTGTCAAGATTGGCCACTGCATAAGTCAGTGCAATTATACTGTTGGGATGGGTGTGAATAAAGGCAAACGATTGATTTCCTGATTTTTCCTTGATGCGACAGTGCGACAGCAAATGCGAAGGAAGCTCTGAAGTGGGCGCCCCGACAGGTTCGTAGCCCCAAAGCAATTGCCAGGCTTCACCTTTCTGGTCAATTTCGAAGACACCGATATTTTTTTCAGGAAAAACCTCGATGTTTCGCAAAAAACGGCCTGTTCCGGTTACCAGAAAACGTTCGCCGGCAATTTCGGGCATGGCTATGGGCAGTTTTACCCAATCCGATTTAGGCTGAAATTCGTTGAAATACGCGTAATTTTCAGGATTTAAACGAAGGCTGATATTCCCTCCGTTTGACTCGGCCCATCCACGGCGAGCCATGTCGCCACTGGTCTTTTTTATTTCGTTGATAAGTTTTTGCATAATTTAATTATAGTAATTTTTGAATATGATTTTATTCCTGAACCAGAAATGGCCATCGAGCGTTGCCGACATGTCCGTTGCCGTTTTGGTCGAATCGTTCCAGGGAAAGTAAAACTCGAACCATTTTGAACGATCTTGCGCTGATACCAGAATGGAGGTCAAGACAAAAAGTGCGAGGTGAAATAATTTGTTGTCAGGTTCATTGGTTGGTTTTATAAATCATTAATTCGTCAATAATATTCTTCGGAAACTGAACAATGCAGGACTACCAGCATCCTTAACTTCCAGAATCACATGCAATTGCTGACCATTTTTCAGTTCGGGCATGGTAAAATTTATTTCTTCGGAAGTTGGGGCAGCCAGTTCAAGGGGTCCGTCGAAACCACCTGCTTCGCGGTAAATAAACCAGCGATAATTAAGGCGATCACCATCGGGATCGCTGCTGCCTTTGGCCGAAAGTTGTACTTTTTCTCCAGCTTTAATTGAAGCTTTTGCAATTGCCTTTCCAATATTACCGTTCAAAGTCACCACCGGATTGTGATTGGCTTTTTTGAAATCACCGGCAATGTTCCAGTCCATCCGGGCTGCAAAATCGTGCTGATAAGCTTCACGCCAGCGCCAGATGGTCGCCTGATTGGAAGCTTCTTTCCGACCGTCGGGCAAAATAATCTCGTCCTGCGTGTTCACCGAGCTGGTCCATATTTTCCCTTTTTCGGCATACGAACGGTACAGCTCGTACCGGCCGCCCCAGCCGCCATACGCAGGACTAATGTACCACCCCAGCCCGTTGTTGATCAACCCGAAAAACGATGGGGTATCGCCTTCCATGATGTACGCAAATGGAATATAGTTTGCTGCCAGTGGCCCGTGATTTTCGCGGATATTGGCTGCCAGCCAGGGATTTTCAACCAGCTCGTTGTGAATTCCCGGGCCATTTTTATAATAACGATCGCCCGAAATGCCGGTCCAGGTGGCTTTGTAGTATTCGAACCACGAATCGCCTGCAGAGGCATCGACAATGTAAAAAATTTCAGGAAAATTAATTCTGATCGATTGTCCTGCAAAATCCTGATCCGAAATGGAATACACTTTCAGTTTCGAAACAAATTGGCGGACAGCCTCTTCGCTGCGGGTTGCACGTACTTTCCAAAGCGCCTGTGCAAGGCAATTGGCGCCTCCCCAAACCGACACCCAAAGCGGACGTTCGTCGGCCTTGTCAACCGAGCGAATCAATAATTCGGAGCCCGGCGAATCCTTTCCCTCACCCACCCCGTCCATGCTGAAAACAGGAAGGTGTTCCGACGTAATGCTTAGCAAATAGTCCATTGTTGGATAGCCCTGCGCGTGTTTATCCAGGTTGGGTTTCACCAGCCCGTAATCGTGTACCAGTTTTTCAATTTTGTCTTTTCGTGTCTGGTTGCGCAAATGCGTTGAGGTGGTTGCAATAATTCCTTCCAGGTCGTATTCGTTGGCATAAACCAGCAAACGCACCAGCGATTCCTGATCGTCGGGCTCGTTGGTAATGTCGGTCAGCACAAAAAGCCGTTGTTTCACCGGGTTTTCAAACTGAAGTTTTGTTTGCGAAAAGACCGCAAACGAAGCAAAAAACAAGAAGATTAGAAGTAAGTTTTTCATTTTCAATACAATTTTAGTCCGTTTGACGCTGACAGGTTTTTCAAACGCTGACAGGTTTTACTACCTCCGATCTGTCAGCGTCATTAGACCTGACAACATCGAAAAAATGTGGATTACTTTATCTCTAAATCCACCGTATTACTTCGCCTGATTTTGGCGCTTACCTCATCGGTCAGGCGTTTGCCCATGTAAGTCAGGTTTTCGATGCGCACTCCTGAAATGTTTTTCGAGGCATCGAATCCATGAAAAACAGAGAACGGCAACAGGCCGCCAACTACCTGAATATCTTTAAAAATGATTTCGCTGATGGTACCACGAAACTTGCTGTGGTATTCTTCCTTTCCGGCGGGAACCTTCTGCACACCGTCCCATGCGCCATGCAGGTAATATTTCTTGCTGTATTCCGGATCGCGGTTGCCATCGGGGCTGTACTGCGAGGAGAAAATAGCGAGGTCGAACAATTTCTGGCGGCTGTCTTCTACGCGGATATTCTCGAAAACCACGTTGTGCACATGCGCTTTCCCGGCATTGTGAATGCTGATGGTTGCGCCGTCTTCCACATGAATGATGTCGATGTTTTCGAAACGGATGATTTTTACTTCGTCCGAATTCAGTTCAAAACCAATTTCGATGGCATTGCCCCAGATGGAATTCCAGAACACGCAGTTTTTCACCAGAATGTTGTCGGTTGGCCGGTCGCCCGGATAATCGCCGTGCGATTTAATGGCCACGCAATCGTCTTTGGTGTGAGCAAACACATCGTCGATCACCACATTTGTACATCGAACGATATCCATGCCATCGTCGCTTGCACTTTCGCTCACAATGCGGATTCCCTTAATTTCCGCCTGGTTACAATGGAAGAGTGCAACCTGCCAGGTAGTTCCATTGTGCAGCGTTATACCTTCAATCGAACTATTTTCACAATCTTTCAGATTGAGAAAACGATTGCGGTTATTTTCAGTGGTCTTATTGAACGACCCGTCGAGAATTCCTCTGCCACAGATTTTAATGTTCTTTTTGCCTTCAGCAAAAATATAACCCTGAACCACAGCACCACCTTCGATGTAAACGGTTTGATTGTCCTGTAATTCGAGTTTCACGTTTTCGTAAAGCTTTCCGCCTTCAAACCAAATCACGTTTTTATCTGATTTGGATGGCTTGTTTGTTTCAGGCTTCCCGGCAAAAATAAAAAGCGGCTGCTGACGAATGCGTCCGTTTAATTCAACACTAAGGTTGGCCGGTTCTTTCAGGTTAAAACTAAAGGAATTGTCGCCTGTGTATTCGGGTTTCAGGTTCCAGCGCACCGGGCGGATGTCCACCCAGCGAACGTCGTACATCGTGCTGACTTCCACCTTTGCATCGCCCATCATATCGAAAATGGCGTACGATGCAATGGGCGTGTCGAAAACCGGGACCGGCGTTCCGTTCACTTTCACGGTGTAATATCTGTCTGAAGCAAAGCCTTCAGGCGGCTGCCAGGTGGTTACCTGCGAAAAAACATTCAGGCTGATAAATGAAATTAAAAAGAATGCTGATTTTTTCATGGTATTTCAGGTATATATTATTGATTATGTAATATTTATTTTTTTCAACAGAGCAAATTTCTACAATTCGTTTCACATCTGCTTTTTATCTGAATTGAATGATGACAAAATTTGTATTCCCCACGCCATTCACCACAGCATACTGTGATTGGTTAACCTGATCAACCGTGACTTTCACATTTCTCCCGTTGATGGAGGCAGAGGCGCTTTTCATTTTCTCCGGAATGGGAACACGCAGGGTAAATTTGTCGAACTTGCCCCGGGTGTTTATTTTCACCTGGTTACTTTTTGGTTTAAATTCAAAGTCGTAGCTTACCTGGTTACCATCGTTTCCGTAGCCAACAGTTACGCTTGTTTTTTCAACACCGGCAAAATACCAGCGCGGCGAAATTTCAACTTCCTGAAAAAGAATGCTTTTATCGACCACTCCGGCCAGACCTTCCACCAGCGCGCTTACAAAAGCCGCTTCGCCCCATTCATCAGGAATGGCTTCCTTTTGCGCCGTTCCATCACCATTCACACAACCGGGCAGTCGCTGATTGTTTTTGCTCATGATCTGGCTGGCTACTTTTAGCTGTTCAACGGCGTAAGTCTCGAATCCGTTTAGAAAAGCAGCCTTACACAGCTCGCCGCCCACCAGTGGCAAAACAGCGCCATTCATGTATTCGCCCACAGCATATTTGCCAAAATGTGGATGTATGCTCGGGTAAATCCCAAACCATGGCGCCATCGACTCACGGTTGGTTTTTTCGCCAATTTCCTGATAGGTTTTTATGATGGATGCCGACATCTCGCGGGTGGGCGCGCCGCGATTCATAGAATAGGTATTCGACAAACCGATAGAATTGACCGGATCGGTTTTAATGTGCGCCGGAACAGGCTCTTCAGGAATAAAATGGGCGTAGAATTTACCGTTCCAGCAAATTGAATTCAACCGCTGACGGAAAACATCGCCCTGCAAATCCCACTCTCGGGCAGCATCGGGCTGGTCAACTGCCCCTAACAAAACAGACAGTTGTTTGCAAGCCTGAAACATGCCGCTGTTGTCGCCATGCATGATGCCTTTGGGCGTTTCGGGCAGGTTGCCAATGTGGTACAGCAGGCGATCGACATTTTTCAGCGAGTCGGGTTCCGAAGTAAAATCCCAGGTATCAATCGAATACGGGCGTTTCACGAGCAGATTCTTCGACGACCAGCGCAGCGGATCGCTCATTTCGTATTTCATGCCTTTTGCCAGCGTTGGCAACCATTGCTTCAGAAATGCCGTGTCGCCCGTGGTTTGCCAGTTTGTAAAGACACCTTCCACCATCAGGTATTCCAGGTCGGCCTCGATGGGCATCCTGAAGAAAAAATTCTGGTTATTAACATCCACAAAATAAAACTCGTTGGGGAAACAGTTGGTGAAAAACAACTGCCCAACGTTTTTATCCTTGTACGATTCCCAGTAATCGAAATACATGCCTTTGGGGGTTTGCCGCCCCATAAAAAAGTCGATGTAACTGGACATGTCCTTTTCCCAATACTTGTAGGCTTTCATGGTGTGAATGTGGTCGCGCACCCACGAAACAAACATCAGGCGTTCTTTGCCGTCGAGTGTCACTTTCTGCACACGTCCTTTGTTGTAAAGGCTCTTTTTCAGGTCGTTCAGGATGGTTCCGTACATTCCCGAACCTTCGCCGAAAGTGGTTTGGGCTCTTATCCCGGAGGAAATTACTATAAATAAACCCAGCAGTAAAAGTTTGATTTTTTTCATTTTTGGTTCTGATTTAGTTGGTTTAGCTTCATCTATAATAAAATACAATCAGAAAAGATAATCTGGATAGCGCACTCCAGTCCTTTTAATTTTAACACTTACCGTATTTTTTACATTCACCCTGTGAGATATTTTCAGGCATAACTTATTCTGAAATCATTACAGAAAATTTGACAGCTTTAGTTTTAGAAAACTGTAATTTTGAATGCTGCAAAAATTGAATTCATTGTTTCTTTCATTCACAATTTATTTTATTTAGTTATATTCTAAGTAAACAATTACCCGATAAAAATCCCCTAAAGTATTTCAATGAACTAATAATTAAAAGTGTCATAAAAGCTATCGGGATTGTAATCAGGAAGGTATGTTTTTTTTACAAACAACACGAAAAAATACAGAAATCAAATAACTAAGTGATTTTCGAAATTGAATAAAAAAAGAATATTCATTTTATCCAAATCCTTATATTTCATGCGTGCTTGTTAGTTTATTATTAATTTTGATTTAGTAAGATTGTACAATTGAAAAACGATTTACAGATACAAAACTTGCTTGATCGGATCAGTAAAAATGATGAAAAAGCACTGCAACAATTGTTTGAGTTGTATGGAGATGGTTTATTGCGTTTTTCAGTTTCAATCATTAAAAAGAAGGAATTGGCAGAAGAAGTAGTTTGTGATGTTTTTTTTCAGTTGTGGCTGCAACGAAAAAAGATTTCTTCAATTGAGAATATAAAAGCCTACTTATTTACAGCAACAAAAAACACCACCCTCAACTACTTTGAAAAGGAGAAAAGAGCAAAATTTTCATTATTGGAAGACATATCTGTAACATTGCCAACAGATGAAATCTGTCCGGAAACTGAGCTTATTTCGGCTGAGTTGCGAAATGCAATCGAACAGGCTATTCAACATCTCCCTGAAAGGTGTAAATTGATTTTCAGTCTTGCAAAAATTGAACAGTTCAAGTACAAAGAAATAGCCCAGATTCTTGGGATTTCAGTCAAAACAATCGACCATCAGCTTACCATTGCACTTAAAAAAATCGGAGAAGCTATTGAACAACATCTTAAAAACTGATCACTTACTATTTTTGTCTGATTCTTTTTAGGGGATTTACATTTACACATTGTCATACAAAAACTACAAAACCAATATTTAATGAACTATGCATTATTAAAAAAACGTACGATTACTTTATTGTACGGAATTTCGATTGCTTTAACCGGTTATGCTGCACAGGATGATACGATTAAAGTGCAACAGGCAATTGCAAAACCCATTTTCGATGGCCATGCCACAGACGAAATCTGGAATGCGGAAGGTGTAAAATGGCAACCTATCGACCAGGTTTGGATGCCGTGGAAAGGCACGGTTCCATCTGCCGATGATTTCACAGGTCGGTTTAAACTTGTTTGGCACGAACCGGAAAACCTGCTTTTTTTCTTTGTTGAAATTACGGATGATTTATTTGTTGACGGGTATAATTTTGCAACGAATGGCC
>DAINOH010000021.1:0-61836 GCA_036735485.1 Draconibacterium sp. | reverse complement strand
TGCCTGTTCGCCTAAAATGCTCATCGAAAAAGCAGATGTTATGGAAGGGAAAATTGTTTTCCCGGGAGCTACTTCCTACGAAATTCTGGTGCTGCCTGATTTTAAATCGATGACCCCGAAACTTCTGGAAAAGATAGCATCGCTTGTTGAAAAAGGGGCAAAAGTCATCGGCAATCCGCCGGTTAAATCGCCCTCGCTGACCGGTTTCCCCGATTGCGATATTCAGGTTAAAACTCTGGTTGAAAAAATTTGGGGTACTTTACAATTACCATCACAACCCATTGAAATTAAGCATAGCAAAGGCTCCATTTATTGGGGCGGAGAGCTGAGCCTAGCAGATTCCGGTTCAATTTATCCGGATTACGAAAGCACAATCAAAGTTTTGTCAAAACTCGGTGTTCAACAGGATTTTCAGGCTGAGAGCAATAAAATCAGGTTTGGACACAAGAAAACTGGCGACCGAGATATCTATTTTGTAGCCAACAGAACTGATACTTTTCAGACAACAAAATGCTCATTCAGAGCAATTGGAGAACCTGAAATCTGGCTGGGAACAACTGGTGAAATCCGTAAAATTCACGAGTTCTCAGTCGAAGACGGAATCACAACGATTCCTCTTGAATTTAATCCATACGAAAGTTATTTTATCGTTTTCAACTCTGGTAAAATAGGAAGGAAATCAAAAGAAGGAGGAAACTTTCCTGTTTATGAGGAACTGCATACGCTGGAAGGTTCGTGGAAAATTTCCTTCGACCCTAAAATGGGCGGCCCGGAAGAAATTGAGTTTGCAGGTTTACAAGATTGGAGCAAGCACGAAATGCCGGGAATCAAATACTACTCAGGAATTGCCACTTACCGGAAGACTTTTAATTTCAGCGGTACCGATAAAAACACAAAATTCTACCTCGACCTTGGTGTGGTGAATGATATTGCCCGGGTAAGACTGAACGGAAAAGAGGTGGGCGTGGTTTGGTGCGCTCCGTGGCGGATTGAAATATCAGGCGCTTTAAAAGAGGGGAACAACGCACTTGAAATTGAGGTTGCCAACCGTTGGATCAACCGCCTGCTGGGCGACAAGCTGGAACCCGACGCCAATGTGAGAAAAGTAAAGTTTGAGAATGGCTTGCTGGGTGGAAAGGAATTTATCACCGGCAGATACACCTTTACGCTGGAACAGGCGCTCCGGTCGTTTAAGTTTACCGAACCGCTGTCTTCGGGCTTACTTGGGCCTGTAACGATTTTAACCACCAAAAATTAAAGTATATGATTTATTCCGCCAACGCCGATATTGTTCCGTTTCTGAAAAACCTTGTACAAAGCCTGCAACCTTATGCACAGGCCAGCGAGATTAATCTCGCTTTTTCTTCTGACGAGAAAAGCAGGTTGATTAATTACCAGCCATATTTGATGTCGCAATCAGTCATTCAATTGGTTTGTAATCTGATTAACTTGTTGCCACCAAAAAGCAATATTTTTGTAAGGTTAAATCATGTCGGGGAGAACCGGACTTTAAGATTGGAGGTGGAAAACACAGGACTGAATCTGATTCACATTCTAGAAGTTACCTCTAAATCAGCTTATTCATTTACGGGTAATCCATTACCGGACGGAACTTTATATTTAATGGAAATTCAATTTGATAATGACATGGAATTACCTGACAATTTCCTCTTTCAAAAGTTACATACCAACGATCCACCGCAGTTTTACAGGGAGATTCAGAAACGGTTTACACAAAATTTCACACGTACTGAAAGGCTGTTTGCCTCGCTGGAAAAAAACCGTCCGCAGGAGGCAGCTTTTATGCAGAAAATCAATACACTCATAAAAGTAAATATTGAAAACGAAGAATTCGGGACCGATGATTTGTGCAAAGCAATGTTTTTAAGTCGCACACAGTTGTTTCGGAAAATGAAATCGCTGGTTAACGAAGCACCTGCCAACTATATCCGGAATATACGGCTTCAAAAAGCGAAGGAGTTGCTCGAAACATCAGACCTTACCATCAGTGAAGTGGCTTACAAATCGGGGTTTCAAACTATCAATCACTTTACAAAAGTCTTTAAAGAACAATATGGAATTCCGCCATCTGTTTACCGCCATAGCAATCATTCTGCAACAAACAGATAAAAGAATGCAACAAACGGACTAACAGTCAGCCAGTTTTGTGTTGTAATTTTGAATCAACTTTAAACCGTTACATTATGGATCAGGTAAAACAAAACAAAGAATTTGTCATCCGTTATTTTAATGCCATGAGCGGAGTTGTGAAAACACGTGAGTTGATGGAAGAATACATAACCGATGAAGAACTGATTGGGCACATTGCCTTTTTTGAATCCGTATTCCCGAAATATGACATTTTTGCCGATGAAATTACAGCCGAAGGCAACAGGGTGGTTGTAAGAGCACGCTTAAAAGGTTGCCATGCCGGCGATTTTAACGGAATCCCTCCAACCTACAGAAATATCGATTTCCCGTTTGTAATCAGCTATGAAATTGAAAACGGGAAAATTGTGCATCACTGGATTATTGGTGACCAGACTGTTTTAATGGAACAACTGGGTGTGACCAGCGTACACGCCTGACCTCTCCCCGATGAGTTTTTAAAACTCATTATCTCAAATTTATTTTTGTTATTTATTAATAATCAAATACATAAAAGTATGAGACAGCTATTTCTTTGCCTTTTTCTGGCCTTGTTCAGCGTTGGCGCTTACAGTCAGAAACAAAATCTGAATCTCCAGGGTGCCTGGAAACTTGTGGTTGTTCAACAAATTGAAAATAATAAGATTGAAACAGTTTTTCCTGGAAAATACACTGGTGAACAAATAAAAATCTGGTCAGGCAACCAGTTTATGTTTGTTGGGCGATATAAAGATGGATCAAAAACGGAAGATCAGTATGGTATGGGGACTTTTAAACTTGATGGAGGTAAATACGAAGAGTTTTTGCCGATATTCAGTTACAAGCCTTGGGAATCCAAAACCATCAGGCTTAAAATGGAAATGAAAAAAGACACGCTTGTTCAGACTTTTCCTTTAAATGAAAAATTTGAAGCGGATGAAAATACTACGAATATTGAGAAGTATATAAAAGTCAAATAATTAACCTTTAATTTTTATAGCTATGATACTCGTAATCGGATCAACAGGCATGCTTGGCAGCGAAATATGCCGGCTGCTTAAAGAAAAAAACATTCAGGCAAAAGCGATGATTCGCAAATCCACACCGGAAGATAAAAGAAATGATCTGACAAAGCTCGGTCTGCAACTCGTTGAAGGTGATCTTCGCGACAGTTCAACCTTTCACAATGTATTAGAAGGGGTAACCACTGTAATTTCAACAGTTTCATCGATGCCGTTTGCCTATACTCCCGGTGAAAATGACATCATCAGTGTGGATGAAAAAGGGATGATCGATATGATTTCTGCTGCACGGCAGGCTGGTGTAAAACATTTCATCTATACCTCTTTCTCCGGAAATATGAATCTGATTTTTCCGTTAAGCAAGGCAAAAAGGAAGGTGGAAGCTCATTTGCTGCAAAGTGGAATGATCTTCACAATTTTGCGTCCGTCATTTTTTATGGAAGGTTGGCTTTCATCCATGGTGGGTTTCGATGCATTGAACGGTAAAGTCAGTCTTTGCGGGAGCGGTAACAATCCGGCAGCTTATATTTCGCTGAAGGATGTGGCAAAATTTGCAGTTGAAAGCTTGAATAATCCGGCTGCAAAAAATGCAATCCTGGAACTTGGTGGTCCGGAAAATCTGAAACCATTGGATGTAGTGAAAACTTTTGAGGAAGTGCTGGGAAAGAAGATCGAAATTCAGAATATGCCGGAAGAAGTTTTGCAGGAACAGTTTGCTAAAGCAACTGAACCCATGCAGAAATCGTTTGCCGGGCTGATGTGTTGCATGGCTAAAGGTGATTTGATTGACATGCATGAAACCATGAAAAAGTTCCCGGTTCAACTTACTTCTGTTAAAGAATTTGCCCAAAAACTTATATAAAGGCACCTTCTTTCACATAAAATCGAAAACGGCCGGATGAATTATTTTCATCAGGCCGTTTTTTATGAAGTCAGTTGTAATAAATGACTACTAAAAACTAATTCAATTATTGGCTCAGATGTGGGTTGTTTCCTCTGATTTATCCAGGTTTTCCACTTTTATGGCCTTGAAATTCCGGATACCTTCGGCATCGAAATCACAGTTGAGCCATTCCTCGTCGATGAATGCCCCAACTTTTTTGTATAGATTGATGGCATTCTGGTTCCAATGCAGTACCTGCCACCGAACCCTTTTACAGTTTTCTGTCCGGGCAATATTCATTACCTCGTTTAGCAATGCCGAACCTATTTTCAACTTCCGGTACGATTCTTTTACGTACAAATCATCGAGGTACAGCGATTTTCCCACCCAGGTGTAATAGGCAAAAAAGTACAACGCCATACCCACAATTTCGCCGTCTTTGTTTTCGGCAACAATGCTTCGGAACAAACCTTGCTCCTCCTTCATTTGCTCAACTGTGTTGGTTACTTTTTCGGGTGCTTTTTCAAACAGTGCAAGTTCTTTAATCAGTCCCAGAATAGCTGGAAAATCGGCTTCGGTGGCTTTGCGGATATTGATGATCATTGTCTTTTCAGGTTTATTATTTTTAATTCAGGCTGCAAGATAGGGAATTCAACCTTTCAATATTTTTTGAGAAATCAATTTTAGATCGAAACAAAACAGATTTTTTCCTTAAATAGAGATAAAAATGTTTCCAGAAATCAGTTCCAGTTAAAATTCAATAGCTTTTGAGTAAAAAAACCGAAGCGAAAGGCATTCAAAGCCTGTTTCTTTGTAATATGCAGAAATCGAAAATTCTTTGCTAAAACGGTTTTGGTAAGTAGTACAAAATTTTTAACAACAAAACGATGAAACGTTTCTCAATAGCTTGCCTGATGATATTTTTACTTTCATTGAAAGGTTTTTCACAACCTCATCAGGTTACCGAAAAAATGTGGACTCCTCAGAATGATGAAGTCTATCTGCAGGAGATTTCAGAGAAAATACAAACTGAAAAGCCGGTTATTTCAGTTGCTGTTTCCGGCGATGTTTGTCTGGCGTTACTGGATGGGAAAATTTATCGGATTGAAGGTGAAAAACTGACCGCCGATAACAGCGCTCCGGCAGAAGTGAAGAAACTTCAAACCGAAAACGGTGCCATCTGGGCATTATCGGCCAAAGGTTTGTACACCTTGCAAAACAACCAGTGGAAACAGGTTGACAACCGCGAATTTGTGGATTTGTGCTTACATCTCGGGAAACTCCATGCAGCTACTTCAGATGAGATTTTCTGTCTTGAGAACGGGAAATTTGTGACGACTAAACCCGCCGATGGATATTACGGCAGCGATGTAACCAACCTCATGGAAGACGGTTCGCAGGTTTTTGCCGATCCGGTTGAATTAGGACCTGTGACCAGGTTAGAATCGTACAGTGGTACTTTTTATGTTTTGCGTCCGGGCAAATTGGTGTTATTCGATGGCAAAACCGTGAATGAAGATTTTATCGACTGGGGAAGGCTGCCCTCATTAAAAACCAACGACATGTTAAGTTTCGGAAACCGCATGTACATTGGTACCGACCGCGGCCTGACTGAATTGCGGGGTGCGGCGCTGAAAACAATCAGAGGTGCCGACGGCCTGCCGGTGGAAAATACAACCTGCCTCGAAAAAGGTTTTGCCAACGATTTATGGATCGGAACTGCACGTGGCGCTGTTCGCATGGTGAATGGTGAATTCCATTATTTTGGCGAAGGAATGTGGCTCCCCTCAATGAAAGTGAACGATATTGCCGTTGGTAAAAATACGGTATATGTTGCCACCGAAACCGGTATCGGAATCATCCGTTACGAACCTTTTACTTTGCTGAAAAAGGCTGCTTTTTTTGAACGCGAACTCGATGAATGGGGTCATAAACGCCTTGGTTTTATCCATCTTTTATACCAGAAAAACGGAGAATGGGTGCGCGAAGTGAGCGATAACGATGGTGGCCACACGGCTCCGTACCTGGCGGCCATGTGTTACAAATATGCTGTTAACGGCGACCCGGCAGCGCGTGCCGAAGCTGTTGAAGCTTTTAAAGCCATGATCTGGCTGAACAAAATAACTGGTAAAGATGGTTTTATCGCGCGTTCCATTTGGTCAACCACCGGTGATAAAGATGAACGTGGAAAATCCGGTTCCGGCGGATTGCCTGCCAAATGGTACCCGACTTCCGACGGAAAATGGTACTGGAAAGGCGATACTTCGAGTGATGAGGTAACTTCTCATTTTTATGCAGTTTCGTTGTTTCTCGATTTGGTAGCTGAAGGAAAGGAAAAAGAAGCAGCCCGCGAACACCTTCGCAGAATGGCTTCCTACATCATCGATTGTGGCTGGACCATGCACGACATGGATGGCTTACCTACCCGCTGGGCACGCTGGAATCCCGAATACCTGCTTCGTCCATACGGTTACATGGACCGTGGGTTGAACGGGCTGGAAGCACTTGCCTACATGGAAGCTGCTATTGCAGCCACCGGCGAACAGAAATTCAAAGACGGTTACGAGCAGTTGATAAAATGGGGCTACCCTGCCAACACCTTAAGACAAAAAAATACTTTCCCGCCTGAAAATATAGCTCCGTGGGACGATGATCTTGCTTTTATGAGTTATTACACTTTGCTGCGCTATGCAACCGACCCTGTTTTGCGGTCGATTTACCTGCGCAGTCTCGAACGTACCTGGGAAGTAAAACGAATTGAACAAATGCCCTGGTACAACATTGCCTACGGCGCTTTAACCGGTAATGAATGTGACCTTGAACAGGCCATGAAATTTTTCAGGGAGTGGACACTTGATTGCCGTGAAAACAATTACTTCAACTCCCACCGCGACGACCTGTTTATTGAAAAAGGATATACCGCCTACGATGGCTGGGTGAAAATTCTTTCACCACGTGATGGATTTACAGATGGTACGAGCCGTCGGATTAATGAGTTGGACGGACACAATAACGGCAGAAGGGTAAAAGAGCCGACCGGCTATTTACGCGATTACTGGATGGCCCGTTATTACGGATTTATCAAAGCACCCGAAACAAAAGATGAAGGATTGATTTCGGTACCAAAAAGGCCGAGAATGCAGTTGGGAGCAGCACCTTACACAGGTCCTGCCCGCCCCGAGGTTTACTAAGAAATGAATGTCGAATTTCGAATAAGCCCGCCTGAATGACGAAGTCGGGCAGGGAATAACGAATCACGAAGTACAAATCCTGAAGGGATTTAATTTGAATAGCCCCGTCTCGCCTGAGGCGAGATCAACCCGGGGAAAGGAATATGATTAAGGAAATCCGTCCGCGAAGAAAGCAGTTTGAAAAACATTGGTTTTGGCGGACGGAACAGAGCAAAAACAAACAATAGGACAAGCGCCAAAGGTGCGAAATGTAATAGCCCGGGGTTTTAACCCCGGGAAAGAAGTAAGGTAAAGGAAATCCGTCCGTGAAGAAGGCAGTTTGAAAAACAAAAACAGTTGCGGACGGAACAGAGTAAAAGCAGATAAATAACAAATATAGATTCAATATGATTCAAAATAAAAGACATTATAAAACACTTGTTTTTATTGTTCTTGCGGGTTTTATTACTACGCAGTTTTCCTGTAAACCCACTCCCGACAACCGTTCGGTAAAACAGGTAATGGACAGAAAGGTAACAGAACTTTATGCCACAAAGTCCGAGGCGGAATTGAATGCTCTGACTTACGAGCAGGCAAAAGCGCTTTTTTCGCCCGAAGAATTAAATATTCTGGCAACCCGTCACTGGATGTTCGACGTGAATGTTCCGGTTACAGTTTCTGTTTTCAGAAGCAAAAAGCAGGAAATAGTGCCATGGTGGTTAGCTGAAAACGGCTTTACCAAAACTCCGCTTTCAGTAAAGAATGAAATGACCGAATACGAAGTATGGCAAAAAGCGTTTCCTACCGGTCATGTCGGTCTAGGAATCAACGGTTTCGAAAATTACGGTCTGCACTATTTTGTAGCTGTTCAACCTCAGAAAAAAGAGGACCAGCTTGCTCTGGCTAACTTCTTTCCTGAAAACCAGTTTGTGGGTGTTTTGCACGACAGTGCTTTTATTTACCACGACTGGGACGAACTGGTTTTAACCGGAGTTCCTGAAGAATTGAAAGGCGCACAATTGCTGACAACTGTCCGTGGGCGCGGAACCGAATCGCATCTGGTGGGTGCTTTCCGGAAAACAGATCATCCTTCGTCAAAAAAACCCGACCAGGTAATGCTGACCTGGAGCGGTGATCCGGCAACCACAGTCGATATTCAGTGGAGAACGGACACAACTATCAACAAAGGAAAAGTAAGCTACCGTAAAAAAGGCGATGGCGTGGTTCGTTCAGCCGAGGCCCGGAAATTCAAACTGGAAGACCGTTTGCTGATGAACGACAGGTTTATCAACCGCTTTACGGCAAAAATCTCCAATCTTGAGCCGGGTACTGTTTACGAATACCAGATTTCACCTGATTCAGTCTGGAACCCTGAATTTACTTTTACAACCGCGGCTGCCAACGATACTTTTTCGTTTGTCTGGTTTGGCGACACACATTATTCACCCAAATTCGGCAACCTGTTGAACCGTGCCGATTCTCTTCATCCCGATGCCGCATTTTTTACCATTGCCGGCGACTTGGTCAGCGACGGTTTGTATCGCGATCAGTGGGACGCGCTTTTTTCTTATGCACCCGATGTGATTTCGAAAAAACCTTTGATGTGTGTTCCCGGAAACCACGATAATCGCGCAGGTTTGGGGGCCGGAATGTACAGGGCCATGTTCAGTTATCCTGAGAATGCTCCTGCAGGAGTTCCGGTTGAACAAACCTATTCATTCACTTACAAGAACACTTTGTTCCTGATGCTTGACCCGACTTCGCCCATCGGCGCACAGACCGGCTGGATTGAGGAACAACTCAAAAACAGCACGGCCACCTGGAAAATTGCAGTATTCCATTTTCCTCCATACAATTATGAAGAACCTTATCCGGATATTCAGAAAACCTGGGTGCCGCTCTTCGATAAATATCATGTCGATATGGTTTTTGGCGGTCACATTCACTATTACATGCGCTCGAAACCCATGAATGCCGGAGTGGCAACTGATTCCTATAAAAAAGGAACGGCTTACGTTATTTCCATCGGGATTCCTTCGCATCACGAAAATATTGGTGAAGAACCTTATGCAGCAGTTCGTTATGGAGAAGGGCAATTTTACCAATACCTGAAAGTGGAAGGAAACAAACTCACGTTCAAAACTTTTGATGCTGAAGGTAAAGTGGCTGATTTATTCACAATAAAAAAGTAATTGGAATATTACTAACTCCGTCCTTTAGGGCGGAGATAAACAACGTAAGCAAAAACAGGGCTTTAGCCCAAAATGATTGAAAAAAGAATGAGAGTATTTAATCTGCTTTTTATTTTTCTGCTGATTATCGGTTTTTCCGGGTACAGTCAGTCAAGGCAGAAAGTCAGTTTTAACAAATCAGGGGCGCTGAAAATCGTTCAGTTTACCGACACGCACATCGAATTAAAAGAAAGGAAAAACCTTGAAGTTTACACAACCATCGAAAAGGTGATGGAGGTTGAAAAGCCTGATTTGGTTGTTCTTACAGGTGACATTGTTACTGAAGATGATCCGCAGGAAGCTTACAAAAAACTGGCAGCGATTTTTGAAAAATACAAAACTCCGTGGTCGATGGTTTTCGGGAACCACGACTCAGAACACAATTTCCCGCGAAACGAACTGGCCCGATTTCTTCAAAATTTACCATTTTGCCTGAATAGCGACAAAGCTGAAACTTATGGTTTCTCTAATTTTATTTTGCCAATTGTCGGGAAAGATGGTAAACCCGCAGCACAGTTATATTTTATGGATTCGAATATGTACAGTACACTTGAACCAACAGTAGGCGGCTGGGGCTGGTTCACACACGAACAAGTGGGCTGGTATCGCGAAAAAAGCCGCAACCTGACTGCTTCGAACAACGGCGACCCTTTCCCGGCACTGGCATTTTTTCATATTCCGCTTCCTGAATACACCGATGCCTGGAATAACACTTTGAATCCTCCTGTGGGTGTGAAAAATGAAGATGAATGCAGCCCCGAAATAAATACCGGGATGTTTGCTGCGATGCTCGAAAGTGGCGACGTGATGGGCACTTTTGTGGGGCACGACCATATTAACGATTATATCGGTGTTCATTTCGGAATTGCACTTGCTTATGGCAGAATAACCAAAACAATGGCTGAGGCTGATGACCCGAAGGCGGGCGGCAGGGTGATCGTTTTAAAAGAAGGTAAACGCGAATTTGATACCTGGATCAGGGAAGCAAACGGAAGTAAAGTGCTGGAATGTAATTATCCGGGGTCGTTCGGTAAAGTGCCGGAGAAAAAGAAATAAAATTTTAAAAAATAGAAAATTAGCGGTTAAAACCTTATGGAATACAGATTTTTACACAGCACTTAAGTCCGGTGTAAAAAAAAAATACGAACGGCTTTAGCCTTTAATAAAAACATTGATAAACAGTAAAACATGAAATACTTTTCACGCAGAATGTTTCTGAAATCGGCAACAGCCGCAACAGCAGGAGTAATTATTCTACCCAATCTTTTGAGTTGTTCGCGCAACAGTAAATTGAATATTGCACTGATTGGCGCTGGCGGACGTGGTGAAGACAACTGGGAAAAACTGATGAACGAAAATATTGTGGCCATTGCCGACGTGGACGACAACCGCGCTGCCACAGCTTTCAACACATTCCCGAAAGCCAAACGATACAGGGATTTCAGAAAAATGCTGGATGAAATGCACAATGAGATTGATGCCGTGGTGGTTTCAACACCCGACCATACACATTTTGCCGCAGCCATGGCTGCTATGCAACTGAAAAAACATGTGTATGTTGAAAAACCGCTTGCCCACAATATCTGGCAGTTGCGGACACTAAAAAAAGCAGCAAAACATTACGGAATCGTTTCTCAGATGGGTAACCAGGGGCACACCACCAACGGAATCAGACTAATTAAGGAATGGTACGATGCCGGTGTGCTCGGACAGGTAAAAGAAGTACATGCCTGGTTTGGCCCGTTTGAATTCAAACCCGGTGGTTATTGGACAAAGCCCGAAAGTTTTCCACCACCTGCTCACCCCGTTCCCGATACACTCGATTGGGATGTTTGGCAAGGCCCGGTTGCTGAACGGCCTTACAACCCGGTTTATGTACCCAAATCATGGCGCGGTTTTTACGAATTTGGCAACGGAATGCTGGGCGACTGGTCGAACCACACCATCGACGCTCCTTTCTGGGCGCTTGAGTTAGGAAACCCGAATACCGTTGAAGCCACTGTTCCGAATCCCATGCCCGACCACAGTTTTATTCCAGATGAATCGGTGGTGAAATTTCAGTTCAATGCACGTGGCGACAAAGCCCCGGTTGAACTGTTCTGGCATGAGGGCGGCTCAAAACCCGAACTCAGACCGGAGTGGGGAGTTGACAAACTGCCTGATTCAGGGATGGTAATGATTGGTGAAAAGAAAACGCTGATTACAGGCGGACGACCCAACAATCCGCGTTTGATGGTTTCGGAAGAAGAGTGGAAGGAATTTCTGAAAAATGCACCGGCACAGACAATCCCGCGTGTGGGAGAGGAAATGCCGCAGCAGGAGTGGGTGGATTGTATCAAAAACGGTACTTTGCCGGGCTCAAATTTTGATTATGCTGCGTCGCTCAATGAAATGGTGATGGTGGGCGTTATTGCCCAGCGTTTTGCCACCCGTGTTGAATATGATGGCGAAAAAATGCAGATTACCAATCAACCCGAACTGAATGCTTACATCAAAGAACCTGTCCGCGAAGGCTGGTCGTACGGTGAAGATTTATGGTAATTTCACATCAACTCCGGATTTTATTTTGGGAAGTCCCCCTTTTCTAAAAGGGGGTGGCGAAGCCAGGGGATTTAGTAATTTTAGGTTATAAACATTTATTCAATTTTAAACCAACAAAAAATATAAATAATGGCAACAAAACAAACCAGTTGGAACAAGCTTTTACCTGCATTTTTCTCATTTATCGTAATGGGGTTTGTCGATATTATAGGAGTGGCAACCGGTTACATCAAACTCGATTTCGAATTAACCAATTTTATCGCGCAGTTTCTGCCCATGATGGTGTTGTTGTGGTTCTTTATACTTTCGGTTCCTGCCGGGATTCTTCAGGATAAATATGGCAAACGAAACATGCTGAATGTGGGAATGATTGTTCAGGCGGTCGGGCTGGGCCTGCCATTTTTGAATTATTCGTTTCCGATGATGTTTGCTTCATTTATTCTGCTGGGAATCGGAAATACCATCATCCAGGTTTCGGCCAATCCGTTGTTACAGGATGTTTCGCCAGCCGACAAATTAGCCAGTTTTCTGAGCACTTCGCAGTTTGTAAAGGCGATAATTTCATTTTCTGGTCCGCTGATCGCCACGGCAATGGCTTCGGTTTTCGGCGACTGGAAACTGGTACTGGCAATTTACGGAATCACTTCGCTGCTCGGAGCTTTGTGGTTGTCGCTTACTCCGATACAGGAATCAAAACCCGATCGGAAACCAGCCTCATTCAGTTCTTGTTTTGGCTTGCTGAAAAACCGTTTTGTGGCGTTAATGGCATTGTCGATTTTCCTGATTGTTGGTGCCGAAGTTTCAACCAATACAAATATTTCCAATGTTTTGATGTCGAAATTTGACATTACCATGGAAAAAGCGGCGTTGGCCATCAGCGCATTTTTTGCCGGCGAAACCATTTCACGCTTAATTGGTGCCATCATTCTCAACTGGATTAAACCCCGCGTTTTTCTGTTGCTGACAGCACTGACATCGCTGATTGGCGTTTTGGGAGTATTCATTGCCCCTTCGTTTACCATTGCACTGGTTGCAGTTTTTATTATTGGTTTTGGTGCCGGTAACATGTTCCCGATTATTTTCTCGCTGGCACTCGAAAAAATGCCCGACCGTGCCAACGAAATCTCCGGTTTGCTGATCATGGCAGTTTCGGGAGGCGCTGTTATCCCTCTGGTGATGGGTGGTGTTAGCACAGCGGTTTCGCCACTTGCAAGTGTGGCTGTTCTCGGAGTTTGTTTCCTATACATTCTATGGGTGTCGTTTTACGTTCGTAAAAATTAGTGATAAATTGAATCCTGGAATCGAAGATTTCAGGTCCGGCGCTTTCAGGTCTGACGACGCTGAATGGTCGGGTGTAGTTAACCTGAAAGCGTCCGAAGGACCTGTCAGCGTGTGATAAAATGAAGTAAAATAATGAATATTGAATAGGTTTAATCAAATAAAAATAGAATGAAAAATATACTTATAACCCTGATTCTAATAACTTCAATCACTGGTTTTGCCCAGCAAAAAAACATCTACAAATCAATTGTAAAAGAGGAGTTCATTTTTACCCCACAATCAGAGCATTCGCATGGCAGCAGCATTGTTGCACTGCCCAACGGCGATTTTCTGGCGGTGTGGTTCCAGGGCAGCGGCGAACGAACTGCCGACGATGTAAGGATTATGGGAGCCCGTCTCGAAAAAGGTAAAAAGGAATGGAGCAAACCTTTTGTGGCAGCCGACACGCCCGGATTGCCCGATTGTAACCCGGTGGTTTTTCTGAACGGAAATGGCAAACTGTTTCTCGTTTGGATTGCTGTACAGGGAAATCAGTGGGAAGGGTCGATTCTCAGAACACGCACCTCCACAAATTACAGCAATCCTGGCTCCCCGGTTTGGGAGTGGCAGGACAATATTCTGATCAAGCCCGGAAAAGAATTTGAAGAGGAAATTGTACAGAAATTTAAGGAAATGCCCGAACTGCAACATGGCTGGGCTGGCTACGCGCCTCTCTACGACGATATGATCAAAGAAGCCGCCAAAGATAAGGTAAAACGCAGTATTGGCTGGATGACACGCATTAAACCATTGATTCTGAATAATGGCCGTATTATTTTACCGCTTTATTCCGATGGTTACAACCTCTCGATTTGTGCCATATCGGATGATGATGGAGCAACCTGGCGGGCTTCAAAACCCATTGTTGGTCGTGGCCCCATTCAACCGGCACTTGCAGTTCGCAAAAACGGCGATATTGTTGCTTACATGCGCGACAGTGGCGATGCTCCTGCACGCGTTCATAAAGCAGTTTCGAAAGATAATGGTGAAAGCTGGAGTTACTCGGTAAAAACCGATATTCCCAACGAAGCCAGCGTTGAACTGCTGAAACTGATTGACGGCCGCTGGGCCTTTCTCGGGAATGACATCAATGACGGGCGTTACAGGCTGGTTTTAATGCTTTCGGAGGATGAAGGCGAAACCTGGAAATGGAAGGAATACCTTGAAAACGACAAACCCGATGGCGGCAGTTATTCTTATCCCTGCCTGATTCAGACTTCCGATGGTTTGCTGCACATCACTTATTCGTCCAGAACAAAGGAAACGGAGAAATCAATTAAACACCTTGTGGTGAACCCTGATAAAATCAGGTAGTCTGAAATCTTTTGCATTTATCATTGATGGAATTTCATTGAATCTGATTTTCGACTTCTATTTTTATAGAGTTTGTATTATTTCTCAGAAAGTTTTGTGGGTATGGTCAGAGAATTCTGCTGGCGCTTATGTTTTTTATCGGCATCATCGAACTGAATTTCAGTATTCTGCTTTCAACAGCTCCGTTTATGGTGGTGGCACTTTTAACCATCTGGCAACTGAGAAAAATAAAAATTACTCCTGAAAATTAACCGGTTAAGTATTTTTATTGTTTCAGGTCAGGTGAAAGTTGAGGGTTTTACCGGCCGGAATGAATCAGGTAAATTCTGAACTTCAATCACAAACCGGCGGGGTTTTCAGCATAAAACAGTTATGAAATCCGCGGTAAAAAGCTATGTTTGCAGAAATTACAGTGCCAGGCATTGACAAAACGTACTGTATTGCAAATTGACCAAAACCATTTTTACAAAACCTAATATACACGTTGTGAGAAAGATACTTGTTATTCTGTTGCTGTTTATTGTCAGCTTCTCCGGATACACTCAAAAAATTTCGCCATTGTTGTTTGGCCAGAATGCCTGGATGCCTTCGTGGTTTTACTCGGGCCACCTCGACAAAATATGGCGACATGCCCAGCCCGGAAACTTTAAAGTTATCCGCATTGGCGGAATTACTTACGAAGACAACTTTGACCCGCACATCGACGATTTTATCCGTTTTGTTGACAGCATCCGCATGGTTTGCAATGCTGAGCCTGTTTTGCAGGTACCGCGCACCTATACTATTCAGCAAACCAACGACTTGTACAACTACATCAATGTGGTAAAAAACAAAAATGTAAAATACTGGTCGATTGGCAACGAACCCGATTACCACAATAAAAACACACTGGCAGAAACCGCTGCCTATTTTGTGCGCATTGCAAAAGCGCTGAAGGACAATGACAGTTCGCTGGTGATTTCGGGGCCCGATTACGCCAACTTCTGGGTGCATCCGGGCGATATTTATGATGCCGGCAAAACGCAATACACAAGTTTCATAAAGGCTGTGGGGATGGAAATGAACACCCGGCAAACCGCGTACCTGCTCGATATTTTCACATTTCACAATTACGTGGGTTACACAATCGACAAAGTAAATGATAACCAGGATATTGAGAGGGTTTTGGACAATATAAACATCACGTTGAAAGAAATAAACGCCAAACGTACGAAAGGGCTGAAAAACAAGGCCAGCTGGGGAATCGGCGAGTTTAACATTTCGTCGGACGGAAGTCAGCAACGAAACCGCTGGAGTTTTTATACCGGCCAGTATTTCGCCATGATTTTTGGCGCAGGCATGAAAAAGGAAGCTGCCTATATTACTCCCTGGAGTTTGATTGAAGGAGAATACAGAAAATCGTCGGATTTGTCGATGTTTGAAAATGCCGCCAACCAGTACAAACCGCGCAGCACTTTTTATCATACCAAAATGCTGAGCGATAATTACCGCGAAAATTACATGAATACAACCAGCACGCAGGGAGCTGTAAAAACCATCGGGATGAAGGATGAAAACGGTTTTACGCTGATGGTGATGAATACAAGCGAGAACACGCTATACAAAACAAAAATCAGTCTGGATATCAAATCGGGCATTTCGGATGAACTGGCGATTAAAGCCGACGGCGGGATAAACATCGAACACAGCACCCAAATTCCGGCAAACTCAACAAACACTTTTATTTTTGATAACCAGGGACACTTTGTTAAAAAAATAACTTACACAAAATCGGATACCGACAGTTTTAAACCGCCCACCGAATCGACAGACCCTTTGCTGGGCAGTGAAACGCTCAACAAAAATACACTACTGGTTTATCCCACTGTCACCAGCGATTTTCTGATTGTAAAAAACAGTCAGGCCCAATTTCCGCTAACGGTAAAAATTGCCGACATGACCGGAAGAGTGTGCTTTGAAAAACAGATAACCAGTGAAAAACTGGATGTTTCACTGCTTGGCAAAGGTATTTACCAGGCTATAATTTCCGGTAATGGAAACGCGCAGACATTCAGGTTTATAAAACAGTAAAACAGGCTGTTAACTCTTGAAGTTTTGAATGAAATTTGATTGCTGCAATTGGCTTTCGTTTGCTTCTTTGAAAAGTTAAAAAAAGATATTAATAAGAAATCGCATCAGGATTTAACTCCCTTTGAGATTTCTTATTAAAATATCCTGTTTTCAGCCAATCAGTTTTACCGATTGTGTTGACCATCAAAATCTTTTCGGCCAACAAGAACTGTGGCTTCATTTAGTTCGTTTTCTTCGTTCAGGGCATTTCCGGCTTGTTGAACCGGCAACTGGTTATTCCGTTTATAAACTGTCACTTCCTTTTTCATCCCGAAAACAAAACGGAGCACAACACTTTTTCTGATTACCAAGAACAAAAGCACCGAAAAAGGAATTGCAAGTGCTGTCAGCGTAAAAAACTTTACCCAAATATTTATTAAGATACTGACAATGAAATACCCAAAAACCACGATAACTGTCTGATGCAGAATATAAACCGGTAAAACCGCATGGTTGGCGAGTTGCAGGTATTTGTGACCGAAATTCAGTTTTGTTGCTGCCAGTGCTGTAAAAAACATGACCCAGCTAAATTCAATCAAAGCAGTAACCAAACTTGTAATCAGCAGCTCAAGCCCGTAAGCCGATGACTGTCCTGCCGGTTTGCCCTGTTCGCTGATAAAAATAAAAACCGAAACTACACTGAGTACAAGACCGATGTTCAGAAAAAGCCATTTTCTGTCTTTTAAAACATCGATAAATTTTGCCTCTTTTATCAACAGAAATCCATAAATAAACAGCCACATGTAGGCAAAAAAATCGGCCCAGTCGGTGTACGCCGGGAACAGAGGTTTCAGGGCGAAGCGGGTTATCCAGATTGGAACAACCAGCAAAAATATTCCCCACTGATGCTGAATGATATTTTTTATGCGGTCAAAAACCGGCATTCTGTTTCTGAAAGTCTTGTACAGAAAAACAACCGGAATTGTCATTACAAACAGGTAAGGCAAATAATAAATGTGTGCACCGAGATGGCCAAACCACAACAGGATGCTTTTCCCGAAATTAAACGAAAAAGCAATGCCGGGCCATTCAGTCAAAAAATCGGGGTAATTTCCCTTAAAACCGTGAAATGAAATGGCTTCAATGTATTTCTGTGGTGGAATAATCAGCATTACACCAAAAATGAATGGGACAATCAGTCTTTTAATCCTGTCGGTAAAAAATGAACTGCTTTTTGATTGTAAGGCAAACCAGGTTCCGACACCGGATACAAGAAAAATCAAATCCATCCGCCAGCCGTGGATAAAAATGGTGAGAACATCGAAAAAACCCGACTGTTCAGCATTTTTCACATGCCAGCCAAAATGGTCAAAAGGCCGCCACGAGTGAAAAACAAACAACAATCCGAAAGCGAGGATTCTTAACCAATCGATATAATACAAACGTGTACTTTTTGTTTCCATAAATTTTTGATTTTAAATTTTTAGGCAAACATAAAAAGCACAATAACGCCGGTCGCCCGTGCGTGTAAGGTTGAACCACTGCCTGTAAATCCGGACGTTCAAACCATTAAATTACAGCAAGTTGATGATTATTCGGTTTTTAAAAATTCTGATGGGGTTTTGCCTGTGTACTCTTTAAAAATGGTATTAAATGATGATTTCGAGTTAAACCCGCAGTCGTAGGCAATCGATAAAATGGTGTATTTTCCTGCTTTGTCGGCCAAAAGTTGTTTGGCTTTTTCAACCCTGTACTCGTTAATGAACCTGAAAAAATTCTTCCCCGTTTTCTGATTGATAATTTGAGAAAGGTAATTATTACTGATACCGAGTCTGTCGGCCACGTCTTTTAACAACAATTTTCCATTCTGAAAAAGTTCTTCTTTTTCAATCAAATCCAGCAGCAACCCATAATATTTTTCAGCTTCGGCGTCCTTTAACCCCGATTTTACATATTTTGAGACTTCATTCTCCTTCTGTTTCAATTGTTTATCTGCTGTTTGAAGTGTATTCTCATTGACTGAATTATATATTAATTTTTGCCGGAATCCCATAAAACCAACATAAAATACCAGCAGGACATTGCTCGCATGCATAATATTATCGGCAGTTTCAACGGTTATTACGCGAATAAAATCGCTGAATAAATTGGTGAGCAACATGATCAAATCGGATAGAATAACCAGGTACGAAACAGTTTTCAGCCACTGCAGACTGATTCCTTCCTTAAAAGAAAAATATGCACCGATGTTTTTTGAATGTTTATGCAACCTCACCAGGCTTAAAACCGCATAAACCGGACCACTGCCAATAATAAAGGCTTCTCCGGCCAAAATCATTCCCCATGGATTTCGGGAAGCATTCTGAAAAAAATTGATTTTTTGCGCAACGGGTAACAGGTAGTAATTTGCCAGGTAATAACCCAAAAACCAAACAAAAGGCAATGCGAGTAACACGTACCGCCAATCGAAACGCTGTAACTGCATCGTTACCAGCACTGCGTAGTAATACATCAACGGGGCAATCAGCAAAGGGAAACAGTAAGTTATTCCCCACAAACCGGGGTAGGTTTCATAAAAACCTGTGTTGCGCAGGTAGTTGTCAAAAAAAACCAACCCCAGCAAAATCAGGAACAGCAGTAAAACATAATCACTTAAAACCTTTTTCTTTTTTGAATTGAACAAAATCAAATAGAATAAAGTCTGAACAGCTCCGATTAATGATATTACCGCCATTGATTTTTAAGTGCAATTTATTGATACATTGGCTTTTGATTAGTATGAATTTGAGAAACCAAAATAATATCTTTTTGCTGAAAATTGGTAATGAGAAAATGAAATAGGGTGACAATTTTAGGCTTTTCAAAAAGAAAATCTCGTGCTTGAAAAATAGACAAATAAAAAATCGTATCCGGATTGAACACCAGATACGATTTCTCACTATAAAATCGTGCTGCAAAAACTAGTTTTGCGGGCCACCCTGACCACCAAAACCGTTCTGGCGCATCCGTTCGCGGCGTTCAGCCTGAATTTGTTCGTATTTTGCAAACTGTTCTTCAGAAAGAACCGCTTTAATTTTTGCAGTTTGCTCTTCACGCATGGCCTGCATTTTTTCGCGCATGGCTTCAAAATCGCCACCACCATCCTGCATCTCTTCTCTTGCTTTGCTCATGGTTTCAAAACCTGCCATAATTATTTCGCGTACCTGTTTTTCCTGGTCATCAGAAAGCTGAAGTCCTTCTTTTAACTCTTCCATCTGCCGATCGACAAATGCTGCCGGATCAAAATTTCCCGGGCCACCCATTCCACCCTGTGGTGCTGCCATCTCCTGCTGTTGGTTATTTCTCTGTAATTTGTCGCAACTCATTGCAATGACCGCAAATAAAGCGATCAATAATAGACTGAATTTGTTCATTTTTTAATTTTTGGATTTAATTTATTGATGTATGTTTATTAAAAGCCAAATATGCTAATAAATTTTTTTTGTTGTTTGTCTATCGCTGATTTTTCAAGTATTTACTCCTTCAATTCTTAATTTTAATCATGATTTCCCCCGTTCCATTTTTCATATATCTGCCGGTTTTTCATGAAAAAAATCCACCTTTGTATAAAACCTTAACCAATAAGAACCCGGAGCTGAAAAATGTCCGATAAAACAAAATAAGATGAAGATTATCAGAACGTTGTTATTTCTATTAGTGGCATTTCAGGGAATGTCTGGTCAAACAAAACCAGCGAAACAAACCGACAAAATCAATATTCTTATTTTAACAGAACGTGGCGGGCAACACGAGAGTTTTACGGCTGCAGCACTCAACTGGCTCGAAAACGAAAAGAATAACCTGAATATTTCGTTTACCGAAATCAACAATACAAAACCTGTGGATGAAAAATACCTGAAACAATATCAGTTGATTTTACAGCTTGATTATCCGCCATATTCATGGACAAAAGAAGCTGAAACGGCTTTTACAAAATATATCGATGAAGGATTGGGTGGCTGGGTTGGATTTCACCATGCCACACTTTTGGGCGAATTTGATGGCTACCCGATGTGGAACTGGTTTTCAGAGTTTATGGGTGGTATCCGTTTTCAGAATTATATTGCACAACTTGCAGACGGAATTGTGCGCGTTGAAGATAGCACCCACCTGGTAATGAAAGGTGTTTCGGCATCATTTGTGCTTTTGGGCGATGAATGGTACACTTTCGATAAATCGCCGCGCCAAAATGTACATGTTTTGGCGAACGTCGATGAAGCCAGCTACCAGCCGCAAACCGACATCAAAATGGGTGACCATCCTGCCATTTGGGTGAATGAGAATAAAAAAGCCAGGAATGTTTATTTTCTGATGGGACACAGCAATAAACTTTTCGAATCAAAAGATTTTAAAACCATGTTTGCCAATGCAATAAAATGGGCCGGCACAAAATAAAACTTCAGCTTAAAAATCTTAACCACTATGAAACTTATAAACATCGTTCTCGGTCTGTTATTTTCAGTATTTATTTTCCATATTAATGCGCAGGAAACTGAGAGATATCCGGCCAATTATGCAAGTGCCCCACGATTTAAAGCATTGATTTATTACACCACCAATGCCGAAGAAGCACACGTTCAGTTTGCCCGGCAAACCGTTGATTTCTTTAAAAGATTAAGTTGGGGCGACGGATATATTCTGGAAGTGACCACCGATTTTTCACAATACAATTTTGAAAAACTGAAAGAATTTGACATTCTGATTATGCCTGATGGTTGTCCGGGCGGAGCCGCCGAAAGAAAATCTTTTGAGCAGTACATGGAAAACGGCGGCGGCTGGCTGGGTTTTCATGCCTCGGCTTACAACGACAAAAACACCAACTGGCCCTGGCTGGTAAATTTTCTGGGAGGTGGCGTTTTTTACTGCAATAACTGGCCGCCACAACCTGTGCTGGTTAAAACCGACAACAACCAACATGCTGTTACCAGAAATTTGCCTCAATCGTTTGTGGTTCCTGCCAGCGAATGGTACCAATGGAACCCGAGTCCCCGGAAAAACCCCGATGTGGAAATCCTGGTTTCCATCGCCCCCGAAAATTACCCGCTCGGAATCAAAGATGTTGTGAGTTTTGGCGACTGGCCCATTGTGTGGACCAACAAAAACTACCGGATGATTTACCTGAATATGGGTCATGGCGACGAGGAATATACCGATGCAACTCAAAAGTTACTGTTCATCAATGCCTTTCGTTGGGTAGTCAGCCAGAGTCCGAAAGGAGATCCATTCAGAAAATAAGTCATTGCGATTTACTTTTTCTGATATACCCTGATGTAATCTACCAGAAAAACATCGGGGAAAATGCTTTTGGCAATCTCTTCCCGGTTATTGGGGTACTCCATGCTCAGAATCAGGTATTCTTCAATTTGCGAGATTCCTTTGGTGATTTCGTAAAATTTCAGCCCGTCGATATAAAAAATGTAGCGGTCTGGCAGCCATTCGAGTGCAAATGTGTGAAATCCTTCGCCCACTCCTTTCAGGTAACTCTGGTAGCCACGGGTTGACTGCTGGTTGGGTCCGTAAGCCCAATGAACATTATGCGAAACAATGTCGTCGCCCAGTTTCCGGAAACATTCCATAATATCGATTTCGGCGCCAAATTTTGCAGGGTCTTCACCTTTTGCAATTTCAGTGGATTGTATCCAGAATGCCGCCCACACTCCACCCGGCGATTTCTGAACCTGCGCCCGGCATTCGTACCAGCCGTATCTTGCCATGAACAAGCCTTGTGTCCCCACGGCACTGCCAAACAACGTATCGTTTTCGTTCAATGCAAAAAGTTTCAGCAACCCCTCTTCCACTTTTACAGCATGGGGCGAAACATAAGCAATGGCGCGGGGCCCTATACCACGGACTTTCCATTTGGTGGTATCGAGCTGATTTCCATCAAATTCATCGTTCCACACAAGTTTGTAACCCATTTCTTCGGGATTGAACTTTTTTTCGGAAACAGGCCCTTGAGCCGGACGCTGCGCAAAAACAACTGCTGACAGTAAAATTCCCGCACCGAATAAAATCAGATTTATCAGTTTTCTCATTTTTGGCTTTTCAGTTTTAATTCATAAATCTGCTTCCGCATTTCGGCCAATTGCCCGATTATGATGTAGTAACTGTACTCATAAATACAGTTTTTAGCCAGCATCTCTTTCTTCACAGGGGCGATGTATGAAGTAGGTCCATCGGCAGCTTCCTTGCCCGGAACACCCGACATACCCGCCAGAAACCTCGTGCACTGCGGATTGTAAACTGCCATTCCGAAATCATTTTCATCAACAAAAGCCATCCAGTTTTCCGATACACTTTCGTACCGGCCCCAGAAACTGTCTTCGAGATGAATTACTTTGGGTTTGCTGAGCGTGTCGTTTGTAAAAGGAGCAGGCCCCAGGTAAGTTACCAGGTTTTTCAAAGCCGAAATGGGATAAACTGCCGGCAACTCCTGGTCGCTGATAATGCTGTCGCCATAAATATTGTCGGTACGGTGGACTGTTAACCGGTTACGAATGATCAGAACATTTCCTTCGAGTTTTGTCCATTGTTCCATTTCGGCTTCGGCAGGCCGATTGTTCATGTCCCATTGCATGGGAATGCATTTTACATACAGCGAATCTTTCGACTGACTGAAATTCAGAATCTTTGCCCTGTTGCGAAATGCATCACCCACCTGAATCGGGTTCCAAGGCCACGGCGACCAATTCGGCGATTGACCGTCAGCTTTGCGGTTGAGACTTTTCCCGGCGTAATAAGACTGCTGGATGTATCGACCTTCGTCGGCAATATTCACCAGGCTTCTCTCTGATCCGGAAAGTGAAATCCACGAAATGGCGCCACCTCTCGTCAGGTCAAACTTTACAACCAGCGTTCCGTTGTCGGCAACCAATTCTTCAGGTATCGACGGTTTATTATTACTTGATTCCCTGCACCACAAAACCGTTGTAAGCTGCATTAAAATAAGCACTATTATCAATCTTTTCATTTTACGTTACTTTGCTCAATCTTTTATCAATCCGTAATATCGCCCCATCCAGTAAGCAAACAGGAAATATGTTCCGGTTTCTTCGGTTTTACCGCCATTTCCGGAAACATAACTTTTGGGATTTGTATTCCAGCGCGAGACGCCACTTTCTGGAGTTGGAACGGAATGAACCGTCTGCGGATTGCCACCGCGGCCGGTCATTTGGTCACGTTGCAAATCCCAGCGGTGGGTGTTGTCCATTGTCCAGTTTACCTGGTCGATCGGGAATTGCTGCAATTCTTCCAGCGCCGTGTTTAACCCACAGTCTTTTCCCAGAAGAGCGCTGGCCATGATGTTCCAGACCGGCATTCTGTCCGGCTGAACCGCATTCCAGCTTCGTTCAAGACTTTGCCTGTACAGCGGAAAATTTGGGTCGTCTTTGGCATACTGAAAAAGATTGTAATAAGGGAAAAAATTCAGAATATCGTCTGAGTGACTCGTTTCAAAGGGCCCGTATTGTTTGGCCTGAACAGCATTTTTTGCATACCCGTGTTTTTCTACCAGTTCTTTGTAAGCCTTCTCAAATTTCGGATTTCCGGTTAAATGCACGCCTGTTTTCAGATGCGACAAAATCTGAAGCGAATTCAGTCCACGTTCGTACATCCAGTTTTTTGAATGGTTGAGCGAGTCGGGATTCCAGATTCCCCAGCGGGTGGGCTTTCCATCAAAATCGATGAGTACAAAATTGTTGTCCACAATGTTACTGAGAATCCGTTCAATCAGCCTGACTGAGCGTTCTTTATAAATTTCATCGGCTACCAGGTCGTGAAAAAGCGCGATGGTGAAAATATGCCCCACAATTTCGTCGGAACTGGTATCATCGAGCCACTGCCATTTTCTGTCGGGCGAAGGATGCCAGTATTTCGGGTGTGGCGAACGCGACTGTTTTACACTGTCGGTAGCCAGTGCATACGAACGGGCCGGATAGCCGGGAATTCCGGTCACGGTTTCCAATCGTTCCAACGCTTCAAAAGTGCGTACTGCCTTAGTTTTTGCATCATCGCTTTTTGTGACTCCATAACGGAAACATTCGGCAGCCAGAAAACAGGCCGTCCACAACCCGTCGTTGTCCTCATTTTCGGTGTAACTGGTTGTCAGGTCACCGGGGATTTTCAGGTAAGCATGATTGACCAGTCCCCGCCGGTTGTGGCGTTGCTCAATATTTTCCTCAAAAATGGCGGCTTTTTGTTCCAGGGTCATTTCCACCAGCTGTATCTGGCTGATTCCGTTGGGAGTGGCTATCCAAACTGTTTTTAAATTCACGGGCAAAATATCATTTACCTTGTCATCAGACAGCCAGCGGCGACCGTTAAAATAGTGCCAGCCCGAATCTTTTTTAATAGCTCCTTTTTCGGTTCCCAGCCAGAGTCCGTTTCCCGACGGACGAATCACCTTTACCGGTCCGTACGGCAAACCATCGGCGCCTCGGACCAGCCAGTGATTGCCATTTTCCGCAATACACCCTACCGACCACGGCGAACTGAAAAGTACATCTTTTCCATCATTTTGTGTTGCCAGGGTATAATACGTCATTTCATGGCCAGTTGCCATGAGGGTTTCATCGAGATTCACCCAGACTCCCCCCGACCGGCGCCAAAGTCCGCTGGTGGTTGCCACCCAGAGATTTCCCGAAGCATCCTTTTCAATGGCATTTACCTTTGTCTTAATTTCAGAATGAATCGTCCATTTGCCGTTCCAGGTAAGCAATCCATTGCTGGTTCCCACGTGCAGTGTCTTTTCATCCTCCCAAAACAGGCAAAAAATGGTGTCGTTTTTTGCAGATTCAGATAATGTAAATTTTTTGTCTGAATTTTCCCGCTGAATAATGCCGGATGAAGCCAGCCAGATATTTCCCAGTCCATCAACTGTTGCTGTTCGCCAGTTTGAACCGGTTGACTTGCCGCTCCAGATGTCATTTTTAAATCTGAAAACTCCGTTAGAAGTAACGGCTGTCACACTTTGGTTTGACGAAAAAAGTTTAATGACATTTTTACCAGCCTCAACAGGCAACTGAATTTCGGTTCTGACATCCTGAAGAAAACTTCCAGAAACCTGCGCTTTCAGTGAAACAGAAGCAATTATGAGCAGAAGCAATACAAGTAAAAAGTTGGGTCTCATAAAATCAGTTTTTATCGTTGTACTTTTCCGAAATTTCGCGACAAATAGTTACCAGTTCCCTGACTTTTTCGTCGGGAGTTCCATATTCGATATCAGCAGCCACAATATCGCAGGGGCCATATTTCGCGGCGATAAATTCCAAATCAGCCTTTATTTGACCTGTTGTTTTGCTGGCAACATCCATGGGCGTGTACATAATGGCGCGACGGGTTTCGGGGAAGAGCAATTTTGCCGTTTCCAAATCGGAGTCTATTCCCATGTCGATGTAACCTACTTTGGGTACTTTGGCATAATCACCGAGATACGGAGTTGCACTCCATGCACAGTTGTGAATGCCAATGGTTTCGAATGCTGCGGCAATTTTCTGGTCGAATGGCAGAATAAATTCGGCATACAATTCAGGCGAAAGCATGTTTACCAGGCAATTGCTGACTGTAAAAAAAGAGAAATCAATACCGCTGTCGCGCTGTTTTTGCTGAAGGATTTTGGCAGCATCAATCATGGTGGTACAAACGCAATCGAGCAGGTTTTTTACTCCATCGGGATTCATATAAAAATCCATAAACAGTTCCTGACCCCGGATGCGCTGGGCATTGTTGAGCACACCCTGCCAATTCATAAAACCATACACTTTGCCTTCGTTGCGGGCAATCCAGTCGACCTGCTCCATGATTTTCAGAAAAAAAGGATTGACCGAAAGGTCGGGTGGCTGCAGGTTTTCCATTTCTTCATCCGAAATATGAACATGCTCGCTAACCGGCCACTGGTCGGCTTCAAAACGGATGGGCACACCATAAATTGCCGCAATGGAGCACGCACCAAATAAACCGGTGAGCAGGTCGGGTGTTTCATTTTCATGTTTACCGATTTGATTACCGGGAAAACGATGGTCAATTTCGATGCGCATTTCAGCCAGCGATTGTTTTCTGTAGGCAGGATTGGTATGCCACTTTGCGCCAAAATCAATTCCCAACGCCTGGTGATACCATTTGGGGGTGAAGCCGATTTCGGGTCTTAAAAACGGGAGATTCCCGGTTGCCGATCTTCGTGTGGCCGGCGCCCCAAGGGCAATATAACTGATGAGTTGCTGCATTTTTTATTGTTTTTCAAACTTGATTTTTTCTTCGAGTTCAATAATTTTATCGATGTGCCGGTCTGCAATTTCACGATGAATTGTGTCGAAAGGCAGAATCGGTTCACGAACCAAATCTGTCGGGTAGATTCCCTGTTTGAAAAGCAATCGCTTAAAAAAATGGATGGAAATATCGAGGTGCTGGTTGGAGAACGCCAGAAACGGTAGAATTTCTCCGAAAAGATGCTCAGCTTCGTGTGTTTTGTCTGCTTTCCACAACCGGTAAATTTCGCAGTAAATTCGATGCATGCCGGTGGGCATAAAAGCATGAACACCCCGTTTTAGTCCTTCAATCATTTGCGAAACGGCCCAGCCACCGCTAACGTTCAATTGCCCGTTTGTGAGTTCAAGAATCCGGGAATATTTAACGCCCGCCGGAACGGTCTCCACTTTCAGACAGCGGAAAGCTGCCACGGTTTCAAAGAGTTCGAGAATCAGGTGGTCGGGAAGTCCGTAACCTGACGCATCCCAATCCTGCAGCATAATCATTTCGGGGCCGGTTGCAGCCAGTTCTGAAAAGTGGTTTTTAAACTGATTTTCGTTCTGAAAAGGAATCTGAAACAGTACATTTTTACAGCCCAGCCTGATGTATTCCGAAATCAGCCGCTTGCTTTTTACCAGGTCGGTTTCGCCGGCACCGGCAATCACAGGCACTTTGTTTCCAGTGGTTTTCAGCACTGCAGCCACCATTTCGATTCGCTCTTTTTCCGAAAGTTTGTACACTTCAGATGCCATGGCAGGCACAAGAAAACCGGCGACCCCGGCATCGAGGGCGTAACGGACGTTTGTTTGCAGGGCAGAAAAATCAATCTCTCCCTTTGCAGAGAATGGGGTATTCAAAACTGTTACGATACCATGTAATGGAAAAAGTTGTTTCATTTTTTAATCTTAGTTTAGCGCTGTTCCATCCGCAACCACGGTTGTTTTTCAATCCGGCTTCTTCGCGGACAGGTTTTCCCTTTTATTTCTTTTCCCGGGGTTACGTTCGTTCCTCACTCACCCCGGGCTACCAATATTTCGCACCTACGGCGCTTTTTCTTTCTTGTTACATCCTTTCATTTTCAGCGACAGCGTCGCGAAATCTTTGTAGAAACTAACAGCCCAACTAAATCCGAGCTCTGTAGGAGCGAAATGTTTTTCGTCCGCAACCATTATTGTTTTCAATCCTGGCTTCTTCGCGGACGGGTTTTCCCTATTATTCCTTTTCCCGGGGTTACGTTCGTTCCTCACTTACCCCGGGCTACCAATATTTCGCACCTACGGCGCTGTTTCGTTCTTATTACATTCTTTCAAAAAACAACGACAGCGTCGCGAAATCTTTGTAGAAACTAACAATCCAACAAAATCTGAGCTCTGTAGGAGCGAAATGTTTTCCGTCCGCAACCACAGTTATTTTTCAATCCGGTTCCTTCGCGGACGGGTGTTTTGTTTTTCGCACTGTCCCGGGGTTGAAATCCCGGGTTATTATAATCAAACCCTTTCAGGGTTTTTCTTGTTACCCTTACTCACCCCGGGTTGCCTACTTTAAATATCATCGACTTTCCCCACTTCGTTATTCATTATTCGTTATTCGATATTCCTTATTCTTTCTTCAACAACCCCTCATTTGGGGAATCAGAAGGGGGCTTTTAAAACCCATACATCTGTAACCCGCGATTGCTGGCGCCAGTTGAGGTGGTCTTCGTCAGGTTTGTCGAAGGTGATTTTCAGTTTGCCATCTTTTATCAGGTCTTTTGAAAGCGGAAACTCCTTGAACTGTTCAAATCCCTTTTCGTATTTAGTGGGTGTAAGTCGTACGCCGTTTGCACGCAGCAGCGCCTCGCCAAAACCGGCTACGCGAACCAGGTAATCACTGTTCGGGTCGAGTCCGGTGTATTCCAGAACCGGTGTAAACTGAAAAAGCTGCGTTGATAAACGTTTGCGGCTGAACCCGTCATTTTCCCACAAATAATCGATGGCATCGTCAGTTTCTGATGTCACATGTTTAGCATCGGCACTCGATATATTGTCGTAAAAACTGCCTTCGCCGGGATTTTCATAATTGCGGATAAAATCGAGCCGGGCCACTTTTTCCTCTTCGGTTTTCATTTCAGCCACTTTTTTAAACTCGTCTTCCAGCCACCAGCGGTTGTTCAGCGGATAATCGATAAAATCGAGAATGGCGCCACGTTCATAACCACGTGCGTTGTATTTTGGCACACTGGTTTGCAATCCGATGGATTGAAATAATGCCTCGCAATAATCCACCACCTTTTTCTTTAAATCCTGTGCAACCGGCTCTGTATCTGCTTTTTTCAGTATTTCAAGTGCATCGGTCATTGCTTTTTCGGCGCCAATTGTACCGGCGGTGGCAAGAATTTCATACGCCTGTTTTTCGAGATTTCTTTCATAAGCTTGCCTTTGCTGGATAAATGCATCATAATAAGCCCGCATCACCAGTTGCTGCCAGCGCCAGTTACCCGCCAACTGCGGATTCTCAGATTCCTGCGTTTTCCACAATTCAAGTGTTTTACCCACCGTTTCGTTGCCCTGAAGCGGACCTACCCAGTTTTGTTCAAGGGCGAAAATTCCGTCGGCAGCCTTATCAGTCACTTTGTTACCAAAGAAAAACCTTGCATATTCTGACATAATATTTTTTACATCAGCTTTTGAATCCCAGCCCAACTGACTCCAGACCACTTTATTCACATCGTCGTGAACCCCGTCGGAATAAGAAATAAAACCATCGGTATGAACAGCATCTTTCCTGAAAACTTCGGCATAATACAGTGGCTGCGGATTGGTACATTCACGGCCTTCGGTTAGCGCAAAAGCCTGGTCCCAGCGTTTTACCGGGTACTGACACCTGACAGTGTGCGTTAGGTCGGGGTACAAACGGTGCTTGTATTTTGCAGGCAAAAGCTGGCGCTCCAAATCAACGGGCGGACTGCTCGGACCGTAAACAACACCGGTCAGCCAGTCGGGACTTTTTTCGTTCAGGTAATCGAAGAAATATTTCACCCTTTCTTCCTCAAAACCCTGCAACGAAATCCACATGGTGGCGTTTGGATGGTATTTATGAAGGATTGTAGTCAGTTCTTCGAGAAACGGGAGTACATCAGACGGATGGTTTTCGCCGGGGTCGCCGCCGGGAAAGAAAACACCATCAAGCCGCGGACATTTTTTGTAAAATGCTTCGTGCTTTTCCAGTTCTGCCTGACGCAGTTTTTTATCTTTCAGGTCGATATCGGCAGGCGCCCAAATCCAGTAATCGGCATCGTATTTATTACAGATTTCACTTAAATGAATGTTCATCTCCTCGCGCGGAATTTTCATGTGCACGCTGGGCGGACCATCCTGAAATGGAATATCCTCGAAACTGTTTGCTCCGAAAAGCATTTGTTCGCGGAAATGCTGGTCGAACTGTTCCACTGTCCAGGCATCCCATGAGTTGGCTGTATTGCGGTATCCAAACTGGTGGCCGCGCAACGGATATTCGGGAGAGGATGCAATGTCAACCGCTTCAGGCAAAATCAGCGACTGCTCATTCATTTCAGTAATCCGCAGGAATTTTCCGATTCCATATAAAACACCGCGGGCATCAGCACCTATTATCCAGAGAACCCTATTCCCGTTTTCTTCGGAATATTTTAACCTGAATCCCTCTTTTTTAAATTCGGGACCATCCTGTTTTTCGATTGCCGGAAGCGGTTGCCCAAGCAAATCCTTATCGGTTGAAAGTGCCAGTGCAATAATGGTTTTACTGTCCCAGTTATCACCAGTTTCCAATTGCAGCGAAGTTCTTTTTGCCACTTCTTCGGATAAAACAAGTGGGGCAGTGGAATTCATGGGAGCCGGAATTGACGGCGAAATCAGAATGACAGCCGTACTTAAATCGGGCTGTCCTGATTTTTGGGTGCAGGATGAAAACAATACAATTGAGGAGATAAACCAACTTATTAAATATACTCTCTGTTTCATTTTTTGTATCTGTTATTTGCTTTTTGTAATTGATTCTGAAATGGTTATTGCTGAATCCGTAATAATTTCGCCCAGTTTTGGGCCGTAAAAGCTTACGCTCGATTCGTAGCCGCTACCGTTTACATATCCCTCTTCAGTGAGGATGTAACTAATCCACTCGTTGGCCAGACCACCGATGGCTACGTGTTTTACCTTGTCATTTTTTAGCGAATCCTTGATTTTGATTCCCAGTTCAGCTACCAGCTCGCCCGGAATTCCCACCAGCACAAAATCGCCGATTCTGACCGAACCCATACCCACTTGTTTGGGACCGAGTGCATCCATGATCACTTTTACAGTTTGTTCGTTGAGTCCGTATTCAGCGCCGCCGGTTTTCATAAAATCGGGATGCGCCACCTGCGGTGGCAAATCGATAACCTGGTAGTTGTAACTTAATTCATTCTCACTTTTAGTCTGAACCGAATTGTAAACACCCATCGCCTTTTCAGCAATTATTTTTCCGTAACCCTGAATTTTTTCGTAAGCGCCGCCTTTACCGTTGAACACCGGCGACTGGTCACCCTCGGCGCCATTGTAATACATCACAACAACCCCTTTCCCGATGGTTTTTTCCATTTCAGTTTGCAGATAACCCGGCCACTCTGCCGAAACCAGCATATCATCGCCACCAATAAAAGTGGGGTGTGCAGTCCAGTTTACAAGGGCAGCAAGCGGTTGTCCGCTGTCAAGGTCAACCCTAGTTACCGTCAGTTCGTTGTCAACAATTTTGTCGCCACGGCGATTACGGTTCAGCCCGTCGAATCTGGCGCTGCCTGTTCCGATTTTTACTTCACGGTAATTTTGGTCGGCTTCCAAAACCAGTTTTTCGAGTTTATCAAGCAGAAAACTGAGCAGTTCGGGTTGAAAAATGCCAATCTGCGGAACACCAAACACATTTTTACTGTTGATGGCTGCCATTTCGAGACTTCCATGTGAATGACTCGGAAGCAGCATCAGATTTTCAGCCTGCCAACCCTTTACTTCAATCCGCTTCAGTAAATCGGTTTTAAAATTGGAAGGCAGCCCCAGAATATCCATCGTGATGATGAGATACTTTTTATCCCCGTTTTTTAGTGCCAGTGCTTTTGCCATAATAGGGTCGTGAATTCCTTCGGCCGGTTTGTTCATCCTGTCGCCGTAGCCGCCCAACGTATATTTCATTTCGAGAGGCGGAGTGATGTCAATGGAGACAACGTTACCTGTCAAACTTTTGCCTTTCGAAAACAACACTGCCAGTACCAAAGCAACTGCTAAAAATAATTTCTTCATGTCCGTCTTATTTGTTTGAACTTTACCACATAGACACATAGATCACTTATATTCATAGAGTTAGTTATTAAATTTATGCTTCGCTTTTCTTATTTTTTATTCCGCCACCTCAATTTTCCAATCCGAGAACTCCACCCAGTACTGGCGTTTATCGGGGCCACCGGCTGCGAGGCCGATGTCTATCGCTTCATTAATTCCGGGAATGTCGGTGGTGTGGCGCTCGATAATCCAGTTTTTGCCATCCAGACTGATGTAGCCGCTAAAACTGTTTCCGTGACGAACCATTTTCAGGTAAATGGGCGTTTTCGAATTTTCGGGCAGATTGGTGCTGCTAGCCTTGTGCATGCAACCGTTGGCAAACTCGTCGTACTCAATTCCTGCGCGGCCGGGTGAGGAAAAAACCAACACAGAACCTTTGCTGCCGGGCTGCACATCAAAACTTTGGGCCATATCGTTCCGCACAAACAGCCCCGTGCGGAACCATTCGTGGGTGCGGTCGCCAAAAGCGCTGATTTTTACCGTTGCCACAAAATCGCCCTTGATTCCTTTTACATACACCGCTGCATACGAATCTTCAGCATGCATAAAATCGGAACCGCCTGCAGTGATTTTAAACTTGTTGGCTTTTACATCGGCTTTTATTTCGTAAGGTTTGGCTTTGGCCGAACAATATTGCAGCACTTTTGTTTTTGCCAAATCGATGGTTTTTGAGTCGAAAACCGTGAGTTCTTTGACCGCACTGTTTTCAATTCTTATTTCATGTTTTCCGACTGGTGCCTCTATTTCAAAACTGAGTTGTTTAGATTCATCGGGTTTCAGTTCAACCGGTTCAGTAAGCACTTTTTGACTGCCAACAAAAACAGATGCATCCAATTTCTGAACGATGGTTGTAAGGTTAACCGCTTTGGCCGTGCCTTTTACTGTTTCGCCTTTCAGCATTCTGTCGGCAGAGAGTTTAAAATCTTCAAAAACAATGGCGGGTTTGCTGCCTTCCACTTTAATCTTTTGATAAGGCGTGTCACCAATGGCCAACTGGTGTTCACCGGCATCATAAATCCTGATTTCGAATTGAACCTGTCGGGTGTTGTTTTTCACCACCGGAAAAGATTTGGTTTCGAATACTTTTCCATCGAGGTACAAATGAACCGGCGCAATACCCGTGGCTCCACTGTTTTTCACCCCGGCAGAAACCAGGACTGAACTTCCGGCCATCACGGTGCCACCCGCTCCTGCCGCAATTCTCAGGTTGCTGACATGGAATTCAGGTTCACCTTCCAATATGATTTCAGGAGCGTTGGTTGGCGCTTCTATTTTAAAATTGTTGCGGTAAATATTGTCTTCCAAAAGCGCGGCACACAGTTTCATTTCGCCCTGTTCGAGGTTGTAAAAAATGTTTTCTTCCGAAATCCATCCCTGCGACATATTATCGAACCAGAAACCCACATTGTCGTTAAAAAATCCGGCATGAACATCGTGAATCAGGTTTCGGCGAACGACCGAATTGAAGGTCATTCCGGCGGTTTTGATGGCACCCGAATCGTCTGCATCCAACTGAACATCATCCAAATGATTGTATTCAACCAGATAGCCGCCATCGATGGCCTCTTCCTGGTTGGCCCATCCACCCACATCGATGCCATACCGGCCGCGGGTTTTGGTGATATAGTTGTGCGAAATGGTTGTCATCAGCGAATACTGCGCATAAATGTTGATGCCTCCGCAATCGTAAAGCTGGTTTTTTGTGATGAGAGTTTCGCGGATGATGTCGCGTCCATCGCCCGGTTTGTTGGGTCCGTTTACGTAAATTCCGCCATTGTCAAGGGTTTCGAACCGGTTTTCGAAAATGCGGGTCTGGTAGCAACCTTTGTGAACGTAAACCCCAGTACCGCTGCATGAACGCACTTCACACCGGGCCAGTTCGCAGGCGTGGGCATACTCAAAACTAATGGCATTGCTTCCGGGCGTTGTCCCTTCGAAAGTCAGTCCGTAGAAACGCAAATTGCGGACAGGTTTTGAAATTTCTCCGGCAACTTTTACGAGTTCGCTGATAGCCGGAACTTCGGTTGAAACCTCATTCGGATTGTCAATTCCGGGTGCAGGGATGTAGCTGATTTCCTTTGTGTTTTTATCGAAATACCATTCGCCGGGAGCATCCAGCAAGGCTTTTACATTTTCAACGTAATATCTGGGCGGAACAATCACAACGCCTTCCTGTGGTGATTTTAAAGTGGCAATTCCCTTTTTTTTATCCACCGAAATGATGCTGTTGATGCCGGTGTGCCAGCGAAGTAACATCACCACGCGGTTGCCCGTCATGTTTTCCCAGTTTTCGATTTCGCCTATTCTGAAATACAATTCAGAGGTGGTTGCTGAAATGGCCGGCGGCACAAAATAACCATTGTTGGGTGTTCTTGCCAGTACCTGCCGTTTGCCATTCACTACCAGCATCTGCACGGTGTCGGCATCAAAAGACGCTGTCCACACGTTGCCATTCTTTTTCCAGCCCGACACTTTTTTGCCTACCGAAATTACCGGTTTTTCGCCCGGGTAAGCTGCGTAGGTTACATAATGGTCTCGGAGTTTGTGGTATTCAAAAGCGCCGGTTGGCAGATTCGTTTCTACGCGTTCACCACCGTCAGCAGCCGAAAAAACCAGTGGCTCCGACAAAGAATAGAATCCTTTGCGGATGTAAACCGTGATGTCTTTCCCGTGGCCAAAAGGATGCGGCGAGCCAATCCAGCGTTTCTCCACCGGTTCGTCTTTGGGAAAATAAACTTTGGCTTTCAGGTTGCGCACGGCTTCCTGTGCTTTTTTGAGCGTGGCAAAAGGACCGTCGGTTTTTGAACTGTTGGGTTCAGCCAAAGTTCCCGACCAGGCGTCGTTTCCGTTTTCAGCCACATAAAAATCCGCTTTTTCTACCGGAATAAACGGCTGCCAGGATTCGCCTTGAAGCAGTCTACCATCGCGAGGCTGCTGGGCAAATAAAATTGGAGTTAATCCAAAAATGAAGAGGATTAAAATGGTTGATTTAATATTCATCGTTTAGATATTCAATGTTTTATCAATTGTTTTTTCTATTTGCAATATTTAACTTCCCTGTTAGGGAAGAATTATAATAGCCCCATACTTTTCATTCTTTGTTAAAATGACTAACTCTGGCATTTATGCCAGGGAATAAACATTAACCGAAACTTTGGGCTTTAGCCCTAATTCGTCCGTGCGATGTCGTTTTTTAATAGACAAGAGCTGTTTCGGACGAAATGGCCAAAAACGTTTTTCAAATAACTAATGGTTCTGTTCCGTCCGCAATAGCGATTTATTTTCAATTCTGGCCACCTCGCGGACGATTTCGGATTCCATTCCACAACCCAGGGCGACACTCCTTCGTCGTTTGCCCTGGGCTATAATAAATCGTCCTTTCAGGACTTTTTCATCCAATTTTAACATTTTCTATTTCTGTAATTGCTGGTACAAAGCCAGCAGAAAGTCGCGGTTGTCGGCGGTGAGGTAGTGCATTTCGCCACCCATGCGGTTAAAGGTTTTGCAGTAGCGCAAGTAGTACGCCGGGTTGTCCATTGGTGGCTCCCCGTCTTTTGACCAGTCCCAGTCCGATTCGGCCAAATCCACAATCAGCATGTAATGTCTGTCGATGTGGCTGCCCCGCTGAATTTCGAGGTTTTGTGACATCGACAGCGATTTCTCAAAAATCATGGGCGACATTACTGCCGAACCCACAGAAAGATAAACTCCATCTTCGAGGTTGCTCACACTTTTTGCATACGCCAGAAAATCGTTTTCGGCGGTGCGACCAATGGAAGCACCGTGATTCATCGGGTGATTGTAAATAATATCGTGCCCGAACATGGGGTGGCCTGTAAACGGAATGCCCAATTCATAAGCATTTGCCTGTACAGAATATTTTTTGTGCGGATGAGGAATATTCATTCTACCGGGTTTCAGTCCAAAATGTTTGATAACTCCTGCAAAATCGATGGCTGCTGCAGCGGTTGCGGGTTCGGTTTCCATTTTCTGACGGGCTGTGGCGTACAAAACCGAAAGTTCAGGAATATCCAATCCTTCTGTGTGAATCATTTTCCCCACCGATTCACCGTAGCCCAGCCCTTCGTAAGCGCCGGCCACCAGCGCGAGGTTGATGTAAAAACCTGTGTCGTCCCAAATTCCAAACTGTCCCAGGTTGACATTTTCGCGCACATCTTCACTCGATTTTCCCTGGAAAGCAAATTCCCAGTCATGAATAATTCCGGCGCCGTTAGTAGCAAGATGAGTCACCCAGCCCTCTTTTATGAGTGCTATGAGCGTGGGAGCCATGCCGTTTTTGATAGTGTGCGCGCCAAACGTGAGCATCACCGAACGGTTCAGCGAGCGTGCCTTTTTGATGCGTTCAGCGGTCTTTTCAATCAGTCCGATTCCTTTTTCTGAAAGGATTTTGGGTGGTTCGGTAACCGGAATATGGTCTTTTTCTATGTAAACTTTGTTTTTTCTGTTTGCCAGTTGCTTAACATCGAGCAGGTTACGGTCGAATTTTGGATAAGGCATTTTTTTGACTTTTAGTATTGAGTACTGAGTATTGAGATTGTTGAAAAATGTTTTTGCCACAAAGACACCAAGACACGAAAATCACAAAGTTCAGAAAACTGATTCTTCAATCTTAGTGAAACCTTTGTGCCTTATTGTTTTTTTGGCAATTATTCCTTACAATGGTATTTTATTTAATGTTCAATAATTCAAGAAGTTTTGGCAGTTGCGAAAAATCAGGAATCAGAATATCTGCACCGGCTTTGATAAGGCGTGAACGTTTGCTTTGGTTCAGACTGTGACGTTTCAGTTCATTGCTTGCAATTCCAATGGTTAATCCGCCCCGTTTCCGGGTTTCGCGGATTTCAACAGGCCCGTCGCCAAAAGCAGCTACCTGTCCGTTTCCTGAATTGCCGATTGCATCCAGAATCCTGTCGAGCACAATTTTTTTGGCTTCCTTGGTAACATCGCCCACTGCACCATAAATTCCGCCTTCAAACAGATGGTCGTAACCCAGAATGCGCGCTTCGTTTTTCACATCTTCCTCGTCGGTTCCACTGGCCAGGTACAATTTCACTCCTGCTTTGTAAAGATTTTCGAGCAGTAAAACAGCATTTTTCAGGGTAAAATCTTCGAGTGATAATTCTCCCCTCGAAAGTTTTGCTTCACGAATCCGCACCATTTTCAACAATTCGTCGTTGTAAATTTCCTTGTAACCAAATTCGTCGAGAATCTGGTCGGCGGGAACCAATCCAAATTCCTTCACGAGATCAACGAGTCCTTTCATCTGCACAAGTGTCTGAATTCCTGTGGTTTTATCGATAAAATCGACAACCCGTGTATGTACTTTGTGGTACAAAGCTTCGTCGGCATCCTGAAAATGACTGCCCAGAATGGCTTTCATCATCATGGGTTGCATGATGTGTTCCCAGCCTTCGCGCAGGGTTGAAATGGTACCATCATGGTCGAAAATGGCGTGTTTAATATTCAGTGGCTGCGGCCATTCGTTGATGATTTCAATTTCGGAGCCATTCCAGTAATTGGCGTGACGAATATCTTCAGCCAGCTCTGGACTGTAAACAAAATCGGGGTCAGCGCCAATATTCAGAATTTCTTCGGGACTGGCGGTTCCTGTCTGGAAAAGTTTCTGCACGGTAACACCGGCAACATACGAACCGATTTCGGCAGCGATTTCCATACTGTAACCCGCGGCCAGTGCCGATGCAGCGCCTGCAAGATAACTATCGCCGGCCCCAACCGGGTCAACTTTCGAAATAATCATTAACCCGTGAATATCGGTTATCCCGTTTTCGTTTACAATTAACGAACCGCGCGCTCCGCGTGTGATAAACATCGGTTTGCCAAACTTTTTAAACAGTTGAAGGGCGGCCTCCTTAACTTCGGAATACAAAACCACGTCGGTTGCGTCTTTCTTGTAACCACCCAGAATGGCGGCTTCCGTGTCGTTCATTTTGCGGTAAGCACCTTCGTACGAAGCGCTGTAATTACGACTATCAACAATAAATATTTTTTCAGGAAAACGCTGAATCACCTGAGTTATTTGCTTTCTGAAATATTCGGTATGAATGCCCGACAACACCTGCTGGTTGATAATGATGATATCCACATCCGGAATTTCGGCAACAAGGTTGTTAATCAGCTTATCGGCTGTGTGTTTCGACAGTTTGTTAAAATTCCCGAAATCGATGCGACCTTGCTCCACATCGCCAACATATGGTTTTGTATAAACATGTGTTGACCAGTCTTTTTCCTGAATCATGAGATTTTTCGGATTGATGCCGTTTTGTTTCATCACCTTCACCATTTCGGTTCCAAACGGGTCGGGACCGATAACACCGAAAGCACGGACATCTTTTACACCCATCGCGGTGATGTTGTTGGTAACGTTTCCGGCGCCACCCAGTGAATAACGCTGCTGTTTTACTGGACGTGTCATCTGTCCGGTTTCGATGGAAATTTCGCTTTTCGACTCGTCGATGAACCAGTAGGCATCGAGACAAAAGTCACCCAAAACGGCAATCTTCACCGATTTGATGTCATCAATAATTTTTTCTAATTGCTCCTTTTTCACTTTATCCCTTTTATATTTTTCAACTGATTGATTTCTGATTAACTCAGGATTCCAAAAGATTGACTTCCCTGATTTTTCCTTTGCTCAACCTGAGTGTTTTAATTTCACATGCCCCAAAACTGCCATTCCACTGAGTTCCGGCAAATTTCAGGTCGAGTTTTGCTTCAGTTGCAGCACCAATCGTTTCAACACAACGAATGATGATATCATCGCTTCCTTCGGCCTGTTTTACTGCTGTGACAATTACACCGGGTTTGTCGCAGGAAAGGAATGAACCCGATTTTGGCAGTTTTCCTCCATGAATTCCCTGGTAAATGGACACAGCCGGTGAAATAAACTCTTCAGTAATTTGTGCAATGTTGTTTTCTTTCCATGTACCGGTGTGGGGCACCAGCTTCATCCTGAAAGTCTGAATACCCTGGTCCATCCAGTAATGTTCGGCATTCATATCGAGCACTTTCGGGTTGTGGTGCGCATAAACTGCAGCCCTTGCCACAGAAATTCTCAGGTCGTTTCCGTGAACACTGTAACCATATTTTGCATCGTTCATCACTGTCAATCCTGAGAGTTTTCCACCCTGTGTGCCGGCGATGTCAATCCAGCGCTGCCCCGGGTCTTCGTTACCGTTAGCTTCACGAACAATATGCCCGTAAGGTGTTTCGTAAGTCGGCACCGGATTTTCGATATCGACAGGGAACGAGAACTTCAGCATTTTCAGGTGTTCGTGCCAGTCGAGTGTTACTTTGGCATCAATCTGCCTTGAGCCGGCCACCAGCGACCAGTCGATGGTTAATGCTGAATTGCCGTAAGTTGTGGCTACTCTCAAGGTAGCACGGAGCGGACCGTTTTCCAGTATTTTAATGTCAGCTCTTTCAAAATGACCAATTTCCTTGTCGAAAGTTTTTATGTCGTGGCTCCAGGTGTCGCTTGGGTCGTCGATAACCACAGCTTTGCAGCCTTTTTGTCCGCCGCCAAAAACTTCTTTTCCGAGTTCTTTATCAAAAATGCTCAGTGTTCCGTCTGACGAAAAACTCAGCTTGTAAAATTCGTTCTCCAGCCTGTTTTCTTCGGCTTTCACCTGAATTGAAGCCATTCCTGCATCACCATCATGCAACCTTATCTGGCGGTAACCCATGGCCGGAATTTTTGCCCTGACAATCAGTTTTTTACGACTGCCGGTTTCTGTTGAACCGCCTGTCCATTGATGAGGAAGTGTGTTTCCATTTTCATCTTCCACCCGCGAACCTTTGTGCATGGTTCCCCAGTTAAAGTCGTATTCAATGTTTTCTTCCACCTCCCAGACATGCGGATTGAAAACTACCAGATACTGGGAATCCGGGTCTTCGGCAGCAATCTGCCATTCGAGTTTCTGAACTGCCATGGTTGTGGCCTGGTGAGCTGTGTCGAGGGCAAAACCATAACCCTCGCGGGCATGCTGCGAGTGTTCAACCAAAGAAGTACCAGCCATACTATCATGAAACTGCAGAAACAACACCCTTTGCCAGGCTGTGGTCAGTTCGTTCTTTGGATATTTGGCACCCCAGGCTTTTGCTCCAATTGTTACTATTTTTTCGGCAGTCACAAGCGCAGCTTCCGATTGGCGGTTTCCTTTTTTTATTTCCGATTCAGCAGTATAGCAGCCTACAGCATGGTGCTGTAAATCATCATTTACAGTTGGCAATTTCAGATTTTTGTCACTTTCAATCTTTTTGAAATACCGTTCAGGAGTGCTGTAACTAATTACCGGTGCACCCTGTTCATTTTTCAGTTTGGCAATGGTTTTCATGTTCTCTTTTGTAGGTCCGCCACCATGATCACCGGCGCCAAAAAAGTACATAAAATCTTTCATGGGTTGATCGGTTGCCTTGCCTGCCACCCTTTTCATGCGGTCGCCATTCAGGGTGCTGTCGTTGTAGCTTTCCTGAATCCTGTATGTAAGCACTTTCGTTCCGTCGGCACCCTGCCACCAGAACAGGTCGGTTGGCAATGTTTTTTCGTTGGGACCGGGTCGCATAAACATGTATTTGTCCATCCCCTGTTTTTTGATGATTTGTGGCAATGTAGAAGTGTGTCCAAATGAATCGGGATTAAAACCGATGGTCGCTTTTCTGCCAAAAAGTTTCTGGAAAGTGTGCTGGCCATACAAACCCTGACGAACCATTGCTTCGCCTGAAGGAATATTGACATCGGGTTCCACCCACCAGCCGCCCATAATGCACCACCGGCCTTCTTCCACCCGCTTTTTGATTTTAGCCATCATTTCGGGGTCGTTTTCAGCCACCCAATGGTAAAACTGTGCAGAACTGCTGATAAAACAAAAATTAGGGTCCTCGTTCATACGGTCCAACGCCGACTGAAATGTACTATGTGTTATTGAAACACCTTCTGTCCAGGGCCATAACCAAACAGGGTCGATGTGGGCATGACCAATCATGTGAAAGGTGATTCCATTTGCAATTGCCGGCCAGGGCGTTTGTTGGGCAAATAGTGTTCCGGCTGGTGCGACCGCCAAAACTGCCGTACCACGTGCAGTGCGATTGATAAATTGCCTGCGGGTAAGCGATGATTTTTTATTGGTGTTATTCATAGGTTTATGTTTTATTTTGTTTTAGAAATATCTATTTATCTGAATACTAATATTTTTAAAATTCTTTACATCATGTATTCCCCTTTTATAACTACTTTTTGGGAGGATTGTGCCATTCCGTCCGAAACGAGGTTTTGGCCTTGAACAATGCCTCCTCGCGGACGGTTTTTCCTCTTTCCCATTTACCCCCGGTTAAAACCGGGGGTTATTCATATTCAACCCCTCCGGGGTCAGCAGAACTACCAGATTATTTGAATAAATAAGGTTTTGGTAATGGCATTCCATATAAGAACTTCTTTGCATAAAAACCTTATTTCAATTTTTAACCTTAGTAGCATTATTTCAATTTTATCTTCTTCTAACCTTATTAAAAGTACGCTTTAAGTTCAGACGACTCTGAAAGGTCATTCGTTTAAAATATTATACAAAAATTTCCTTCTCAACAAGCATGCAAATTGCATGATAAACAGGCAGGTGCAATTCCTGAACATAGGCTGTGCGATGTTGTGGAACATTGAGGAGTACGTCGCTCCATTCGCGCATTTTCCCACCGGTTTCGCCTGTCAACCCGATTGTTTTCATTCCTTTCGCCCGGGCAACAATCATGGCATCAATCACATTTTGCGAGTTTCCCGAGGTGCTCAGCCCAATCAGCACATCTCCTTTGTTTCCCCAGCCAACCACCTGCTGCGCATAAATCACCTCTCCACTTATGTCGTTGGCAATGGCTGTAATCAGCGACTGGTGGACTGTTAAAGAAATTGCAGGTAAACCCTGCTGCAGTTTTTCGGCCAGCATTTTCCCGGTTTCCGGTGACAACCTCACCAATTCTTCCTGAAGTTCCATTGCCAGCGGGCGGCGTCCTTCAAAACTTTTCATCAGTTCGCCCACAATATGGTCGGCATCGGAACAGCTTCCGCCGTTTCCACAAACCAAAACTTTCCCGCCGTTTTTGTATGTTTCAATGATTGTTTCGGCTGCGGCTGCAATCTGTTCTTTCAACGGCTGCAATTCACTGTAACGATTTAGCAAATCGGTTAAAATATTTTCTCCCTTCATTTTCTCTTCTTTTTAAAACTGATTTTCGTAAAGAGCGACGCAAAGAGCGGCATAATCGCCGATACTGTCGCCCAATAAAGCAGGTTTTATAGTACAAACCTCCACCGCCGACGGAATGGCTTCGCGTGCCAGCATCCGTTCGATGTGTGGTTTGAATAAATTCTCGTTTCGCGCATAAATACTCCCGATTACAATACATTCAGGGTTCAGGATGTCAATAAGAATTGATAGTCCACGACCAAGATATTCACCTGAAATTCTGATAATTTCGAGTGCATCAGCATCGCAGGAAACAGCAGCCTCAGCAATAATTTTTGCCGTAAGTTTCCGTGCCGATTCAATATTGTCGCAAAAATTAACTTTTGCACCCTGTTTCAGTTTATTGATAACATACGATGCTGCCAACTGAGCAATTCCGCCACCGCTGCAAAATCCCTCAAAAGAGCCGGCTTTGCCAAAACCTACGGGGCCATCATCCGCCAGCCTGATATGACCGACTTCGCCACCCAAATCATTGGTTCCGGCGTATAATTTTCCATTCAGAATCAAACCCGAACCCATTCCGGTGCCGAATGTCAGAAATATCATGTTTTGTGTTCCTTTTCCGGCGCCCATCAGCCATTCGGCCAAAGCACAGGCGTTGGCATCGTTCTGAATTGAAACCGGAACACTGAAACGTTCATTGAAAATCCTTGTAATCGGTACATTATCCCAACCCGGCAAATTGGGAGGCGAATAAATCATTCCCTTTTTTGAATCAAGCGGGCCGCCACAACTGATCCCGATTCCCCGCAGGTTTTCTTTCGGGTATTTCAAAAGAAGTAAGTCAATGTTTGAAAAAAATTCTTCAAAAACATACTGCCAACCTCTTTCTGCAGTTCTTGTATCAAACTGCGTTTTCTGAAAAATCTGAAAATCGCTGTCGCCGGCCACCACTGCACATTTGGTGCCGCCAATATCAATACCGAGATAAAAACCTTTTGCGATATCCATTTTTGTTTCCAGGATTTAACGTTACATCAACATGAAGAAAGATTAATAACCACTTGATTTGCGGGGAATAAATTTCGCTTTTAAAACAATCTTCTTTGTTTCGGTTCCACCATTTTTCATGAGGTCTAACAAAACATTAACTGATTCGCGGCCAATTTCCTGCAAAGGCTGGGCAATGGCTGAAACCGGCGGTTGACTGATTTTGTATGCATCCGGGTCGTCGAAACTAACCACTGCAATATCATCAGGTATGTGCAAATCCATGGAATGCAGTGTTTCAATTCCCATTATACCGAGCTTGCTTGTGGCAAAGAAAATGGCTTCCACCTTTGATTTATTGCCGGGTTCAAGTTGTTTCACAGCTTCCATAATATCATCCTTCTCATGAGTGAAAGGCATCATTTTTATGAGATCTTCATCAACAGGAATGTTATTTTCAATCAATGCCTGTTTGTATCCTAAAACCCTCTGGTTCATATTATTAAGATGAACATTCAGTGTGACGCAGGCAATTTTTTTGTATCCTTTTTTTACAAGGTGGTCGGTAGCATCAAAAGCAGCCTGTATGTTATCTACCACGATGTAATTGGTATCAATATCCGGAAAATTTCTGTCGATAAGCACAAAAGGAATTCTGTTTCTTTTGAGAGAAAGTATCTGGTTTTCACTTCCGGCAGGTGGAGCAATGATAAAACCGTCAACCTGACCTTGCTGAAGCATCTCAATCTGTTTTTGTGAATTCTCGGGATTTTCGTCGGAACTACAAAAAACAATCCGGTAACCGTGCCGGGCAGCCTCTTTTTCAATTTCTCGGCCCAATTTTCCAAAAAATGGATTGGCTATATCGGCAATAATCAACCCGATTGTGTTGGTTTTACCGGTTCTTAGCCCTTTAGCAATCTGATTCGGTTTATAATTTAACTCTTTTGCCAGCTTTTTTACCTTGTTACTGACTTCATCGCTGATCCGGTGTTCTTTGGCTTTCCCGTTTAATACCAGCGAAACCAGTGTTTTTGATACTCCAAGTTGGCGAGCAATGTCGCTTAATGATGTTTTCTTCATACAAACTGATTGGTTTTGTATTTAAGTATGAATAACTTAAAAAACGTTGCTAAAACGTTTTTTACAACTCAAATATAAGCTAAATGATTTAGCCGCGACAATAAAATTTTAACCTAAACTAATGAAATCTGGAAAAAATTAGTATAACTGGTAAATTCATTTTCTGAATAAAATCTGTGGTGGAATGATTTGCCGCTGAACTCCGGGGCCGGCATATTCCAACTGCAGAAACAGTCCGCCGCCAGCCTGAAAATAGTCAAGTTTTACCGGATGTTTTCCGGCTTCAAGTTTAATTTTTCCTGATTTTTCGATATCTGCACCATGCGGGCCATCGTGATTGATAACCAGCTTGTTATTCAGGTAAAGTTTTGTGCCATCGTTCGACCGGATAATGAATTCATATTCTCCTGTTTTATCAATCTGAAGAAATCCGTAAAACGAAACCCCGAATTCATCTTTGGTGGGAATAATTTTATCGAGCCCAAATTCAAAAATAGTACCCGATTTTACTACCGGCAACTTCCTGTAATCGGGGAGTTTCATCCATTTTCCTTCAAAATAATCGTAGTTAATTCCATTTTTTTCAGGGTCTATAAAGTTGATTTTACAGCTTTGCGTGTAACTGGTTCCGAAACCCATTTTCATGGAACGGGCCTTTATTTCTGCTGAATTAGTGATGTAAAATGGTTCCTTGTAAACGAGTGAGGTTGAATCAGGCTCAGCTCCGTTTGTGGTGTAGAATACTATTGCATCTTTCACCCCTGAAGTAATTGTCACCTTTACCGAATCGCCTGTGAAAGCAGTCTGTTTTTCGGGCTGAATAACCGGGGCGGGCAAAATGGTTTTCATCAGCAGGTTTTTAGCTCCGGCGGAACGGAAACTGTAATCTCCTGAAGCAATTGCATATACAGCAAACTGTCCGTTCATCCGCAGAAATTTAACAAAATTCTTTTCGTTAACAGGTTTGCCGTTTTCAGTAACCTTTTCGGCATTTTCTGCCGGAACAAAAACAGTGGCGGTTGTGTTGGCAGGAACAGAAACATCGAGATTGAAATCGTCCCCGGAAAAGTTCCAGCTGGTTTTTATTTCGCCATAAAGCGACGGATAGCTGGTTTTTGCGAATTCGAGCCCACTTACCGGGTAAGGTCTGATGATTGTATGTTTGAATCCGGGTTGCGACGGGTCGGGAACAATGCCGCCCAGATGCTGGTAAAACCATTGCGTAACGCTGCCAAACATGGGATGACTGTGCGAAACATCACCCTGAAAAGTTTCCCAAATGGTGGTGGCGCCTTTTTCAATCATGTAACCAAAAGAAGGATAATCGCGCTGGTTCATCAGCGTATAAGCCAGGTCAACCCGGCCCGATTCGGTAAGTACTTCCAGCAAGAGCGGAGTTCCGAGAATTCCGGTATCAAAATGGAGATTGTTGCTTTCCACATTTTCAACTAGCTTGTCGAACAAAGTTTTTTTGCTGTCGTCACCGGCAAAACCAAAACCCAGCGGGTATGCGTTTGCACCCTGCCTGCCCACCGAAAACACCGACTTTTCTTTGTTAAAATACACGTTGTACATATCAGAGGCAGCCTTTTTGGCAAGACTTTCAAACCGGGTTTTATCTTCCCGCTGATTCAAAACTTCTGCCACTTGGGTCATCAGTTTGCAGCACCAGAAATAGTAACAGGTATTTACGTAATCAGAATGAATTTCAACAATATCAGGCGGAACCCATTCTCCCAAACCCTGGTTCACCAGAATTCCGCGTTTGTCGAGGCTGTTTTCCATAAAGTCAATCCAGTGTTTCATTCCGTTGTAATGGCTTTTCAGGATGGAAATATCGCCATAATACTGGTACATGTACCACGGAATGATGACATAAGCCGCGCCCCACGGCGTTCCGCCACCTCCGTCGTCGTAGGGTGTGGTGTTGGGAACATAACCGTTTACCTGGTTTTGCGCATCGCCGATATCGCCAATCCATTTAGTATAAAACGGCGCCATATTAAAACTGTAAATTGCCGACCGGGCCGAAATCTGTCCGTCGCCGGTGTAGCCGCGGCGTTCGCGGTGCGGACAATCGCTGGGAACTCCGCCGTGCATGTTGCCAAGCTGTGTGTGGCGGTAGTTTTCCAGAATTTGGTTGAAAAGTTCGTTGGAACATTCAAAAGTTCCGGCTTGCGAAACGTCGGTATTCACCACGCGGCCTTCCAGGTTTTCAAGTGTCAGTTCCTGCGGCGAGCCAAAAACATCGACATACCTGAAAGCATGCCAGGTAAACCGCGGCTCCCAGGTTTCTTCTCCTTCGCCTTTCAGGATGTAGGTATCGGTCTGGCCGTAAGTCGGACCAAATTCCTCGGTAAATACCAGTTTGATTTTTGTCCCTTTTTCACCGCTGATTCTGATTCGTGCCCAACCCGAAATCATCCGGCCAAGGTCGTAGCGGTAAATTCCTTTTTCGGGCTGAGAAACCGAAACCGGTTTTATTGTTTGAGTTACCCTGTCGGGAGGCGAAATTTGTGCCTTTAAAACACCGGTTGGCGGACGAACAGGTTCTGCATTTTCCCAGGCCGAATCATCAAAATCCGGTTCGTTCCAGCCATTTTGCTCCATCCGGGCATCGTAAATTTCGCCTGAATGAAGACCGTTATAAATGATTGGACTGACAGCCGTTTTCCACGAATCGTCGCTTAAAATCCATTCGGTGCGCCCATCTTCGTAGTCAATTTTTATTTGTGCCAGCATTCTCGGCAAGTCGTACAAATATTGCGGGTCATCGGGGCGGTCGGCCTGCAGGTACCACCCGTTTCCAAGGATTACACCTGCCACATTTTCGCCTTCTTTTAATGCTGAAGTGATATCATGTGTTTCGTATAAAACTGTTGTTTTCATGTTGCCAATCCGTGCATCCGACCATTTTTCCTGTTGTCGTCTGTCGAAATTGGTCTGGTTGGGCGAAAGAACGTGGTCACCCATTTTTTCTCCGTTCAGGTAGAGCTCGTAATAACCAAGTCCGCTGATGTAGGCGCGTGCCTTTTTTATTTTTCCTGAAACCGTGAATTTCTTTCTGAACAAAGGGGAAGCATTTTTCAGTTCGCCGGTAAGAAATGAAGCGGGTGCACCAGTCCATTGCGCCTGCCATTCCTGTGGATTCATGATTCCCATCTCCCAGCGGGCAGTTTCACTCCAGGGAGATTCCACCCGGTTTTCATCCCAAATTTTTACCCGCCAGAAAACCTCGTCACCCGATTTTAACGGTTTTCCTGAATATTCAATTTGTATTGAACGGTCGGATTCCACAACGCCTGAATCCCACAAATCGGCGGAATCTTTTGCCAGCAATTCTGCCGACGAAGCAGCCTGAATCCGGTAGGCAATTTGCATGGCGCCTCTTCCCGGTTTTTCCATTTTCCAGAAAAGGCGGGGATTTACAGCATCGATTCTCAGCGGGTTTTCGAGGTATTCACAACGCAGGTCAGTTGCTTTAAATTCTATTTTAGTTGAGTTGCAGGAAATCAACAGTAAAAACACCAAAACATAAATCAGCCTTTTCATACATTTTTCTTTAAACCACACAGACACATAGGGCACAATAGAAACGTATGTGTTCTATGTGCCTATGTGGTAGATTTTTATTTCAAACTGAACTTCAAATTTCGCTTTGAGATAGCGGGTCGCATGTATTTTTTCAGCTCAACCGGATATCCCAATTCCCACGGCGTTTTTCCAACCCACTCTGATTTTTTACCGGCAATTTTGATGGTTCCTTTTGAAGATATTTCAACGGTGGTAAAAAGCGGTTCTTTAAACGGCGCGGTGTATTTTATCCATCTGAAATTTTTATCCACTTCTTCGCCATACTGAAGGTGCGCGTACTTTTCACCCAGCCAGTGGTAAGACATGGAGGTAATGGTTATGTACCAGATTCCGTTGATATTTTCGGCATAATCGTAATGCGTGTGGCCGTTAAAACAACCGATTACTTTTGCTGATGGATTTTGCCTGTTGTGTGTTTCCAGAATTTCCTGCATCTGTTTGTAGTTTTCCACACCATATTCCTCGTCGGCGCTGCTGTAATGCGCCAGTCCCTGATGCGAGAATATTACCACCGGAGTGGTGACATTTGCCAGTTCAGATTTCAGCCATTCCACCTGCTCCGGCCCAATAAACTGTTTGTATCCCTTTGCATTCGGGTCTTTTTTGTCGTTGCCATCGAGCACAATAAAATGAAATCCGTTTTTATTGAATGAATAATACCCGCTTTTCATGTTGCGATATTCCAATGCTTCTTCACGAGTAGTACCACCATCCATTTCGTGGTTGCCAATGACGTGGTATTTCTCACCCGGGAACGAATTCCAGATGTCGAAATATTTGGCGTATTTCGGTTCGGGAGTGTTAAAATCACCCAGTTCGATGATGAAATCAGGGTTTTCCTTTTTCATGGCATCGATAAAAGTTGTAATTCTGTATTCCGAATCGTGCATGGTGGGCAGGTGCACATCGGTACAAAGCCCGAATTTTACAGTGCTGTGTTTTTGGGCTGAAAGTCCATTTCCCAAAAACAGGAATCCAGCTAAAATAAGTATTACTAAAAATGACTTCATATAATAAAATTATGGGCTAAAGCCCTTTCCTAAAGGTTGTTTGCTTAACCCCAGCCTTAAGGCTGGGGTTATACATAAACATTATGATTTCGGGTTTTAACCCTTTATTTCATTTATTTCAGATTCAGATACTTTATCACAGCCTCGTCGCCCTGCAATGCGTTAGCTGGAATGGGGTGCTTGTCGTTAAAAACACGCAGGTCTTCTTTGGGTAAGACAGTTACAAAACTTTCATCAAAACCTTTTTCACCATACAATCTTCCGGCATTCAACCCCAGGTATTCATCAAAAAAATTGTAAACCGGAAAGCGTTTTGAAGCTTCGTAACCATGCCTTTCGCCGGGGAAATGCGCATTGTCTAGTTTGCTTTCCGCGCCATACAAGGCATACACTTTTTGCAGGTAAGGCATTTCGATACGTGGTGTATTTTTGGTCCAGTCGCCACCATCCGAAATGAGCAACATCGGGCGCGGAGCTGCCAGCGCTGCAATTTCCACATTGTTGGTTTGGTGATGTTCGCTTTTGTGCACCGGCATCCCGCTTTCGCAGGTACAACCGCCAAAAAAGTAGGCCGAAACCATCACCACCGGCACCGAAACTTTTATGCGGTTGTCGAGGGCTGTGAGCATAATTGTCTGCGTTCCGCCACCCGATTCACCTGTAATACCTATTTTTTCAGCATCCACATCGGGTCGCGAAATGAGGTAGTCAATCACACGTTTTCCGTTGTAAGTCTGTAATAACAAAGCAACCGGCATTTTGTGAGTTACCTGTTTTGAGTCGCTGTAACCAATCATGTCGTAAGCAAAAACCACAGCGCCCATTTTTGCAAAACCGGCACAGCGTTTCTGCAAATCTTCACTCATGCGGCGGTCATCCCAGTGGCCATGCGGACTCAGAATAGCGGGGCATTTTTTATCAGATTTCAGCGGACGGTACAAATTACCGGTGATGTAAAACCCCGGAAAACTTTCGATGGCGATGTTTTCGACTATGTATCCATCCATTTCGCGGGTGCTGTGAATGATGGGTCTGAAATCGTTGCCGGCTTTTGGCATCTGGTCGTATTTCATCCCGGTAATCAATCCCTGTCGGATAATTTCTGCACGCTTTTCCCAGTCGGCGCGGGTGGTCCATTCCGATGCCCATTTTTTCAGCATGGCGGCTCCTTCGTCTTCTGTCCAGTATGCCCCCTGACAAAGCAAATTTTGCTGAGCAAAAAGAGTATTCCCTGTTAAAAACAGAGAACAAATCGTTACAAAAATTAAAATGCTTCTTTTCATATTATTAGTTTTTCTATCCATATTTTGTTTCTAAAGGAACACTCTCACACTTTTAAACCTCAAAATCAAAAAAGTGATCAAATCAAATCCAGATATTTACATCAATATCATTTCCACTTTCAATCTTCTCTTTTTTTCTCACATCTGCTTTAAGTGGGAGTAAATACGTATTTCTTTTTGTATCGAACCAAATGGCTGTTTTCCACCGGGTACTTCCAATTTCTGCGGTTATTTTAAGCCTTCCCCAACCTTCTTCCTGCCATTTCAGATTTTCTCTGATTTCCTTTGATACATCTTCCGGAACTGAAACAAAATACCACCCGCCAGGGGCTTTATATTGCCAGGGTGCAGCCGCAAATTCATATTTTATTTGCCCGTTTATCATTTTATTGAAATTATCCCAGCTTCACAAGCTGAATGAGTTTTTAAGTTTTTTCTCATTTTAACGCAGAGAACTCTGAGAAGACACAGAGAGACACAGAGTAAAATTGCCTTAAACTTCTGAATTTCTTTTACTTCGTTATACATAATTCTATAATCATTATTCTCCATTCCAGCATCCTTCGACTCCGCTCAGGATGACTAAAATTCATTATTCCTGAATTATTCCCAGATATCTTGCTTCCCAGTAAGGCCAAAGCCAGAAAACCGGTTCGCGCATTGAATTTGGATTTCCGTTTACGGCCGACCACGGATTTTTGTCCCAACGCACGGTGGCGCGAATACTTGCCGGCGGAAGTTTGTCAATCTGCACCTCTTCCAGAATCGGCTTACGAACCACTTTCACATCTTCGCGTTTGGTATGGTCAAAGGTCCAGTCAACCAAATCGAGTGGTGTATCTTTCAGAAAACTGATGGTCTGTTCAACGTTGATTTTTTTACCTGTGCAAAGCGTGTATGCCATGTTGTTAATCAGGTTTTCCCCAGCTTTCTGGTGAGCCATCCACTTTTCGAGCATATCCTTGTAAACCGATAAAATCTGCGGGTCTTTTTCATACTTGAAAAGAATCGGGAACAGATAACCTTCCATGGTCAGGTCGAAATAAATCTGCCATGCCGGATTTTTGGAGTTAATACCCTTTGCATTTTCCAGATAACCATGTTCGTTTATCAGTTTCAGATATTCTTTCTGATAGGTTTCATCGCCGGTAATTCCGTATGCCAGTTTCAGATAAGCCAACAGTTCGAAGGAATTCAAACTTCGTTCTGAAGCCCAGTCGGGGTCGCCATTGAGCTGGTCCGGCGACCACACACCCCAACGCGAATGGGTCCCGTCAATATCAATAAGGTTAAAATTATTGCGGATAAGTTCGTCGTCGAGTTTCTTCACATGGTCGCGGACCATTTGTTTTTCCTCGTCGTTGGCAGCAAATTCATAAAAATAGAAATAGGCCATATAATGTCCATCCATTTCGTCGCTGCTTGTGTCGCCTTTCCACAGCCATTTACCATCAGCAGAAAGCCGCCAGCGTTCTTCAACAGGTTTGTAGCGTGGGTCTTTCACCAGTTCCTCAGCCAGTTCACGTTCGGTATAAGTGCGGTTTACATCGTGTACTTTAGTCCAGGTTGGCGGCACAATTGAGCGTGCAAAAAATCCCTGCGTTCCGGTTACCGTTTGTAATTGCCTTAAAAACTCGAATGCTTTTCGTGCTTTTTGGTGGGCATCTTCCGATTTTGTTACCGCATACCTGAAACTCTCCATCGCCAGGTAGCCACCTGTGTATTCACCGTCGTTGTCATCATCCTCGGGTTTCCAGGAGGCTGTGTCGCCGGCAATTTCGAGCCGCACACTGCTGCAGGTCCATGGTTCGCGAATGTGGCGGTACATCAGTTGCCCGTACAGATTTTTCTCCTTGTCGGCCAGCGACATTTGATTTTGTTTGATACAACTCACTCCACCATCGGTTGCAACCCATGCATTTCCTGCTTTATCGAAAGCGATGCCGTTTACTTGATCGTTCATCAGCCAACGTCGGCTGAATAGTAAAGAAGGATTGTAATCCTTATCAAACCTGACAACTCCCACATCGGTTCCAACCCACATCCTGCCATCAGCAGAAGGAGTTATGCAATTCACAAAAATGGAAGAAAGCCCTTCCTGCGGCGTTATTTTTTTAATGAGTTTTTCGTTGTTACGAACCGAAACACCTCCCATATTTCCCACCCAGCAATCACCGTTACCTGCAAAACCGATGGCACGGGCATAGGCACTTATCATTTCAGTTGTATCCTGGAATAACGTCGATTTCCCTTCGCTGCACAGGTAAACACCGGCATCAGTTGCCACCCACAAACTTCCTTTTCCGTTGGTTGCTGCATCACGCACCGACCGTGCAATTTTATACGGTTGTTCCTCCCACGAATCGTTTTTATGACGCCAGATTCCGTGAGGTCCGAGTGCAAAAGCTTCGTCACCTGCCGAACAAATTACTGAAACCGGTGGTTTTGGCCCGATATTTTTTGTGAGTTTCCCATCCGAAAAGCTGTAAACCCCATTCCAGGTTCCCATCAAAACCGAACCATTTTCCTGAATTAAAACAGCATAAGCGGGACCGCGGTCATCGCCTGTAATCACCGGTTCCCAGTTCCGCGAACCATCGGCTTTTTTGAAAATTCCGGAGGCTGTGGCAATCCAGACTGTCGATTCACCGTCAACAGCAATGCTTCGTACTTCGTTATCAGAAGGATTTTGGCTAACGATAAAACCATCGTGGGTTTCCTGTAAAAAGGGAACATCAATGTAAGTTGCCAAGCTATTTTCAGGTTCTGCCTTTTCTTTTTGGTTACTGCAGGAAAACCCTGTAATCGCAATGATGCCCAGAGTTATGATTTTCAGTTTATTAAATAATTTTTGCATTGAAAATTTATTAATGTTTTTTGTATTCTGCCCATTCACACGGCGAAGTACCAAACAATGAAAAAACAGCGTTAAAACTTGATTGCAGCGGACTGCAGGCATACACACCCACACTCACTTTATCATCAGTTTTGTGCAGGTGAAACATCCGCATTTGCTGCCAATTTTTACCATCGACAGCATTTTCCAGGTAAAAATCCTGCCTCCGTCGACTAATTCGATACCACATTTCAGAAATTTCAGAAGAAATATCGGTTGTGGCCCAATCTGAAAAACCAAGATTTGTCACTACCGAACCTAATCTTGAAAACCGCTCATTTTCGAACTCTACCGCGGCTTTCACCCAATTGTCGTTATCGATAAAAAGCAGCAAGCCACATTGGTCGTACAAAAAACTGCTTTCCTCGAATTCGGTTTTCACCACAAACGAAAAATCGCCTTCCACTTCCTGCAAAAAGGCCGGCGCATTGCTGTTCTGAAAACCGTAATAAGTGCGTTGCCACAGGTCTGTGCCGGGTTCGGTTTCAATGATTACCTGGTTTTTCTCCACAACCGACCGTTTTGGCGGGTTCAACCAGAAATATTTGTATAATTCGTTATTAATCATTTTTCAAGTTTCAGCCTTTCTTTTTCCCAACCATGGTCAATGTATTCCCACGAAACTTCACCGTTTTGAATCCTTACAAGTACAAATCCTTCTTTTGTGTTATGTCGTCTGCCTTTCCAGCCGTTTCCGGCAATGGAGCCACCTGTAATATATTCAAACCTGTCGTTAATTTTTCCCGATTCTTTCCAGTGAATGTGCCCCTGCAAAATGAGTTTCAGGTTTTTGTTTTCAAGCATTTTGAAAACTTCTGCAACATTATCAATCATGGGTCCGGCGCTGCCTGTCATCTGGCCCCGAACACTCAACATTGGAATATGACTGACCACAACAATGGGTTTCAAAGAATCAGTTTTATCAAGGTCCGATTTCAGCCATTCGAGCTGTTCTTCACGAAAATGTCCCCTGTACTTTTTGTCCTGCGTTACATCCAGTGAATTCAGTATAATAAAGTGCCAGCCTTTATGGTCGAACGAGTAATAAGTTTTGCCGAAATGCCTTTCAAACATGCCATATTTATAATCCGGATTTGTTTCGGATTCAGGACTTTCGGGATAAATGGCAAACAAATCATGATTTCCCAAAGTGTTGTAAACCGGCATCGTGAAACCTTTGCTCATTTCCTTGTAAAGCGTAAAAAGGCTGTCGCACCGGGCTTGTCCGCCACGCATGGCATCGTATACCAGATCGCCTCCCGTAATTACAAAATCAGGATTCAGTTCGTTTGTTTTGTCAATGGCCATCTGAAAACCTTTAGGCGCATTCATCTCAGGTTTCAGGTGAATATCGGTCATAAAAACAAACGAAAAGGCATCATCCGTTTTTGCCTGTTGTTTTTCGCCGGAACATGCTGTCAACATTGAAACAGCGATAAGCAAAATGCATATATTCCTGAGAATCATATCAATCTTCTGAATTAATTAGATTTCACTGTAAAACTGTATCTCCCCGAGCCAACCCTGAAATGGTGAAAACCGTTTTCAAATCCCAGGGATTGGATTCCTTCCACCTTTTCAGCAGGTTGTTCACCTTCAAAAATTGCTGCACTTTCAGCACCAGGAACAAAAACATCGGCGGTTGCATTGAAGGGAATTTCGACATTAAGACTAAGATTGCCGTTTTCAATTTTCCAAGATGAAGCAACTTTTCCCTGAATGGTTTCTGTACTGGCCGAAGCATGGTCAAGGTCTTTCAGCAGGTTGGGCTGAATGAAAAAAGATTTGTAAGCAGGAGCCTCTTCATTGAGCCTGATTCCGGCAATGTATTTGTAAAACCATGCGTCGATACTGCCCATCATCACATGGTTTTTCGATTGTTTCAGTGTCCAGAACTCGCAGACAGTGGTGTATTTTTCCATCATGCTGTTCCAGCTTGGGTAAGTTTTTTGGTTGATGAGTTCCCAAACCACATCGGGCCTGCCGAGTTGTGCCAGTGCTTCGGGCATGTATTTCGTTCCCAAAACCCCGGTGGTGAGGTGCGTATTGTTTGTCACCACTATATCGGTAACAAGATTTTCAAGAACCTTTGCCTTGTATTCCTCCGGAACCAATCCCAAAAACAGCGGGAATGCATTGGCCATCTGGCTTCCGTCGTTGTAATTCCCGGTTTCAGGATTAAAATATTTCTGGTTGTAGGCTGATTTGATTTTTTCGGTCAGCGCGTCAAACTGCTGACTTTCGGGTTCATTCCCCAGCACTTTTGCAATTTTCGAAAGAATCACCGCGTCGTAAAAATAGAAAGCTGTCGGCACCGATTCGGGCTGCCCCTCTTTCCAGCCTTTCACCATGCTGCCCCAGTCGCCAATCCAGCCCATCGGCACAATGTAATTGTCGGAAATACTGTCGAGAAACTGCATGTAGCGTTTCATAGGTTCGTAGTGGCGGGCCAGTATTCTTTTATCGCCATAATATTGGTAAAACTGCCACACCATCGTAAAATACGTGCTGCTCCATTCAACGCCTTCGTCCCAAATGTAAGGTTGCGGCGAAATGATGGGCAGGTCGCCGGTTTTTGTATCCTGGTTATCGCGGATGCCTTCAAACCAGTTTTCGTAAAACCGCGCCATATCGAAATTAAACATTGCTTCTTCGGCAGTCACCTGTGCATCGCCAAACCAGCCCAGCCGCTCGTCGCGCTGCGGACAATCCATCGGATAGCCGAGCATATTGCTTCTCTGCGACCACACCGTTGCGCGGTGGATTTTATTCACCAGCTCGTTGCCACTCTCAAAATCGCCAGCCTGTTGGTTGTCGGTATGAACCACAAAACCTTCCACATCCTGCAATTCGAAATGGTTGTCACCCGAAACCTCGGCATATTTAAACCCGAAATAAGTAAAATGTGGTTCGTAAGTTTCCACGCCTTCGCCTTTCAGAATGTATTCAGCCGTGGCTTTTGCGTTTTCGTTGCTGGTAACATCGAGGGTGCTGTCGGGGAAAATATCCTCGCCAAAACGGATTCTGATTTTTGTTCCTTTATCGCCTTTTACTTTGATACGCACCCAACCCGCAAAATTCTGCTGCATATCAAAAACCTGCAGATTTTCTGCTGTTTTTATTTGAACGGGTTTGGTGGTTTGCACCACTTTCACCGGGGGCATTGTGTGTGATTCAAGTCGTGCCAAAGGTTTTTCAAAAACTGTCACCGGCTTCCAGCTGGCATCATTAAAACCATGCTCATTCCAGCCTTTTTGTTCGAGCCGTGCATCATAAATTTCGCCATCGTAAATACAATTGAATGTCACCGGGCCATCAGAAAATTTCCAGGTTTCGTCGGTTTTGACGGTTTCAGAACTTCCGTCTGTGTATTCAATCTGAATCTTTCCCAGCGCTTTTTTATGGCCAAACCATTGCATTCTGTATTGTGCCCACCATTTTTTGTACGGATTGTACCAGCCGTTGCCAAGGTGAAAACCAATGGCGTTTTCTCCCTTTTTCAGCAGGCTGGTTACATCGTAAGTATCGTATAAAATGTGTCTGTGATAAGGTGTTTTGGCCGGCGCAAGCATATTTTCACCCACCCGCTGACCGTTGATGTAGAACTCGTAAATCCCAAGTCCCGTAACAAATGCCCTTGCCGATTTGATTTTCTTTTCAAGCCGGACTTCTTTTCTGAGTAGCAACGATTGTCCCGAGTGAACCACCGTGTCGGGAAGGGAATACTGTTCTTTTTTGTCAGAGAAAAAACCTTTTTCAGGAAGTGGCTGGTCAGGGTTTCCGGTTCCAATCCAGGATGCCTGCCAGTCGGATGGGTTTAGAAAAGCTGTTTCAAAAACCGCCACCGGACTTTCAACTGTCTGTCCTTTTTCATCCCAAACTATTACCTTCCAGAAATATTTCCGGTTCGACTCCAGTGTTCTTCCTGAAAATTCATGCTTAATGGTTTCTGAAGAATTGATTTTACCTGAATCCCAGATATCGGCTTCTCCTTTTTTCAGCTTTTTTTCTTCGGATGAAACCAAAATCTGGTAAGTAGATTGAGTTTTATTTCGTTCTTCAGAATGAATAATCCATGAAAACCGTGGATTTGGATTGTCAATATTAATGGGGGTTTCAGCGTATTCGACAAGCAGTTTTTGGAAAGTGAGGGTGGGTTGTTGGGAACAACTTAAGATTAGAATTGAGAATAACAGAATAAGAAATAAGGAAGTGAAAAACTCTCGGTAAAGCACGCGCTTTTCACCCCCCTGCCCCCCTGAAGGTGGAATTGAAGAAAGTTGATTTTTGATATTTAAGCAGGGTTGGCTCACTAATCGTTTTTTAAATGATTATTTTTTCAGTTGAAATTTCACCTTCGTCATTTGCATTTTTGCGGATGAAACCAATGTCTACTGCCAGTTTTTGCGAGAAAATAGCGATATCGGAACTGTGCACCACGATGTTGGCACCGGCTTTTACCCATTTCACCTGGCGGTCTGGTGACTCGGAGAAATGAATTCCCACTGCAATGCGGTGCTCGCGGCATTTCCTGATGATTGTTTCCACTTCGCGCTCAAAATCGGGGTGGTCATACATTTCGGGCAAACCCATGTTCACCGACAAATCGTGCGGACCGATAAAAACGCCGTCGAGCCCCGGAACTTTCAGCAGATTATCGAGGTTTTCCACAGCTGGAATGCTTTCGATATTGATGATACAAAGCTTATCCCTGTTGTAGTTTTCAAGATATTGTTTCAGTTCGTCTTCCACTGTCAGCGGATTTTGCAGCGCTTTTTGCAACCTTTTCCCTTTTAGCGGCCGGTATTTGATGGCGCCCACCATTTCCTGCACCTGTTCCACCATTTCGATGTATGGCGCCACCACACCGGTTGCCCCGGCATCGAGCATCTGGCAGGCGCGAAACGGGTCAGGCGATGGAATGCGAACGATAGGCGCAATTCCCATGGCGCTGTACAACTGGCAAAGTGCAGCCACTTCCATCCGTTCAAGCGGAATGTGTTCGGTATCCAGAAAAACAAAGTCGAGGCCTGCTATCCGGGCGGCTTTTCCCCAAAGTGGCGCGGCTGATGAAATACAGGTTCCGTACACAATTTTGCCTGCGCTGATTTTACCAGCCAAAGAATTCTGATTCATGATAGTGGTTATTTCAAAGGATCAACAAAATCCAGTTCGTTAAAATGCGCAATCCGGCGGTCGGCCTGGCTTTGGTCCTGGTGTCCAGAATTGCTGCCATTGTAAGCAATGCAAAACATCCCGGCAGCTTTGGCAGCTTTGATTCCGTTTCTGGAGTCCTCAATAACGATGCAGTTTTCAGGGGTAACGCCAAGCATTTCAGCCGCACGAAGAAACACATCGGGGGCTGGTTTACTGTTTTCCACATCATCGCGGCAAACGGTAAACCGGAAATATTTCCGCAATCCCGATTTCTCCAGAATGTTTTTCATGGTCACAGTATCCGATGAGGTTGCCACCGCCAGCGGTATTTCGGCAGCAACCAGCTTTTCGAGTAAATCGACCAGCCCTGGAAGCGGCTCAATTTTTTCGAGCGAACCAAAATATTGATTGCTTTCAAGAACGGTAAGTTCAGTTAATTCGGCAACTGACATAGGTAATTTGCGGGTTTCACTAATTTGTTGCCACATTACATCGGTGGCCACACCGGTGAAATGGCTGTGTTCCTCATCCGAAATATCGAGCCCCAATTTTCGAAACATCCGGGTTTCGTTTTCAAAATGAAAAGGTTCTGAGTCAACCAAAACCCCATCCATATCAAAAATCACAGCATGTGGTTTATTCATGGTTATTAAATCAAGATTCCATCAAAATAACGACAGAAAAATCGATTCAGCAAAACATTTGTTGCCGGATATTAATACAATTTTGATGATAATTATTGCATAACTTAATAGCTCACCGGCTGACTTGGATTCAGTTAGTGAATTTACTACTTCGAAGATTTTTTGATTGAGCAGTTGACGGGATGTCACCAACTCAGTATTAAAAAGGGTTATTTAAAATCCTTCCTGTAATCAGAAGGGGTTTTTTTCATGATATTTTTAAAGTAGAAATTGAAGTTGGCCAGGTTGTTATAACCACATTCGTAACAAATATGGGTTATGGGTTTGTCGGTTTCAGCCAACAGTTTGGCTGCAATGCCAATCCTGACGCTTTTTACATATTCCATAAAAGTCTGGCCGGTTTTCTTTTTAAAATAGCGGCAAAAAGAACTTGGTTCCATAAAAACCAGTTTCGAGGCGTCTTTCAGGTTAATTCCTTCCTGGATATTCTGGAAAACGTATTCGTAGATCTTGTCGATCTGGTCACGATCTTTTTCGTATGAATCAGGCATTGAAGAAGGAAGTGCAAGAAACTCCCTGTCCTCTATTTTCAGCAGGTTATTAAAAACTTTCAGCAACTCAATGTAACGTTCAAGGCCTTTCAGATCAACCATTTTTCTGAGAATGCCAGCTACTTTTTCGGTTTTCGCACCTTTAAAAAGAATGCCGCTGTCGGCTTGTTTCAATAAATCAATTACATCTTCCAGTTCGGGAATATTAAAAAAATCGGAACTGATGATATTCTCGTAAAAGTGAGTTACGATACATTCGGGCTCGTGATCTTTATCCAATTCCAGCACTTCCCAGCAATGTGAAATATTCGGTCCCAGCAGTACAAGGTCGCCCGGTGTGTAGCTCGAAATATGGTTTCCTACAATCCTCCTCCCGGATCCCGAAGTAATCAGATTTAATTCGTAGTTTTTGTGCGAATGAATCTTTTCTGAATTAGGATCCATTTTTAGCTGACGCGTTATAAAGGAGTGCTTGTTGGGAACAAATATTTTTTCATAAACGAATTCCATAATACACTTTTTTAACCGATCAAGACAAATATAAAAGGAAAACTGAAATAATGCGGTCAAAATTCAATGTAAAAAAAACAATTTACAATAGGCATTTAAATCATCATTGGTTTTCCTTTGTGATGCATTGAATATAGATCATCAATAATTTTCAAAAATTATTTTTATGGAGCTGCCTTTAAAGGGAATCATACCACCAATTGTAACACCGTTAATCAGTAATACAGAACTTGATTCTGCCGGGTTGAAAAATCTGATCAATCATATACTGAATGGTGGTGTTCACGGAATTTTTGCATTAGGGACAACTGGTGAAGCGACCAACCTGAGTTATAAACTCAGGAAAGAATTTCTGAACCGGGTTTGTGATTATACGAAAGGCAAAGTACCGGTAGTGGCCGGAATTACTGATACCTGTTTCGAAGGATCGCTTGAAATTGCCGATGCTGCAAAAAATGCCGGGGTTGATGCGCTTGTTATTTCTACACCTTATTATCTTCCCATATCGCAAAGTGAATTTGTTATTTATCTCGAAGAGCTTGTTCCCCAACTTCCGCTGCCTTTTATGATGTACAATATGCCTTCGTGCACAAAAATGCACATGTCGATAAATACCGTAAAAAAAGCAAAAGAACTTGGAGCAATCGGAATCAAAGACAGTTCGGGCAATTTGCCTTACCTTTTAGCCCTGGCAGAAGAATTTAAAAGCTCGCCTGAGTTTGCTGTAATTGCCGGCAGCGAAATTTTTCTGCCTGAAACAATAATTGCCGGTGGACATGGAGCTGTGGCGGGTGGTGCCAATCTGTTCCCATCGGTTTTTGTTGAACTTTATGAAGCATCACTCGAAAAAGACTTTGAAAAAATAGATTTACTGAAAAACAAATTGTTGTTGATTGAAGGGAAAATCTACAATGTAGGAGCTTATTCATCGAAATACATCAAAACAATTAAAAGTGCGCTTGCTGCAATGGGGATTTGCAACGATTATGTGGCTTATCCATTCAGAAAGTTTCACGATGCAAAACGGCAGCAAATTCAACTGAATCTGAAAGAAATGGATATTCTGGAAGCGGTCCAGAGCAGATAAGTTACTATAAATATTGTTTTCTGAAACAGACAGTTATTGCTGTTAATCAGAAAGGAAACAAATCCGAGTACAACGGAGATAAATTACCGGAATCATTGCGAAATATAAAAAACATGAGGTTCCGGTATTTTTTATGCTTGACAGAAACCAACTAAAATTCTATTTTTCAGCATTTATATGTGCAGAAAATTAAGACCATTGTTCAACATTTTAAAATTATTCCTATGAAACTGTCAGTTAGTATTGCATTTCTACTTTTGGTGATAACCGGGTGGTCGCAGAAACCATTTACCGGCGATAATGCAGTAGTTAAATCAGAATTTATTTATCAAAAGGAAGATGTAAAATTCCCCAGTTGTCACGCTTCAACCATAGAACAGACGAAAGACGGATTGATTGCAGCCTGGTTTGGCGGATCATTTGAAAAACATCCCGACGTTGGAATCTGGGTTAGCCGTTTCGAAAATGGGAAATGGACCATTCCGGTGGAAGTTGCCAATGGAATTCAACACAAAAACCTGCGTTATCCAACCTGGAACCCGGTGCTTTTTA
>DAINOH010000020.1:0-65097 GCA_036735485.1 Draconibacterium sp. | reverse complement strand
TATTCTCGAAAAATGGTACAAGGATGTTGCAAAAAAACACCTGACAAATCGTTTAACCGAATTATCTGAAAAACTGAATTTTGCCTATAAAAAACTCTACATCCGCAATCAAAAACGAAAATGGGGCAACTGTTCAAAAAACCAGAACATATCTTTAAACTGGCGTTTGATTAAAGCTCCTGTATTTGTTATTGATTATATCATTGTCCACGAACTGATTCATACAGTGGTGATGAATCATTCGCATAAATTCTGGACATTACTGAAATCACATTATCCCGACTATCGCCAGGCGATTGACTGGCTGGATAAATACGGGAATAATTTATAAAACGATACTTTAAGATTCAGATATTAAACCAACGATAAAAGTTTGTTAATCAAATAAAATATTTGTTTTTAGGTTTACAAATACATATATTTACAGCGAATTGTAAACTATATAAAATCGATGAAACGAGCATAGTAAAAATTCAGCCACACAGATGAATCATTATAATGTGAGTTACATCGAATACCTTTAAAAATAAATTAATTTAATGAGATGAAAGAACTATTTGGCAAACGACTTAAAAGTGCAAGAACCCTCGCCGCGTTATCTCAGGATGAATTGGTGGAAAAAATGGGGCACATTGTCACCAAAAATGCCATATCCAAATACGAAAAAGGCGAAATGATGGCTGATAGTAAAATTTTACTGGCTTTGGCTCATGCCCTGAAAGTGAAATCCGATTACTTTTTCCGTCCGTTTTCGGTCGAAATTGAAAACGTTGAATTTCGGAAAAAACAAAAGCTTTCTGTAAAGGATGTAAAATCCATAAAACAAACTGTAACTGATTTTGTGGAACGTTACATCGAAGTGGAACAGTTTCTGAATATAGAATCAGATTTTAATAATCCGGTGGCTGATGTTATAATATCTTCATTTGCTGATGCAGACAAAGCTGCTTCCAGGCTTCGGTATGAATGGAACCTCGGTCTGGGTGCGCTGTCTAATGTGATTGATTTATTGGAAGATAAAGAAATTAAGGTTATTGAGATTGATGCGCCTGCAGAATTTGATGGGTTTTCAGGTTGGGCAGATAAAAAAATACCGGTAATAGTAATTAATCAGAATTACAGTGTCGAGCGTAAAAGATTAACTGCCCTGCACGAACTGGGGCACCTTGTTTTAAATTTCGGTTCCGGAATTTCTGAAAAAGACAAGGAAAAGCTCTGTTTTCAGTTTGCTGGTGCAATGCTTTTACCCGAATCTACTTTCAAAGCTGAATTTGGCAATTCACGCGAACACTATTCTTTCTCAGAGTTAATTGTAATGAAAGAAATTTACGGCATTTCTGTTCAGGCAATCATGGCGAGGGCGAGAGATTTGGGTATTATCAACGAATATCTGTTTATTTCATTTAGAAAGCGAATCAGCCAGAATCTTTCAGAATCAGGGTTAGGTGCTTTCCAGGGAACCGAAAAGGCATATCGGTTCAAACAATTAATTTACAGGGCAACTGCTGAAGAATTAATTTCATTAAGCAAGGCGGCCAATTTGTCAAACCAGAAATTAGCCGAATTTCGCAAAGAATTTATTACCCTGTGAAGATTATCGTTAACGATGCCAATATTTTAATCGACCTGGTTGAACTAAAAATCCTCCCCGGTTTCTTTCAGTTGGAATATGATTTTCATACTACTGAAATGATTCTCGATGAATTGTTATCCGAACAAAAGGAGGAATTACAAACCTATATTGACACCGGCAGATTAGTGGTTGACGCATTATCAGAAGATGATTTTACAGAGATTTTTAATATCCGCAGCACAAAAACAAGCCTTTCAGAACAGGATTGTTCTGCCTTTTATCAGGCATTAAAGAAAAATGCTGCATTAATAACAAGTGACAATACCTTGCGAAAATTTGCAAAAGCAAATAACATAGAGGTACACGGCCATTTTTGGGTTTTCGACAATCTTGTGGATTATGGTTTTCTTTCAGCGCAATCTGCAATCGATAAACTCAATGAACTATGTACCCTGGTAAACCCAAAATTGGGATTACCAGCGAATGAATGCCAGAAAAGAATAAAAATCTGGAGTAACCCGTAATATTAGTATTATGCAATAAATCAAAAACAATAAATAAAATGAACTCTCCGAATCTTACCTTTAACCTCCTCTCCTTCTCACATCCGAATGATGAATTAACTTTTTACTTTCTACCCGCTGAAACAGAAGGATTACAACGCATTTCAAAAATTCTCGTCCCTAATGAAGTGATTCAGCATTTTGGCGAACAGGAACATTTTTACACTTCGTTTGAAATTCCGGTAGCCAATGGTTTTTCAGTAACAAAACCGGTGGAACCGGTCATTGAAACAATTATAAATGAAAAAGGTGTTGAAGAAAAGGTAAAAGTAAAAAATGCCTGTTTTGGCATCGGAATCCTTCGGCGCTATTACAACAGCAGGATACATACATGGTTTAAAAAGAACGGCCTGCTTGTAAAACCTAATTTTATAGACGATACCGAAATATGGTTACCTTCCAATATCCGGTACGATAACGAAACTTACAAGTTCTTCGACAAATTCTCACTCAAAGTTCAGTTTGCAAGAATTACAAAATCTCCTGAACTGTTGATTTCATTTGAAGGAACTTCAAGGGTATTCAAAAAAAGTATGTCAGTTTTATCCGATATTATTCCTCCTGAAATTTATACATGGGTAATTTTTAACAGTCAGCTTTATAGGTTTGATGAGTTGCCTGAAGATGCCCGGCGTTTTCCTCATAATACGAACCCTGTTTGGAACTTCGATATTAAGGCGGCATTAAAAGAACCGGCCGAAGCGCCCGACAGAGGGAATAAATACCTGAAATACCAAAACCAGATAAATCGTTTTTACAACAAATACATTAATACTAATGAATTTAAAACAGTGATTCCCATTACTTCCAACGGATTTGTAAAAGTGGACGAACTGAGAATTGGTAAAGTTACTCACAACAGCAATCAGCTTTTGTTTGGTAAAAAAGAGGGAGTTAATGGTAAAGATATTTCCACCATCACCGGGATGAAGACGTATGGTCCTTTGCAAATCAGTCCGTTTTCAAAGATTCACTTGTTTTTTATCCTGCATAAATCCGACCAAAAGAAAGCCGAACATATTATTGATTTCTTTAAAGGAGAAAATCCTGGTTTCAGCGGATTGCAAACTTATTCGCACATCAACTTCTATATAGTTGACAAGTTCAGCTTTGCATTTAACGACAAAGACAATCCGATTCCCGAGATAGAAGAATTGATTCGCAAAAGGGATTTTAAGGACGATGTGCGATATATGGCAATTTACATCAGTCCGCACAGCAAACACATCAACGATGAAAAGCGAAAAGCCATCTATTATAAAATTAAGGAACTCCTCCTGAAAAACAGAATTTCGTCGCAGGTACTTGATGCTGAGAAAATTTTAAATCCCGGTATAAAATATCATTACAGTTTACCCAACATTGCCATTGCAATGCTCGCAAAACTGAAGGGCATTCCCTGGCGGTTGGATACACAATTAAAAAACGAATTGATTATTGGCGTGGGAGCTTTCAAACACGTAAACACAAATGTCCAGTACATTGGCAGCGCTTTTAGCTTTCAGAACAACGGCACTTTTAACCGGTTCGATTGTTTCCGAAAAAATGAGGTGGATGAGTTGGTTGGTTCTATTCTCGATACAGTTAAAGAATATGCAATCCACAACACCAACCTGAACAGGCTCATAATCCATTTTTATAAACCCATGCGCAGCGACGAACTTGAACCGATTGAAACCGGATTGAAAAATCTTGGATTGAATATCCCGGTATTTGTAGTAACCATCAACAAAACAGAATCAACCGATATTGTTGCTTTCGATGAAAATTTCACACAAAGAATACCGCTAAGCGGACTTTATATTAAAATTGGTTTTAACAAGTACCTGCTTTTTAACAACACACGTTACGGCGATTATCCAATGAAACAGACCGATGGATTTCCGTTCCCGGTAAAACTGGCCATTTCATGTACAGATGAAGAATTGGAAAAAGACCCGAAAATAATACGTGAATTGTTAGACCAGGTATATCAGTTCAGCAGGGTTTACTGGAAATCGCTCACCCAGCAAAACCTGCCGGTAACCATCAAGTACCCCGAAATGGTTGCCGAAATGTTCCCCTATTTTGATGGCTACGAAATCCCCGACTTTGGAAAAGATAATTTGTGGTTTTTATGACTTTTTGGATTAACCTAAGGAATCGATAAATAACAAAACAAGTGCACCAATATTTTTAAAGACATTCTATTCAAAGTATTTACAAGGGATTTGTATTTACACAGCAACTATTAGTTAAACCAAAATTCATTTTTTTTGTTTCCTTTGCAGTATTAGTAATACAACAAATGATTAGGAAAACAACAGCAACATTTTTTATTCTTCTGGCCAACATTATTTTGCTGGCACATGCTGTTTTTCCGCATCACCATCATGAACTGCAGGTTTGTATCAACATTTCGCATTGTCACCACACTGAACAGGACTCATCAACTCATCCTGCTGATTGTAATCACGAACATGATTCCAGCAGCCCTGTTACCAATTGCATTCTGAAACAATTGGTTGTTGTTCCGGTTAATCAGTGCAGGATTGAACCAGTGGTTTTGTACCTCGAAAATTTTACCGAATGTTTTATCCTTCATTCAGGATATTCTGATGAATTGCAATTCACTGAATTATTCAGAATAAATCCATACCCCAAAGATGTTCCGTTATTTCAAACGTATTTAGATTATTCCCAGGGCCTCCGCGCACCACCAACTGTTTAAATCATCAATTTTCAAGGTATTTATAACATCATCAAACCTGATGTGAAACATCCTTACTTACCATTTGATTTTTAACATTTAAACAGTATTTAATATGAATTTAAAGATATTTATTGTTGCATTATTGGCAACAATTCTGGCAGCCTGCAATCAGCAAAACAAAGCTGAAGCTGAACATGACGTCCACGACCACGAAACAGAGGCCGCGGCATCCGGCGAACACGAACACGAAGAACCAAAATTTCAATATACAGCTTACAGCAATGATTTTGAACTTTTTGCTGAAGCCGATGCATTTGTTGCTGGTGAAAAGGCAAATGTACTGTCCCATTTTTCGATATTGCCTGATTTTAAAGCGCTGGAAAGCGGAAGTATAAAGCTGATTTTAACCGTGAATGGAAAAGAAACCAGTCAGACACTCGAAAACCCAACACGAAAAGGCATTTACAGTTTCGACATCAAACCTGAAACTGCGGGTACGGGTTCGCTTAAATTTGAAATTACCAACGAAAAGGGCAGTTTTGAAGTACTTGTTCCTGAAGTGAAAGTTTTTGCCAATCATGACGAAGCCCATAAAGCGGGTGAAGCAGTGGTTGTTTCGAAAACAAATACTGCAGTTTTTACCAAAGAACAATCATGGAAAATTGACTTTTCAACAGGCATGCCCGTGATTGGTCCTTTTGGCGAAGTGATTAAAACCACCGCACTTGTGCAACCCTCGCAGGGAAATGAAATTGTTGTTTCTGCCCGCACTGCTGGAATCGTTCAAATTTCTGCCAACAACCTGCTCGAAGGCAAAGAAGTTTCAAACGGCCAGTCGTTGTGCTCAATTACCGGAAGCAATATGGCCGATAACAATATTTCTGTCAGGTTTACCGAGGCACAAAACAATTACGAAAAAGCAAAGGCCGATTACGAAAGGGCGCAGGAACTGGCAAAAGACAAAATTGTGTCAGAAAAAGATTTGATTGCAGCCAAAAACCAGTACGAAAACAGCAAAGCAGTTTATGAAAACCTGAACAAAAATTTCAATGCTGCCGGGCAAACCGTCACAAGTCCGATGAGTGGATTCATAAAACAGGTTTTTGTAAAAAACGGGACTTATGTTGAAGCTGGTCAGCCGCTTGTGACTGTTTCGCAAAACCGCACACTGACACTCACCGCCGATTTACCTATGAAATATGCGTCTGTTCTCGGCTCAGTTCAATCGGCAAATCTTCGTACCCCCAGTGATAACCGAACTTACACATTTGAAGAGTTAAATGGCAAAGTACTGGCTTACGGTAAATCAGCAGGTGCGGGCAGTTTTTTAGTTCCAATTACTTTGCAAATCGATAATACAGGAAACTTCATCCCTGGCAGTTTTGTTGAAGTTTATTTGAAAACACTCACAAACGCTGAAGCGCTAACCGTTCCCGTTTCGGCCCTTCTTGAAGAGCAGGGCAGTTATTTTGTATGGGTCCAGGTTTCTCCCGAACTGTTTGAAAAACGCGAAGTTTCGGCAGGCAAAACCGATGGCGTTCAAATGGAAATCGTGAAAGGACTGCGTTCAGATGAGCGGATTGTAACCCATGGCGCTATGCTCATTAAACTGGCTCAGGCCACCGGAACATTGGATGCTCATTCAGGTCACGTTCATTAAAACCGCAAACCATGTTAAATAATATAATCAGGTTTTCGCTGAACAACAAATATCTGATTTTGCTTTGTTCAGTGGTACTGGTGGTTTTTGGAACAAGAACCGCCTCGAATATGGATGTTGACGTATTTCCCGACCTCACCGCCCCAACGGTGGTGGTAATGACCGACGCGCACGGAATGGCTTCGGAAGAAGTGGAACGTCTGGTTACTTTCCCCATCGAATCGGCAGTAAACGGCGCTACCGATGTTCGCCGCGTTCGCTCTGCTTCATCACAAGGTTATTCATTTGTTTGGGTTGAGTTTGACTGGGGAACCGACATTTTTAAAGCACGGCAGATTGTGAGCGAGAAGCTCATCAGCGTTTCATCGCGTATGCCGCTGGGTGTGGGGCAACCAGCACTGGCCCCGCAATCGAGTGTGATGGGAGAAATATTTTTTGTGGGAATGCAGTCAGACAGCACAAGCATGATGGAGTTGCGGACAATGGCCGAATGGAACGTAAAACCCCTGATATTGGCCACCGGAGGCGTATCGCAGGTTACCATCATTGGCGGCGATTACAAACAGTACCAGGTTTTGGCCGACCCGCAAAAAATGAAATATTTCGATGTTTCGATGAATGAGTTGGCTATTGTTTGCAAGGGTATCAGTCAAAATTCAACCGGTGGTGTGGTCCGTCAGTTTGGGAATGAATACGTGGTACGTGGCATTGCACGTACTTCGGATACAGAAGCTTTGGGAAACACGTTTGTAAAAATGGTAAACGGTAAACCTGTCAGGGTTTCTGATGTTGCCGAAGTGATTACAGGCAGTGCGCCCAAAATGGGTTATGCTTCCGGCAGCGCCAAACCCGCTGTAATTATTTCAATATCGAAACAACCCAATGCCAATACGCTTGAAGTAACAAGGAGGATTGAAAAAAACCTCGAAGAATTAAAAAAAACCTTTCCGGCAGATGTGGTTCTCGATACCAAAATTTTCAGGCAAGCCGATTTTATCGAGACCTCAGTAAATAACGTACAAAATGCCTTAATCGAGGGCGGAATCTTTGTTATCATCATTTTATTTCTTTTTCTGGGAAGTTTCCGGTCAACCGTTATTTCGTTGCTTGCGATTCCGCTTTCACTACTTGGGGCCATTCTGGTTTTAAAAGGTTTGGGAATGACCATCAATACCATGAGTTTGGGTGGTATGGCCATTGCCATTGGTTCGCTGGTTGACGACGCCATTATCGATGTTGAGAATGTGTATAAACGGCTCCGGCAAAACCGGCAACTGCCCGAACAGGAAAGGCTTTCATCTTTTACCGTTGTGTTTGAAGCCTCAAAAGAAATAAGGGCTTCCATTTTCAATGCTACTTTAATTATTATGGTTGCTTTTCTTCCGCTTTTCTTTCTTTCGGGGATGGAAGGCCGCATGTTAAAACCGCTGGGTATTGCGTTTATCGTATCGCTTTTTGTTTCGCTTGTGGTGGCAATGACGTTGACCCCGCTTTTAGCAAAAATGCTGCTTTCCGGTGAAAAATACCTGGCAAAAAATGAAAAGGAAAAGTGGCTTGTACGCAAGCTTACAACAAATTATGAAAAGTCGCTGGTATGGGCTTTGCACCATAAAAAAGCAGTTTTAATCCCGATTCTGGGTTTGTTTCTGGTTTCGTTGTTTGTGTTTTCAAACTTTGGGCGAAGCTTTTTACCCGAGTTTAACGAAGGCGCATTAACGTTGTCGGTCGTCACAAAACCGGGCGCTTCACTCGAAGAGAGTAACCGGCTGGGAAATCTTGTGGAAACCGAACTTCTGGCAATACCGGAAGTTTCAAGTACAGCACGCCGAACCGGAAGGGGCGAACTCGATGAACACTCGCAAACCACCAACAGCGCCGAAATTGATGTTAATTTCAAAATAAGCGAACGTACACAACCGGAATTTATGGCTGATGTGAGGTCAACCTTGGCGCGAATCCCAGGAATTGCATACACAGTGGGGCAACCGCTGGGACATCGTATCGACCACATGCTTTCGGGTACAAGGGCAAATATTGCCATCAAACTGTTTGGCACCGACCTCAATAAAATGTTTACCACTGGTAACGAAATAAAAAATGCAATTGTCGATATTGAAGGATTGGTTGATGTTAATGTTGACCAGCAGGTTGAGATTCCGCAAATTCAAATCAGAGCCAACCGGAACCTGCTTGCGCAATATGGAATTGGCATCGATGATTTTAATGCGTTTGTCGATATGTCGTTTGATGGCGAAAAGCTGGCCGATATTTATGAGGGACAGCGCAGTTTCGATTTGGTACTCAGGCTGAACAACGATTACACGCAAACTATCGATGGTATAAAAACAGCGCTGATTGATACACACGACGGCAGGAAAGTGCCGCTCGAACAGGTTGCTGAAATTGTTTCGGTGGCTGGACCAAGTTCAATCAGCAGGGAAAATGTGCAGCGTAAAATTGTAATCTCGGCCAATGTTGCCGAACGCGATTTAAGAAGTGTTGTTCAGGATATTCAAACCAACATCGGCGAAAAGATAACTTTGCCCGAGGGGTACAGAATTGAATATGGAGGGCAATTTGAAAGCGAGGCAAGAGCATCGAAAACACTTTTGCTCACTTCAATAATTGCCATCATTATCATTTTCCTGTTGCTGTACCAGGAGTTCAAAAACTTTAAACTGGCAGGTATTATTCTGCTCAATCTGCCGCTGGCATTGATTGGCGGCGTGTTTGCCATTTGGGTAACATCGGGCATTTTGAGTATTCCGGCAATAATCGGGTTTATTACTTTATTTGGAATCGCTACCCGAAACGGTATTCTGCTGATTTCAAACTATCAGCGGCTAAGTTTACAGGGTATTTCATTAAACGAAACTGTAACGCGAGGCTCGTCGGACCGGTTAAATGCTATTCTAATGACTGCACTCACAGCTGCACTTGCCCTGATTCCTTTAGCCCTGCGTGGCGACCTTTCGGGCAACGAAATTCAAAGTCCGATGGCAAAAGTAATTCTGGGAGGACTGTTAACTTCTACAATCCTCAATATTTACATTGTGCCGATTGTTTACAGCATTTTTAATCAACGTGGAATTATTAAAACTGAAAAGGAATGAAACGGGCAATTATATTCAATTTACTATTGGTGATGGTTTTCAGTCTTGGCGCTCAAAACACAATCGACACAGTTTTGGCAGAGATTGAAAAAAACAACACTACGCTTGCGGCTTTAAAAAAGAGCGCTGAAGCAGAAACACTCGGGAATAAAACCGGAATTTTTGTTCCTAATCCTGAGGTTGAGTTTAACTATTTGTGGGGCAGTCCGGGCAACATCGGGAACCGGACCGATTTCAGCATTAAACAAAGCCTCGATTTCCCGACTGCTTATCGTTTTAAAAATCAGATTTCGGATTTGAAAAACGAACAAATCATGCTTTTGTACCGAAAAGAACTTTATGCAGTAAGACTGCAGGCCAAGCTGATTTATTTCGATGTGGTGTATTACAACGCGCTGATAGCAGAGTTAACAAAAAGGGTTACTTATGCAAGGCAAATTGCCCAATCGTATAAATCGAAATTTGATGTGGGAGAAACCAATATTCTGGAATACAATAAAGCACAGCTAAACCTGTTGAATGCAAGTAAAACACTGGAATCGACAGAGGTTGAACGCAGCGCCAGATTAGCGGAACTTACCCTGTTGAATGGTGGAATCCTGCTTGAAATAACAGAAAGTGAATTTCAACAAGTAGTTCTTCCGGCAGGTTTTGACCAGTGGATTTCGCAGGCTGAACAACAAAACCCAATGCTGGCCTGGATTAACAGCGAAATTGAAATCAGCCGCAAACAGGAAGAGTTAAGTAAGGCTTTGGGATTGCCAAAACTTCAGGCCGGGTATATGAGCGAGTCGGTTGTGGGTCAGCAATACCAGGGAGTTACGGTGGGTGTAAGCGTTCCGCTATGGGAAAATAAAAACCGGGTGAAATATGCAAAAGCAAATTCGCTGGCGCTCGAAAGTGTGGAAGCTGATAACAAGGTTCAGTTTTATAATCATTTGAAAGCGCTGTACAACAAAGCAGCAGGGTTGCAGCAAAATGTGGCCGGTTATCGTGAGGGATTAAGCCAGTATTACAATACCTCATTTTTAAAAACTGCACTTGATAAGGGGGAAATATCGCTGATTAACTACATCACCGAATTTTCGTTTTACTACGAAAGCATCAACAACCTGTTAAACAGCGAGCGCGACCTGAACAGGGTGAATGCCGAGTTAAACCAGTTTGAACCATAATAGTATTACACACGTTTGTATTTTGATTTATGCAAACGTGTGTTTTTAATGTGATGTAATTGATACAAAACCCGTCAAGTATTTTATAGCGTATGAAAAATGAAACAGATATTAAGTTGCTGCAAAAGAATATTAAACCAACAGCCATGCGCCTATTGGTTTACGAGGTTTTAGAAAAACAAAAGAAAGCATTAAGCCTTTACGAAATAGAACAGCAATTCGATAATGTTGAACGTTCTACGATATTCCGTACACTCAAAACGTTTCAGGATAATTATCTGATTCATAGCATTGACGATGGAACAGGAGCGGTTAAATATGCTCTTTGCGACGATGATTGCACCTGTATTTTAGATGACTTGCACATTCATTTCCTGTGTAATAAATGTGGACATACTCACTGCATGAAAGACATGCCGGTTCCAAAAATGGATTTACCGGAAGGCTTCTCGTTTGAAAGTGCAAACTTCGTAATAAAGGGTACTTGCCCAAATTGCCGGTAAAACTTTGCAATACTGTTGCATGTAATCCATCGGTAGTTTTGTAGTAAGTAATTCAAAAAGTTATGCTATGAAACAAATATTCGCTATTCTGTTTTTTCTTTTTACATCAGGGATATTGCTTGCACAAAACACAGTTAGTTTTGAAGTCAGGGAAGAATCAGGAGAACCTTTGATAGGTGCAAGTGTGGTCATTGAAGGAACAACAAACGGAACAATAACAAATCAGGATGGCATTGCAAAGTTTGAAAATTTGCCTGATGGCGAATTTGAGTTTATAATTTCCTTTGTTGGTTTTGAAGAAAAGGAAATTGAAATATCCTTTCCCCGGGATAATAACAAGGTCATCGAAATTGAATTGGAAGAAGGGGAAGAACTGGAAGAAGTTGTAATTGCAGCAACACGGTCTTCCCGGACAATTCAGGACATTCCAACAAGAGTTGAAGCAATTACTGGCGAGGAATTAGGCGAAAAGGCAGCAATGAACTCAACAAACATTGGCATGCTTTTAAGAGAAACCACCGGAGTACAAATGCAGCAAACCTCACTAAGTTCAGGTAATATGAGTATTCGTATTCAGGGCTTGGATGGTCGTTATACACAAATATTAAAAGATGGGATGCCCCTTTATGGTGGTTTCGCAGGTGGACTTTCCATTATGCAGATACCGCCACTTGATTTAAAACAGGTAGAGCTGATTAAAGGAAGTAATTCTACTTTGTATGGTGGCGGCGCAATTGCAGGCCTTGTAAACCTTGTAACCATACAACCAGAGGAAGAAGCAAAACTTGATGTTATGGTAAATCAAACAAGTGCATTAGGTACAACGGGTAATTTATTTTATGCGCAGAAATACGGGAAAGTGGGTCTTTCAGTTTATGGCTCAGCCAATAATCAAATAGCATTCGACCCCGATAACGATAGTTTTTCAAATATGCCAAAAGCGCAAACTTACAGTCTGAATCCAAAATTCTACTACTATTTTAATCCTGAAACTGAATTAAGTTTAGGATTAAACACGACCATCGACAATAGAACTGGCGGAGACATGGAAGTTATACAGGGAAATTCAAGCGCGGAAAATGTTTTTTCTGAGGAAAATAAATCAGAACGTTATGCCTCACAATTAAGTTTTCAGAATACAACTGATAACAGAACATTCTCGTTTAAAAACAGTGTTTCTTACTTTGACAGAAAGCTTACTATTCCGGACTACAGTTTTAGCGGAAATCAATTATCAAGTTTTACCGAAGCTATATACAACCTGCACAACAGCGACAAAACAGAATGGCAGTTTGGATTAAACCATTATCTCGAACAGTTTACTGAGAAGGATGCTGATTCATATTCTGCGAGAGATTATACCCATAATACAATTGGCGGCTTCATTCAAAATACAACCGATTTTAGCGAAAAAATTGGTTTAGAGACCGGCTTACGCGCCGACTATAATGCTGACTATGGAACATTTGTGCTTCCCCGTTTTTCGTTGTTATTTAAACCGAACAGTAAATTTAGTTCACGTCTTGGTGGTGCTATGGGTTACAAACTGCCAACCATTTTTACCGAAGATGCCGAGAGAATTTATTACAGGGATATTCAACCGCTGTCAAAAGACCTGGTGGATGCAGAAACTTCAATTGGTGGTAATTTCGATGTAAACTATAAAACCGCACTGGGCGATGAAATGACTTTCTCAATAAATCAACTCTTCTTTTTGACTCAGCTTAAAAATGCGCTGGTATTAAGAGAAGACGAAACAACAGAAATGGCGTATTTTGAAAGTGCCGATGGCAATATTTTAAGTTCAGGCTTTGAAACCAACATAAAACTAACTTATGACGATTTTAAACTCTATTTAAACTATGCCTTTGTTAATACCGAATTACAATACGATAATATCAATAACCAAAAACCACTTACCCCAAAGCACAACGCAGGTGCAGTAATATTTTACGAAATTGAAGAAAAATGGTCAGCCGGATATGAGGTTTATTACACGGGAAAACAGTTCGATAATTTATACAATCAAAAAACAGATTATTGGACAATGGGAATAATGGTTATGCGCCATTGGGAACGTTTATCTCTGTTCGTGAATTTCGAGAACTTTACAAATGTGATGCAATCTGATTTTGAACCTTTGGTATTGCCTCCGGTAAATAATCCTGTTTTCCCAGATATTTGGGCACCTACTGACGGGTTTGTATTTAATGGAGGAATAAAACTTAGATTATCAGGCGACAATGATTAAATCTGAATATCACATATCAAAAATGGATTGTCCGTCCGAAGAAAACATGATTCGGATGAAACTGGATGGATTACAAGTTATCAAAAAACTGGATTTCGATATTGAAAACCGCAATCTTACTGTATTTCATTCAGAGCAAGATAAAGAAATACTATTTCGTTTAGAATCCCTGAACTTTGGTGCAAAGCTTACACGTTCCGGTTCTGTTGATGAAAAAGAAGTGGTCTTGGAAAATTCTGATGTGCAGTCAAAACTACTTTGGTCGGTACTCATCATTAATTTCGGATTCTTTATAATCGAAATGACAACCGGACTTTTTTCAAAATCTATGGGTTTGGTTGCTGATTCGCTCGATATGCTTGCCGATGCTTTTGTTTACGGATTAAGTCTTTGGGCAGTAGGTTCAACCGTTATAAGAAAAAAGAAAGTGGCTCGATTGAGCGGATATTTTCAGCTTACACTTGCTCTTTTAGGTATTTTTGAAGTAGTCAGGCGGTTTATTGGATTTGAAGAAATGCCGGACTACCGGATTATGATAGGAGTTTCAATTTTTGCATTAATTGCCAATGCTGTTTGTTTGTTCCTGCTCCAAAAATCGAAAAGTAACGAAGCCCACATGAAAGCCAGCATGATATTCACTTCAAACGATGTAATAATAAATGCAGGTGTTATTATAGCCGGTGTGTTGGTGTTACTCACACAATCAAAATTTCCTGATTTAGTAATTGGTTTAATTGTATTTTTGATAGTTGTTCGAGGTGCAATAAGAATTTTAAAACTTGGTAAATAATGAAACCAATATTTCTTAAATCAACAATTACCTGCCCTGAGTGTGGTTTTAAAAAAGAAGAAACTATGCCCACCGATTCATGTCAATATTTTTATGAATGTGAAAATTGTAATTCCGTGTTGAAACCGAAACAAGGGGATTGCTGTGTATTTTGTTCTTATGGTTCTGTGAAATGCCCGCCAATTCAGCAAAAATGTAAGTGTTGTAACTAAAATCTAAAAATAGTCTGATGATTCCAATTTATATACTTACGTTTCTGATATTCTACTTCCTGATTGTGTTTATAATCCCATCCATACGGGTAAAATGCTGTACAACAAGTTGCCCGATTGCTTCAAATACGAAAGGGCAGAACAAAAGAAAGACGACCACGCCGGGCATCAGCACTAAAAAACCGGAGATATATTATTGAATATATTTCATGCTTAAGATTTGTAATGGGTGAACATTTGTTTGCCCATTACTTTTTTCGGGCATTTGGAATCACTTATTTAGCAGACGACTGGCCGTCACGCGCTTAATAAAAAAGTGGAATTATAGTATGTCATTGCCATGTATGGTCTTTTCCGTTTCAGAAAAATAAATTCTTTTAATTGTTAATGATTTCAAAATGCAGTGCTTTTATAAAACATTTCTGAAAATAATCTGTTTCTTTGTTGTGAGTTAAACAAAAATGTTAAGAAGATTCAGCCATATCATTTTATCGGTCATATTGTTGACAGCAACAATGGGAATGGCCGTTTCAAAACATTTTTGCAGTGGAACCTTTGTTTCTTTGAAGTTATTCGGTGAGTCAAAATCGTGCTGTGGCGATTCTGACTGTTGTCATAATGAGAATCATTTCTACAAATTACAGGATGATATTTCTGCAGCACAAGTTCAGGATGCTCCCCAATTAGCCGAAATTGATATTTTAGTATCTATTCCTGGTTCTCTCGAATTACCCGGTGTAGCTGAAAACAATAATCATATAATTTTATTCACTGATTCGCCTCCCCCACCAAAAATTCAGAAAGTACTCTCTCTCAAACAGTCATATCTTTTATGAAATTGATGTTATTTCACTTTTAACAGAAAGTTAGTAAGACTTTTTGACTGAAGTGAATTTTTGTATGTTGGGATATAAATATCCCGACATATGACTTTGTCATTCAATTTTAACATCAATCTAAAGTAAAAGTCTATGTTTAACCGACTTGTCAGATTTTTCCTCGAAAACAGGCTGATAACATTTTTGTTTCTGGCAGTTTTCGTAGTTTATGGAATCGTGGTTATGCCGTTTCACTGGCAAACCGGCGTTTTACCACGCAACCCGGTTCCGGTGGATGCCATCCCCGATATTGGTGAAAACCAGCAGATAGTGGCAACTGAATGGATGGGCCGTTCGCCCAAAGACATGCAGGACCAGGTAACTTATCCGCTTACCACGGCTATGCTTGGTATTCCGGGGGTTCAAACCATTCGAAGCACTTCCATGTTTGGAATGTCATTTATTTATATCATTTTTAAAGATGATGTCGAATTTTACTGGAGCCGTTCGCGGATTCTCGAAAAGCTCAATTCATTACCATCCGGAACTTTGCCCGAAGGTGTTCAGCCAACTTTAGGACCCGACGCAACAGCGTTGGGACAAATTTACTGGTACACGCTCGAAGGCCGTGACCCAAAAACAGGTCAGCCCAATGGTGGCTGGAATCCGCAGGAGTTGCGCACCATCCAGGACTTTTATGTGAAATACGGACTATCAGCTGCCGAAGGCGTTTCGGAAGTGGCATCTGTTGGCGGTTTTATCAGGGAATACCAGGTTGATATCAACCCCGAGGCAATGAAAGCTTATGGTGTTTCGGTAATGGATATTATGTCGGCCGTACAAAAAAGTAACCTCGATATTGGTGCTGAAACCATTGAACTAAACAATGTTGAATACATTATCCGGGGTCTTGGATATGTAAAAAACCTTGAAGACCTTGAAAGTTCTGTAGTCGCTGTGCGTAACAACGTTCCGGTACGGATAAAGGATGTTTCGCATGTTTCGTTTGGCCCGGCAACAAGGCGCGGAGGCCTTGACAAGGCAGGTGCTGAAGCGGTGGGGGCAGTAGTGGTGGCGCGGTACGGTTCAAATCCGCTGGAAGTTATAAATAATGTAAAAGATAAAATAAAGGAAATAGAAGCAGGCTTGCCACAAAAAACATTACCTGACGGAACCGTTTCGAAAGTAACTGTTGTTCCTTTTTACGACCGGACAGGGCTGATTAAAGAAACTATTGGTACGCTCGAATCGGCGCTTTCTCACGAAATTTTAATCAGCATTATCGTTATTATTGTGCTGGTGCTTAACCTGAGAGCTTCCATCATTGTGGCCGGATTGCTTCCCATTGGCGTTTTAATGACATTTATTCTGATGCACCTTTTTGGTGTCGATGCAAATGTTGTGGCTTTGTCGGGCATTGCCATTGCCATTGGCGTAATGGTTGATATCGGCATTGTGGATGTTGAAAATATCCTCCGGCACCTTGAAATGCCCGAGAACAAAGGAATCCGTGGCAAGCAACTGATGACCGTTATTTACAATGCCACCACGGAAGTTCGTGATGCAGTGGTAACTTCAATTGCTACTACAATTGTTAGTTTTCTTCCGGTGTTTGCAATGGAAGCAGCCGAAGGTAAACTGTTTCATCCGCTTGCATTAACCAAGACATTTGCTTTGATTTCCGCATTTGTGCTGGGAATTGTGGTTTTGCCCACGCTGGTTCACATCTTTTTCAATATCCGTTTCGATGCAAAGAAGATAAAAAGGATTTGGAACGGAAGTCTGATTCTGGCAGGGTTGGTTTTTATTGTTATTTACCAGTCGTGGCTTTCTGTTGCATTAATTGCAATTGGTGTTAACAATCTCCTCGAATACCGCTGGCCTGAAAAACGAAAAGAATTTACCAGTTACATCAATATTGTTATTACCGTTTTTGTCGCTGTTTTTTTCCTTTCTGAAGAATGGTTGCCGCTGGGTGCACACAACAGTCTGATTGCGAATTTTCTGTTCGTAGCGGGAATTGTTACCGTAGTACTTTCCGCACTGATGTCGATGGTTCATTTCTATGAACCCATCCTTCGCTGGGGATTGAAAAACAAATGGAAATTCCTGCTGCTTCCGGCTTTCACGCTGCTATTTGGCAGCATGGTTTGGCTGGGGTCGGCTAAAATTTTTGGGTTTGCTGCAATCGGGTTTGAAAAGCTCGGTTGGGACACTTTCAGGCAAACTGCCGTCTGGGAAAAAACAGAAAAATCGTTTCCAGGAATAGGGAAAGAATTTATGCCATCGCTCAACGAGGGTTCATTTCTTTTAATGCCCACAAGTATGCCACATACGGGAATCGAAAAGAACCTGGAGTACGTTGAAACACTTGACAAAAGGCTTTCGGCAATACCTGAAGTTGAAATTGCGGTTGGAAAATGGGGACGTGTAAATTCTGCGCTTGACCCTGCACCTGTTCAGATGTTTGAAAATACAATCAGCTACCGGCCTGAATATATCCTTGACGAAAACGGGCAAAGGCAACGGTTCAAAACCGACAGGGAAGGCAGCTATATTCTGAAAAGCGGTAACACTTACAATCCTGAAAAGGAATCGTTTCGGGTATTTCCTGCTGACAGTCTTATTCCTGATAAAAATGGGGAATATTTCAGACAGTGGCGGCCGGAAATCAAAAAGCCCCTGGATATCTGGAATGAAATTGTAAAAGTTACCAATATACCCGGATTAACTTCGGCTCCGAAACTACAACCGATAGAAGCGCGTTTGGTAATGCTTTCAACTGGGATGCGGGCACCAATGGGCCTTAAAGTTTACGGTCCCGACCTCGAAAGCATTGAAAAAGCGGGGATGCAACTGGAGCAGGCGCTGAAAGATGTTCCAACGGTTAAGGCATCATCCGTGTTTTACGACCGTGCTGTTGGTGCACCTTACCTCGAAATAAAACTGAACCGCGAAGCAATGGCACGTTATGGAATGTCGGTGAGCGATGTACAGGAAATTTTGCAGGTGGCCGTTGGTGGGATGGTTATTACAAACTCGGTGGAAGGCCGTGAGCGGTTCCCCATGAGGGTGCGTTATGCCCGCGAACTTCGTGACAATCCGGAAGACATAAAGAAAATACTTGTTCCGGCCATGAACGGTGTACAAATTCCGCTTGGCGAAATTGCCGATATTGATTACACACGCGGCGCTCAGATGATTCGAAGCGAAAATACTTTCCTGGTTGGGTATGTTATTTTCGATAAAACAGAAGGGAAAGCCGAGGTGGATGTGGTGAATGAAGCTGCTAATATTCTGAAACAAAAAACTGAGGCGGGAGAACTGGCGCTGGAAGCTGGCATATCGTACAAGTTTGCCGGTAATTATGAACAACAAATCCGTGCTACCAAACGTCTGGCCATTGTAATTCCCATCAGCTTGCTGCTGATTCTGTTGTTGCTTTATTTTCAGTTTAAAACAGTTACTGCATCCTTTATTCACTTTTCGGGTGTTTTCGTGGCTTTTGCGGGTGGGTTTATCATGATTTGGCTTTACGGGCAGGATTGGTTTCTGAATTTTTCAGTCTCAGGAATCAATTTGCGAGATATGTTCCAAATCCACCCGGTTAATCTGAGTGTCGCGGTCTGGGTTGGTTTCATTGCACTCTTTGGAATCGCAACCAACGACGGCGTAATTATGGGTACCTACATTCACCAGGTTTTTGAGGAAAGGCATCCTGCTACCGTGCACGATGTGCGTGAGGCTGTGGTTGCTGCGGGTTTGAAACGTGTACGGCCTGCCATGATGACAACGGCAGTTGCTGTAATTGCGCTGTTGCCGGTGCTTTCGTCATCGGGCAAGGGCGCTGATATTATGGTGCCGATGGCAATCCCAACCTTTGGAGGGATGATTATTCAGGTGATGACAGTTTACGTGGTTCCACTATTTCAATCCATGTGGAGGGAATCGGCTGTCAGGAATGCAAACAGAAAAGCAATTAAAGCATTTCAAAATCAGGAACAAGATGAAAGCATATAATAAAATACTTACTGTCATTTTCGTGATGGGCATCATTAACTCAACTTTTGCCCAGCAAAGCGATTCTCTTGCAAACTATCTGGAGATTGCAGCAAAAAACAATCCGGTTGTTTTACAGAAATTTGCTGAATACGAGGCTGCGTTGCAAAAAGTACCCCAGGTTGGCGGTTTACCTGACCCTGAGTTGAGTCTGGGAATCTTTTTAAAACCGATGGAACTGGTTGGTGGCAATCAAGTGGCTGATATTCGCCTGATGCAAATGTTCCCGTGGTTTGGTGTGCTGAAAAATGCAAAAGACGAAATGAGCCTGATGGCACAGGCGAAGTTTGAATCGTTTCGTGATGCCAAACTTCAGATTTTTTACGAGCTTCAGCAAACCTGGTACGAAATGTACAAAGTAAATGCGGCCATTCATGTTTCTCAAAAAAACCTTGAAATACTGAAAACGCTTGAACGGCTTTCAATGGTTAAATTTAAAGCTGCTGCCAGCAGTCAGGGAAGCGCTCCTGTTTCCGGAGGTTTAATGCAGTCAGGCACAACACAAAATACCACATCCGGCTCGTCGGGAATGGGTTCGATGGGTGGAAATTCAGCCACAAACACAGCAAATTCTTCGGGAGGCGTTTCAGCAACAATGCAAAATAACCCGATGGGGCAACCGGGAGGCTCCGGACTGGCCGATTTGTACCGGATTCAGATGGAAGCCGGAGAACTTGCAAATTCAATAGCCTCACAGCAAAACCAATTGGTAACCATTACTGCACGGTTCAACAGCTACTTAAACCGTCCGGCACTGATGTCTGTGACCTTGCCCGATACATTGGTTCCGGTTGCGTTGAATATTCCGCTTTCAGGAATAACAGACAGTATTATCGCCAATAATCCCATGCTTGAAATGCTAAGGCTTGAGGAAAAATCACTGGAGGCCCGAAAGGAAATGGTAACCCGAATGAGTTATCCGATGGTGGGGTTAGGATTGAATTATTCACTCATTAGCAAAAATCCAATGTCAGCATCCGAAATGAATGGAGGTGATATGATAATGCCAATGGTGACGGTTACATTACCTGTTTACAGAAAGAAGTACAGGGCGATGCAAACCGAAGCAGACCTGATGAAAACAGCCACTATACAGGGGATACAGGCAACCTCGAATGCATTACAGACCGAATATTATACAGCCTTGCAAAACCTGCGGGATGCTGAGCGCAGAACTGAACTTTACTTCGGTCAGTTGAACCTCGCCAATCAGTCGTTAAATATTCTAATGAGAAGTTTTTCGGCATCAGGGGCCGGTCTGACCGACCTTTTGAGGGTACGACAGCAAACCCTCGAATACGAACTCAAAAAGATTGAGGCAGTTGCTGACTATAATACGGCCATTTCCAGGTTACAACGATTAATGGCGAATTCAAAAATTTAAAATTCAACAATTATGAAAAAGATATTTTCAAATCAAACTTTTCGATACATCCTGTTTGGCGCTGCCGGACTATTGCTGGGATGGGCGTTATTTCATTCATCACCTCAAAAAGAAGAGGCGCATGACCATGCTGCAGAAGAAGCAAAATCTGAAATATGGACCTGCTCAATGCACCCGCATATCCGCATGGACGAACCGGGGAAATGCCCTATTTGCGCCATGGATTTGATTCCTGTAAGTCAGAGCGGTGGCGCTGAAATGGACGCAACAGCGATTCATTTTACCAAAGAGGCAGCCCAGTTGGCCAATGTAATGACATCGGTGGTTTCAACACAAAAACCGGTAAAAGAGGTGCGTTTGTATGGAAAAGTAGAGGCCGACGAACGACTGCTCCACAGCCAGGTATCTTTTCTGTCGGGTAGAATTGAAAAGCTGATGGTGAATTTCACGGGCGAAACAGTACAACGGGGACAAACATTGGCAGTTATATATTCTCCCGACTTAGTTACGGCTCAGCAGGAGTTGCTTGAAGCAGCAAAAACAAAGGATTCGCAACCCGAAATATACGAGGCAGCCAAAGAAAAACTTCGCCAGTGGAAATTGACCGAAACGCAGATTTCAGCTATCGAGAACTCGGGTCAGGTAAAAGCAAACATGGAAATTACGGCCACCTCAGGCGGGATTGTTACAGCACGGCGGGTAAACAATGGCGACTATGTAAGTCAGGGTTCCGTTTTGTACGATGTGTCAGATTTGTCGCGTGTCTGGGTACAGTTTGATGCCTACGAAAGCGACTTACCTTTTCTGAAAAAGGGAGGGAAAATTGAGTTTACCATCCAGGCTCTGCCCGGTTCGGCCTATTCGGGAACAATTGCCTTTATCGACCCATTTATCGACCCGGTGAACCGCGTTGCCAAAGTACGGGTTGAAATCGGCAATCCGGGAGGAAAACTGAAACCCGGCATGTTCGCCACCGGTTTGGTGAATGCAAATCTCGATGAATTCAACAACAAACTTGTAATTTCACGTTCGGCAGTTTTGTGGACGGGCAAACGCTCGGTTGTGTACGTGAAACAACCCGGCGATGAACCCATTTTTCACCTTCGTGAAGTTGAACTCGGTCCGGCGCTCGGAAACAGTTTTGTGGTAATTGCCGGATTAGCCGATGGTGAAGAAATTGTAACCGAAGGTGCATTCAGTGTCGATGCCGCAGCACAGCTCGAAGGTAAACCCAGCATGATGAATCCGTCCGGCGGGATTGTTTCTACAGGTCACAATCATGGAACCGTTGAACCGAATGCTGGCGGGGAAGACCATTCTGCACACCAAAATCAGACAGTATTAACTGGAGGAGAGCACCAGAACATCAAGGTTTCAGGAAATTGCGAAATGTGCAAAGAGCGCATTGAAACTGCCGCCAAATCAATTGCTGGCGTTTCTTCCGCCGAATGGAGCACCGAAACCAAAATGCTGCATATACAGTTTGACGGCAGCAAAACAAATACCGATGTCATACAGAAAGCAATTGCAGCAGTCGGGCACGATACAGAAAAATTTAAAGCGCCTGATGAAGTTTACAGTAAACTTCCGGAGTGTTGTTTATATGACAGATTAAATAAATAGGTAAAATCCTGATTTAAAATGGTAAAAAAAACATTTTTCATATTCATTTTTATTGTACATGTGGCAATACTCATGGCTCAAAATCAAGTGCTCATTCCCGATACTTTGGCGGGAACAGATTTTGAACTCATCATTCAAAACGGAACACGTCAATTTTTTAGCGGTCAAAATACAATTACAATGGGTGTAAACGGGAATATCCTCGGACCAACACTAATGATGAATCATGGTGATTTTGTTGATATAAAAGTTCGCAATCAATTGATTGAAACAACTACTATTCACTGGCATGGTATGCACGTATCGGCATCAAACGATGGTGGTCCACATACAACTATTGCACCTGGATCAATTTGGAATCCTAAGTTTAGAGTTATGGATAAAGCAGCCACGTATTGGTATCATCCACACTTGCACAAAAATACCAACAAACATGTTTCTCTCGGAATTGCAGGTTTTATTTTTGTCCGTGATGAAGAGGAAGCTGCACTTAATTTGCCTCGAAAATATGGGGTAGATGATTTTCCATTGGTTATTCAAACCAAAGATTTTGATACAAACCAACAAATTGTTGTACCATCAAATTCCGACGATATCGTGATGGTTAATGCAACTATCAATCCATACTTGAATGTTCCCGCGCAAGTTGTCAGGCTGAGGCTGCTAAACGGTTCGTCGCAACGGGTGTTTAACATAGGGCTTTCCGGAAATCTTCCATTTTATCAAATAGCTTCAGACGGAGGATTGTTGAGCAAACCAGTATTGTTATCCCGTTTACAAATGGCACCGGGAGAACGGGCTGAAATTCTTGTCGATTTTTCGGGAAAAGCAGGACAATCAGTTCGTTTAATGAGTTACGCTTCCGAAATTCAAAATGGAATTTATGGTGCAGCTTATCCTTCAAACATGGGAGGAATGATAAATCTAAACGGCTACAATCCAAATCCGTTAAATGGCACTAATTTTAATGTTATCGAATTTAAAGTTATGTCGCAAACATCCAACCCTGTTTTATCGGTTCCGGCAATTCTGGCAGATGTATTACAAATACCTCAATCCGAAGCCAACATTAACCGGACTTTAAACATTACACCGGCTTCAATGGGACCCAATCAACTGAATGGAAAGTTCTTAATCAACGGACTTCTTTTTAATATGGACGTGATTAATTATTCAATTCCGTTAAATAACACCGAAATCTGGAGCATTTCTAACCAGTCGGCAATCGCTCATCCATTTCATATTCATGATGTACAGTTTTATGTTTTGGACAGAAATGGGACAATACCGCCATTAAACGAACAGGGAAGAAAAGATGTGGTACTTGTCCGACCCATGGAAACCGTCAGGTTTATTACCCGGTTTACAGATTTTGCCAACGACAGTGTTCCGTACATGCTTCATTGTCATATGCTGGCTCACGAAGACGATGGAATGATGCTACAATTTGAGGTTGTTAATAAAACAACTGAAATAAAAAATCAGGAAATGAATTCAGATAATATAGAAGTATTTCCAAATCCATTAATTGGCAAAAATAAATCCTTAACGATTAAAGGGGTCGATAGCGATTTTACACTTTTTGAATTATTTGATATTAACGGAAATAAGATATACGGGCAGAATATAACAACGGGCAATAAACTGCTATTAATAAATCTAAATGATTTAAAAAATGAAATCTACTTCCTGAGATTTGTTGGTAATAACAAATCTGTTACTAAAAAAATAGTGATTCAGTAACATTCTGGGTTCACCATTTATTGAAAGATTTAAGTAATAAAATTAAAAAATGCAGATTTCGATATCTGCCAGTTATAGTATAAACAATTTAAAGTATTAAAAATGAAAAAGATGAAGAGTTTTGGGATGATGATGATTTTAGTTGCGATTGTTTTCACAGCGTGTAATAACGACGATGAAAATTCGGAAAATACAATCGAAGGAACTTACTCAGGTATTTTAACAAATAAAAGTGCCACCGGCACAATTATCGGCACCGGCAATGCTACTGCCGATATTTCGAAAACCAGCGATGGATTGATTCAGGTTCATTGTTTCGGCACCGGTATCGATACAACTTTTATGCTGAATTATTTTCCTGATAATGACAGTGTTTTCGTTTGCCTGACTGGGAATGATTTCAGAAATACTTACGGGCACATGATGGGACAAGGTCACATGATGGGTGGAATGATGGGTGACATCAAACCAGGCCAAACTCAGTGGCAACATCACATGGCTGACGAACACAAACCGGGGGATATTCACTACGGTGGTTTTGATATGATGAATCATTCATTTGGTTATACTTTCCATAAAAACAATGGAAGCAGCCACATGATAATGAATTTTGAAGGGACAAAAAAATAATCAAATTGAGTAAACCAATTTAAGTTTTTAAAAATGAAAACAAAAGTTTTGAGTTTAGTATCCATTTTCCTGTTAGGAACAATGGTATTGTTCGGAAAAGATAAGAAAGTAGAATTTCTTGTAAACGGTAAATGTGAAATGTGCGAAAAACGCATTGAAATGGCAGCCCTGGCTGATTCAGGTGTTTCAAAGGCTGATTGGAATAAGGAAACAAAAATGATTACAGTAACGCTTGATGATTCAAAAACCGACATGGATAAAGTGGGAGCAGCCATTGCCAAAGTTGGTCATGATACAAAAACACAAAAAGCCAGCGACGAAACATACAACAATTTGCCCGATTGCTGTAAATACGACAGGAGTAAACTTGAAGCTCCTAAAAAGCCAGTGAAATATGAACATAGATAAATTTAATTTTTAAAATTTAAAAGATGAAAACAAAAGTTTTGAGTTTGGTTGCCCTTTTTATATTGGGCACCGTGTTGGTTTTTGCAGCAAACAAAACCGAAAAAATTGAAGTGAAGGGAAACTGCGGAATGTGCGAAAGCCGCATTGAAAAAGCAGTAAAGGGAGTTGAAGGCGTTTCAAAAGCTGATTGGGATAAAACAACCAAAAAGCTGGAAGTAACTTTCGACGATGCCAAAACCAGTGCCGATAAAATTGAAATTGCAGTGGCTAAGGTGGGGCACGATACACCCCACCACAAAGCAGCCGATGATGTTTACAGCAAATTGCCCGATTGCTGCAAATACGACAGAGCTGGAACAAAAACCGACAGCCATGCCGGGCATCAGCACTAAAATTCAGGAGATATATTATTGAATATATTTCATTGCTTAAGATTTGTAATGGGTGAACATTTGTTTGCCCATTACTTTTTCTGGCTACATATCAATCCCCTATGCCTTCCCACATGTTGTTTATTTCTGTCACACTTTTTGCAATGCCACCGCACAGTAGCACATTGCAATCCTCATTCCGCTGTGCTCCATTGTGGTTGCAAAGAGCTACGCCAACCCTCAATAGCAAAAAGGCGCTGCACTCCAACCACCCCCACCGTTCCGCTTGTGCCAGAAAATAAACAACCCCAAGCTTTTAAACATAACACCATCTTATAATCCCATGCGGTCGGCTCCCCCTCCGCAGTGCAGCCTTCTCGCCTACGCTTGCCGTCGCCAGGGTATTCCGCTGTGCTCCAACCCAGGCTTTGGGCAGCTTCGGCTTCAGGCACCCCTGCTACGGGCTTAAGCGCCTTCCCTTTGGGTCTCGCTTCGCCTTATAAGGGCATTATGTTTAAAAGCCGCGCAACCCACCGCACCCGGATGCCAGCGTCAGCAGCTCCGTTCAGCATTTAAAACCACATTTCCCCACCACCCTTTCAGCGGTGCAGTAAAAATAAAGCAGATGATAAGTGCAATAAAATCCAGTGCTTGCGGCAGGTTCATTCACTCATTCAGCCGTTCGTCATCCGTTACATTTCGCAGGCTACACTTCACTACTTCCTCACTTTTTCATTTCGTTCATTCCACCAGCCTCAGCACCCCGCGGCAAAAGCCCCACCCCTGCTCCACTCCTCAAATCCAGCCTTTTGGCATTCCGGTCTTTGGTAATTTACCTTCAATTCAGTTAAATCCGTTAATCCTGTTCATATTTCACAAGCACATCAAAATCCTATATATTCAGTAAACCGGTAAATTACTTAAATCCCTCCATGCCAGCCTCCACAATTTGTTTCGTTTCGCATTGTCGTGGCCTTTCCCCTGTCCCATCCCGCAAATTTGGCCATGCTTTCTTTTTCCTGCGTTATTACCCACCCCGGAATTTCAGTAACTTTACTCCAAACTACTCCACAATGAAATATAAATTAGGCAACCAGTATCCTTTTGATGATAATTTTAAAGCAAAAGCCAGAAAACATCAGTCTTTATTCAGAGCGGAAATTCTGCAAGTTGATTTTAATGAATATGGGAATCGATTAAAGGAAATGGATGCATTAAATTTTCTGAATTTTTACCCTGAGTTGGGAGTAATTGAAACCCTTAAAGGGCGCTATCCAAAATATTCAAAGGGTCTTTATGCAGATATGCTTCGAAGTGAACATATTCCTTTCAATGTATTTGCACCCCTAAAAAAGGATTTAAATCTTGCTCAAAGAGTATTTAATCAGCTATTAAATAAAATTGAAATCAAAACAATCACAAATATCGAAATTGAATATGCACCCAAACCAGCCTCTCAATTTCTCGATGACAGGACATCTTTCGATGCTTTTGTAGAATTTTTAACTGCAACTGATGAAAAAGGATTTCTCGGAATAGAAGTGAAATATACTGAACACGAATACAAACTTAAACCGGATTCTAAAGAAAGTAAGGATGTTGATAGTCCTGATTCGCTATATATTCAAATATCAAAAAATCAGAATTTATTTTTTTCTGGAGCCCAATCACTTTTAAAATCAGATAAATTAAGGCAAATTTGGCGTAATCACATTCTGGGTGAAAGTATGTTGATTCATCCGTCTTTTAATTTTAAACATTTCATTTCCGTTATTTTATACCCGGAAGGCAATAACCATTTTGTTGAAGTTATTCCTGAATACCAGTCTTTACTTTTACCAAATCAAAAACATAAACTACAGGGTATTACATTCGAATCTTATTTTGATGCGTTAACTACATCTAATTCAGATGTTGCATTTAAAAAGTGGATAAAGTATTTGCAATCCAGGTATATCATCCATCCCTAACTTTAATTGCCCGCTTAGGCAAAGTTAATCCCCGTGCCTGAAGCTATCCAAAAGACTACGGCATAAACCCACATACCCTCCCGCAAATCCATTTATTCCGTTTCCTTTTGTCCGCTTCATTCACTTTGTTTTTTGGTGCCTAAGCGTTCAATTAAGGTTCATTTTGCCATTTCATAATCCACTGAAATTCTGACATGGCAAAAGATTGCAAACCAATGAAAGAAAACCTTCAAACTGCTAATTGCCTGGTATTTGCCATACATTTATTCTGAAAGCAAGGACAACGCCGGTTTTTCTCCGTACCAAGTCCAAGCAAAAAAAATGTTTAATTGTAAAATGTACAGAAAATGGGAAAAATTTCTAAAGGTATTTTAGGCGGATTCTCGGGCAAAGTCGGGAATGTCGTCGGAGGTAACTGGAAGGGAATTGACTACATGAGGATTAAACCTTCCACTGTAGCCAATCCACAGTCAAAAGGTCAGGTTGACCAGCGCTCGCGATTTTCAATCGCTCTTCAGTTTTTACAGCCAATGAAAGAGTTCATCAAGGTTGGTTTTAAAAACTATGCTATTAAAATGACTGCATTTAACAGTGCAATGTCGTACAACGTGCAAAACGCCATTATCGGTGACTACCCTGAATTTGAGATTGATTATGCTTCGGCTCTTTTAAGCCGTGGAGGATTGGCTCAGGCATTGAATGCAAATGTTAATGCACCTGCAGCAGGCCAGGTTCAATTTACCTGGGATGACAACTCGGATTACGGAAATGCAAATGCAACCGACAAAGTGATGGTATTGGCTTACAATCCTTCAAAGAATGAAGCAATCTATCTGACAGGTGCAGTATCACGTAATTCCGGAGAACAGACTCTGACGGTCCCGAATTATTTCAGTGGAGATGTGGTTCTTACTTACATCGCATTTATCAGTGAAGATGGTAAGAATGTTTCAAACAGTACTTTTGTAGGAGGCGTTGAAATTCCTCAACTGCCTGATTAATGGGATAAGTTCTTTTAACAGAAAAACCGTTACCTTTCAGGAGCGGTTTTTCTTTAACCCCATTAACCCAATTTTCTTATTTTTGTTTCCTGATAGCATTTATTAAAAAAACATTTGTTGCATATTTGTTGCTCATATTGTATAAGTAACTGATATACAACTATTAATTATATTCTGTATCGGAAAGTAATTTGAAAGCCATGAATCAAAATACCCGCTTCCCGGCTGAATGGGAAAAGCAATCGTTTCTGCAGCTAACGTTTCCACATGCCAACAGCGACTGGAATTACCTGCTGAATGATGTTTCACAGTGCTTTGTAAATATTGCAATGGCAGCTGCCCGTTATCAGGATGTGCTGGTGGTTTGCGATGACATTCAGCGTGTGAAATCCTATTTTCAAACTTCCGAAAACATCTGTTTTGTTCAGGTCGAATCAAACGATACCTGGGCCCGCGACCACGGTGGAATTACTGTAATCGAGGATGGCAGAACAGTTGTTCAGGATTACATTTTTAATGGCTGGGGCAAGAAATTTGAAGCCGGGCTGGATAACCAGATCACCAAAAAGCTTTTTGCAAAAGGTGTGTTTGAAAACTGCCGGATTCAGTCGTTTGACTTTGTGCTGGAAGGCGGTTCGCTTGAAAGTGATGGAAAAGGAACGATTCTGACAACAGCCGAATGCCTGCTTTCAAAAAACAGGAATGAACAGTTTTCGAAAGAAGAAATTGAAAATTATCTGAAAGAAAAATTGGGTGCAAACCGCATACTCTGGCTGAATTCAGGCTATCTGGCGGGCGACGACACCGATTCGCACATTGATACGCTCGCGCGTTTTTGTGATGAAATAACAATTGCTTATGTGGGTTGCAATCATCCTGATGATGAGCATTTTGAGGCATTGCAAAAAATGAAAAATGAACTGCTGCAATTCCGGAATAGAGAGGGTCTGCCCTATCGTCTTATCGAACTTCCCTTCCCCGACGCCTGTTTTGACGAGGAAGGCAACCGTTTGCCAGCCACCTATGCCAATTTCACCTTCATTAACGGAGCCGTTTTGGTTCCGGTTTACGGTGTTCAGCAGGATGATGCTGCACTCAAAATTCTGCAGCAATGTTTTCCTGAAAAAGAAATAATCGGCATAAATTGCAGGGTTTTAATTGAACAACATGGTTCGTTGCATTGCATTACAATGCAATACCCTGAATCAGTGGGTTTAAACAAAAAATTACTACAAAACAATGGATAAACTGAAAGTTGGAATTGTGCAGCAAAGTTGCTCTGCCAATACGGAAGAAAATATTCAGAAAAGTATTGATGCAATAAAAAAATGCGTTGATAAAGGTGCAAATCTTGTTGTTTTACAGGAGCTTCACACAGGGCTCTATTTTTGTCAGACCGAAGACACCCGGATGTTTTACATGGCAGAACCTATCCCCGGACCTTCGACAGCGAAATTTGCAGCAGCGGCAAAAGAAAACGGCGTTGTTCTGGTTACTTCATTGTTCGAAAAACGTGCCCCGGGGTTGTATCACAACACAGCCGTTGTTTTTGAAAAAGATGGTTCAATAGCCGGGAAATACCGCAAAATGCACATTCCCGATGATCCGGCTTATTACGAAAAATTCTATTTCACTCCCGGTGACCTGGGATTTAATCCGATTCAAACTTCGGTTGGCAAACTGGGCGTTTTGGTTTGTTGGGACCAGTGGTATCCTGAAGCTGCCCGCCTGATGGCGCTTGCCGGAGCTGATTTGCTGATTTATCCCACGGCCATTGGCTGGGAAAGCACCGATGAACAGGCTGAAAAAGACCGGCAAATCAATGCCTGGATGATTTCTCAGCGTGGTCACGCCGTAGCCAACGGATTGCCGGTTGTGAGTGTGAACCGAACCGGTTTTGAACCGGATCCATCAGGCGTTACCAATGGAATTACCTTTTGGGGAAACTCGTTTGCAGCGGGTCCGCAAGGCGAAATCATTCATCAGCTTCCGGCAGACCATGAACTTGCGGAGGTGGTTGAAATCGATCTGAAACGTATGGAAAACGTACGCCGTATCTGGCCATTTCTGCGCGATCGCAGAATTGACGCCTACGGCGACATCACCAAACGGTTCAGAGACTGATTCTATTATTCCTGAAGTCCGATAATAGCTGAAGTTTCAAAGGTTTCGCCGGGGTTCAGTTTTATCATATAATCAAAAGCATTTGTTGCTTCAATGCAAACAAACGATTGAAATCCGTCATCCGGAATGTCTTCGATTATTGCACAGGTTTCTTCTCCCGGATTCCAGACTGTGGTTACTTTGCTCCCTTTTTTCGATACTAAAATTCTTCTGCGGAAAACAGGATCATGAATTATACAATCAGTTTCAGTGTTCAGGTAGTGTCGGGTTATTGGCTCTTTAATTTCCAGAAAATCAGATTCCTGCGTATAATTTTCGCCATCTGATTGATTATAATATTCTGTATTATCAAGACCTTCAATTTTTATTTCGTCGATTGAGGATACATTGAAGTAAGAGTGCAATGCACAGGAATATTCAAACTGAACGGCTGAAGTATTGGTGATTTTTAAAGTGGCAGTCAGCGTTTTGCCAATAATAAAATTCATTTCGGCACAAAAATCAAAATCCCAATATTTTTTTGTTGATTCAGAAGAACAAAGCTGAAGTTTCACCAATGTTTCGCCATTGGGCAATGTGGCCGTTTCAACCACATTCCAATTCATTAGTCTTGCAAAACCGTGTTGTGGTTTTGATGAATCAGTTTTATGAGGCCCGAACCACGGAAAACAAACCGGAATTCCTCCCCTGATTGCTTTTCCCGGCTTGAAGTATGAATCCGGACTCAACCACAAAACATCCATGGTTTTGTGGGTTCTGAAATTCAGCATATGTGCACCATACAAACTAATATCCGCTTCGGCATGTTTGTTCGAAACCGTGATAAAAACCATCCCTTCTTCGCGTTCATCAAAACCCAATTCTCCTTCGATACTGAATTTATCGTCTAATTCCTCTGCATTCAAATACATAACAATCAGTTAATTAATGTTTTGTTTGTTTATTCAGATTCAATTTTTTGAAACGGTTGCAAGGTAATAATCATTTTAAAGAAAATAAAAGTAAATTGGGGAATCATTTTTATACAGCAAATACACTGTTTTCTAATATTTGAAAAGAAAATTATGGAAGATGAAGACGATGGTTTTTCCGATTTCAGAAAGACTGAAAGCCTGCCGATTTTCAGGAAAGGAGAAGAAATTTATGATTTGGTACACCAGATTTGTGAGTTGATTCCCGAAGACAATGAGCATTTGCAGTATGTAAAAGCCCAGATGCTGGGTGATGCGGCGCTTTTAACAGTAAAAATTGCAGGAGCCGAAGCCGTTGGTTTGTATGACCTGAAAATGGAAAATGCTGCCATTATCCGCAAAGCTGCCCGCGATTTAATGGTTTCAAATCATGGTCTCGAAATGTTTGGTTTCGAGGAAGTGGAATATTTCGATATGGTCAGGGATTTGATTGAAGAATACCGCCTGCTTTTTATTGATTGGGTGGCTGGTTTTGATCAGTGGAATTATATCATTGATCGCTGGGGGTTGTTCAATCCGCCCGGAGTTGGCCCATTCGACAAGGACCCGGATGATGACATTCCGTTTAATCCCGATGATTTTTTTGAAGATTAAGTGACTGAAAAAGAAATTTCAGTCACTTAATGCATTTTGCAGTTAAATTTCAGGCTTTTACAAAACTCAGCCACGAACTGTTTTCATTGTAACCTTCAATCACTTCCGTTTTATTGTTGAACGAAAAATTGGCGATCAAACGATAAATATCCTGTTGAAGCATGGTAATTCCGCCATCAATCAAATCTTTCCGAAAGCCTTTTTCTGCCAGATCAAGCAATTGATTCATTGAGATGATACGTCCCATCACACGTCCCATTTCCACTAACTTGCGTTGCGGCATCTGAAAATTGATATTAAAATTGGTCATTTCTTTCAGGTAATCAGCCGCTTTTTCCGAAAGATCATGATTTTTCAGAAACTGGTACAAATTGCTTTCTTTTGCACGTTTCATCAGTTTAATCAGGCTTTCTGAAATCTGGGCATAAAGAATATCGTTTGATCCTTCGAAAATCTGAAATGGCCTGCTGTCAGCAGTTCCCCTGCCCCCAATGTGATTTATCCGGTAAGCTTTTGCGCCAACCAATTGCACCAGCGACTGCGCTGACTCCTGCATTAAATCGGTAACGACACTTTTTACGGCATTGGCTTCAAGGCCGTGAGGAACCAAATCAACGTCAATTCCGGCTTTTTCGCTGCTGTTGGTGCACATAGCCGAACAAATGGTGTACGACGCCTGTAACCGCGAAAGCCGTTGTTGCACCTGGTCGTATTGAAACAGGCTTTTACCGCCTACAAACCGCTGGTTACAGTGATCGATTGCTTCGTCTAACATCCGTTGGATAAATCCCATTGCCATTCCCGGAAACTGCATCCGGCTGCGGTGCAATAAATCAAGCATTAATTGTACTCCGGTTGAATGTGGTTGTAGTTTATAACTTACCGGAATTTTAACATCGATATGGTTTCTTCCATAGGGAATCATGTAAAGCCCAAGGTTCTCGTAAAATTCCTCCACTTTTATCTGTTGACCCGGTGCGTTTACATCGCAAACAAAAAAATCGATATCGCGCTGCAAATTGCCGGTTTCTGTTTTTTGACGCGCTGTTAGCAACCAGAATTCTGCCCATCCGGTTAAACCAGCCCAGTGTTTTTTCCCCTTCAAATGAGCATATCCATTGTTTTCAGTATAAGATGTTTGCATATTTAAAGCATCGCTGCCGTAATCGGGTTCGGTAATCATTAATCCACCCATTGTTTTATCTTCGATAAACCTTTTATACACGGCTGATTTTGCTTCTTCCTGTCCGTATTTCCCGAGAGGTTGCAGAAACAACGCCGAGTTGATGCCAAAGGTGAGCGAAAGTGCAAGCGACTCATATGAAGCTGCTGCCAAAACCGCAATATTTTCGTGAATTAGTCCCCCCCTGCCTCCATATTCTTTGGGAATTCCCACCGAAAGAGGATTTACCGACATAATTTCGCGCATGGCAAACGGAGGTAAACCGCGTTTCAAACTTAATTGGTTTACATCGGCGCGTGTGTGAAAGACCAATTTCATTTTGTTTTTAAGGGAGTCGAGAAATTCGGAAAAAGGAATAATATTAGATTGAGAAGAACTTTTTACCGGATTTTCCACGGCTTGAGACTGAATCATTTTTAAAAATTTTAATTACACTTTGCTTATTTCAAATCATGGTATTAAACGTATTCAGCCCTTTTATGTTTTTGATTAAATTCACAACAAACCATAAGCATCTCATTATTATAATATTGAGGAATATATTTATGATTTTTTATGAATTCGAATATTCCAATTGTGAATAAAAATCAAATCTGTGGTCGTTTGAAATGTCAGGAATTGCTATATTCCGAAAAAAAAGCAATGAAACGAACATGTTTGCAGAAAAACACAAATACCGATGAACAAATTACATGTGAGCCTGCCTTGCCGTCAGGCAGGTTCCATCGGGTGAAAAAATGGATAAATGAGACTAAGCATAACCGCCAACTAATTAGCAACTTTAATAATTTGTACAGATGAAAATAATTTCTTGGAATGTTAATGGTATTCGTGCGGTGGCGCAGAAAAATTTCTTCAATGATTTTAATATAATGGCCCCCGACATCTTATGCCTTCAGGAAACCAAAGCACAGGATGACCAGGTTGCACAAACACTTGAACCCATAAAGGACTTTCATATTTTTTCAAATTCTGCCGAAAAAAAAGGATATTCCGGCACATCAATTCTTTCAAAATCAAGACCTTTGAGCGTTAAGAACGATATAGGAATTGAGTTGCATGATAATGAAGGGCGGGTTTTGTGTCTTGAATATGATGCTTTTTTTCTGGTGAATGTTTATGTGCCAAATTCAGGCAGCGATTTAAAACGACTGGATTACCGACAACAATGGGATCTGGATTTTCTGGCTTATTTAAAAAATCTCGAAAAAACAAAACCGGTGGTTGTTTGTGGCGATTTTAATGTGGCGCACAAACCAATCGATTTAACACACCCAAAGGCCAATTATAATAAATACGCCGGTTACATGCAGGTTGAAATTGATGGAATGGACCGTTACACGCAAAACGGGTTAATTGATAGTTTCCGGCATTTTTACCCCGAAAAAACAGGGGCTTATTCGTGGTGGAGTTACCGGGCCGGAGCAAGGGAAAAAAATGTTGGCTGGAGAATCGATTATTTTCTGGTCAGCCAATCGTTTATTTCTTCTTTAAATTCGGCTTTTATATTAACCGAGGTTTTTGGTTCTGACCACTGCCCGGTTGGGATTGAACTGAATATTTGATTGACTGATGAAAAAAAAATGAGGCTGACCTATCAGAAAACTTTCAGGTTTCATTGTCACGTTGAAAGAAGTCGAAACATCTGTATTTCAATGCGAAAGATTTCTCACTGCGTTCGAAATGACACCCAGAGTGGCTTTTGGGTCAGCTCCCGGAAATATCTTTGAATTGTTATTAACCGGCAACTGCATTTCTGACTTCACTCAAAATTGCTTTTTTACTTTTTGCGCCAACAATGCGTCCAACCTCGTTGCCGTTTTTAAAAACTACCAAAGTAGGTATATTTCTGACTTTGTATTTTTTAGCCAGATCCTGGTTCTGGTCAACGTTAACCTTACCAATTACAATATCACTTTCGGTTTCGGCAATTTCGTTTAATATGGGAGCCACCATTTTACAGGGGCCGCACCAGGGAGCCCAGAAATCAACCAAAAGAATCTCTTTTTTCAGGGCAAGCTTGAAATTTTTATTTCCCAGAACGATGATTTTTTTACTGTTTTCAACTGGTTTGACATTTTTCATCCGAAAATGAGTGAACGTTATAAATCCAACTAAAACGACCACTACCAGTAATATGACGATTAATGTTGTTGACATTGTAAAAGCTCTTTATTCAATTATTTTTATTTCAGTTGAAATCCCGATTGCCTTGCGATACATGGCGCTTACACCGCAATACCTTTCTTCTGAAAGATTAACCGCTTTTTCAAGTTTATCCATCGGAAGGTCTTTCCCTTTGAACTCGTAAATCACCCGCATTTGGGTGAATTGTTTCGGATGTTCTTCGGTTAAATCTCCTTCAACTTTTACGGAAAAAGCTTCAACTTCCACCCTCATTTTTTTAAGGATTGAAATCACATCCATTCCGGTGCAACCGGCCAGAGCCACAAGCATTAATGGTTTCGGACGCGGACCTCGATTTTCGCCACCCACTGCTTCGGCGGCATCAAGTGTAATTTTGTGTCCGTTCACTTCTGCTTCAAATGCCATATTTTCTAGCCAGTTTATCTTTATTTGTTCTGTTGCCATTGTTTATTTTTTTTGAGTGCAAATCTATTTCTTTATCCTTTTGAATTAATGTTTATTGTGTAATTTGTTATGAATTATTGGGGTATTTACAGTTTATATCATATCCGTTTTCTGTTTGGGTGCAAAATTATCCGGCAAATGAAATTTCGTGCACAAAATTATTATGAAATTAAACAACAGTTATGCTATGATTTTTCATGTTTTACACTATTACACGTCAAAATTATTGAACTTAATTTCACCCAAATCATCCATTTTTTAATGACTAAATGATATTTTTGTCACACAAAAAACCAAAAACTATGGCTGAATCGCAAAGTCAGAATTCAGTGATTGAGCAATTAATTTCAAAAGAACTGAATATTGCCGAAGGCAAAAAAACCCGGATTATCTACCAGCGGGGTGAACAAATTTTCAAACAAGGAGCTTTTGCGCCACACGTTATTTATGTTGTTAACGGGCTTGTAAAGGTTTATCTGCAAACTGGTCACGGGAAACAGATTAATATTAGTCTTGCAAAGGCAGGTGATTTTCTGGCATTTGCATCAACTTTCGGCGAAAATATACATACCTATTCTGCCCTCGCAATCAAAAATTCAGAGGTTTGTATGATCGATCGGGAAAGTCTTAAGAACGCCCTGCTTGAAAATGCAGAATTCGGACTGCGTTTAACTTCCCGCAATTACCAGATTGAATGTCTTCTGCTCGGAATCATCAGAAATTTGTCGTATAAACAAATGCGCGGAAAGCTTGCCTCGAGCCTGTTGTACCTGTCGCAGGATGAATTTGCCGGTGATAATGTGTTTGATTTTCTGACCCGGCAGGATATCGCTGATTTTGCTTCAATTTCGGTTGAAAGCGCCATAAAATTTCTGAAAGAATTTGAAAAAGAAAAAATCGTTAGCCTTAACGGAAAGAAAATTCATATTTTGGATGCCTTAAAACTTGAACAGATTAGTAAGGCAGGATGAATGAAACTTACGGACGAAATAAAAAAACTACTTGAAAATGAAGTTCGTTTTTCCACCAGCCGGAGCAGTGGCCCAGGTGGACAAAACGTAAACAAGGTAAATACCCGGGTTGAATTACGTTTTTCTTTAAATGAATCTGCCATTTTTAGCGATGAGGAGAAATCGCGGATACTGGAAAAACTGAAAAACAAAATAAATTCGGCCGGAGAATTGATCCTTTCTTCACAGCAAGCCAGAACCCAGCTAGAAAATAAAGAACTTGTAACCATCAAATTTTTCAATGCGATTGAAAGTGCGCTCAGGGTTAAAAGAACAAGAATTAAAACTGCTCCTTCGCCGGCCTCGGTAAAGCAAAGGCTGGAAACAAAGAAAAATGTATCTGCTAAAAAGCAATTAAGAAAACCGCCCGAACTTTGAGTGGTAAATTTTTCAAAATCAAACGAAAAATGTTTTCTTTACCAAACAAAATCAATTTGCTGAATGGTGCAATTTTTAAGAAATATCCGGAATCGGATAATTAAATTTATCGATTTTTTTTATTTCCCGGCATTTAGTTTTATCCCGCGCGAAGTATTCAGATATGCTGCAACTGGCGGCATGAATACCATCTTTGATTTATTCCTGTATTTTATTGTATATAAGTATATTCTTGATATGCAAATTATTGAACTTGGTTTTGTGGCCATAAGTCCCCATATTGCTGCATTTCTGCTTGTTTTCCCTATAACTTTTACTTCAGGTTTCATTTTAGCCAAATATGTCACTTTCAATGCTTCAGAATTAAAAGGTCGAATCCAGCTTTTCAGATATGGGGTTACTGTTTCAGGTTCAATAATTCTCAATTATGTATTTCTGAAATTGTTTGTTGAATATTTAGGTTGGTATGCAACAGTTTCGAAAGGAGTAACCACTGTTATTGTGGTAATTTACAGCTACATTTCTCAACGTTATTTTTCGTTTAAAACGTCTGGTGTCGCTGTTTCAGGCAGATAAACACAACCGTCAACAAAAATTCAGGAGCAACTGTTAATTTCAGCAGAAACTTCAGCAAAAATGAGTGAGTTCAAAGAGCAATATTATCCTACTGTGATGCAGGCAATTCACCTGCTGATACTTTACATTTTTATACAGTCACTGGTTGATTTTCCATTAGCGATGATTGACTATTATAAAGACACCGAGTACTTGTATCACCCGATAAAAAAAATCATTCTGGGTGTTGGTTCAACAGTCTTTATTTTGTGGTTTGGTTTCAAAAAATCAGGTGTTTCGTTTAATAAGGTCTTTCCGTCGAAAAGATTTAACATTTTGATTATCATTCCTATAATAACATTTTTATGGGGTGCACAGAATTTGCTGGAAATTCCTAATAAGTTGCTGGATAAAGTATTGCCCCCACCCGATTGGTTCTGGGAATTATTCAACAAAATATTTGAAGGAGATTTTGGTTTCTGGGGCGCATTTATGAAAGTTTCAATTGTGGCACCAGTTGTTGAGGAACTGATTTTCAGGGGAATAATTTTACAGGGACTGCGGCGCAATTATTCACCTTTCATGGCCGTATTCGCATCAGCATTATTGTTTGCCCTTTTTCATTTAAATCCCTGGCAATTCCCGGCTACTTTCGTCCTCGGACTTTTGTTGGGATGGATTATGCTCAGAACCAACAATATTCTGCTTGCCATAATCGGCCATTCTATCAATAATACACTGGTGTTATTGAGTTTAACCTATTGGGATATAATTCGCGAAACCCCTTTCTACCAGTTGGATAAACCCAAAATTTACCTTTACAGTATTTTGGTTACTGTTTTTTCGCTGTTTCTGATTTTCTATTTCAGCGTCAAATCAAAAACTGAACAATCTGAAAATTAAGAACATGGATTATTTTCTGATAATAGTGGGAATCTTATTCGCAATAACCGGAATTTTAGGATGTTTTTTACCCTTTCTTCCGGGACCACCACTCAATTACGCGGCTTTATTACTGCTGCATTTTACTTCCAATCACCAGTTTACCACAAAATTTCTGGTTATTTGGGCAATTGTCAGTGCAATTGTGGTTTTAATCGATTATCTGATCCCCATTTGGGGGACAAAGAAATTCGGTGGAAGCAAACAGGGAGTCTGGGGCAGTGTTCTGGGACTCGTTGCCGGACTTTTTATTTTTCCGCCGTTTGGTATCATCTTATTTCCGTTTGCAGGCGCTGTTGCTGGCGAATTAATCGCAGGAAAAGACACAGGTTCAGCACTAAAAGCCGGCTTCGGGTCGTTTGTGGGTTTTCTGGCCGGAACGATTTTAAAACTTATCGTTTCAGGAATGATGACCTGGTATTTCTTCAGCAAAATCATTGCAGGATAAACAGTTTTTCCAATTTGTAAAATGTTTTTTACAACTTTGCGTTTTTATTTAATCACTTAAAAACAATCATTTGTGATAGGTACAACTGTTGAGTGGACTGACTTTAAAAAAGAGCCTGAAAAACCTAAAAAGAAAAAGGGATCGAAGAGAAAATCCGGCAAAAATCCGCTTTTGAAATGGATTTTGGTTGCATTTTCTTTTGCAGTATTATTTGCTGCACTGCTTTTTATTTTTGTATATATCGGCATGTTTGGCCCGGTTCCCACCAAACAACAACTCCAGGTAATTCAAAATCCTGTGGCGTCAGAAGTTTTATCGGCCGAAGGTAAAGTAATTGGCCGCTATTATATCGAAAATCGCAGCAGCACTAAGTTTGATGAAATATCACCCAATGTGATCAAAGCGCTGATTGCCACCGAAGATTCAAGATTTTACGAGCACCGCGGAATTGATGAAATAGCGTTGGTAAGGGTTTTTGTGAAATCGATTCTGCTGTTCGACCGTAGTTCGGGCGGTGGCAGTACACTCAGCCAGCAATTGGCAAAAAACCTCTATCCACGTGTTGATTTAGGTCCGCTTTCAATGCCCGTGAATAAATTACGCGAAGCCATTATTGCCTACCGGATGGAACGAATCTATTCAAAAGAGGAAATCCTAACGCTTTATCTGAATACAGTACCATTTTCAGAAAATATTTTCGGTATTGAAGTGGCAGCCGAAAGATTCTTTTCAAAATCACCTGCCGATCTCGATGTACACGAAGCTGCCGTTTTGATCGGGCTTTTAAAAGCTAACAACTATTACAATCCGCATAACAACCCCGAAAGGGCCAAAGAAAGAAGGAATGTGGTGATTGACCAGATGGTAAAAAACGGTTCGTTAAGTGGTGAAAAAGCAGAGGAATACAAGGCAAAACCATTGGTTATAAAGTACAGTCCGATTACATACACAACCGGGCCTACACCCTATTTTGTTGAAAAAATTAAACCCGAATTGCTGAAATGGTGCAAGGAACATACAAATGATGATGGGGAACCGTATAACCTTTATACTGATGGTTTAAGAATAAAAACCACTATCAGTTACAACCTGCAGATTTATGCACAGCAAAGCGTAAAGGAATACATGAAAAATCTACAGGGCGTTTTTGATAATCACTGGAAAAACCGAGACATTTTCAAAGAAAATCCGGATGTTTTAAAAACTGCATTGCGCAGTCGCGACAACCGGGGAAAAAACATGGAAGAAAAAATCAGGACTTCGGTTTTTACATGGAATGGCCTGCGCGACACAACATTCACACGTCTCGATTCCATTAAACATTATCTGAAATTTCTGAATGCCGGTTTTATGGCACTTGAACCCCAAACCGGCGAACTCAAAGCCTGGGTGGGCGGCATCGATTTCAGGTATTATAAATTCGACCATGTTACGGCACCACGGCAAACCGGCTCGGCATTTAAACCAATTGTATATTTGTCAGCACTTGAAAGCGGGGTTCCGGCCGATAAATACTACCCGAATGTTCAGAAAATTTATGTCGATTACGATGATTGGTCGCCCCGCAACTCGCACGACGATTATGGCGGCTATTACACCATGAAAGGTGCACTCACAAAATCGTTGAATACGGTTTCGGTTGAAGTTCTGCTCGATGCCGGAATTGCGAACACCATTGATTTGTCAAGAAATCTTGGGATCACGGCTGATTTGCCTGAATATCCTTCGCTTGCGCTGGGAGTTGCCTCAATTTCTTTAAAAGAAATGGTGGAAGCTTTTGCGTCAATCGTAAACGATGGAATCCCGGTAAAAACTCATTACCTGGTTGAAATTGCCGACAGCAACGGAAAAATACTGGAGAAATTCAATATCGAAAAAACACAGGAACCTGTCGCAAATCCTGAAAACTGCCGCGCAGTAATTAATATGATGCAGGCTGTGATTGATGATGGAACCGGTGCGGCAATTCGGTCGAGATATGGAATTGAAGGCGAATTTGCCGGAAAGACAGGTACCACGCAGGAAAATTCGGATGGCTGGTTTATTGGCATCACACCAAAATTGGTCACCGGTTGCTGGGTTGGCGCCGACGACCCACGGATTCATTTCAGAACAATTACATACGGACAAGGTGCATACATGGCTTTGCCCATTGTGGGTAATTTTTATGTGAAAGCCGGAAAAGACCCCAAAGTCAGAGGCTATTGTCAGGGAAGTTTTAACCAGCCTGCACCTGAAATGCTGGCAATGCTCGATTTACCGGAATACCAGGAAATAATGGACATTAAAGAAAAAGAGTTTGACCTGGCTGATATTTTCAGAAGAAAAGATAAAAAACAGGAAAGTCTGAAAACGGTTGATAAAAAAGAAGTTCCGAAGGCAGAACCAGAAGCGGGAAAAACGGATGAAAAACCTGTATGGACAAAAATTAAGAACATCTTTAAAAAGAAAGAAAAGTAAATTCTTTTTATTCATTTTTCTGTTTGTTTATCGAAAAATCTTATTTTTGTCGCACTTTAAAAAACCGGGGTGTAGCACAGTTGGCTAGCGCGCCACGTTCGGGACGTGGAGGTCGGAAGTTCGAGTCTTCTCACCCCGACTTTGAACCGCAAAATTGATGTTAAGTTTTGCGGTTTTTGTTTTTATAAAATTAGCTCTTGCCTCTAAAAATCTATATTTACAACCGAAAACAGAAACAAAATTGATCCTCGCAGGTCATTATTCAAAGGAGACTGGAAACGTGATGAAAAGATTGATTCTTTTATTAATAATTCCTTTCCTGTTTATACACGAAATTTCGGCACAGAATACTGAAGTTTCGGGACGTGTGACGGAGAAAAATACCGGAAATCCGATTCCCTACGCCAACATTTTTTTTGTTGGAACATTAATTGGTACAACCAGCGACATTAATGGAAATTATCACCTGTCGGTTTCAAAACCCGGAGATTTGATTGAAGTTTCGGCAATCGGGTTCAAAAAACAGGTAATAAAAATAGGTCGCGGAGAAAAAAATCTGATCGATTTCAAACTTGAAGAGGAAGTTTTTCTCCTGGGTGAAATTGATGTGAAACCCGGTGAAAATCCTGCAAACATTATCATGAAGAATGTTTTTGCCAACAAAGAAATAAACAGTCCTGAAAAATTTCCTTCGTGGAAAAGCCGGATTTACGCAAAAACTGAAATCGACTTAAAAAATGTAAGCCGGGATTTAAAGCGAAATAAGTTATTGGCAGATTTCGATTTTGTGTTTGATTATCTTGATTCAATCGGCAGTCAGGGTAAAACATTTCTGCCTGTGTTTTTTAATGAAACCATTTCAAATTATTACCACGACAGCGAAAGCCGGAAAGACCGCGAAGAGATTATTGCCAATAAAGCTTCAGGAATGAAAAGTGATATGTTGACCCAGTTTTCAGGAAAATTATATGAAGATGTGAGTATTTATGATAATTATATAACCATTTCTGAAGTTGGAATGGTATCGCCGCTAAACAATTTCGGTCTTCAGTTTTATAAATACTATCTGAACGACAGTACAATAACCGATTCAACAAAAATTTACGAAATATCTTTTAAACCAAAGCAACAACAGGAGGCTGCATTCATCGGAAAAATCTGGATTGAAGACGGCAGTTTTGCTATAACAAAAGCTGAAATTCAACTCTCAGGAAAGGCAAACGTTAACTTTATCAACAACTTACAATACAACATCGAATATAATAAAATCGAAAAAAGATGGGTGCCCCTCAAAGAAGCAATTGTAATTGATGTTGATATTGAAAAGAACAGAAATTCGGAGATGCTGGGAATTATTGCCCGAAAAACGAATATCTTCCAGGATTTCGAATTCAAGCCGGTTGCCGGTGAAATAAAGAATCTCAGGGAACAAATCACTGTCATGACCGATGCAGTTGGCAAAACCGATGAATACTGGAATCAGGAACGCCCCATCGAACTGGAGAAAAGAGAAAAAAACATTTACCTGATGGTTGATTCTATTAAAGATGTAAAACTTTTTCGCACAGCTTCGGAGTATGTTTATATGTTTTATTATGGTTATCGCGATTTTGGAAAAATTGAATTTGGTCCGTATTATTATCTCTACAGTGCTAATAAAGTGGAAGGTTCGCGGTTCAGGATTGGTGCACGAACAACTTTTAAGTTTGATAAGAATCTCAGAATTAATGGTTTCACCGCTTACGGCACAAAAGACCATGAATTGAAATACGGTGGTGGACTTGAGTATTATTTTTCGGTTAAACCACTGACATTAATTTCTTTGCAGGGACAACACGATATCGAAATGTTAGGCAAAAGCAGCAATGCTTTTATGGAGCAAAACATTATCACCACATTATTGAGCAAATCGCTAAACTCAAAACTGAACCTGATTGACCGCGTTGAACTGAAAGCGCAGAAAGAATGGAAAACCGGCACACAACTGGGTGCAGGTGTCAATTACCGGAAAATTTACAGCGCACCGTATGTACCGTTTTTGAATCAGACGGGAGAAGAAATTGCCTCGGTTCAAACTGGTGAGCTAAATTTGAATTTCAGATACGCGCACAATGAAGAAATAATTGTCGATGATTTTGACCGGACTCCAATCGGCGGATACGACCCGGTTTTTAATTTTCAGGCTACAAAAGGCTTTAAAAATTTTCTGGGTGGCGATTATGATTATCTGAACCTGCAAGTTGGTGTTTATGATAAAATCAAACTGAATCCTGCAGGTTATTCCTACTACTATTTTCAGGCAGGCAGAATTTGGGGTGACGTGCCTTTTCCGTTGCTGAAAATACATGAGGGAAATGAAACTTATGCCTATGATGCAAATGCTTTCAACTTGATGAGTTACCAGGAATTTGTAAGCGATACTTATGCCAGTTTATTCTGGGAGCATCATTTTATGGGCTTTTTCCTGAACAAGGTTCCTCTGTTACGAAAGCTGAAATGGCGCGAAATAGTTGGTGCACGTACACTCTGGGGAAATTTTGATGCCAATAAACACGAACAGATTCTGCTTCCCGGAAATATGAATGGATTGGAAAAACAGCCTTACACAGAATTATCAGCCGGTGTGGAAAATATTTTCAAATTTCTCAGGGTTGATGGTGTGTGGCGTTTTAATTACAAAGAGCAATCAAAACAACAATTTGGCTTATTTTTCTCGTTGCAAATCAGATTGTAAAAATCCGATATTCAAAATCTGAAGGATTATTACCCGTTTTTCAGGGATTCCAGCCACCGCCCAGTGCGAGATAAAGCTGAACAACCGATGTTAACTGGTATTGTAGTGTTTCTGACGCTTTCAACTGAGAATTAAAAGATGACCGTTGCAAATCAAGCACTTCCAGATAACTTGTGAGACCACCTTCGTAGCGCACCCACGAAAGATTGACAGCATTTTTGGCAGCATTCATCTGCTCAACCCTCAACTGCAACTCTTTTTCATAGGTTTTCACGGCAATCATTGCATTTTCAACTTCGCGCAGCGCATTTAAACAAGTAAATTCATATTGATACAACAATTGCTCGGTACGGGCTTTTTCCACTTCCACCCGTCGTTTATTGGCATTATAATTATAAAGTGGCCCAAGAATCTGGGCTCCCAGCGAAGCAAAACCTGCAAACGGATTTACAAACGACATTCCCACATCACAGGAAATGGTAAACGACGGATATCTCAAAGCTTCTGCGGCCCCAATGCGCTGTGTTTGTGCCTGCAGCCGTCTTTCCACCTGCAAAATATCAGGCCGCCGATCCAGCAACTCGGAAGGCAATCCGGCCGGAATTTCAGGAATATACAACTGGTTTTGAAGTTCAGGTCCACGGGCAATCGATCCGGGTGTCCGGCCAACCAGCAGACAAATTGTGTTTTCGGTTTGAATACTGAGACGTGTAAAAGTCTGAATGGCTGTTTCAGCTTCCAGCAATTGTATTTTTGCCATGTTCAGGTCAACTTCGCTTACAAAACCACCTTTATGGCGTGCCTGCACAATTTCAAGATTTTTCTTCCAGGTTTCGGCCGTTTGCTGCGAAATAAACAGCCGGTTATCAAGGTCTCTCAAGGTCAGATAAGCAGTAGCAATCTGCGAAATAAATACAATGTGCACACTCCGGTAAGCGTCTTCCGTAGCAAGGTATTCCTGCAGAGCCGCTTCTTCCAGTCTCCCGATTCTGCCCCACACATCCAGCGTGTAAGAAACATTCACAGCACCCAGGTATTCATGACTAAAACCGGAACCACCTGTTACAAACGTTGAACTTCCGCCAGCGCCATAGTTTATTTTCGGATAAAGGTCGGAACGCACAATTCCCATTGCCTCCCCTGCTTCCTTTATTCTGGCTGCAGCCAGTTTCAGTTCTTTATTCTCTTCAAGTCCTTCGCTTATCAGGTTTACCAGTGCTGTATCGCCAAAAAGCTGCCACCAGGGTGTGTTGGCAATACTTGTATCTGAAGGAAATGGCTGGTTGTAATTAGCAGGAAGGGTTGGCGAAGTACGCAAATAATCGGGACCAACTTTACATGCATTGAAAATCAATGAAACAGCCAGTATTATCAAAAGATAAACTGAAACCGGCCTGATATTTATTTCGGTCATCCTTTTCATTAATTTACAGTTTTTCGGGTTGGCATAAAATCGTTCACCACATAAAATGCAACAACCACATAAATAACAACAATTGCAAGCTGAAAGATTCTGGTCCACACCATTTCGCCTGCTTCTCCAACAAACGAAGTTACGTTTCCGAGAATCAGCAAAAAGGTTGAAAATGCAGTTCCAAACAATGAAGACAGCGGTTTTTTGCTGAACAGTTTTTGTCCCATCAACAGCCCGGTGAATAAGGTAATCAATCCTAAAAAAATAAAATCCGGAACCACGGTTAGCAGGTTAAAAGCAATAATTGCGGCAAGCCCTCCGCCGAGATTGGCCAGGATCAGGGCAATACCTGCTTTTTTATTGGAAGTGGCAGGATTCATCGATAAAATAGCCACAAAAATGAGCACCAGCAACGCATTGGTAATACTGAAAACAAAAAACAAAACCAGGACAGGCAGAATTACCAGTGTCTTTTTCAACGCTTCGTGATAACGCTGCTTCGGGGTGAGATTCTCTTTTGCCTGCGCTTTTTTTTGTTCTGCAGAATAATTTTTTTCGGGAAACAGAAAATAAACAATGGTTACCAGAACAATTGCCAGTAAAGCATTTACCACAAGATTTGCAGCAACCACACCTGCCAGTTGAGCCGACTGTTGCGAAATCATCGGAATCAGCAAAAGCGAAATCAGAAACCAGATTTTCATTTGGGGTAGTATGTTGGCATAATACAAATGAAAGATAATCAAAACCAGAAGTGGCAGAAAAACGAGTGGATAATCGATAAAAAAACGGCTGAAAAGTATGCCCGCCAAACTTGTTCCTGAAATCAGCAACAGGAAAAAAAGCGAACTTTTCAAGGTGGGCGGTTTAGCTCCCGGAGCCAGAAAATTTAACGCCAGCACCGGAGTCAGGTAGCCCAAAGTATAATCAAAAGCCATGGCTGCCATCATCACGATTGCCGAACCAAATGCATATCGCAGAACAGGTTTTTGTGCTGAAAAGATTACTGATGAAGTTTGTATTGTGGTCGCGTTACCTGACATACGACATCAGACTGATTATGCGAATTCTTAATTTCCCGAGCGATGGCAGCAAACCCTCTTCTTTGCCGGTAAATACCACTACATCAACCTGGCCACCCTGGCGAAGCTGTTTCAAAACCGATTTGTCGTCGATGATGATGATTACAGGAAAGCGTTGCGGATCGCGCAACCAGCCCTGAGAAGCTGAAATACTGGGTAAATCGCCTCGGTTTGTATTACCGGTGCTTACCCCGTGTCCGATGCTTTTTACTTTTCCTGTGAATATTTTCCCAGGCAAAATATCCAGCGTGATTTCAACTTTATTTCCGGGTTTCATCAGTGAAATATTGTTTTCCTTTAAATCGGCCTGAATCCAGCTTGCACCTTCTGAAACAAGCGTTGCCAGCGGCTGTCCGGCAGCGGCATAATAACCCAAATCAATACTGAAACTTTCGATATAACCGGGCGTTGAAGCAATGATGGTGGTGTAGGCGAGGTCGAGTTGCGCTTGTTCGAGCGCCTTCACCGAAGCCCTGAACTGCGCATTTTCTTCTCCCGAAATTCCCAGGTTTTGTTCGGCTCTTTCAAGATCGGCTTCGGCTGACGAAACCTGCTCGGTAGTCTGTAAAAGTGCTGTTTCCGACTGGTCTTTGTCGGCTTGTGACAAGGCTCCCGGATTTTCTTTTAAAACAAGTTGAACACGGTTCCAGTCCCGCTGCGCCCTTTCCAGTTGTGCCCTTGCAACTCCCAACCGTCCGGCAGAAGATTTTACAGATGCTGTTTTTGATGCCACATTCTGGGCTGTATTGTCGAGATTGGCTTCTGCCATTGCAACAGCCAGTTCAAATGGTCTTTTGTCAATTTGAAACAAGGTGTCGCCGGTTTTTATTTCAGAGTGCAACCCTACCCTGATTTGTGTAAGATAACCTGAAACTTTGGGAACAACCGGCACCATCAATCCGTCGATTCTGGCCTGGTCGGTATAAGGAACACACCGGTCGGATAAAACATACCAGATAAGAAACATTAAAGAAATCAGCAGTACCGTCAATGTTATGATTTTTACAGGCGACTTTTCCTTTTTCGTATTAACCGCCTGTTTTTCAGTACTTATTTCAGGAATTTCATCAGCAGCTTTTTCAGTCATCAGAATTTTTATAATTCAGTTAATCATTCACCCAGGCCTGGAACAACTTATATCCCAGCGACATCACAATGGCCCCCGTAAACAGCCCTACAAAACCTGACAGTATAAAACCTCCGATAACACCAATGAAAATTACCAGCATGGGCACCGGAGCGCCTTTTCCTAATAAAATAGGTTTGAGTACATTATCCGAAACACCCGCCAGAATAAGATAGATGGTCCAAACGATTGCCATGCCGGTTTCAAGTTCCGAAAAAATCCATACAATAATCGGGATTACAAGAACCGCAGGTGGCAATTGTAAAACAGCAAATATAAAAACGATTAAAGTCCAGAGACCTGCATACGGCACGCCTGCCAATATAAACCCGATTCCGGTCAATATTGATTGTATAAAGGCAACACCCAGAATACCTTTCACAACATTTCCCACTGTTTTATAGGCAATATCGGCATATTCTTCACCTTTATCTCCCGCCAGCTTTACAAAAACTTTCCGGGCCGATTCATTGGCACCATTTACAACTAAAAGAAAACCGGCAATTATCACCGAAACAATCATCTGAAAAGCTCCGCCGACAATTCCGAGGACTCCTTTTACAAATTTCCCGGTATATTCAGCAATCTGCTCTTTATAGTTTACAATGAAAGCACCAATGTCGTTTGATGCAGAACTCCAGAGATTGTAGAGCCGCTCACCAATTAAAGGCCATTCCCTTACATTTTCAGTCGGCATCGGTATTGTCAATGTATCATTATCGAAACTGGTTTTTAAATCTTTTACCCCCGAAACGATTGAATCAAGAAAAAGCCAGCCCGGTATCAGGATGATGAGCATACTGATAAGAACAATGAGAAATGAAGCCAGTTTTTCGCGTCCTTTCAACAGTTTTGTTAACGAATTATGTAAAGGAGCAAAAGCCAGTGCAAAAATAATTCCCCATAGAAAAATACCGACGAATGGCAACATAATCATTAAACACCAGGCAACAATCAGTGCTAAAAATAACAGACGGATAGAGGTGTCGTAAATGTTGTTTTGCGCTGTTTCTTTCATAATCTGAAGTTTAGTTTTATCAAATGTAATTATTAAACCATGAATTTTCATAAACGGGGTTGTTTATTTGATCACACCCAATAATCACTATTTCAACGAAAGAAATTTTCAAAATTCGAAAGAACCTGTTCATCTTAAATAATTAACTTCACGCTCTATTAAAGGCAACCCAGTGCTTTAACGAGATGCAGAAATTAATTAAATATCTGAATGTTGCGATCCTTATCAGCATAGTAGTATTGTGTGAACCGGCAGTTGGACAACCTCAAAATGAATACACAATTCTGGTTGCGGGTCATGCATATGGTGCACACGCTGGAACAAATATCGGTTTACATCCGCCATTGATTAAAAAGCTGTCAGAAGAAAAAGATTCCGTTTCAGCATTGATTCTCACCGGCGACATTGTAAACACCAGCACGACTGCAAGCTGGCAACAGGTTGAAAAAGAAATTACAAACCTTGGGCTGACTGCTTTTTATGTGATGGGAAATCACGATAACAATGCAACCGGCAAAGCTGTTTTTAATGCAAAACATGGCGGACTTTATTATTCTTTCAAAATACAGAACGATTTATACATTGTTTTAAACAGCACCGAATCTGATCGCTCCATCTCCCCCACCCAATTGCAATTTCTGAAAAACACGCTTTTGAATGCCGGTTCCGACTGTCACAAAGTTTTTATTTTCTTTCACGAAGTAATCTGGAATAGTCACGAAAAATACCGGTTAGTAAGAAGCAACAGCCGGTCGAGATATACCCAGATAAAGGATGTTTCGAATTTCTGGGATCAGGTTTTCCCTGTTTTTACAAATTACTCAGATAAAGAATTTTATCTTTTTTCAGGTGATGTGGGCGGAAATCCGGATGCCATTTCAGCCTTTTACGACAAATGGCGGAACGTAACCCTTCTATCATCGGGCATGGGCGAAGTGGCTGACGAAAATTACCTGAAAGTAAAAATCAGGCCCGATACAGTTTTGTTTGAATTGGTTGCATTAAATGATGGAGTAACAATGAAAACAATGGAATGGTACAGTGTTCCTGTGAGACCCGATTTTATTGAAGGGCCTGAAAAAATCAGCACTTCAGCACCTTTTTCAGGGTATGCAGTTTCTCCGGTTTTTAATGCCACAAGCTATTTATGGAGTTTGAGCGAAGGAATTTCCGGCAGCAGCGATTCTGCCAACATCAACCTTCATTTTGCCGCTGATTTTCAGAAAGGTCAGATTTCGGCAAGTGCTGTCAATGATGGTTTTGGAATTAGTGAACCGGCGATTCTGGAAATTCAGAATGAAAACTATACAGGATTCAATGAAAATAAAATCGATCCGGAATTCACTGTTTTTCAGTCCGGCGGAATTGTTCAGATCAGATTTAATGCTGATGAAAATGCCGAAAGTAAGCTACAGGTTTTCAATTCAGCGGGGATTCTTTTGTATCAGCAAAATGTCAGTCTGACTTGGGGTTTGAACACCCTCAATATTTCAGAATTGGCCAATTACAAAGGATTGGTAATCCTGAGTCTGCAAACCAGAAACCAGTGTTTTTTAAAAAAGGTGTTGATTTACTAATTTGAACGATCTGAAAATTATCCTAAAAATTTCTTCCGCAATTCTTCCACCTGATTGTCGTTAATTGGCACAAGATTTCCAAGAGACGCGCCCATTGTGAGCGATTTGGCGCTGAATTCAGCTACTTCGAGCCTGTCGAAGGTTCCCAAAAGCTTATCGCCGGTTACCAAAACTGAATCATTTTCGATGATGATGGCCGGCGTGTTTTTGTTCAGTATTTTCAGGATGGTTTCCTCACCGGCAAAATGCGACCCGAAGGGTACGTTTGGCATGTCCTGCAGAAAAATCCAGCTTTCTGGAATGGTGCGCACATCCATTTTTTGTCCGGTAACTCCGTAAGCCATCAGGTAAGGCGACTGTGTTAAAATAATTGAATTAACATGCGGGTTTCGTTTGTAAATCTCCTGGTGCAGCCAGGTCGAGCGGCTGGGAATCTTGCCGGGTTCGCGTTTGCCATCTTTTACCTGCACAATGTCTTCGTTCTGAATATCCCAACGCGCCACTTTCGGCGGTGTAATCAGAAAATCGTTGCCCCGCCAGCGTACCGAAACAGTTCCGTACGAACTGATCATCAATCCCTGTGAGCAGGCGCGGTGCACAATCTTTTTAATCTCTTCGCGGATGGCCCGTTCGTCCGACGGGTATTCCACCGATTCCATTTCGGGCAGCAGACGCGGAATTTGGTCTTCAAACTCTTCAATCTGCCCGTCAGTCAGGTATTTCGGGGTACCTATTGTGCTGCCGTTAATAATTGTGCGGGCACAAAATTCAAGGGTTTCGAAACGCTGAAATGCACCGCCGAGGTCAGTTCCGCCAACCACGGTTCCATGGTTTTCCATGATAACTGCGTTGAATCCTTTTTCAAACTCTTTGGCAATCACACTCCCCAGTTCTTCGCTGCCAGGCAGTTCGTAAGGCGCATAACCAATAGGTCCGCAAATATATTTTGCCTGAGGAATCACATTCGTATTCGGAATCTGGCGGACAATGCTAAACGAAACCAGCGCCGGAGGATGTGCATGAACAACCGCTTTCAGGTCGGGCCGGGCTTTGTAAATGGCAATATGAAACGGGTATTCCGAGGAAGGTTTGTGACGGCCTTCGATGGTTCCGTCTTTTCGTACACAAACAATATCCGACGGGCGCAACGAGCCTTTGTCAATGGCCGACGGAGTTACCCATACATCGCCGTTTTCATCAATCACCGAAATATTCCCGCCCGACGTGGTGGTGAGCCCGCTTCGGTAAACCTTGTCGATAATCATCGTAATCTGGTCGCGAGGGTGCATCAATTTTGTATCAAGTTTTCTCATGACTGACTAATTTTAAAGCAAAAATTTTACTTCTGATAACTCCTTTCCAATTTGTTGCACTTCGCGTAAAATTCGATGGGTTTGCTTTGACGACGGCTTTTTGATTCCTGAAATATATTGAGAGAGAAGACTTTGATTCATCCCGATTCTTTTTGACAATGCTTTGGCATTAATTACTTTATAAAATGAGAAGAAACTTTCCATGTCATAAACCAATTCCAATTCTTCAAAAGAATATTTTAAACCATCCTCTTCAACCGCAAGATTAACAGCATCCACAATCATTTCCTTTAATTCATCAAAGGAATCGCCACTTGTGGCAATAAATTTATCTTCAATTTTTGCTGTCGCACCGTATCCCTTATCTTCTTTAACGATATTGACGACAACTCTTGATTTCTTTGCTGATTTCATCGCTTTCCTGTTTTAATTTTTGCCTCCTTTAAAATAGCAGTCACAATGCCTTTTGAAACTTCCTTACTTCCATGATAAGGAACAACTAACCGACCATCTTTTACCGGATTTTTCATCATAACATGACTGCCTGTCTGTCTTATTTCAAACCAACCGTCTGCTTTTAAAAGCTTAAATAATTCGCTGGCTTTCATTTAGCGAAGGTAATAAATATATTACTTTTATTACTAGTAATACAAAAACAAATTACCGGACTTAAACGTATTTTTTTCAGCATTGAAACTTATCTTTTTAAAAGCACCTCTTTCTCATATTGCTGAATTTCTGAAACATAAGACTCGCCAACCGGAACACCTTCCTGCAGACACCAGTAATCCCATATTGCACCGAAAGGTTTGGTTTTGAGTTCTTCCAATAAAGCCAGTCTTTCGAAATTTTTCCCGGATTCTTCCAATTCGATTAGGGTTTTTATGGGTTCCAGCATGGCAATCATAAACGCTTTTTGGGCAGCACGTGTTCCAATTACATAAGCGCCGATGCGGTTAATGGAAGCATCGAAAAAATCGAGACCGATTTTTACACGGCTGAGAAAATTATTACGGACAATTTCAGAAGCAATCAACTGCACATCTTCGTTTAAGGTGACAACGTGGTCCGAATCCCAGCGGATTGGACGGGTAACATGGAGCAAAACCTCGTCGACCCACTGCAGACAAGCAGAAATTTTATCGCCTACCTGTTCGGTTGGGTGGAAATGCCCGTTATCCAGGCATATCAGCGTGTTATTTTTGATGGCGTACCCAAGGTAAAAATCGTGCGAACCCACTGTCATCGACTCAACACCGATTCCAAATAGTTTGCTTTCCACGGCATCTTTCATCCACTCGCCGGGGTATTTTACTTTCAGGGCTTCATCCAGCGATTTTTTCAGATTCACACGGTACCCGTTTCTGTCAACCGGCGTGTCTTTTGAACCATCCGGAATCCAGATGTTGTGCACACAGGTTGAGCCTAATTGTTTCCCGATTTCGGCTGAAATAGCGCGGCAACGTTTTAAATGTTCCACCCAGAATCTGCGGTTTTCCTCGTTTTTGCTTGAAAGCGTGTAACCATCTGCAGCCCGCGGGTGTGAAAAACAACTGGCGTTGAAATCCATCCCGATTCCTTGCTTTTTGCACCAGTCGATCCAGCTTTGAAAATGTTTCGGTTCAATCTGGTCGCGGTCGATGCATTCGCCCTGAAAATCGCCGTAAATGGCATGAAGATTCAGCCTTTGTTTTCCGGGCAGCAGCGACAAAACCTTTTCAAGGTCGGCACGCACTTGCTGAATGGTGTGCGCTTTTCCTGGATAATTTCCGGTGGCCTGAATTCCTCCGCCCGACAGTGAAGAGTCAGGAGTTTCAAATCCGCCGACATCATCGGTTTGCCAGCAATGCAGCGAAATCACCACCTCTTTCATTTTTTCGAGCACTGTATCGGTATTGATTCCCAACTCAGCATATTCTTCTTTTGCCAGCTGGTAGGCTTGTTGTATTCGTTGTTTGTTCATCTTTTTTGTTTTCAATTTTCAATATTCATTTGCTCTATTTCGTCCGCAAGTGTCGTTCGAACTTTTTTCAACTTTTGCCCGCGGACGATTTTCTTTTTACTCATTCATTCCCGGGGTTAAAACCCCGGGTTATTCATGTTTAACCCTTCCCGGGTTGTATTCCTCATCTCGAAGATGTTATTCACAAAACTGAATATCTATATCCCAATCTCAAGATTCTAAATTCAGTATCAAGAATCAAGCATCCAGATTCCAGAATCCAGAATCCAGTCTCCGGATTTTAATTCATCGGATAACTGAATTTATATTCGCCTGAGCCCAGTTTCAGCGAAACAGTTTTGCCGGTTTGTGAAGCGGCCATCAAGGCATTTTCTTTCAAAGCGGCTGAGTTAACAGTCACATTTTCAAGTTGTGCCGATGGCAATGTTACTGTGGCTGTTGAATTGGCCGGAACTTTTACTTCGTAAGTCATCTGGCCGTTTTCAATTTTCCAGCCCGATTTGATTTCACCATAAACCGACTGGAAAGTAGCAGCAACATTGGTCAGTCCACCTCCCGGATGCGGTGCCAGGAAGAAATGTTTATAGCCCGGATTTTCAGTATCGATTTTAATTCCGGCAACGTAAGTGTAAAGCCACTCCCCGATCGCTCCGTAAGCGTAATGGTTAAAACTATTCATGCCCACGTCCTGGAAAGTACCGTCGGGTTTCTGTCCGTCCCAGCGCTCCCAAATGGTAGTGGCACCCTGCGTTACCGGATACAGCCAGCCCGGATATTGTTTGCGGTTCAGCAGCATAAAAGCCAAATCATCGCGGCCAATTTCCGACAATGTTTTGCAAAGCAGCGGTGTACCCAGAAAACCTGTAGTCAGGTGTTTAAATTTTTCAACATCGGCAGCCAGAAATCCGGCTGCTTTCGGTACCAGGTCTTCAGGAAGCATTTCAAAAGCAATCGCCAGCAAATAAGCAGTTTGTGTATGTGAAACCAAACGTCCAGACGGGGCTACGAATTCGTCAACAAATGACTTTTTAATATTCTCCGACAGTTTTTCATAGCTTTCAGCTTCATCATTTTTGCCAATAATTTTTGCCGTTTTTGCGAGTAAACCACTTGAATATGAATAGTAAGCTGTGGCAATCAAATCTTTTTCGGTGGTAGCACCGGTATAATCCGAACTATTTGAAGCAAATGCAAGCCAATCGCCAAAATGATAATCGCCTGTCCAGATATTATCTTTACCAGCTCTGCCCCGCATATATTCCACCCAGGCTTTCATACTGGGGTACTGCACTTCCAGAATTCGTTTGTCACCATAAGCCATGTATGTATTCCACGGCACAACAAGAGCCGCATCGGCCCAACCAGTAGCTCCGCCACCGCCATTCAGAACATCCGGAATTACATGCGGCACCGAGCCATTGGGCAACTGGTCGGCAGCCACATCGCGCAGCCATTTTGTATAAAAAGCCGAAACATCGAAATTGAAAGCGGCAGTAGGACTGAAAACCTGAGCGTCGCCGGTCCAGCCCAATCGTTCGTCACGCTGAGGACAATCGGTCGGAACATCCAGAAAATTGCCTTTTTGTCCCCACTGGATGTTTTTCTGCAACTGGTTAATCAGCGGCTCTGAACAAATGAAAGTTCCTGTTGGATTCATTGCCGAATGAATTACCACGCCCGTTATATTATCCAGCGCAGGTGTTCCGGGGAAACCCTCAATTTTAACAAACCTGAAACCATGAAATGTAAAACGTGGCTCGTAAACTTCTTCGCCACCACCTTTCAGAATGAATTTGTCGGTACATTTGGCAGCGCGCAAATTGGCGGTGTAAAAATTACCTTCTTTGTCCAGAACCTCGGCAAATTGCAGTGTGACTTCATCACCCGATTTCCCATTTACTTTCAGTTTAACCCAGCCCACCATGTTTTGTCCAAGGTCGTACACTATTTCGCCTTTGGGTGTGGTAATCATTTTCAAGGGTTTTATTTCTTCAATTGCCTGAACCGGAACACCCTGCGGTGCCACCAAAAGCTGTTTTGAATAATCGAGAACGGTCGTTTTTCCCCACTGACTGTCGTTAAAACCGGGAGCATTCCAGCCATTGATTTCCTTGCGCGCATCGTAAGTTTCGCCATTGTAAATATCGGAAGCAATAATCGGCCCGGTGGTTGCTTTCCACGAGTTGTCGGTAACCACCCATTCTTCTTTGCCGCTGTTGTAAACGATATGAATCTGTGCAATCAGCGCTGTTTTATTTCCATAATAATTGCGCTGTTTGCTGAAACCGATGTTGCCGCGATACCATCCATCGCCCAGAATCGCGCCAACCGTATTGGCACTTGCTTTCAGCATCGATGTAACATCATAACTCTGATACTGAATGCGATGTCTGTAGGCAGTCCATCCGGGAGTAAACAAATCGTTACTTACTTTATTGCCGTTCAGGTACAATTCGTACAAACCAAGTGCAGAAACATAAACTCTGGCCGATTTTATTTTATCAGTTAACGAAAAGTCTTTTCTGAGAAACTGTGCAGGTTTCGAGCCTTCCATGGTTGTTTCATTTTCCATGGTTATCCAACTGGCTTTCCACAAAGTTGGGTCGGTTAAACCCATTTCCCAGAAAGCAGGCTGACTCCAGGCCGATGCTTTGGCATTGTTGTCCCAAACGCGCACCTGCCAGTAAACACGCTGCATAGGTTGTAATACAGGCCCGCCGTATTCAACATTTACCGATTGACCTGAATTTATTTTGCCCGAATTCCAGATGGTTTTTCCTTTACCGGGTTGCTCTGTTACTTTGATTTCGTAAGCAATTTGTAAAATACTGGTTTCAGTCGCATTGATTTTCCAGCTTAATCTTGGTTTCTGCACCTCAATTCCAATGGGGTTTTCGTGGTATTCGCAAAGAAGCCCCGTTACGGTTGTGGCTGCCTTTACAACAGCAAAACTGCTGAGTAAAATGGCGATGGTAAATAACTTTACCCAAAACTGATTTTGTTTCATAGTTGATTATTTTAATTGATTTAAGTTATCCAAAATTAAAAATTGACCACATAGCAACATAGTTCACATAGATTTCTGAAAAATTCTCATTTTTAAAACTATGTGCCATATGATTCTATGTGGTTTTCAAAACATGAATTGCACAATAAACTATTCCATATAAAAAACTTCTTCAAGTTCTTTTGTAACCGGCGAATTATCAGGATTTGTTTTCATGATATCGGCCATGAATTTCCACCATTTTTTAACGATTTCCGTCTGGCCCAAATCCTGCGAACCGCCGTCCCCGCTTACTTTCTGAAAGGCAAAAAGCGTGTTGGTTTCTTCGTCGAGAAAGATGGAATACTCGCTGATTCCGGCCTCTTTCAGCAACGTTTTCAGTTCGGGCCAGATTTCGTTGTGCCGTTTGATGTATTCAGCTTTCTGACCCTCGTTTAACTGCATTTTAAAAGCAAGTCGTTTCATTTTTCAGATTATGAGATTTTAGTATTTAGTATTGAGTATTGAGTACCTGGTACAGAATCAAATTTCCAGTATCCAGTATCCGGTATCCAGTATCCTTTCTAACCCAACGCATTCAATTCAGGGTACAGCCATTTGGCCACACCAATTACGATAACCGACAAAAGAATTGCACCGATTCCCATCAGAATCATGTTGTAGGTATTCTTTGAAACACCTTTCCATTCCTTGCGATAAAAGCCCCATAAATTGGCTGTAAGAATAATGGTTGCCATGTGCAAAGTCCACGAGCTGGCGCCGTTTCCGATTTTTGTTTCGCCCATTCCGTAGAAAAAGAACTGCAGAAACCAGGTGGTTCCGGCCAAAGCGCAAAACAGGTAATTGCTCAGTAGCGGTGCCTTTTTATCGGTAAAATCGCCACCGGTTTTGTTTTTCAGAATCAGCGCGGTAGTCCAGATTACGTTGGTGGTTAAACCGCCCCAGAGAATCACAAAAAAGATGATGTTGTTTTCGAAAAGGTATTTAAAACCTTCGCCTTCCTGTGTCAGAAACGGGTAGTTTTGTTCAACTGCAAGAGCCCGGGCTGTAGCAGCCATTTCTTTTCCGGCATCGATGCCAAAACTGAAAAATGCGCTCAAAACACCCGAAACAATGGCAATCATCAAACCTTTCGACAGGCTGAATTCGCTGTTTACACCTTCTTTAACATGGCCCAAATCCTTGTCTTTTCTGATTCCGGCACGACCGCTGAGAATAATTCCAGCCAGCAGAATAGCAATACCCAGCAAAACAATGCGTCCGCCGGTGCTGCCAAAAAGGTCGGTAAAGGCAAGTCCGCCCGGAATGATTTCAGCAACTCCCGGAATATCGCGTAAAACAGGCAATCCCAGTGAGCCAACAACCGAAGTAATTCCCAGTAAAACCGAATTACCCAGCGACATGCCCAGGTAACGAATGGCCAGACCGTAAGTTAACCCGCCGATTCCCCAAAGCAAACCCATGATATAAGTATTGCGGATTACGCTGCCTCCCGAAGCCTGGATGATTCCCTGCCAGTCGGGGATGGTAAAAATTACCGCCAGAAACGGCATAATTAACCACGAAAAAATTCCGCCGGTAATCCAGTAAATTTCCCAACGCCATTTTTTCACCCAATTGTAAGGCATGTACCAGCTGCCGGAAGCTCCACCGCCCAGCGAGTGAAACAAGATTCCAAGAATTACATTCATACAGTTTTTAATTTTTTTGGTTCAGTTCAAAAACAGGCAATTTGCCTGAGAAACAAATTTATAATTAGAAATCAGTGAAAACAATATAATAAATGATATAAAATTTATATTTTTTGACCCTGATTATGAAACACAGCGAATTCAAATATCTTACCGTCAGCGATGATGACCAGCAGTGGGGCCTGTACCTGAAAGTGGCGGGGTCGGCCAATGTTTCTGCCGGGTACAATTACCCCTCGCAGGAACATCCGTCGGAATATTTTTTCAACTGGGAAGAGGGCCGGATTCTGAACGAGTTTCAGATTAATTTTATCAGCGAAGGCAGCGGAATACTTGAAAACAGCTTTGGAACATTCCCGCTGAAACAAGGCAGCATTTTCATTACTTTTCCGGGAATCTGGCACCGGTACAAACCCAATTTCAAAACCGGCTGGACCGAAAATTACATTGGTTTTGATGGCAAACTGGCGCGCGAACTGATTGTTTCGCCCCGGTTTTCAGCCAAAGAACCTGTATTCAATTTTGGTATTAAAGAGGAGATTCTGGACACCTATATTAAGATTTTTGACCTTGTTCAGAAAGAGCAGCCCGGTTACCAGCAAATTGCCTCAGGAATGGTGATAAAACTGCTTGGTTACATTGTTTCGTTTGAAAAACAAAAGGGGTTCTCGGGAAAACCCATTGCACAGGTGATTGAAGCAGCGCGTTTTGCCATGAAACAAAATATGGGCAGCGAACTCTATTTTGAAGAACTGGCGCAGAAATACAACGTCAGCTATTCGTTTTTCAGAAAGATGTTCCGGAAATACACGGGTATGTCGCCGGGACAATACCATTTGCAGTTGCGGCTGACAAGAGCAAAAGAGTTGCTGATTTCAACCGACAAAAGCATCAAGGAAATCAGCTACGAACTGGGTTTTCAATCCATCTTTCATTTCAGCAGCCTGTTTAAAAAGAAGGAAGGAGTTACACCTTCGTTTTTCAGAAACAGGAATAATGTGTAGAAAAAAGTTCTTTGAAAGATATTGTCGTAATTTCTTTAATAGAATACAAAAGCACTTAAAAGTTATTCCGATAAATTGATTAGTAATGGCAAAACTTATTTATAATTACATTATTTAATTTAAAGATTGGCGTTAATCTTTAATGCACCTAACATAGAAATAAAAATCGGCACTATTCTTAGAGACAATCTTACTGTATACCTTGACAGAAGAACAGTACATGTAAAAGGCTTTTGCTTTCCCATTGTCCAAATCAGAAGACCACCAATAACTCTTGAAAAACCTGTTTTTTATATCAGGTGGTATTATGCCTTCCCATTCGTTACGAGATTCATAATTATCTACATGAGTTACATATTTTGCAATAAATTGTTGTTTTTCAGGAAAGAATACTATATTCCCTTCTGTACCTTCAAATTGAATTGGATTTTCTTTTAATAAAAATCCATTTTTAATTATATCAATATCATCTTCTTTCAAACCTAATCTGGATTTCAATCCAAGTAAAAACAACGGATGATAATTATTTTTAACAAAACCACCTGCCAGTGCAGTAAAACCACTGGAATTTGATTCATTTGGTTTTATAAGACCAAGTCCAAATGTTTCTCCAATCATTTTGCTAGCGGCTTTTTTCCCTCCCAAATATTCCCTAAGTTCCATCCATTCTGATTCAGTTGGAATATGCCATCCAGTTGGGCAAGCTTTCTGTGCATCCTCAAATGAGTATAATCTTCCATATTTCTGGAGCATTTCTTTAATTGACCATGGGAAACAACTACTGTCCGTTTCATAACAAAGGTTTTCGGCCATCCATGTCTGAGTTCCAATTTTTACAGTTTTATAAATTTTCCCATCTCTATTATCTGTAAAATAACCAAATTCTTGCCCGAACGTATTAAACGTTAAAATCAATAAGATTTGCAGCATTAATAAACGATTTATTTCCATTGTGTTATAATTTTAGATTAATAATAATTTCTATGAATAATCAATTATCGAATTTTAATTATTCTAATCAAATTTCTGTAAAATTATGTATTTAAGCAAATCACAAATCATATTATTTTAAAAAAACCTCCACCTGAAACTCTTTTAAACTCCAGGCGTCAAAATCATTCGAGGAAAGAACTTTTATCTTGCGGGCATTGGCTTTGTCGAACCAGATGATGGTCACATCAGCCGGATTACTATTAGCTTTTACACCGCCTTCAGCCTGAATTTCAACCACATTCCCGTTGGCAACTTCGTAATAAATGTTTTTTAGTGGCGATTCTGCTTTTACCGAAAGCTGACTGGCAGGCAGAAAAACCGAAGGCGCTGTCTGCTCATAAAAGAACCCGGAAGTATGAAAAATCAGCGTGTCGATGTAAGTGTTCAAGGTATTGTACGTTTCCAGTTCGGGTTCGTGACCTTTGCCGGGAAGCGCCACCAGCTTGTTTTTTATACCCAGAATATTCAGCCTGTCGTGAATGGTTTTTGAGCCGTACATTTTGTCCATAATCACCCGGTTTATCATGAGTGAATTTCGGAAAGGGAAATCGTATTCAAAAGGTACCACCACATCATCGGTTCCGTGGATGGATAAAACCGGGATTTTTTCATCGGCGTCGATAATATTCAGGTCCGAAACGGCGCCCCACATATTGGCAACCGCTTTTATGGTAAACGTTTCGGTATAACGGTTGCCTGATTCTTCAATTTTCCCGACCACTCCTTTTTTATCAGCTTCCAGAATTCGTGCCGGACGCTCGTCATTGTCCATAAACGCCACGTTGAGCGATGCCACAGCACCGGCGCTGGTTCCGCCCACATAAACCTGGTTCGGGTCGAGACCTATGCCCGGCGAATGGTGCGCCAGAAACCGCAAAGCAGCGTGTGCATCCTGAATGGCGCGGTAGGCACTCATTTCAATATCGGTTGCTGTAGGTTTGAAACCCAGCCTGTAGTCGATGGAAGCCACAAAAAAACCACGTTTTGCCAGTGCATAAGCCAGCGCCTGCTCACACGCCGACTCCTTGCTGCCGATATAAAAAGCCCCGCCGTGAATCAGCATCACCACCGGCTTTTTTTTGAGCGAATCGGCACGTGAGAAATACAAATCGAGTTTTAAATCGAGCAGTTCGTTATCCTTGAAAGTTTTTATCAAACCCTTGCCCAATGTCACCACATACGGGTCGTTTGAATACGGCGAACTGGTCCAGTAACCATTTGCCTTTCCGTAAATGATGTTACTTTTAACTTCAATATTGTCAAAAAACTCTTTCTGATATCTTCCTGATGGAATGGCTTTTATTTCGGGCCGGAGACTAAGTTCAAATTCTGCTTTCGGACGAAAGAAAAGGAAACGCTTTTTTTTGTTCATCAGCTTCAGTTTTCCGTTCCATTGCGCTGAATCTTTTAAAGTTGATTTAATAGAACCCACATACAAATCGGATTGAAAAAATGGTTTTCTGCCCGACAAATCAACCGAAAACGGATGCACCTCCTCCACCGATTTGCCACGGTTTAACACAAAATATCCCTTCAGTAAATCATCTTTTTTGCCATCTTCAACAAGAATGATTTTATCGGTGCCAACATAGCCGTCGTAAATATCTGCCTGATTCTTAGCGGATGTCTGCGCACTCAACGAGAACAAAAAGCAGACGTTTGATATAAAAAAAAGGAATGCAAATCTTAAATTACAGAAATTCATGGTGTAATTGGTTTTTATTTGTTAGAAACGCAAATACAAATTTATTGGTATGACGGATAACCATTTATTATGGACCGTGACACACCTGAAAATTTCTGCAAAAATAATCAGTAATTCATTTTCATTCCGATTTGTGATATTTTCTATTCTCCTTTTTTCAGCAGGCAGCGCTTTTGTAATCAGCAAACTATGTTGTATCTTGCCATCAACAAACATAATTCAGTCATCTTTAAAACTTAACATGATGCCTTCATCCGACGATTACATGCAATTATTACCAGAAATTACTGCGGTACAACCTCATGAAATTAAAAAACCCAATATGCCGGTTGACGTTTTCTTACAGGAATCGGAAAACCTGTTTCAGTGGTGTTCCGACGACAGGGTGGCGCTTTCGCGATGCGGACTTGATACAAGCCTTATCGACAAACTGCCGCTGCTGGCTGGCGCATGTCGCGAAGCTCAGGCGAGATGGGTAAAAGAGGCTAAAATAAAAAAAGAAGCTGAAAAACTCTGGCAGGTTGAATACCCACAGGCATTGAAACTGAAAAGAGAACTCATTCACGATTTCAGGTTTGCATACCGCAAAAAACCCACGCTGCTGCAAAAAATTGAAATGATTGAAAAAGGCAGTTCCTATGCCGATCTTGTTCAGGACTTAAACGATCTTTCGGTGTTGGGAATTGACAATCCTGATGAGCTCACAAAAATAGGCAGAACTTTGGAAAGTCTCGAAAATACAGGTCTTTTAGCAAAACGACTTGCTGAAATACTGGCTACATGGAACAGTGAAAAAGAAATTAATGCCGGATTTCTTGAAATTCGAAACAAGGCATATACGTTACTGAAAAACTGTGTGGACGAAATTCGTGAAAGCGGTCGCTTTGTTTTCTGGCACAATTCTGACAGGCTGATAGGTTATTCAAGCACCTACTGGAAAGCGCGAAATGCCACAAAAACTACAAAAAAACAGGCGGTTAAACCGACAGAATCCTGATATTAAACAGTCCTGCAAAATATTATGATAATCCTGTGCTATTTTTATATTGTCCTGTATCAATTTTGAATAATTCTGTAATAATAGTGTACTATCCTGTATAATAATTATTCTGTCCTGTAAAGAAAGTTAAATGTCCTGTCAAACAGGATTAATAAAAACTATCACAGGATTTATTGAAACATATACAGGACTTTAAAATTTAACTACAGGATTAATTAAATATTTAACTGTATAATGAATAATATATACAGGATTTTATTATTAGGATACGGCATCATGATTTTCGGCCCGGGTTAGCTGTTTTCCACTCCCACTGTTTCACTTCTTGTCTATACTGAAGACATAAGTGCTTATTAATAATTATTGTAATACTTTTATATCTGTTAACATAAATTTTTTGTAGTTTTGATTCAAACTCAAAAATCAAATAACATGAGAAGCCAAAACATTTACAATTATGCAATTCTTTTCTTTTTAACCATCGTTTTAATTCCCTGGAAAACTGCAAATGCGCAACCTGAATTTGGAGTGAAAGGAGGTCCGCTTTTTACAGGATGGAGATATGATTACAACGGGGTTATGTTCGACACCGAAGCAAAAACCGGGATTACGGCCGGTGCATTTTGTCACTTCAATGATTTGTTGGGACCTGTAAATTTACAGGTGGAATTTTTATACCAGTTGAAGGGAGCTAAAACTTTTATTTCATATAATCCTGATTCTTTGGATTACAATCCATATGGATATGGATACAATCCGTATGGTTATGGCGGATATTCAGGTGCATATGGTTATGGAAGTAAAAATGGCCCATGGATGACTGGTCAGGAAAACTATCATTATTTCAGCATCCCAGTATTAGCATCGGTTACAGTTTTTAAGGTAATCGATATTTATGGCGGTCCCGAAATCGGGTATATGTTTTCAAATTCCGGTGATCAAACGCTCAACTATGGCGAAATGAAAAAATTCTCATCAGGAATTTCAACCGGCGTTGCCATTCATTTGGGTGTTAATACAAAACTCGACCTGCGCTATTCAACCGACTTTACCACATTATCAGAAGCAACCACAGAATTCAGAAACCAAAGTTTTGCATTCACGGTACAGCAGACTTTATTCAGAAAACAGAATAAATAAAGGCCTCAATACCATAGATTATACAATTTTTCAAGAAGGATTCTTCATCAGGGAGAATCCTTCTTTTCATTTTCAGCCATCTCACAGGGGCGTTAGCCCCGACATCTTCGTAGCACAAAACATGAATTATTAATTGCAGGGGCGTAGCCCTGACATCTGATTAAAATGAATATTATCATTGAAAACAGAGATGTCAGGGCTACGCCCCTTGTTTTACTCGTGAAATCCTTTTACTACGAAGAACACAGGGCTACGCCCCTTAAAACTTTTCCAACCCGGCGGGTTGGTATGTTTATAGAAATGTTAGCGAAGTAATGAAGGTACGACCCCGGCTGGGGACGAATGTTCTCAATGTACAATGTTTTCTATAAACATGTGATGCCACTGGCATCGGTTCAAAGCATACGAAATTCTTTTCCACTTTTGTTTATGTTTCGTAAAGAATGAGATTTTTCAGAAATAAAATCTGTAATTTTCCAGTCTCGTATTAAACCAATTAGTACCGGAAACCATCAATAATCTGACCGAATGTAA
>DAINOH010000019.1:0-65637 GCA_036735485.1 Draconibacterium sp. | reverse complement strand
CGTTTGTAAGAATGTTCTTTGCCGATTGTAGTTTGTTGTTTTTTAATTTCTTTATTTTTGCAGAGAACATAAAAATTTGACATTTAACAATGTTGTTGTCAGGATTCTTTATCTTGATCCCGGATTTTTTAATGCTGAAAGATATATTGCTTTTTATATCTGATTAAAAATCAGTTCAACATTGTCAGGTGGCTTGATGTTACAGACAAAAAATACCAGGACGTTTTGCAATAAACGTCAATTAAAAGTTAGAAAATTACTAAAATGAACCGGATTGCCATTTTCCCGGGGTCTTTCGATCCTTTTCACATAGGTCACGAATCAATAGTCCGACGCGCCCTTCCGCTTTTCGATAAAATTATCATCATGATTGGTTTCAATGCCAACAAAAAATCGTTTTTCGAGGTGGAGTACAGGCTGAAATGGATCAGGGAAATATTTAACGGTATTGATAATATCGAAATTAAAGTTCACGAAGGTTTAACGGTTGATTTCTGCAAACAGGTGAACGCCAGCTATATTTTACGCGGCATCCGCACCTCGGCCGATTTTGAGTTTGAACGGGCGATTGCACAGATGAACAAAAAGATGCATCCCGAAATTGAAACCGTATTTCTGTTAACACTTCCGGAACACACCCCGATTAACGCCACCATCATCCGCGACATCGTATTTCATGGCGGCGAAGCCCGTCAGTTTCTGCCCAAGGGTTTTGATATGGACGAATTCAAAGAGCAGGTTCTCAAAAAAAGCCGGTTATAATGTCACGATTCCTTTTCCTGTTTTTTGTAATTCTCCTGCCACTGTCCGTTTTTTCAGGGGTAACCATTCAATGCAACAATGCGAAATATGCCTCCCGAAAACTGGTTTTTTACAGCTATTCCGACCCTGTTTCGCAGCAAACCAACCCGGTTTTCACGCTCGAAACCGATGGAAATGGGAAAGCCTCGAAGACGGTTGAAATAACAACCGTAAAATTTGTTTTTTGCGATTTTGGAATTTACAGGGGACTGCTTTTTCTTGAATCCGGACAAACCATCACGCTGAAACTGCCGCCGGTACGAGAGAAAACCTTTGCCGATGAAAAAAATCCCTATTTCAAACCGGTTACTTTCTGGTTCGAAACCGAAAACGCCCCGCAACTGAACAACCATGTTGCCCGGTTTACCGCGCGGCTCAATCAACTGACCGACCAGTATTTCGACCCGCTGTATTTCCGGCAGTCGAAACCCTATCTCGATTCACTGAAAATCAGAATCGACAAGGAGTTTAGTGCTGTAAAAAACGAATATTTTGTTCTGAACAAACAGTTGGCGCTGAAACAGGTGGAAGTGGATGCTTTCAGGCTAAAACCCGAAAGTTATGCGACAGTTTTTAATGATATTAAACCGGTTTTCTGGCAGTTTCCGGCGTTTACAGACCTGTTTGAAAAAGCTTTTTCGGGATTGCTGAGTTTCGATGCCAAAACCGTAGGTGGCGATAACCTGAAAAAAGCAGTGAACCAGGGAAACACGCAGGCTTTGCTCGATCACCTGAAAAAGAAATACAAAGTTACCGGCGATGCAGCCGACCTGGCACTGCTGAAAATGCTGCACGACGCCTGGTATTCGGGCGATTTTTCAAAAACCCAAATTCAGCAGATGCTGAAATCGACGCGGTTTACAGGGCATCAGAACCCGGTGATTCGCCAAACCGCTGAAAATATTTCAGCAAAAATCGGCTTTTTGCAAACCGGCAGCAATGCTCCGGTCATTTGCCTGAAAAACACGGAAGGACAAAAAATCTGCACCAGTACCACAAAAGGAAAATACAAATACATCCTGTTTGCCGACACCGAAATGGCGGTGAGCCGCGAACACCTGAAATACCTGTCAGCCGTTGAACAGAAGTTTCAGAAAAACCTTGAAATTTTTATTATTCTCCGGAAAACAGACCAGGCTGCTTTGAAAAAATTCTTTGCTGAAAACCAGGTGCCCGGTGCAAGACTCATCGACGAAAACGGCGAGTTCGAAAAACTTTACAAAATTCGGTCGTACCCGCAATGTTTTTTGCTCGATGAAAACCACAAGGTAAAACTGGCCCCGGCCAAGGCGCCACTCGATGGTTTTGAGCAGCAGTTCGGCACATTTTTACAAAACGAACGGATTGAGAACCTTCGGAAACAGGGGAAATAATCTGAACACATATTCTTTTATCTTTGCCGCCTCAATTTTAAAACTGTTGCATGATTTCGATTGACGGTCTGGGTGTTGAATTCAGCGGAACCACTTTATTTAAAGATATCAATTTTGTGGTCAACGACAAAGACCGCATTGCGCTGATGGGCAAAAACGGCGCGGGCAAATCGACGCTCCTCAAAATTATGGCGGGCGCGCAGAAACCCACGCACGGGAAGATTTCGGCACCCAAAGATGCCGTGATTGCCTACCTCCCGCAGCATTTGATGACCGAAAACAAACGCACTCTTTTCGAAGAAGCCTCGCAGGCTTTTGCCGATGTGCTGAACATGCAGATATTACTCGAAGAATTGAACCACCAGCTCACCGTGCGCACCGATTATGAGTCGGACGAATATGCCGCCATTATTGAGCAGGTGTCGGAACTCAGCGAAAAACTTTACAGCCAGGGCGAAATCAACTTCGATGCCGAGGTGGAGAAAATCCTGCTCGGACTGGGTTTTCTGCGCGCCGATTTTCAGCGGCCCACCAGCGAATTCAGCGGCGGCTGGCGGATGCGAATCGAACTGGCCAAAATCCTGCTGAAAAAACCCGACCTCATTTTGCTTGACGAACCTACCAACCACCTCGATATTGAGTCGGTGCTGTGGCTCGAAGATTTTTTGGTGAACGAAGCCAAAGCGGTGATGGTGATTTCGCACGACCGCCGGTTTGTGGACAATATCACCACGCGTACGATTGAAGTGACGATGGGCCGGATTTACGACTACAAGGTGAACTACTCGAAATACCTCGAACTGCGGAAGGAACGCCGCGAGCAACAGCAGAAAGCGTTCGACGAACAGCAAAAAATGATTGCCGAAACCGAGCAGTTTATCGAGCGTTTCAAAGGAACCTACTCGAAAACACTTCAGGTGCAATCGCGCGTGAAAATGCTCGAAAAGCTTGAAATTCTTGAGGTGGACGAAATCGACACGTCGCATCTGCGGCTGCGATTTCCGCCGTCGCCACGCTCGGGCAGCTACCCGGTAATTGCCGACCAGGTGGGAAAATCGTACGACGGAAAACTGGTGTTCTCTGATGCCACCTTCTCGATTCACCGTGGCGACAAAGTGGCTTTTGTGGGCAAAAACGGCGAGGGAAAAACCACGATGGTAAAAGCGATTATGGGCGAAATTGAACATGGCGGAAAACTGGCACTGGGTCACAACGCGATGATTGGCTACTTTTCGCAAAACGAAGCTTCGCTGCTGGATGAAAAACTGACGGTTTTTCAAACCATCGACGATGTGGCAAAAGGCGATATCCGCACAAAAATCAAGGATATTTTGGGCGCTTTTATGTTTGGCGGCGAAGAGTGGGACAAACCCGTGGGTGTGCTTTCGGGTGGTGAACGTACCCGGCTGGCGATGATAAAACTGCTGCTCGAACCGGTGAATCTGCTGATTCTGGATGAGCCTACCAATCACCTCGATATCCGCACCAAAGATATTCTGAAACAGGCGTTGCTGGAATTCGACGGAACTTTAATCCTTGTTTCGCACGACCGTGATTTTCTGGACGGACTGGTACATAAAATCTATGAATTTGGCAACAAACGGGTAAAAGAACACGAAGAAGGCATCAGCGAATTTTTGCAGCGCAAAAAGATGGAGCATTTGCGGGAACTGGAAGGGAAAAGATAAAACATAATTTTTCCTGTCGGACAATTTTATCTTTGTTATTACGTTTTTTCCAAAAATCAAATCAATAACTCAAACTGTAAAACAGGATGAAACTTTCCGTTATTCCCTTTATTTTTCTCGTGTTTCTTTCTATGAGTGTTAAAAGTCAGACAGAAGAACCCAAACCTAAAAAATTCTCTTTTGGTGTTAATTTCTCGCCGGATTATTCCTACCGGAGTTTGCATTCTAATAATTCTGACTATGATTTTGCAATGAATCAGTTAAATGATTGGGAAGTTCCGGCATTTGGATTTACAACCGGTCTTTCCGTTCGGTATTTAGCCAATGAAAAATTTGAATTTGAATCAGGAATTCAGTTTTCTGACAAAATCTATAATTTTGATGTTAACAAAGATGATTGGGATGTACCTGTTCATGAAGACCCGGCAATTCCCGACAGGTCAGTCACCAAAAATCATTTTTATTATCTTGGAGTTCCAGTAAAACTGAATTACTACTTCCTCCAGAAACGAATCAGAATGTATTTATCAGCGGGAGTTTCAGCAGATTTCTTTTTGGATGACAAAAGCAAAAGTATCATGAAATTCAGCGACGGAACCGAAATCCGGGAAACTTTCGAAAATGATTATGACTACAATAAAATAAGTCTGACAGGGCTTGCGGGATTCGGAGCCGAAACCAAATTGTCTCAGCGTTTTGGGATTCGTGTTGAACCTGTTTTCAGATATTCTTTTACTCCGCTTCTCGATGAATTAATGAAAGTTAATCTGTATTCAGCCGGATTGAATTTTGTATTGTATTATTGATTCAGAAAAATACCCTGACTATCTGCCAGTACATTTTCAACCGCAAATAAAAGCCTTTGAAAAAACCGAATTTTCGTTCTTTCACTACATGCCGGAGGTTACTCAACAATACAGTTTTCATGGGAAATTTATTTTTTCTGAAAAACAAAGTCAGCGCGGTTTCAACGCCAAAGCCGAGCTGTTCCATGTTTTTAAAATCGTGAATTGACGCTTTTTGTAGCACCCGTTGTCCGGAAAGAAACGGTGTAATGTATTGAGAAAGTGTAGTCCAGAATTCACCCGAATGAAATTTACCCACCGTCATTTTCACTTCGTTATTCAAAACAGGCAAAACCAAATCGGCAATATGTTGCGGGGTAATTCCCACCAAATCGGCATCGAGAAAAAGCACAACTTTGTTTGTTGCAGCAGCCAATCCAACGGCCAGTGCATTTCCTTTCCCTTTGTTTTCAGGTAAACGAATAACCTGAGCTCCGCAGCCAGACGCCAGCAGCCTGGTTGAATCGGCTGATCCGTCGTCAACAACAATCACCTCATCGACCAATTCTGATGCAAAAGCCACTGTTACAATTTTTGAAACAGTGGCCGCTTCATTAAAAGCCGGAATGATAACGCTTACTTTTTCCAATTTTTCACTTTGGTTTTTCTACGAAAATGATGATTTGATTAATGAAATCCTAACTGGGAGCTCAACCAAACAGTAAAAATTCCGAGTAGAACACCAATTACCACGCCTGCAAAAACATCGGTTTTGTGATGCAGTTTCAGTTTCAGCCTGCCGAACGAAATCAGCAGCGCCCAAACTGAAAGTATGGCAGCCGCCCACCAGTAAAAGAAAGAGATTATCGTCACTACTGCCCAAACGCGCGCGGCGTGACCCGATGGAAACGAAAACCTGTCGAATTTGCGGTACATTTTCCCGAAAGTTCCGGCAGGCCGCTCTTTCCTGAAAATCTGTTTCAGGATATATACCAAAAGACCGGTCAGTAGCATACCGGCGAAAACAATTCCGGCGAAAACTTTTGTTTTTCCCGAGCTCAACAAAAACAAAATGAGAAACAATGGAAACAGAAAAATCGAGTCGCCACTGTGCTGAAAAACGTTAAAAAACCGGTAACCGAAACTGGTCTGAATTTCATCGTTGTCAGCGTTTGCTTTCTGTTTATCCATGCATATTTCTTTTGAGCAGCTTTTCGCGCACCATTTCGAGATGTTGCAGGGTGTCGATATCCATCGCAATTTCGGGGTGTTTACAAGCTACCGGATATCCGGCAATTCCACAGCGACGGCTAACAACTTTTCCGGCCGTTGCAAGTGTTGGCGGGAAAAAGAGCATTCGGAGAACACTATCAATTCCGACGAGCTTTATCAGTTTAAACGGACGTTTTCTGAACTGCACAAATCCAAGATTAATGAGCTTTTGAATTGTTTTTGTACTCATCACGTGCATATCGGCACCACAAAACCGGCCATCACGAAATTTCATGTAAGTGCGTTTTACACCGGGGAAAGCCGCCTCAATTACATTTTGCTCCACAACATTGTAAATTACATCGAATCCAGTTTCGCAATTTTCGGTAATTACACTTTCAATAATGTTGCCGGTAATTAACGGAATATCGGACGAAATGCTCAGAAAATATTCAGTTCCGGGAACTTCTTTCAGTATAAAATCAGCCGCTGCCTCCAGGTTTTCTAATATTCCCCCTTGGTCGGGAAAGTGCGCAACAGGTTTTTCCGACTTCAAACTACTGATGTCATCAAGCCCTGTAATAATAATCCGTTCAACAGAATTTGCCCGATTTGCCGCATCAATAACCCATTGTATCATGGGTTTTCCGACAATTTCAATCATCGATTTTGGCAAACCTCTGCTTTCAGCAAAAAGCTCATTTCCGGGGCCGATTTTTCCACCAGCCAATATTACTGCATACATTTAATTGAGTTGTCGGATTTGAGGTTTTAGTTTCAATTTTTCAATCCACTGATTCAATTCGGTCTCCGTCAGTGGCGTCTTTTTTCCCGAAAGCGCGTGAATAACAGCTTCCATTACATTGGTCCCGAAAGTGCGGCCATCAAAAACCGGTGTAGTAGTTACAATATAACTTACTCCGCATTTTGTAAAAACGTTGATGTCTTCTTCGGTAGTGGTGTTTGTAACGATAATTTTACCTTTCATATTTTTGGGCAAATGCTGCCTGATGTACAAGCAATCGCCTGCAATTACTGATGCTTCCTGATAATATCGCCCATATTTTTCGATGTGTTTTTCTTCAGCGTCTCCCACCGGATAAATCCAGCGGAAAGGCATCCGGGTTACCAATGGCAATAAAAGTGATACAGCCAGCAGGATTCCGTTTTTTGAGCGCACAGGCAACGGAATACCAAGGCTGAACATAAAATCGCCATAAATACAGGTGTATCCGGCATCGATAAACGATTTTGCCATACCCCATCGACTGACGGCATTCACGAGCAAAACATGTCTTCCGTTTTGCAGAAACCGTTCGCCCAAATGCTGTTCGAGATAAAATGCTGTTTTCGATTCGAGTGTGTTTTTCAGACCACCGCCATCAGTCAGCGGGGTTTTCTTTGCAAAATCATCGATATTCTTTACAGAATGAAGCGGATAATATTTACCGTTAACTGTCATTCCCAGGTCGCAGCCGCCCAACCCAAACGCGTCAACCTTTCCATCGTAGTCCTGAATAATCCCGGCAGCTTTTTTAATATCGCCACCGGTCCCTATTCGCTCAATTATAATTTCTTCGCCGGCAATCTGAACAATGATGGTTTTGTTTCTTGCAACTGAACCAAGGCTAACACTAACCACATGTTTCATGAATTGCTTTCTTTTCTGAGAATCAGGGTATGTGAAATTTAGTATTTGTCGGGAGTAATGCGCGTGTTTAATGTCGTTCCATCTTCAGCAATAACTTCGAACCCAACAAAACCAAATTTGTGGTTGAAATACATCACATATTTTTGAATACCAGGGAATGAAGTTTCCTGTTCAACTTTTATGACCTTGATATCCATGAAGCCATACGCATAATCGTCATTGGTTGATTTATAAGTGATTTCCCTTTCTATTTTTGTGCCACTGGAAGTTGTAACACTATATTTATCACCAACTTTTCCATCATATTTCACCAAAACACAAGGTTCCTGATCGGTATTTGAATAATCGAGCCAGCCTTCGTCAGTCACTTTAACTTTCATCTCGAAATTTACCTTTCCCTGTGCGTCCTTCAGGTTTTCAGGAATAAGGTTGTTTAGTTTCGATAAGGCTGGATTGCTTTTTAAATCGGCTGTGATTTTGATTGTATTTACACCATCATTGCTTTTTGTGATTACCATTTGAGGGTCAAAATCAACCCATGTTCCATTCACGCTGAACCCAATGGTCGAGAATTCATTCCCAACAGTATTTAATGGAATATCTGTTTTTCCTTTCAGGGTTGAGTCGTTACCACCGCCAATACCCAAATCTTCACATGATGTTGTTGCAAAAAGCAGAATAGCTGCCAAATAGGTTAGTCTTCTCATAGTTGTTGTTTTTTGATTGATTTTCAAAAGTAGAAAGTTATTGCGATTTAAAACTCAGCATTTACCGCTTTTTCTATCAATTCATAAAAACGGACTTTTTTACAATTTGACAAACAGACGAACAACCGGGCAGAGTTATTGTAAATGTTTGATTTGTGGTACAATGATTTGATGAATTTCGGGCCGGGCAATCAGCAAATGAGTATGTGTTCCATCCCAGGGATTTCCCTGCCAGTCGGTAAAAATGCAACCGGCTTCCTGTGCAATCACAATTCCGGCGGCAAAATCCCAAAGCTCGTCGCCCGAGCAGATGAACCCATCCACCGCACCCGACGCGACGTAACACAGCTCCAATGCCGTGGTTCCGAGTTTCAGAATATTAAAGTCTGATGCCAGCAAATCAGCCAGTTTTTTAAATTTGATGCGGTCGGTTTCTGCGTAGCCGTGATTCAGAAAAACCATGGGAATATAACGGGAATCAAAACCGGGCAGGATGATTTTTTCGCCATTGCAAAAGGCACCGCCACCTTTTACCGCGTAATATTCTTTATTTCCGACAACATCAATTATTACTCCCACCAACGATTCGTTACCATCCATCAGTCCCACCGAGACGGCAAAAAACGGAAGCGAACGCGCAAAATTGTTGGTGCCATCCAACGGGTCGACCACCCAAACCGGGCCCTTTAATTCTTGTTTGTTCAGGCTTTCCTCACTCATAATTTCGTAAACCGATTCTGCTGATAAAACTTCAAGAATTGCTTTCTCCGCAGCCAGGTCGGTGGCAGTCACCAACCCTTTCGAATCGCCTTTCACCCGCGAATCTTTTGATTTTCCGAAGTTATCAAGTACCACTCTTGCTCCTGCACGGGCGGCTTTCAATGCTATTCCGAGTTCTTTTTCAAGCAACATCCGGTCTTTCAGATTAAAGGCTAAAGCCCAGTTTGAGTTTTGTATTTAATCCCCGACATAAATGTCGGGGTTAGTCAATTCGGTTTCCTTTTACCACTCCGCCAGCTGGCGGAAGGCTGGGTGGGGCTTATATCTCCGGTGCGTTTTTCAGCAGAAATTCTTCGGCTTCCACGTTCCACAATCCTTTTGTTTTGGAGACTAAGTTTGCCAGTTCTGCATAAAACGGGTCGGTTTTCCCAAGTTCTGTAAAATCGGAGATGGCAGTCAGCGGCAGGTTTTTGTGCGTATAAATCAGTTTTTTCCCTCCGGGAATATGGGGCAAGTTGAGTGTAGTGTCAATCACCGCGTTCAGTCCGCCAATGTGCGTTACCAATCCTGCCGGGTCGAGTCCTTTGCTCATAATATCAAGCGCTTCCACCATGTCGTCGTTGTTTCCGCCTGAAGTGCCAACAATATGGGTGTAGGCATAATGTACATTGTAAAAGTTCAGTTTTGCCGAGAATTCAGGATTCGACGGGCCGGCAAAAAAGTTGAGACAACCATCGTGAGCGAGAATTGCATCGCCCTGTTCCACTACCGGACTTACCGGGGCAAAAACAAACACATCGTCGTAACCACCGCCGGCAACTTCTTTTAGTCGGGCCACCGGGTTGTCAATGTTTCCGGTATTCAGGTAAATCAATTCGATACCTTTTTCTTTTGCCCAGGCCACCGGAAAAATTTCTGTAGCACGGTCGAGGCGGTCCTGTGCAATGTCGGTCACCACCAGCAACGACGGTTTCCGGTCTTCCCGACTCACCACATAATTGATGGCTGCCAGTCCCATCGGGCCAACTCCTGCCAGAATCGCCATTTTTCCACCCTGCACGATTTCCATCTGGTGAATGTACGACCCCGGTTTTGTGTGATAATTGGCGTGCATGGCGCCAATCACGCAACTCAGCGGCTCTGCCAGCGAAGCCGGGTAAAAGCCGGGGCCATCGTAAGCCAGCAGACAATCCTGCTCCAGCACGTCTTTCGGAATAATCACGTGCGTGGCATCGCCACCGATGTGCTGGTACGAATAGCCGGGTGCGCTCAGAATTCCCACCGGTCCGTTTTCGTAATAAATGGCGGGTTGAATTGAATATTTTTGCCCGGGTTTGAATTTGTGCTGCCATTTGGCGCCCACTTCGATGATTTCGCCCGAGAACTCGTGCCCGATAATGATGGGATTTTCAGCCACATTGTTGGGAATGCGTTTGTGGTCGGTTCCCTGGTGGGCTGCCTTGTAACTCGACATGCAAATACTGTCGCTGACAACGCTTGCCAATATTTCATCCTCTTTTATTGTCGGAAGTTCAAACTCCTCCAGCCGCAAATCTTCTTTGCCGTAAAGTCTTATCGCTTTTGTTTTCATATTCTTGCTTTTAGCGGCTGGCTTCTGGCTTCTGGCCTCTTGCTTGTCGCTGCATGATTAATGGATTATAATTTCAATTTTGCTACTAGCTTCTAGCTTCTGGCGGCTGGCTTTTGGCCAGAAGCTGGCGGCCAGTAGCCAGTAGCTAATTCTACCTTTCAAAATTTTTTAAAAAGTTGGTCAATTTCTTTCCTAATAACTCGCACTTTGAATGAATCAAATCGTATCTCTCTTTATTTTTCAATGAGCCTGTTTCCCAAAGTTCTTCCAGATGGTCAATTGTTTCGTCATTCGACCCCAGTGAATAAATCAGAAACTTGAAATATTCATTCTGATATCGCTTTCTTCCATACCCCTCCACAATGGTTGCCCTGCAGCTTTTCGACGACCTTCTGATTTGCTGTCCAGTCTCAAACATTTCGAATTTCGGCAAATCTTCCAATGTCAATTTATGAACTTCAAGGGCTATTTCCCTTGCCAACTGCCATATTTCGAGATTTTTGTAAGACATGTTCAATTGCCTCTGGCCTCTGGCTTCTGGCCCCTTGCTTCTGGCTTTGGGCATTCAGCCGTTAATTTATTTATTGTTATAATACTTATTACACTTATTACATGCCAACTGCCAGTAGCCAGCTGCCAGCTGCTATCTTAACATCTCCTGTCCTCCGGTTACGGGGACTGCCTGGCCGGTTTCGTATTCCTGCTCGATGACATATAAAATGGCTTTTGCCACATCGGTTGCCGTGCATCCGCGGCCAGCCGGAACCTGTGCTTCGTAAAACGCTTTTACATCGGCAATGGTTTTGGCACCGGGTACTTTTCCGGCTTTCAGGTATTGTACAAACAAACCGTTTTCTGGGTCGCTCCACAGCGGCCCGTCGAAAAAATTGCCCGGACAAATACTGTTTACCTTTATATTGAATGGCATCAATTCGAGTGCAAACGACTGGGTTAACCCGATGCCGCCAAATTTGCCACCGGCGTAAGCAAAGTTTTTGTTGCTGCCTTTCAACCCCGATTTTGAATTGATTTGGATAATATCCATGTAAAATCCGGGACGGTATTTTTGCTGCAGCTTCATTACCTTCTGCGCATATTTGGCACACAGAAAATAACCGGTGTAGTTGACCTTTGTCATCAGTTCGAAAGTGGACTGGTCCATTTCGTCGAGACTACCGGCGCGAAGAATTCCGGCATTGGAAATCATGACATCCAGTCCGCCAAAGTTCAGCACGGTTTCCTTTACAAGATTTTCCACCGATGCGCCTTCCGACACATTTACCTTTATAAAACAGGCTTTGTTTTTGGTTCCGGCAGCATTGATTTGCGCCGCAAATTCTTTTCCTTTTTCCTCGTTGAGGTCGGCCACCACAATATTGGCGCCTTCTTTGTGCAATAACTCCGCGATTCCGGCACCAAAACCCTGCGCTGCGCCGGTAACCACCACAATTTTGTTTTCGAGCCGGCCCTGTGGTTTTCCTCCCAGCGACACTTTTTTGCGGTAGTTTTCCACTTCCCAGCTTTCGATAAAAGCTACCTGTTCAGTCGTCATCGGGTGCGGACCGCCAAAATTATGGGTAAACAGGCTGATTTGACAAAAATCGTTGACCATGTCTTTGAGGTATTCCACCGCCACGGCTGAATCTTCGGCCACAATCGCCCCTTCATTCCTTACAAAAAGAATTTTGGGCGACACTCCGCGCCGGTTCACAAATTCAGCAATTTTTTGATGTGCTTCCGCAATCAGTTCGTCTGCCGAACTCGTATTTTCAAGAAACAGGTATTCCGACAATGCATAAACCATCTGGTCAGGGTTAAAAGGCAGTGCCAGCGATAGGCTGAATTGCTCCACACTGCCGGTATTTGCTGCAATGGTCGTGCTGTTGACAGCAGCCGCCACTTTCAATTTTTCTCCTGAAAGCAAAATGCGGATGGCGGGCAAAACCTTCGGAATGATTTCACCAGCTGGCAATTCTTCATTTACCGGGAAAACCGGAAATGCTGATTTCAATTTGGATTCAACACCGGCATAAATTCCCTTTATTTCGTCGATGGAGTTGGCAGCCACAAAAATTCCGTGGTTTTGAATGAGCACGATTTGCGGGTCGCGGCCAAACTTTTCATTGTAAAATCTGATTCTTTCCGCAATGAGTGTAAACAACACAAATCCCGGATCGGAATAGGGAACATACAACACTTTTTCGCCAAACAATTCCAGTGTTTTTTCTTCGGCCTGTTTACTGCACATCAGTCCGTTAACCAGCGTCATGTGCGTGTGCACCACAAAACTGTAGCTGAAAAGGTTGTGCAGCGAAGTCTCCACTGATGGCCGCAAACCCGATTCGGGATTCACACGGGCATTCAGTAGCGCATTTTTTACCTGTTCTTCGCGGGTGGCCGAATCATCTGAAAACTGCTGTTTTGGAATGTCGTTCAGCTTATGGCGGTCGAGCACACAAAACCCGTTTTCAGTGATGTTACCCAGGTTGATGCCGCTGGCTTTTATCCACAAGTGGGTTTCGTCTTTGTAAGATGTGTTGCCACCGCCGGCAATCACAAACTCTTTTTTCTGTCCGTAAAAGCGCGAAACATCTACCAATTCCTGTATTTCCGGTTTCATACTTTTTTGTTTTCTATGTGCCCTGTGTGCCTATGTGGTATTTAAAAATCAACCACATAGACACATAGGGCACATAAGTTTTTATTGTTTCAAAAAGTTTTTTATTACAGCTTTTCCTAATTCGACAAAATAATCCTTCTCTGCAATCTTTGCCTTTCTGCCTTTCAAATAGCCTTCTTTTCCATTAGCAACCAAATACTGGTGTGCTGCAATCACCGCTGTTCCTTCGTAGCAAATCTGTTTCAGTTCCTCATCGAGTTCAACACCACCGCGACAGGTAATTTTCATAGGGTCTAACTGGGGTGTGTTGTGCTCCGAACCAAAAGTGATGACAAACCCGTTCTGGTGGAAATAAGTGACAAAGTCTTTCAGGATATGGAAATCGTTCCGCCCCGGAATCAATTCGATGGAATAAACATCGTTTTTCACGAGTTCCACCAGCAGCTTTTCCTTGTCGGCTTCATAATCGGTGCAAACACCTTTCGGGTCGTCCAGAAGCACCGGGTAGCAGGGAATTCCGCCGGCATCCACAATCAATTCAATCACTTCATCAAGCGAAAGAAAAGCTTTCGGGTCTTCGGGAACAAACGCTGCACCGCCCGCTTTCAAAAGGTTTCCGCGGATTTCGTTTTCCAGTGCTGCCACGTTCTCGAGCGAAGATTTAACTTCTTTGCCCGAAAATATTTTTTGCAGAATCCTTCTCCGGTCAACCTCATCTTCATAAAAACTAAAAACGCCGATGCGAACAGCCTGAGCAATGTGGCGTTCTCGGAACAGGTTTTTTGCCAAACGCTGATGAAGTGCTTTTGCATCGAAAATAATACCCACCTGAATTTCAGTCATAAATGCATTCAGCCTTTCCACCATTTCATAGGTCTGGCGGTTGCTTTCCAACTGCAGATTCCTGATTTTTTCAAACGAGGCTTCGCTCATGCCGGCCGGTTGCCGCAATCCTTTTCCGCTGAAATAAGTGCGTCCCGGATTGCTGGGGTCGTTTACCCGCACACCGGCTTCCTGCAAATGGCTTTGTAACGCCATAAACTCGATGTTGAACAACGGGAAAACCTTGTGTTTCACAGCCAGTGCGGCAAACTCATCATAACCATCGGTGGTGTAAAAATCGTTGATACCCAGCACCGAAACACCTTCGGCTTTTGCAAGCTGAAAAGCCTGTTCAATGCTTTCGAAAGCACTGAAAGAATGGGGTGTATGAATATGCCCGTTGATTTCGGGATCAGATTTATCTTTAATTTTATTGTATTGAAGAATTATTTCATCCGTTCCCGGGAAAGTCGAAAAAATGCTGCGATTTGTTGTCATTTTATCAGATAAAGTTTCGGGCTGCAAATTAACAAAAGCGGATGATTCTGAGTGTCGGTTTCAGGACTGAATTCTACTTGAATCGAGATTTTTAATCTCAATCGAATCATTTCAGTCTTTAAATTTCACCGGTTCTAAAAACTGAAAAACAACTTTTGTGAATTCTTTTTCAAACTCCTGTTTATCAACAAAATTTCATTTTAAATAATGTAAGTGATTGTTATATAGATTTATATGTGAATGCAAATTTTGTTAATGATTTTTAAATAAGATGTTATTATCATCAAAAACCCCAAGAAAGTGTACTGAATTAATTCAGAATTTTAGTACAATTGTTCCCGACATTCGAAAAAGATTATTATTTTCAGAAACTAAATTTGTTTGGATGATTAGGACTGTTTTATTAACAATATTCTCGCTGATGCTGATAGCCGGGCATTCAACGGCCCAATATGTGAATACCGATTCTTTGGTTTTTGACTCCTATCACATCCCAATTATTGCTTCCCAACTCGACTCATTTGAAATTTATTCACCCGAAATATTACCCGAATATTTTACCAATGGCGTTATTACCGCAGGTTACCTGCTTTCGCGTTTTCAGTTGCCGACTACCGGAAATGTTATCAGCAAATTCGGGCCGCGCAGGGGACGTATGCATACTGGTACTGATATTAAAAAGATGAAAGGCGACACCATTTATGCGGCTTACGATGGACAGGTGACTATGGCCAAATATTATTATGGTTATGGAAACCTTGTGGTGATTGATCATGGTCATTCGCTTGAAACCTATTATTCGCACCTTACAAAATGTTTGGTAAAACCAGGTGAACCTGTAAAAATTGGCGAACCAATTGGCTTGGCCGGTGCAACAGGACGTGCAACCACAAGTCATTTGCATTTCGAAATACGGGAGCAGGGAAAACCTTACGATCCCGAGATGGTTTTTGATTTTGAAAACAGTTGCATACACGACCATGTTTTGAAATCGGAAAATCTGGCAGCGTTACACAAAGAGTTAAAACCGGCAAAAACAACATCTGTTTCTGCGGCTTCCGTTTCGTCTTCTGTTCATACTATTGTTTCTCAAAATTATATTGTTAGGGCAGGCGACTCGCTTTACAAAATTGCAAAACGTGCCAAAACATCCATCGAAACACTTTGCAAATTGAATAACCTTACTGAAGCTTCGATTTTGCAGATCGGGCAGGTAATCAAGGTTTACTAATTCCTTAATCTTAAATTATCCTCAATTTCCGCGGTATTTTAAGTACAACGGCGAACAATCCTTTTTCATTTCAGTTTAATTAGGATAAAAATATCTGAAATGAAAAAATTGAATTTTGCTATGTGGGGAAAAGCCCTGCGCACCATTCCGCGGATCACAAAAGAGGAGTGGCAGAATCTCGATATTGTCTCCCAGTGGCTGATTGCCACACGTTCCGCAGTTTTTATCATGACAGCCCTTGCTGCTGCCATTGGAGGATTTATGGCATTAATTGCCGGAAATTTTAACCTTGCCAATTTTTTGGCTGCATTAATCGGGCTGGTATTTGCCCATGCTGCCAACAACCTGCTGAATGACCTTGTGGATTCAAGAAAAGGAGTTGACAAAGGAAATTACTACCGGTCGTTGTACGGACCGCAAACTGTTGAGCACGGGTTGCTGAGCACAGCGGGAATGATACGTTTTATCAGCGTAACCTTGCTGATTGCGCTGGCTTGCGGTGTTTTTCTGATTGCCCGGACCGGTCCCGGAACCCTGTACCTTATGCTGGCTGGTTTGTTTTTCCTGTTGTTTTACACCTGGCCACTGAAATACATCGGTCTGGGTGAGTTTACGGTAATTGTCGTGTGGGGCCCGCTGATGGTGGGAGGTTCGTATTTTGTTACAACGGGTGGCGAATGGAGCTGGCCGGTGGCTATCGTCGGACTTGTTTACGCTTTGGGCCCAACCTCGGTGCTTTTCGGAAAACACATCGACAAATCGGAGGCTGACAAAGTAAAACGGGTTTATACTCTCCCGGTAATTCTGGGCGAAAAAGTTTCGAGATATACAACAATTGTGCTTTGGATGGTTCAATATGCATTGGTGGCCTGGCTGATTCTCAGTGGCTCGATCGGCATTTCATTAGCCATTGTACTTCTGGCCCTGCCTAAATTTTTGTACACTGCTGTGGTATTTTCGCAACCGCGACCAAAAGAAAAACCGGATGGCATTTTAGGCGAAACCTGGCCGCTTTACCTGGTACACCAGGCATTTATTTACAACAAGCGGTTTGGCATGTTATTCCTGCTGGGATTGATAATCGATTTGGTATTGGTTAAAGCAGGAATTCTTTAACTGGAATAAATCTCACGCAAAGACGCAAAGACGATTGAAAACGATTTAATGAATTCTCTGCGACTTCGCGGCTTTGCGTGATTCAGTTTTTCAGTTTTTCCTGTAAAACACTGTTTAATTGCTATTTAAACTCCATAGGTAAAATATACTTCACCGGAACAGCTTTGCCGCGTTGTTTGCCGGGAGTCCAGTCAGGCATTTTTTCAACAATCGATGCAGCCGCTTTCCCTGCGGTTTCATTTTCTGCTTCGATAATTTTCACCTCAGTCACTTTTCCGGCTTCTGAAATGGTGAACCCGATTTTTGCCTTGCCTTTCACGTTGTTTTCCCTGGCCATCATTTTTTCCTTCTGCATCACATCGTTTGCAAGAAATCCCATTCCCTTCGGATATTTTGGCAAATCTTCAACCACAAAAAACACTTCATCATCAGCATCAACATTCACAACGGTTGGAGGAGGTGGCGGCGGAGTTTCTCCCTTACTTTTTTCGGAATTGGTGCCATTTTTTATTGGAGGTGGTGGCGGTGGCAACTGTTTCAGCAATTCCATCATATCTAATACAATCACTGATTCCTGCAAGCTGAAATTATATCTGGTGAGAACGCCTTCTTTATCGGGTTGCCCGAGAATAGGTCCAAATATTTCTGAATATGTTTGATATCCTACATATGAAATTACAAATTCTGTAATCAAACCTCCAGTTTTTTCATCGACTTCCGGATTTGGATTCGTCAGTGTGAAGTTTCCCTCAAAATCGGAGACAGTGCCAATACTTGTTCCTTTAATAACAATTGAAGCTCCTGCCAAAGGTTTATTGCTACCTTCCTGAACAACCTTCCCATGAATCACCTGTTCCTTTTTCCCTTTCTGAACATGGGGCGCCGGATTTGCTTGTTCCATTGGTTTTGCAATGTATTCAGGTTCGGCAAAAGCGAACAGCAGCAGCGCAACAGCGGGCAAAGCCCACGCAAATTTCACCCCTGAAAACCGGGATGTTTTCTTTTTTGTCATCATTTTTAATCGATTTGTGTTAAGGGCGAAATTCAGGTTGTTGGTTACCCCGATTACCTGCACGCCCATTAACTGGTTAATTAATAAAGCCTGGTAACGGCCAACGCTGTGTCCCTGCGCAAGAACGCCTTTGTCGGCCAGATACTCGTGATTTTGTTTGATTGACCGTTCGAAAAACCAGATGAACGGGTTAAACCAAAAGATGACTGTTAACAGTTCTGTAAAAAGCAGGTCGAACCAGTGTTTTTCACGAATGTGCACTTTTTCGTGCGCCAGAATTTCCGGCAAGCTCTCCTGTGTATAAAATTCGGTATTGATAAAAACAGTGTTAAAAAACGAGAATGGGAGGCTGTATTTTTGATTCTCTACAATGCGAATGCCTGCGTTGAATTTTGGTTCGCTTTTTATAAGCAGCCGAACCAGTAATATGGTCTGAAACAGCAACCGGAAAAAGAAAACCGCCACACCAATCAGGTAAATCAGCCACACAAAGCGCTGCCAGTTAAAACTTTCGGGCTGAATTTCGTGACTGGTAAAAACGGGGATATTTTTAAATGTATCGGCTATGGTTTTGAAAGTTACGGTTTCAGGCTGATCGACCAAAACTGTGTATTGAAGCGGGAAAGCCGGAATGAGTACCGAGGTAAAAAGTGCCGCCAATAAAAACCAGCGGTTGGCAGTGTAAAAAGTTTCTTTACGCAAAAACAGCCAGTAAACACTGTAAAAGAGCGCCATTCCGGCCGAAGCTTTCAGTAAAAAACCAAACATTGTTTCCATGGCTATTGTTTGTTTTTGTCGTTCTGAAGTTCTTCTTCGGTCATTTTTAGCATTTCTTCCAGTTCCCTGATTCCCAGGTTATTTTCGCGGGCAAAAAAGGTGGCCATTTGCGGGAAAGAGCCATTAAAATAGTCGCTCAGCAATGAACGGAACTGAAAACCGGTGTACTCTTTTTTACTGATTTCGGGCGAAAACAACTTTACATTACCTATTTTCCGGCAGGCAACAAAACCCTTTTTTTCAAGAACTGTGAGCACAGTGGCCACCGTTGTGTAAGCCGGTCGCGGCTCTTCAAATTTATCAACGATATCTTTTACCACGCCTTCATCGAGGTTCCAGAGAATTTGCATCACCTGTTCTTCGGCTTTTGTCAGCGATTTTATTTTGTCAGTCATGATTAATAAGATTTGAGTATTTAGTAGTGAGTACTTAGAAAATTTCAACATTAAAAGTAATTCCTACTACAAATATAGTAATATCATTTTTAAATACAACTATTTTAATAGAATTATTACTATATTTTTAGTAGAAATAATAACAAAAAAGCCACCCGGATAACCAAGTGGCTCTTATTTAGTGTATTGAAAATTTAATTTTCTCCCCAGGTAACCGGTTTTTCTGTGACCGAAACCTCGCTGACATTGTAATCACTGTTTGCACTGGTGGCGCCTGCATCATAAGCAATGGCATTTACCTGAAGAATATAATCTTCTCCGTCAACCGGGGCTTTTACCCACGAGCCTGAACTGGCCGAACCTGAAACAGTGTATTTCAAAGTACTTGAACTGACAACAAAACCACTGAAAACAAGCTTTTGATCTGTATCAAGTAATTTTACAAAGTAGCCATCAGAACCGGTAACAGCAGCCCATTCAACATTAAGAACGGCCGGCGAACCCACAAATGTGTCTTTTTTAATCAGCGGTAACGGTATTCCTTCAAAATCAAAAGCATCCGTCACTTCCATTACTTCACCATCTTTTGACTTAACAGTAAACTTATAATTTCCTTCTGCGGGTGGAACATCTTTGTAATCAGCAGCAACAGGCTCCTTTAAAAATGTATAAGATGAACCGGGATATCCCGCCAATGCAATTGTGTCGCTGTTTCCAGGCAAGGCAACACTGGCGCTTTCAAGGCTTTGGTTTCCATAAACATAATAAGCAGGGGCTCTTTTTACCACATCATCAACTTTTTTATTAATTACCATGACATCGGTAAAAACTTCGAGTGGAATTTCAGAGTCATTGCACGAAACGATTGCCGCACCCGATAACAAAACAAGGAATGTTCTTCCTAAAAAATTTCTGACTTTCATTTTTCTTTAAATGTTTAATTGATCAAATAATGTCGTTAATAATTGTAATTCATAAAAGATGTTTTTGTTGTCAAAAGGTTGCGCGGTTTTATTAAATTAAAAAAAATACAGTTCAAAATGTCTTGTTAATCACGTAAGTAGAATCAACTATTTTTTATACCCTCAATGATATTTTTTAATTGATAATCGGCTGTTTCGATATTGGGAATATTGGTGAAGCTTAGTGTGAGTTTGTTGTTGAGTTCCTTCATTTTTCCATTGCCGGTTTTATGCACATACTGCACAATCTTCATAAAAACAGCCGAACTGTAGAACTTCGATTGCTGGTCGGCAATAAAATAGCAAATCATGGTTTTGTTTTTCAGCACAATTTTTTCCATTCCCAGTTCGATGGCTTTCCACCTGAGCTGCACCACTTCGAGCAGTTCGGCACTTTCGCGGGGCATTTTACCAAAACGGTCAACCAGCCCGGCCCTGAATTTATTCAACTGGTCTTCGTTTTCGATGCTGTCTAACTCACGGTAAAGCAACATTCTTTCTGACGTTCCTGAAATATAGCTGTCGGGGAAAAGCAGTTCCATGTCGGTATCCACCTGGCAATCGCTTACATAATTCACTTTCAGGAAAGCCTGCGACTGTTTGAGGTCCTCCTCTTCAAACAAACCGGCAAATTCTTCCTGTTTCAGTTCCTGCACCGCTTCATTCAGAATGCGGTGATAAGTTTCGAACCCGATGTCGGCAATAAAACCGCTTTGCTCGGCGCCCAGCATGTTTCCGGCTCCGCGGATGTCAAGGTCCTGCATAGCGATGTTAAACCCGCTGCCCAAATCAGCAAACTCCTCGATGGCTTTCAGACGGCGGCGTGCTTCGGCATTCACCAGCGAAAGCGGCGGCGCAATCAGATAACAAAAGGCTTTCCGGTTCGAACGCCCCACGCGGCCCCGCAACTGGTGCAGGTCGCTCAGTCCGAAATTTTCGGCGTGGTTGATGATGATGGTGTTGGCATTCGGAATGTCGAGCCCCGACTCGATGATAGTGGTGGCAATCAGCACATCAAACTGCCCGTTGATAAAATCGAGCATCACTTTTTCAAGTTTGTGGCCGTCCATTTGTCCATGACCGACGCCTGTTTTCACGCCCGGCACAATTTTGCGGATGGTATCTTCCACCTCGTAAATATTGCTCACGCGATTGTGGATAAAGAAAACCTGTCCGCCGCGCTCCATCTCGTAGGTAATGGCTTCGCGGATAAGCTGCTCGTTAAAACCGTGTACTTCGGTGGTGATGGGAATCCGGTTGGGTGGCGGTGTCTGAATGATGGAAAGGTCGCGGGCGCCCATCAGCGAAAACTGCAGCGTGCGCGGAATCGGCGTTGCAGTCAGCGTCAGCGTGTCCACATTCACCTTCATCTGCTTCAGTTTTTCCTTTACCGAAACCCCAAATTTCTGCTCCTCGTCAATTACCAGCAATCCCAGATTTCTAAACTTGATATCGGCGCTCACCAACCGGTGTGTGCCAATCAGAATGTCGATTTTTCCGTCGGCTAATTTCTTCAGTATTTCTTTTATTTCCGAAGTCGATTTTAACCGGCTGACATATTCGATGGTGGCCGGGAAATTCTTCAGTCGTTCTGAAAATGTTTTGTAATGCTGCAGCGCTAAAATGGTGGTGGGTACCAGCACTGCCACCTGTTTGCTGTCGGCCACGGCTTTAAAAGCTGCACGAATCGCCACTTCCGTTTTGCCAAAACCCACGTCGCCGCAAACCAGCCTGTCCATCGGAATCTGTTTTTCCATGTCGGCTTTTACCGCCGTGGTGGCTTTTACCTGGTCGGGCGTGTCTTCGTAAATAAACGAAGCTTCGAGTTCGCGCTGCAGGTACGAGTCGGGCGAAAAGGCATACCCCGTTTCGCTCCGGCGGCGGGCATACAAGGCAATCAGTTCCTTCGCAATGTCCTTGACTTTTGCTTTGGTACGGTTTTTCAGGTTTTGCCATGCGCCGCTGCCCAGCTTGCTGATGTTGGGTTCGGTTCCCTCTTTCCCCTTGAATTTCGAAATGCGGTGCAGCGAATGAATGCTCACCAGCAGCGAGTCGTTGTCCTTGTAAACTAATCGCACCGCCTCCTGCATTTTGCCGTTCACCTCGGTTTTCACCAGCCCGGCAAATTTACCAATGCCGTGGTCGATATGCACCACGTAATCGCCCTGGTGCAGCATTCCCAACTCTTTCAGCGAAATGGCCTCGTGTTCGGCTTTCCGGTTTTTCAGGTTGAAACGGTGGTAACGCTCAAAAATCTGGTGGTCGGTAAAACAGCAGATTTTCAGGTCGTGGTCGATAAAACCTTCGTGCAGGATAAACTGAACCGGCGTAAATTTCACCGACGATTTGATATCGTTGAAAATGGCCTGCAACCGTTCAATCTGTTTTTCCTGGTTCGAAAGAATGTAAATATCATAACCGTTGCTGCCCGATGTTTCGAGGCTTTCGGCCAGCAATTCAAAGTTCTTATTAAAAACAGGTTGCCGCGCATTGCTGAACGGGATGATGGCGATGGGCGTAAAAGCAAGGTCGGAACCCAAATCAAAAACCGTGTAATTTTTCAGTGCGGCTTTCAGCTCACTGCCTGATACCAGCTCCTGTTTTATCTTTTCTTCATCGGGATTTTCGACCACCGACTGTTTGTAAACGCCCGAAATGTGTTCGATAAACTGGTTGAGGTCGCTGCCAAACCAGAGGCTGTTTTTGTGAAACTCCGGAAACGAAATGCGCGACCCTTCCATCTGGCTGTCCTGTATGTTGGGGACAATGGTCACCTGGTCGATGACCTCTTTTGAAATCTGTGTGTCGATGTGAAAAGTACGCAGCGACTCCACTTCATCGCCAAAAAAATCGAGGCGGAACGGGTCTTCCGCCGAATAGGAAAAAATATCGACAATGCTGCCGCGCACCGAAAACTGGCCGGGCTGATACACATAATCCACCCGCTCAAAACCATATTCATGTAGAAATTCGTTGAGAAAACCTGTTGAAAGTTTGTCGCCTTTTGAAACCTGCAGTGTGTTTTTCTGCAGGATTTCGGGGGCCACCACTTTTTCGATGAGCGCCTCGGGGTAGGTAACCACCAGCAGTTGCTCTTTCTGCTGCGAAATGCGGTTAAGCACCTCGGTGCGTTGTACAATGTTTTCCTGCTCGGCCTGCCCAAACTGCACCGACCGCTTAAACGACGACGGGTAAAACAGCGTGTTGGCAGCAAAACCGAGGTTGTTGAGGTCGTCGAAAAAATAGGCGGCTTCTTCGCGGTCGTTGAGCAGCACCGTGATGTTTTTGCCCGAGCGGACAAACAGGTTGGCCAGCAACAGGGTTTTGGCAGAGCCAATAAGTCCCTTCAGGTGAATCTTTTCACCCGGGGGGACATCGGTCCATTTCAGCACTTCGCCAAACTTCCGGTGCCCCTGGAAAATCTTTAGCAGTTGCTTTGGTTGCAAACCCTGAATTTTGGGGCAAAGATAAAACTTATTGCCTTAAAAAATGCCAGTGAGCTTGTCACGAGGCTGGCGCGGTTTTGCAAACCGTGTCTTGCCTATGCAAGAACAAATATTTTTGCTTTTTCAGAGCAATGCGCAGGTCCCTTGTTAAAGATTTCAGCTTCCCAGTTAGGGTTTTTCCCGTCCTTGTTAAACCAGGACGGGGAAAAAACTAACAGGGATGGGGAAAACACCCTGTAAAACAACTCCGGAATTTACCGAGAAATACTTTAAAGCTATTCCGTCTTAATAACTGATTCCATTTCAATGGTTGTGTGCGGCGTGTCCACTTCCCTGCTCGATGATATCATGTATCGCTTCGATGGTATGCGTATAATCAACATACGCTTCCACATATTCGCGGCCTTGTTCCGGAGAATCATTTTTAACCTTGTCGAGCGCTGCCACCTTTTCGTATTTCTCCCTTAATACCTTCCCGATGTGGTTGTTCAATTTGCCAAGGAGGTCATCAATATTCCTGCTTTCTATTGCCTGGTCGCTCATTAAAATAATGGGTTTGGTGGTTCCCGCAGGTTTCAGCCCTGTATAAGGAGCGCCTTCTGTTTCGCGGTGCAACCGTACAAGCGTTTCAAAGAAATGTTTTTCGACAATGGCATAAACTTCTTTGTCGCCTGATTTTAAAGCATAGGTTTTGTTGAACAGCGGAATAATTTCTTTTTCCTGTTCGGGCGTTATCCATTTCAGCACCAACTTTACATTGTTTGTTTCAAGGGCTTTCACCGCATCTTTAATCGTTGGGCCATCGTACGAGTCGCAATGGGCAGATGCCGGAATTGAACCAAATATCATAAAAAGCGATACCATTACAAGAGACAGGATTGACGGTAAACCTGCTTTACGGTTTTTTAAAAGACGTGTTGAAACTTCCGTTCCCAAATTCATTTCATTTGTTTTCATTTCCAAAAATTTTAATTGTTGTTATTTAATAATACCGGAACAAAAGTAGATCGCGGAATATGCCTGTGCGACCTACTTTGTAAAGTAGTACCCATTTAATAACAACTTGCAGTCCTGTTTCAGAAAAAGGACATTTTTAGCGTTGGAATGCGGCTTTTCAGATTTTATTTTTGTATTCGCTTGGGGTAAAACCTGTCATTTTTTTGAATACCCTGTTGAATGCTGATTTGGTGTTGAAACCACAATCGAAGGCGATTCCCAGAAGTGACAAATTTTCAAATTCCGGATTGTTTATCCTTGATTTCACTTCTTCCACACGGTATTGATTTACAAAATCAAAAAAGTTGACGCCAAATTGCTCGTTGATAACCCGCGAAAGATGATGTGAAGGAATATCCAGTTTATTTGCCAGTTCAGGCAGCGACAGGTCGGCCTCCAGATAAGGTTTTTCGGTGGTCATAAAATTTTTCAGTTTACTAACATACTTTTCAGCGTCAGTTTCCTTCAAAAATACACCGGTATATTTAGTTTTTGGTTCAATTACGTAATCCGCGTTCCAGTCAGGATATTGAATAAAAATCTCCTTTTGCTTCAGACCAAAATAACCAATCAGGATAATAAAAGCGGACAGTGAAAGCGTTAATCCATGAGTGCAGAAAATCCAGGAGAACATCTGAAACACATGATGAACCGTGGCAAAAATCATTAATACCGTCCAAATGACGCCAAAAGTATAAACGAGTTTTCGCAACCACTGAAGGTTAACATTCTCGTACGATGAAAAATTATTGAAGATATTAATGTCCGAACTTTTAAAAAGCCGAATGGACATAACAAAATAGAATGGCCCCGATAAAACTGTCAGAATCAGGAATAAATTAAAAAGTAATGGCGTTGCATGTGCACTTTCTGTGTGGTCTAATCTTATGCCTTCGGCGATTTCGGGCAGAAAAGAAGCAATAAGGATATACAGATTGAACAGAATAAACGGACTGAAATGCAAAAGCTTTTTGCTGTTGAATTGAAATTTCTGGTTAATCAATGCAGAAATGTACAAAACCAGAAATGGCCCGTGAAGCAGGAGTAGTGAAATAAAACTTGCCGAAAGGAGGTGAAAATCCCTGAATAATTTATATGAAAACAAGGCGTAAATACCGGTGTATAAACCCAGATAAACCAGCCAGCCAATCAGTATTTTATCGTGTAAAGCCTTTTTTTTCTGCAGCGTTAAAAACGCAAAAAACAATGCGTTGAAAGCAGCTATCAAAAAAATATATTTCATGGATTGCTTCTAAAAAATTCAGATATATCTGTGATTTGCCAATTGTTTTTATGCATGAAACCGAACTCCTTTATCCACCTGAAACTCTCCATTCTTTTCATATTTTAATGAAAAAGTGAAGTCCTTTTTCCCTTCTTAATTCGACAGAAGTCCAAGTGGTTTTGTTTTTGGTTACGGGTTTAAAAGTAAACAGGTTTTTTGTTCGATACAAGAGAGCAAGTGGAAATTTCGGAATATCAGGATGGCAGAATGTTAGAATAACAAAATAAGACATAACAGAATAACAAAATAAGAAATAAGAAACAAAGAATAACAGAATCAGGAAGTTTGGGATACAGAAAACTTGCTGGCTGCAAAGCATCACTTGTTGAAAATATCGGCGTCCTTGTAAGTGGGTGACCCGCACTTGCAAAGAATATCAGCATACTTGTTACCGGGTGACCCGCACTTGTTAAGAATAATGGCGTCCTTGTAAGGGTGCACCCCTCACTTGTTAAGAATATCAGCGTCCTTGTTTAACAGGGCGGGGAAAACTTCAGCAGGGATGGGGGAAATGCCCTTCTCCCGAAGTTTCGGGATCGCTTAGGGTGACTGTCTCGCCTCAGGCGAGAGCGGAGTCGAAGTTTGTTGCCAGACATGAAAGCCTGTAAAAGAAAATCACTTACTGTTTTTCAGAAAGGCAAGCACGGCTTCGGCATCTTTGGCGGCATCCACCTGTTCGTTTTTGTAAACGATGTTGCCATTTTTGTCGATGATAAAAGTCCAGCGGCTGGCAGTTGCGCCACGGGTGAGGTCGTAACTTTTCCCCTCAACTTCGCGGGTGATGGTTCCGCCATCTTTCACCGGCACACCAAATGATTTTGCAATTTCACTCTTTTCATCGGCCAACAGCGTAAAATTCAGGTTTTCGGCCTTTTTGAAAAGCTTCAGTCCTTCGGGATTGTCGCCGCTGACACCCACCACCACCGCATTTGCCGCTTCAATGGCGGGCTGTGCATCGCGGTAGGCACAGGCTTGCTTCGTACATCCACCGGTCATGGCAGCCGGGTAAAAATATACCACCACATTTTTCTTTCCCATGTAATCCGCCAGTTTCCAGGTCGAACCTTCATCGGTTTTGGCGGTAAAAACCGGCGCTTTGTCGCCCACTGCAACCTGTGCCAGTGTGTTGAAAGCAAGTGAAATCGTCACAAAAAAGAGGAATATTGTTTTCATTTTTCAGTGTTTTTATTTGAAAACAGGAAAATAAGCTCAAAGGTTTCGGTTTCACAGAAATTCTTTTGAAATTGACTAAAGCAAAAATGAACTGTTAAAAACATGGTAAATGCCATATAAAGCATCATTTTAATAAAACCGGCATCAACATATTTCTTAAGGGAATTGACTAACACCGGCATTTATGACGGTGATTTAGAGTGTAGTGTCAAGACGGACTTTAGTCCAGCATATTCATATTTTGGGCTAAAGCCCAAGACAACGTTGCTTGTTTATTCCCTGGCATAAATGCCAGGGTTAGACAGTCGAAAGATGTATTGGGTGAATATATGATGCAAAAAATTCATTTGAAAAGAAGCATTTAGCTGGGCTAATCCAACTTCTAAATCCAGGTAAATGACTAAAACTGGTCTGCTTATTTAAGATTTTTGCAATTTTCTTAAATAACAATCGCGCTTATTTAAGTTTTTTCTTGTCTTTTGAATTTGCAATCCTCGCTTCGTTTTGAAAAACAATAATTATCAGATCTAATAGATTGCACTAACTTTTCCATTCTGCTGAAATTTCTCCTGTAAAACATTCTGCATCAGTCCGATTTTTACCTATTTTTAAAGCAAGCTGAAAAATTATGGGACACGCCTACAATTACCGGTGCAGCAACTGTGGATTTGAACAGGATTTTAACCTGGGACATGGTTTTCTTGTGCACTCGCAGCCGCTGAATGATTACCTCGAAAAGAACCGGAAACTGTTTCATTATAAAACCCAACGTGTGCTGCAGCGATTAGCCGCCAACGACCACCAGCTTTACCTGAAATCGGGATTCCAGGTGTATAAATGCCCGAAATGCCTGACTTTGTATGACAAAAAAGAGGTAGTGGTTTACAGCGATGAAAAACCGGTTTACCGAAGTGAGTATCGTTGTACCAATTGTCGCGCCCGGCTGAAACTCACCAACATTCACCGGCTACGCAAAGCCGACTGCCCGAAATGCGGACAGCGAACGTTTCAGAAAATAAAACCCAATACGTTGTTATAACTAAAAATCGGTGGCTTTGCCTGCTGCAAGGTTGGCAAAAAGCGTGTTCTGCGGAAAACGCCGGCTCAATGTCTGAAAGTGAATTCTTCCCTTTTGCGGCTCTTTTTCCATTTTGGTGTAAATGCGCCCCAGAAAATAGTGCGCTTCCGATGAAACCATCCAGTCGTTATCGGCTGTCAGTTCTTGCAACCCATTTAAACAAGCCTGTTTTTTCGAATTATTCCCGAAAACTGAACTGGCTTCGTTACTGTATTTAAGTAAAAGCGTAAAAACTTCCAGCAGTTTTTGTTCGCCTTCCGGCAAGGTCACCGGATTTTTCTGTATCATTTCAAGCTGGTCTGTCACTTCGATTTTCAGCAAAAATGCTTTCACATAATTTTTCCGTTTTACCTCGAAACGCATTTTGTATGCAAGCCAAATCAGCCTGTTGATTTCGCTGTATGCCGAATTTTTGTTCTGCTCCGAAAACCATTTCAGCGTGTTATTCAGCTTTTCTTCGTCGGTTTCAGATTTACCGATGCTGTATTTCCACCAGAAAAGGTCGAGTTTTAATACCTGAAAATAGACGGATTCCGCTTGAAAACCCGAATTTTCAAGCAACTTTTCAGCCTCATCGAAACGGGCATTGTAAATGAGGGTGAAAATCTTTGTAACCTTGGAATCGGGCTGAGCCGCCAATGAAGAAATATTGTGATCAATGCAAGAGTGGCTGAAAGCTTCTTCAATGCTGTCATTTCGACGAGTGTGCGAGGAGAAATCTACCTCAAGAAACAGATCTCTCCTATCGTCGAGATGACAGACATAAAGAATACTGTTGTTTGAAGCCGTGAGTTTGAAAGAATATAACAAACCGGCAAAAAACAATATGGAAAGAATAAGTTTTTTCAATGCTGATTTGTTTTGTACACCATTCCAACATGCGGGATGCCGTCTTCGAGGTACATTTCGGTTGTCACCACAAAACCCAGTTCTTCGTAAAACCGCTGTAAATATTGCTGGGCGCTGATTTTGATTTTCTCAGCTTTCCATTCTGTTATACAGTACCCGATTGCAGCATTCATCAACGCTTTGCCAAGACCGGTTCCGCGTTTTTCCTTTTTCACCACCACCCTGCCGATGGAAAAATCAGCAAATCTTGCACCAGGTTTTAGTAAACGTGCTGTTGCAATGATTTCGCCGTTTTCGATATAAAAAACATGTACTGCTTCCTTGTCAAATTCGTCAAGGTCGTTGTAAACACAATCTTGTTCCACCACAAAAATTCCGGCCCTGAGTTTCAGCAAATCATACAACTCGTTCACCGACAGTTCCTGAAAGGTTTTAAAAATGAATGACATAGATTAGAAATTCGTGTTGTTTAAAAAATCCATATTTTTTCTGACTCACCCTCTTATCCCTCTCTCACAGAGAGAGGGACGATTGTTCAGTACTATAAACAACTTTAATGGGAAAAAATAATTATCAGTTTTAAAAAGTTCTTTTCAAATCAAATCAGCAAGTCAACCACTAAAATCAACGCAAGTCCGGCAACGGCGATGATGGTTTCCATGACAGTCCACGACTGCAAAGTTTGTTTTTCCGTCATGCCGAGGTATTTCCCGACAAGCCAGAAACCGCTGTCGTTTACATGCGAGGCAATGGTTGCGCCTGAGGCAATCGCCAGTACAATCAACGCCAGCCGCGGTTCGGGATACTGAAAAGTTTCGAGTGCCGGTGCCAGAATTCCGGCAGCGGTTATCATCGCTACAGTTGCCGAACCCTGCGCCAATCGAACCACTGCCGCCAGCAGCCACGCCAGCACAATGGGCGGGAGTGCTGAACCGGCCATCGATTCGGCCATGATTTTTCCGATTCCGCTGTCGACCAAAACCTGTTTTAATACGCCTCCGGCACCGGTAATCAGGATGATGATTCCCGCCGGAGCCAGTGATTTGTTGCTGAGTTCGAGAATTTTTGCTTTGCCCATTCCGCGTTTCATACAGAAAAACATGGCAAGCAAAGTGGCAATTATCAGCGCCGAAAACGGGTGGCCGAGAAATTCAATCATTTCGGTGAGCATCGATTTTCCGATGATTCCTTTCTGCACAACAATTCCGGTTACCGTATTCAGCAAAATCAGAAACAGCGGCACCGAAATCAGGAAAGCGATGATGCCAAACGGCGGCAGGTTATTTTTGTCGTAATCGCCATTTTCAGTCTGAATGAACTCAGCGGGTGGCGCGATAAAAATCTTTTTCGAAATGTATTTCCCCCAGATGGGCCCGGCAATCACTGCCACAGGAAAACCGATAACGATACCCAGAAAAATTACCCAACCCAACGGAACTTTGATGATATCGGCTACTGCCACCGGACCCGGAGTTGGCGGCACAAAAGCGTGGGTTACTGCCAATCCAGCCAGCAATGGAATGGCATAATACAAAAGCGATTTTTTCGAATCGCGGGCCAAAGCGTAAATAATGGGGACAAGAATGATAAAGCCCACATCGAGAAAAATGGGAATGGCCACGAGGAACCCGGTGATTGTCATTGCCCACGAAGCTTTGCTTTCGCCAAATTTTTTCAGCAGGTAACGCGCCAGCGATTCGGCCCCGCCTGAACTCTCGAGCATCTGACCAAAAATGGCGCCCAGTCCCACTACCACTGCCACAAATCCCAGCGTTCCGCCCATCCCGTTCTGAATGGCTTTGCTGATTTCTCCCAACGGCATCCCGGTGATAATCCCCACATAAACGGCGGTTAAAAGCAGGGTGATAAAAGCGTTCACCTTTAATTTCAGCACCATAAAAAGGAGAATGGCAACCGCTGAAACAACTATAAATATGAGAAATGGTGTTGACATGCTAGCTTTTGATTTTTGGATTTACAAACTGCTTACTACTTACTGTCTCCTGCCTACTTTTCCAGCTTTCCTGCTTCGCGGGTACCGGTTCCCTTTTCAATACCCACATTCAGGTCGCCTAACTCGGCTCTTGCTTTTTCGGCCACTTTCAGCAGTTCCTCCACTTTTTGAGGATTGTATTCAGCCACATCGAACTGTTCACCAGGGTCGCGCATCAGGTTGTACAATTCAGGTTTCACCGTTTTAACACGAACGCGCGGGCCACCGTCTCCTCCGTTTCCGGGAATGGTATCATACCCGTCCCAACTGTGTGGCAGCACCAACTTCCAGTTGTCTTTCCGCACCCCGTTCAGGTTGTTTTTTCCGTAGTAATAATAAAGTTCGGTGCGTGGTTTTGCTTCTGTATTTCCTTTCCAGAGTTCAACCAGGCTCACCCCATCAATTTTATTTTCGGGCAATCTTGTCCCTGCAATTTCGGCAAAGCTGGGCAGAATATCGATATTACAACCCAGCCGGTTACAAATGGTTGCGGCCGGAATTTTTCCCTGCCACGCTACAATAAACGGCACCCGCTGACCGCCCTCCAAATTGGTTCCCTTGCCTTCGCGCATTCCGCCATTCGAACCGGCATGGTCGCCGTAATTCATCCACGGCCCATTGTCGGTGGTAAAAACAATTACTGTGTTATCCAGCAAATTATTGGCTTTAAGCGCCTTGATGATTTCACCCACACTCCAGTCAATTTCCATCATCACATCGCCATATTTTCCATACTCGCTTTTCCCGCTGAACTTTTCGGAAACTCCCAATGGCACATGTCCCATCGTGTGAGGTACATACAAAAAGAATGGTTTTCCCGCATTCCGATTGATAAAGCTGACAGCTTTTTCGGTGTAAAGTGTGGTCAGTTTATCCTGACCTTTTAAGTCGGTAATCAGTTCCTTTGTTTCGTTCCCTTCAATTAGTGGCAACGGCGGCAATCCGTATCTTCTGAAATCTTTTCCGGCAGGTTTTCCAAGGTCGTCCATCGGCCACATGTCGTTGGAATACGGCAAACCGCAATATTCATCGAAACCATGTTGCAGCGGTAAAAACTCTTTTGCATCACCCAAATGCCACTTGCCAAAAATAGCGGTTGCATATCCTTTTTGCTTCAACATTTCAGCAATGGTTGTTTCGGCTGAATTGATTCCCGTTTTTGCGTTGGGGAAAAGTGCTCCGTTAATGCCAATCCGATTGGGGTAACAACCTGTGAGCAAAGCCGCCCGCGAGGCGCTGCAAACCGGTTGCGCTGAATAAAAGTTGGTGAAACGCATTCCTGCAGCAGCCAGTTTGTCGATGTTGGGTGTGGTGTAACCTGTGGCCCCATAACATCCGGCATCGCCATAGCCCATGTCGTCGATAAAAATGAGCACAAAGTTGGGCTGGTTGTTATTTGAAACCGGCTGACTTTTAATTCCGGAATACAACAGACAAAAAATGACCAGCAAACCGAAAATTGAAGCTTTGTTCATGGTTAAGTTTGTTTAAGTTCAATTTTAACAAATTTAGTTTTTTTACAACCCGTTGGTTATTGCTATCTTTAAAAACAAAAAATGAAACCGCAAAACCTGATTTTACTGCTCATTATTACAGCATTTGCTGCCTGCACAAAAACCACGGAAAAAACAGAAGCAACCGACTGGACTTCGTTTTACCAGAAACAAACCGGCAAACCCGTTTCGATGGTTTTTGCCAGTTACAAAACCACAATGATTGCCAACGGGAAAGACACCTCGCTGCTGCGTTTCAGCGCTGCCGACAGCACCGATGCTGAAATTCTGAATGCTTCGTTCTCTTTTGAAATCTCGGTAAAAGGTGATGCAAATCTGGTTGAAACTGACGGCTCGGCTCCTGAACTAATTTCGGCAACCGACACCATGAAAATCTGGAAAACGAAACTGGGAAACGGAATAAAAAAGCTGAAACTTGTTGCCGGAACCACACCCGGAATTGTAAAAGTTGAAGCAAAAACCGAAGGATTGTGGTCGGCATCGCACGAAATTCACACAGTTCCGGGAGATTTTAAACTGATGAAACCCACACCGGAACAACTTACCCAAAGTGCCACTGTTTTGCCCAGAATGGTGGGTGCCGATATTTCGTTTCTGCCACAGCTTGAATCGCGGGGAATGAAATTCAGCGACAACGGTGTGGAAGCCGATGCTATTTCGATACTGAAAAATCATGGCATCAACTACATCCGGTTACGGATTTTTGTCAACCCTGAAAACAGGGAGGGTTATTCACCCGGAAAAGGGTTCTGCGGCCTGGACAGTACGCTTAGCATGGCAAAAAGGGTAAAAGCAGCCGGGTTAAACCTTTTGCTCGACTTCCATTACAGCGACACCTGGGCCGACCCGCAAAAGCAATTCAAACCCAAAGCCTGGGAAAATCTGCCTTTTGAAGAACTCACCGCCACTCTAAAAGATTATACCAAAATGGTTTTACTGAAACTGAAAGAACAGGGAACTTTGCCCGATATGGTGCAGGTAGGAAACGAAATCAACCACGGAATTGTGTGGCCGGAAGGTCATATTTCGAATCCCGATAATTTGGCGGCCCTGTTGAAAGCCGGCACAGAAGCGGTTAAAGAGGTTGATCCGGAAATTACCGTGATGATGCACCTGGCGCTGGGCGGACAAAACGAAGAGTCGGTTTTCTGGTTTGACAACATGATTGCACGCGGTGTTCAGTTTGATATTATCGGTCTGTCGTACTACCCGCGCTGGCACTGCACACTTGACGACCTGAACGCCAATATGCACGACTTGATAAACCGCTACGGAAAAGATGTGAATGTGGTGGAATACAGCGCCTACAAAATGGAAATTCACGACATGGTTTTCAGTTTGCCTGATAACCGCGGTAACGGCGCCTGTATCTGGGAGCCGCTGAATACCTGGAGCCGTGTTTTCGACCGCGAGGGAAAATCACTTGAATCACTGAAAATTTATGATGAAATCAGGGGGAAGTTTCTTGCTAATTGAAACTTAACTTTTCCAAAGTTCAAAACTTTGGAAAAGTTAAACTTAAACCAGCCCGGCTTCTATCAGAATCGCTTCCATTTCGAGTTGCATTTCGCGGGCAGCGATGCCGGCTTTTTCGGCAAAATCGCTGTCGGAGGAAGCATAAATAATATTACGTGATGAGTTCACCAGCAGTCCGCACTGTTTGTTCAGTCCGAATTTTGCCACTTCCTTCAAACTGCCGCCCTGCGCACCAACACCCGGCACCAGCAGAAAATGGTCGGGAACAATCTGCCTGATTTCCTGCAGCTTTTCGGCTTTTGTGGCACCCGCCACATACATCATATTTTCAGATGAACCCCAGTTCTGCGAGGTTTTCAGCACCGACTCGAACAACAAATCGCCGCTTTTTTCATCTTTCAGAAACTGAAAATCGAAAGCGCCTTTATTGGAAGTCAACGCCAGCAAAATCACCCATTTTCCGCCATATTCAGTGAACGGTTTTACCGAATCTTCGCCCATGTAAGGAGCGACTGTCACTGCATCGAAATTCATTTTTTCGAAAAATGCGCGGGCATACAAACTGGAAGTATTCCCGATATCGCCACGTTTGGCATCGGCAATCAGGAAAATATTTTTGTGTTTCGACCGGATGTACATCACCGTTTTTTCAAGGCTTTCCCACCCTTTCGACCCCAGACTTTCGTAAAAAGCCAGGTTGGGTTTGTAAGTTACGGTAAATTCGGCTGTGGCATCAATAATTTCCTTGTTGAAGGAAAAAACCGGGTCGGATGTTTCCAGCAGGTACTCGGGAATTTTTTTGATATCGGTATCCAAACCCACACACAAAAAGCTGCGTTTTTTCTGAATCTGTTCGAAAAGTTGTTGCTGGTTCATGTTTAAAAAATTAGTCGGAAGACCGGAGACCGAAGTCGGAAGTCTTATTTTACATTTTTAATTCTTCAGTTTTTAATTTAAGTTTAATACCCGTATCGTCCTTCCATGATTCCGGTAACGGACAAATCTTCATCAAGTTCGGGCCAGTGCAAACCGGTTCCACCACAAATAATTTCAATATTATTTCTTTGTTTGTCGGTGGCATTTTTAAGTTTTCTATTCAACTCGACAGGAAACCTGACTTCTTTACCATCATTCAATGACAAGCAAATCATGCCACTTTCATACCATGCTTTTTTTACAGTAAAAAGCAATTCAGCTACCATGTACTTCATGCCATTTTTGTTTTATCAGTTCAATATTCTCCTTTATCAAATCTTCTGCCTGTTTCAATTCAGAAACTTTCAGTCCCTGAGAGAAATCCAATTCAAGAGGTTCAATCCAGTATTTTGCAAACCCGCCCGCTCTTCTTACATGAATATGAACCGGTTCAGCTCCTTCGTTTGCATAAAAGAAAAAAACAAAACCATATTTTCTGAAAACTTCGGGCATAATTTGCAATTGTACCGTAATATACGAAATGAAACAATTAAGTTTTAAATTTCTGCTTCTTTCAGTTTTTCTGCGTTTTCCTCAATCATCAGTTTTTCGATAAACTCGTGGATGTCGCCATTGATTACCGCCGGCAAATTGTACACCGTAAAGTTGATGCGGTGGTCGGTAACACGGCCCTGCGGCCAGTTGTAGGTACGAATTTTTGCCGAACGGTCGCCGGTGGAAACCATGGTTTTCCGTTTCGATGAAATCTCGTCGATGTACTTCTGGTACTCCATATTGTAAATACGGGTCCGTAATTCCGACATCGCCTTGGCAAGGTTTTTCAATTGCGATTTTTCATCCTGGCAGGTAACCACAATCCCGGTGGGAATGTGTGTGAGCCTGATGGCTGAGTATGTAGTATTAACCGACTGTCCGCCAGGCCCTGACGAACAGTAAGTGTCTTTGCGGATGTCCGATTCTTTCAGTTCAACATCAAACTCTTCGGCTTCGGGCAAAACAGCCACTGTAGCCGCCGAAGTGTGAATGCGGCCCTGAGTTTCGGTTTGCGGAACGCGCTGCACTCGGTGAACGCCCGATTCGTATTTCAGGATTCCATAAACGCCCTCGCCGGTAACTTTGGTAACAATTTCCTTGTAACCGCCGGCAGTTCCTTCGCTGATGTTGGTCACCTCCATCCGCCAGCCCTTTTGTTCGCAGAATTTGGAATACATGCGGAAAAGGTCGCCGGCAAAAATACTGGCTTCGTCGCCACCGGTACCCGCGCGGATTTCGAGGATTGCATTTTTATCATCTTCGGGGTCGGCCGGAACCAGCAGCAGTTTTATCTCGGTTTCTTTTTCAGGAATGCGCTGTTCAGCTAATTCAATTTCCTCGCGGGCCATTTCGCGCAAATCCTCATCGGTTTCCTGCGCCAGAATTTCGCGACCCGAGTCGATGCTGTCAACCAGGTTTTTGTATTCCTTAAAAACTGCCACGAGTTTTTCAAGGTTTTTGTATTCCTGGTTCAGCTTTACATACCGCTTCATGTCGGCCATTGCAGCCGGGTCGGTAATCTGTTGCTGAATCTCTTCGAAACGGTGTTTTATCGCTTCGTATCTGTCTAATAATTCGTATCGTGCCATTTTAATTTACTCGTCTAAAAGCTTCTCAACCTCACTTTTCAGGGTTGGCAAATGATTTATAATTATTCCCCAAATCTGGGCATTTTCAATCTCATCGTATCCATGAATTATTTTATTCCTGACATCAACAATTCTTCTTGAATTACTGATTTCAATGTCGGGCTCAATAAACAGGATTTTATTCACGGCTTCTCCAATAATCTCAAGATTTCTTTCAACTGCATCCTGTAACATCGGACTTGAGTCATACTCTTCAAAAATTCTTTTTCCACCCAGATATTCCTCAATGTTATTTACCGATGTAAGAATATCAAACAGCAGTTTTTTTATCTTATTATCCATAAATCAGCACTTTGGTATCGTTAATTTCTTTAATGAAATACGGGTTTTTCAGCGAATTAATTGTTACAATATCAATTTCCCTGTTTAGAAATCTTCGTAATTCATCGTGAAGATTCCACCACAGCTCACCTTTTTCGAGTGGTGTTAAATCAGCGCTGAACCGAACCAAAAAGTCAACATCGCTCTTTTCGTTAAAGTTCCCTTTTGCTGCTGAACCAAAAACATAAGCTTCCTCAATTTTATTAGCTGCAAGCAATTGTCTTATTTTTTCGATATTTGACACTATCAGATTTACCATCGTCTTGATTTTTAGAAGGTCAAAAACTAATAAACAAATTCTCCCCTATCCGATTTTATTGTGAGTTTCTTCCCTTCAAAAGGTTCAACCCGTCCCACAATTTGTGCATCGATATTGAACGATTTTGCAATGTCGATAATTTTCTGAGCAACTTCGGGTTTTATATAAATTTCAAACCGGTGACCCAAGTTAAAAACCTTGTACATCTCTTTCCAGTCGGTTCCCGATTGTTCGTGAATAACACCGAACAGCGGTGGAACCGGGAATAGATTGTCTTTTACAAGATGCACATTGTCAACAAAATGAAGCACTTTGGTTTGTGCTCCGCCCGAACAATGAATCATGCCCGAAATTTGCCCGCGATAATTATCCAGCACTTTTTTGATAACCGGTGCGTAAGTGCGTGTTGGCGACAAAACCAGCTTTCCGGCATCAACGCCAAGTCCTTCAATGGCATCGGTCAGTTTTAACTGTCCCGAATAAACGAGGTCGCCCGGAACATCGGGGTCAAAACTTTCGGGATATTTTTCTGCGAGGTATTTTGCAAAAACATCGTGGCGCGCCGAAGTCAGCCCGTTGCTGCCCATGCCGCCGTTGTATTCTGTTTCGTAAGTTGCCTGTCCTGATGATGAAAGTCCCACAATCACATCGCCGGCTGAAATCCTGTCGGCTGAAATCACATCGGAGCGTTTCATCCTGCAGGTTACGGTTGAATCGACAATAATGGTACGCACCAAATCGCCCACATCGGCGGTTTCGCCACCGGTGGAATAAATCGGAATCCCCATGTCGCGGAGCGTTGCCAGCAATTCTTCGGTTCCGTTGATAATGGCAGAAATCACTTCGCCGGGAACTTTGTTTTTGTTGCGCCCGATGGTGGATGAAACCAGGATATTTTCGACAGCGCCCACACACAGAAGGTCGTCGATATTCATGATGAGTGCATCCTGTGCAATTCCTTTCCAGACTGAAAGGTCACCGGTTTCTTTCCAGTAAAGATAGGCCAGCGACGATTTTGTTCCGGCTCCGTCGGCATGCATGATGTTGCACCACGCAGGGTCGCCACCCAGAATATCGGGCACAATCTTGCAAAATGCCTTGGGAAACAAGCCTTTGTCGACATTTTTAATGGCTTCGTGCACATCTTCCTTTGATGCCGAAACGCCTCTTGAACTATATCTTGATTCAGTTACCATAAACCGGATTTTCCGGGCACAAAATTAGCATTTTAAATTGTGGGAAACAAAAAAGGAAAGCTTCTCAACAACTTTCCTTTCTGTTATTTAATACTTTCATTTTTTCACCCCCAACCCCCTCAAGGGGGCAATTACAACCAAAATTTTGTAGTATTTCCATGTTGTAAATATCCCCTTGAGGGGACAAAGGGGTGATTATCCAGCTTAATACAAGCCTGTTACTATGCGTACAAAAATCTTTTAATCTTTTTTGTCGGGGTTTTTTCAAACGGAATCGGCTGCAAAATCACCTGTTGAATCCTTGAAAATTTATTGACTTCCTCGTTCACTTTCTTCTGGATTTCTTTCAGTATTTCGTCGGATTTGTCCTGTATGTATTGCTGAGCGCCGGTTTTCATGTGTTTGTAATTCTGCTCAATCTCTTCCATATTCAGGTGAATCATGGCTACCAGTTTTCCCTTTTTCTCAATCACCAGCGACTCCATCACAAACCGCATTTTATTGATTACCGATTCTATTTCCTCGGGGTAAATATTTTCGCCGCTGGCACCCACAATCATGGTTTTAATGCGGCCTTTGATGTACAATTTATTGTCTTTATCAAAACAGCCACGGTCGCCGGTTTTAAACCAGCCATCTTCGGTAAACACCTCTTTGGTGATTTCGGGCGCTTTGTAATAGCCACGCATTACATTCAAACCTTTGGCCTGAATTTCGCCTTCGCCGGTTAACGGGTCGGCATTGGCAATGCGCAACTGAACACCTTCCATCGCAATACCAGTTGAACCTTGTTTTCTGTTTTTCCCTACAGCGCCCGCCAAAAGCGGCGAAGTTTCAGTCAATCCGTAGCCAATGGCATACGGGAATCCGCCTTCCATAAGGAACCTTTCCACGGCGGGGTCGAGTTTGGCACCACCAATTCCAAAGAAATGAAGATGACCGCCAAAAGTCTTGTGCAATTTTTTAGCTGCCACTTTATGCAGTATTTTTCTGAAAAAAGCGATTGAATACAATTTGCTCACAAGCGCGCTTTTCTGGAATTCGGGATAAATTTTTGCCCTGAAAACCTTCTCAATAATCAAAGGTACCGAAAGCATGATGGTAGGTTTCACCTCCTGAAACGCGGGCAATAAAACCGAAGGAACGGGTGGTTTCCGCAGGTAGTGAATCGAAGCGCCAAATTTCAGGGGCAATAAAAAGCCTACCGTATTTTCGAGTGTGTGCGACAACGGCAAAACTGACAAAAGCCTGTCGGTTGGCTTTACAACCTGCAATGTTGCACACTGCTGCGTTGTCCATGCCAGGTTGAGATGGGTGAGCATCACACCTTTTGAGTTGCCGGTTGTGCCTGAAGTATAAATGATTGAAGCCAGATCTTCTTCCTCAACTTCGGCCCAGATATTTTGAAGCGCCTTTTCGGGGAGCGAAACCGGAATATTCAAAAGCTCGTCAACCATTGAATTCTCAGGAACAATTGCAAACGTGTCAACCAAAATGATGTGCTCCACCAGTTTTTTTGCTTCTTCACTGAGGTTGGGATACAAACCGGCAGATACAAAAATGACTTTGGCTTCGGAGTGCTCAATTATCGTTTTAATCTCATTTTCATGAAAGTCGGGAAGAATTGGAACAGCCACCGCTCCCAGAATTGAAATGGCCAAAAAAGACACTCCCCAATTGGGCATATTGGTGCTCAAAACAGCAACTTTATCGCCTTTGGCAACACCGAGAACCGACAGCAATGAAGCTACTTTTTCAATGTCAGTTCCCAACTCGCGATAGGTATACTTTTTCTCACCCGAAAAAACCAGGGAATTCTGGTCGGCGAATTTTTCAACAGATTCTTTGATCAGATTGGGGATGGTGAGTTTTGATTTTTCGTTATTCATCATCAAATTTTACTTTTAATCATCAGGTAAACAAACGCTTAAAACTGCTTGTTCACGGCGCCAAATGTAATAAAAAATTAATCCGTGCTTTTTTTGGCGCCCCCTGTACAATTTTCGACTCATTTCATAAAACACTGAAAACAAAACACTTAAAATATATCTGAAATCTCCATTAACTTTTTTTATACATTCGGGCCAACGTAATTTTGAAATTTTTAGACTATGCTGGTCGAACCATTTGAAAAACATCAACTGCAGAAAACTGAGGAATATATTAAAACCGCTTTTGAAAACGAAGGCAGCGGACACGACTGGTGGCACATTCACCGGGTACGGAACATGGCGTTGCGGCTTGCTGAAAATGAAGGCGGCAATCTGTTTCTGATAGAAATGGCTGCACTGTTGCACGATCTCGATGACTGGAAGCTAAACACCGGAAATGAATCGAAAACAGCCCGCTGGCTGGAGAAAATAAATACCGGTAAAACAGTTGCTGATAACATTCTGGAAATAATCGGTCAGGTTTCGTTTAAAGGGGCCGGAGTTGAAAACATAGCCACCTCCGTTGAAGCCAGAATTGTACAGGACGCCGACAGACTTGATGCTATTGGTGCCATTGGTATTGCACGTACCTTTGCCTATGGCGGACATAAATCGCGCCCGATTTACAACCCCGATATTAAACCGGTGCTGCACACCGATTTTGAAAGCTATAAAAACAACACAGCTCCTACCATCAATCATTTTTACGAAAAGCTGTTATTGTTAAAAAATTCTTTAAATACAGCCACAGCCATTGAAATCGCAAAAAATCGGCATATTTTTATGGAACAGTTTTTAAACCAGTTTTTTGCTGAATGGGAAAGTAAAAAATGAAAAACAACTGATTTTTTAGTACGAACAATAAACAATTTCGAAATGAGAATTGACCATATCGCCATCTGGACCTCCAATCTTGAAGGATTACGAGATTTCTATATCCGGTATTTCGACGCTTCGAGTTCCGAAATCTATTACAATCACTCCAAAGAATTCCGTTCCTATTTTCTGACATTTAACGGTGACTGCCGGCTCGAAATCATGGAAATGCCGCGAATTCCGGCATCTAAAAATGAACCGATGAAACAATACGTAGGATTGATTCATTTTGCCATTAACATGGGAAACCGCGAAAGAGTTGATCAATTGACAGAAGTAATTCGAAAGGATGGATATAAGGTAATTGGAGAACCCCGATTTACCGGTGACGGAAATTACGAAAGTATTGTGCTTGACCCTGATGGTAACCGCGTTGAACTGATGGCCTGATTTTTTCAAGGGCAGGTTTTTACCATTTAACACTTTTCGAATCAAAACTAAACCTTTATGAAACCAATTCAATTTGCTGTCATTTTGTTTATATCTGCATTTATTCTTTCGTCCTGCAGTAAAAATCAACCAGACGAATTACCCAATATTGTATGGCTTACCAGTGAAGATAACAGTCCGTTTTTTGGTTGTTATGGCGACACTTTTGCCACAACACCCAATTTCGACAAACTGGCATCTGAAGGATTTGTTTATACTCATGCTTATGCAAATGCACCGGTTTGTGCACCCACGCGAAATACCATTCTTACCGGAGTATATGCATCTTCGGGTGGGCACGAACACATGCGCAGCTTTTATCCCAAATCGGAAACTGTGAAAACATATCCTGAATTGCTGAGAACAGCCGGGTACTATTGTACAAACAATGTTAAAACCGATTACAATCTTGGCAATTTCGACGACAAAAGTATTTGGGACGATTGCAGTAACAAAGCTCATTACAAAAACAGACCGGCGGGAAAACCATTTTTTGCCGTTTTCAACAGTACCATCAGTCATGAAAGCTCCATTCATACATCAATTCCCGATAGTTTACTCAGGCACAATCCTGAAAATGTTCCGCTTCCTCCCTACCACCCTGCCACACCTGAAATGAAACACGACTGGGCACAGTATTACGACAAAATAGAAGATCTCGACACGTGGGTGGGTGAAAAACTGAAAGAGCTGGAAGATGCCGGTTTGGCCGATAATACAATCGTGTTTTATTATGGCGATCATGGAGGTGTTATTGCCCGTAGCAAAAGGTTTCTTTATGAGTCGGGTACACTTGTTCCGTTTATTGTCCGCATTCCTGGAAAATATAACTACCTTTTCCCGGCTGAAAAACCCGGTTCAAAGGTTGACAGGCTCATCAGCTGGGTTGATCTTGTTCCAACACTTTTGAGTATTGCCGGAATTCCGGTTCCTGATTATCTACAGGGTAATGCATTTCTTGGAAATCAAAAAACTGCCGATCCTGAATATGTCTTTCTTTTCAGAGGAAGGATGGACGAACGGTATGATATGAGCCGTGCAGTCCGTGATTCAAAATTCCGGTATATCCGCAACTACATGCCGCATCGCATATACGGACAAAGGCTCGAATACCTCTGGAAAGCACCTTCGGTCGGTTCGTGGGAACGGGCTTACCTGAAAGGGGAATGCAACGAAGTGCAAAGTGCATTCTGGAAAACAAAACCTTCAGAAGAATTATATAATGTTGAAAATGATCCCTGGGAAATTAACAACCTTGCCGGTAATCCGCAATATGCCGATGTGCTGGAAAGAATGCGAACGGCCAATCGTGATAATATCCTGAAAACATTCGATACAGGCTTTTTACCGGAAGCTGAACGCATTGAAAGAACTGGTGATACTCCGGTTTATGATTTTATGCGTATGGGAAAAGTTGACCTGCCAACCATTGTTGATGCGGCTGAAGTTGCCTCGTCCGGAAATCCTGAAAACATTGAAATCCTGAAAAGTTATCTGAAAAGCGGGGAAAGTGCAGTCCGTTACTGGGGTGTCACCGGTTTGCTGATTATGGGTAAAAATGCTGCTGCTGCCAAACCCGATTTGATGGAGGCGCTGAAAGATTCATCGTTGAGCGTAACCACTGTTGCAGCAGAAGCCTTATACAATCTGGGAGAAAAATCTGTCGCCATGAAATCGCTGGTTGCAGTTTTAGCAAAAGGTAATGAAATGGCCCGCTGTTTTGCTTTGAATACAGTGGATTTAACTAACATGAATTCACCAGAAATTCAGAAAGCGGTTATTGAACTTGCACAAAGCAGCCCTGCTGCCACACGCGAATTGTATGATATGCGAATGGCAAAATGGCTTTTTGAAAAATGGAAACTGAAACCGGCTGACTACAATGTGAAATTCAACTGGTAAAAGTCAGCGTGATTTTTCAAGATATTCGGCGGCAATTTCAACTTCGGCATACCACTCTTCACCGTATTTGCGGATAAGCGGCTCTTTCAGAAATTTGTAAAGCGGAAGTTTGGCCGAGCGGCCACATTCTTTTCCGGGTTTGCAAATGGCCAGTTCCTGGTAGTTCACTGCATCGAAACGTTTGTAAGTTGTAATCCTGATTGGAAAAAGATGACAGGATACCGGCTTACGAAACGTGGTTTTTCCTTCGAAAAAGGCTTTTTCGATGGCGCATTTCAGAATCCCTTTTTCGTCGGTATAAGTATAAACACACTGGCCGTTGTTGATGAGTGGCGTAACCAGGTCACCATCCTTGTCAATCACCGAAAAGCCCTGTTTTTCGATTTCGTGTTTGTGTTTTCCGGGTAAATAATCTGCGTAAGCCGGAAACTCAGTTTCAATAATCTGCGCTTCTTCTTTGGTTAACGGTGCACCCGAATCGCCTTCAACACAACAGGCGCCCTTGCATTTCAGCAAATCACACAAAAAATGCTCCTCAAAAATGTCGCGGCTGATGATGGTGCTGCCAATTTCAATCATCTGTAACTTACTTTGAAACTGTCATCCCGAACACAGTGAGATCTGTTACAGATTCCTCACTGCGTTCGGAATGACAATCCGTATTAACTATTTTATCAGGTTTTTCCCGGTCATTTCCTTCGGAACTTCCAGTCCCATCACATTCAGGAGGGTTGGAGCCACATCAGCCAGGATTCCGTTTTCAAGTTCGATTCCTTTTTTATCGCTGATAAAAATACAGGGAACCGGGTTGAGCGAGTGCGCGGTATTTTCGCTGCCATCTTCGTTAACGGCGTTGTCGGCGTTTCCGTGGTCAGCAATAATCATGATGTTGAAACCGCCTTCGAGTGCGGCAGTAACCACATCTTTTACACAGGCATCAACAGCAACCACTGCTTTGTAAATGGCTTCGTAAACACCGGTGTGACCCACCATGTCGCCGTTGGCAAAGTTGAGGCAAACAAAATCAGCCTCTCCATTGCGCAGCTTCGGAACAATGGCATCGCGTACGCCGGGCGCCGACATTTCGGGCTGCAAATCGTAGGTTGGCACTTTTGGCGACTGCACCAGGATTCTGCTTTCGCCGGGGAATTCGTCTTCGCGGCCACCGCTGAAGAAGAAAGTTACGTGGGCATATTTTTCGGTTTCGGCAATACGGATTTGTTTGAGGCCGGCTTTTGACACCACTTCACCCATCGTATTGGTTACGTTGTCTTTGTCGAAAATCACATTGATGCCCGTGAAGTCGGCTTTGTAGTTAGTCATGGTGTACCACTGCAGATTCATGCGGTGCATACCAAATTCGGGCAGGTCTTTCTGGGTAAAGGCGATGGTGGTCTGGCGCAGGCGGTCGGTGCGGAAGTTGAAGCAAATCACCACATCGTTTTCTTCAATCAAACCCAATGGTTTGCCTTCGTTGTCAACCATTACAATGGGTTTCATAAATTCGTCGGTAACACCGGCGTCATATGATTTCTGAACAGTTGCCAAAAGATCTGTCGATTTTTCGCCATGTCCTTTTGTATATAAATCATACGCCAGTTTCAAACGGTCGTAGTTTTTATCGCGGTCCATTCCATAGTAGCGGCCAATGATGGAAGCAAATTTTCCGTTGGTGTTTTTCAGCGCTTCGAGATCGGTTTCCAGAAATCCGTAACCCGAACGCGGGTCGGTGTCGCGGCCATCCATCAAACCATGAACAAAAACATCGTTCAGTCCCATGTCGGTGGCAATCTGGCAAAGCGCCACCATGTGGGTGCTCAGCGCGTGCACACCGCCGGGGCCAATCAGTCCGATGAGGTGAACTTTTTTGTTATTTTCTTTTGCGTAGTTGTAGGCTTTTACAATCTGCGGGTTGGTCCACAGCGATTTGTCGCGGATGGCTTTGGTGATTTTTACCATGTCCTGGTACAAAATGCGGCCGGCGCCAATAGTAAGGTGACCCACTTCCGAATTACCCATCTGTCCTTCGGGCAAACCCACATCTTCGCCACAGGCCATCAGTTTTGAGTGCGGATATTTTTCCATCAGCGAATCCATAAAAGGAGTTGGTGCAGTAGCCACGATATCGTTTTTTGAACCGTCGCCGATTCCCCATCCGTCAAGGATCATTAATAAAGTCTTCTGAATATTTGCCATTTTATTTTGTTTTTGTTTTGATACCCGATACTTGATTCAGGATACTGGATATTGGATATTCGATACTGGATTTTTGATCCTGATACTCAATACTCAATACTTTCTCTCTGAAAATCTGATTCCTGACAAAAGTATCCTTTTTTATTTCAGTAAAGAAATAACAAATGAAAGCTGAAATTGATTTAACAAATTCTTAGGGGAATAGGAGGGAAGGTTTCAATGAAAGGAAGGGAAAATACTGTTTAAACATAAAGGATTCCATCTCTTTTGAAAGATGGAATCCTTTTGGCCTGAAACCCGGACAGTTTTTTTAAGCACTGTTTAACAAATTGAGTTTAAAAACCGCATCACCCCTGCTACCACGCAACCATTTTTACAGTATTTTCATCATCTGAAAAAACCAGTCTGATATGAAGTACATTTTCCTGGCAATCACCCTGTTCTTGCTTTTTTCCTGCAGTGAATCCGATTCATCATTCCGAAAAAACGGGAATGGCGAAATCAGCATTTATATTGTAAAAGAAGGACAACTGCAGATCAGCGACAAGGATTTTGACCTGAATAAACTGGAACTCGAATCTGAGCCCTGGGTAAAAAACAGTGATATTGAACTGTACGACTGGTCGTCGCACACGTTTTTCCTGAACAAACCGGTGGAAAAAGAGAAATATTCGGGCCGGCATTTTGTGGTTTTTGCAGATGATGAAAGGCTTTTTGCAGGGGTATTTTTCCCGATGTATATGTCATCCTATCCCCAGCTTCCGGCCATCACTCCTGAAGACGATTATATGTTTCCGCGCGATGTGATTCAGTTCAGCAAATTTGGTGAGCAATTTCCGGCCAACCAGCTTAATTCCGACATTTTTAAAAAGGCACTTGCCAATGCAGGATTACTCAGCAGAGGATTACAGGTTGACCTGACACAGGTTACAATGAAGGGCCAGGGTACTGTGGATTATACTTTTGAAGTTACCAACCTTGATACTGAAACACTTTACATTGCTGATCCGGATAAAATGGGAGTTTCCCGTTTTCATTATATCACCAACGGTATTTATTTTCTGATCAACAACACTTATTGCAGTTCAAGCGTTTCGGACCATACTTCTTTCGAAACTTTTTCGGAAAACTGGTATTACAAACTTCAACCCGGACAAAGAATTACGCGAACGATTGAGAAAAAAGGTTTTAACTGCCTGACTACTGGCAAATTTAAGTGCCGGTTTAATTATCCGGGCGCCATCATTAAAACCGGTGAATGGAAAAAGCCCGATGGCCGCGTTTGGCAGGGAAGCTATTTTACGGAAGAAGAACTGATCGTTAAATAATTTAATCCCCCGGCCGCTGCATGATTGTATCGTTTAGCATCCCCGATTTTTTTATCACGCGAAAAGATTTGCGCGGGAGCGGGGGGTGAGAGGTGCTCCGGTGGGCTTAACGGCTCACCGGCCATCTACTCGATTATCGGCTGTTGCTAGTTTTTTCCTTTAAGATTTCTCCAATTTTCAGTTCGCATTCCCAAAGTCGAATAACAAGCCAACCCTTGTTTGTCAAGTATTCTGTCACTTGCTTGTCACGCTGAATGTTCTTGCTAATCTTGGTTTCCCAGTATTCCTTATTGTCCTTTGGCTTAGTATTCCGGCAATTGTGTCCGTGCCAAAAGCATCCGTCAACGAAAATTGCTGTTTTGGTTTTGAGAAAAACAAAATCGGGCCTGCCAAACAACTTATAATTTCTACGCCATCCGATGATTGACTGGCTTTTGAAAAAAGCGATGAGTTTTAACTCTGTCGATTTATTGCGACTGCTCTTAACTTGTCGCATTATTTCGCTTCGTTTTTCCTTTGTAAACGTGTCAGTCATTATTGTGAATTATCGTAATCCACGATTTGTCAAAACCAAGGGCTGATAATATTTTCTCTTTGTCTAAAATGGGAGGTTGTTTGATTTTAATTACCAAATTTTTGTCTGGAACGTCTTCGATAATAGTAAATTGCGAGCCATGTGGTTGCCAAGTAAAACAATGTTCACCAGTCTGTTTGTGAGTTCCAACCAAGTTGTTGTTTTTGTTCCATTCCCAATTATAAAGTTCGTGGTCGTATCGAATAGTATCGAATTCAAAAACTACGACTTCTGAAAGGTCGTTGGATTTGAGAAGAACTATTGTTCTCAAATGTTTATACTTTTCACGAATTGAGGAAACTCTTTCATTCCAAATCTCAAGAACAAGTTTCCCAATTAAATGCGCATCTGCTTTTTGGTCGCTGCGTTCTCCAAATGAATAGTTTGGTGAATTACGACCCGAAATTAATCTTACTTTCTTTTGAGTGGATGGATTGGTTGCTTTTACTGTTTTAGCGCCCCACGCAGTATTTCCCATTACAACATCGTCAAGTCCCACATTGGACGGTTTCCAGTCAGCACCAATGCAGTTTGCAAATATATTTTCCCATTCGGAACCTTCAAGCTCCGGTTTCCCTTTTGAAGCAAGTAAATAGATTATTTCTTTGCCAAGTAAAAATGGGAAGTCTTTTGGAAAATCATTTAACGGAAAAGCCGAAACGGATTTTTGAACGGTTCTTAATTTTGGTGATTTATCGTTTTCCATAGCTTACTTCATATTCTCTTAAAACTGAAGTCATATCCATTGAGGTTGCAACAAACGGAAGTAATTTTAAAATAACTGCTTTTACAATATTTACAGGAACAGCATTTCCTGCTTGCTTCCTTGCTTGTCCATCGTTTACTACAATTTTATAACTATCTGGAAATCCCTGTAAACGCAGCATCTCCCTGGGCGTTAGGCGTCTTTCTCCGTTTACTAGCAAATAATTATATGAAGCTCCTGCGCGTAAAGCACAAGAATATGGATATGAACAAATATTACCAGCTTTATTCTCATGCCAAATTGAAAGCTGATAGGCTGACTTATGTTTTTCTTTGCGCTTTTGTACAATGTAATCCGATGCAAAATGCTTCTTGTCAACCTTTGTTTCAAGAATTTCGGAAAGTGGTTTAAAAGGTCTGACAGGCGAGGGATAGCTAAACATTATCGGATCACGGTGTCCAACTATAATCACACGTTCTCGTTTTTGAGGAAGTCCGTAATCAAGGGCGTTTAGCACAGCAAACTGCACGTTATAGCCTAATTCTTTCTCTAAAGTTTTTATGATTGTCTTTAGTGTTTTACCTCCATCGTGTCCAACCAGTTGTTTTACATTTTCTAAAATAAAGGCTTTTGGTCTTTTATGCTTTAATATTCTGGCAATGTCAAAGAATAATGTTCCACGAATGTCGTTAAAACCTTGCATTTGTCCGATAATACTGAATGGCTGGCATGGAAAACCTGCAAATAAAATATCGTGGTCAGGTATATCTTTTTCATCGATTTTGGTTATGTCTCCGGCTGGTCTGTGCCCAAAATTTGCTTCGTAACTGTCTTGGCAAAATGTGTCTATATCCGATGAAAACACGCAATTCGGAATGAGGCCATTTTCCAGACAAGCCTGATCCATTGCAGTTCTAAAACCTCCGATGCCGCAAAAAAGATCTATAAATTTTATTCTCTCCATAGTATTTTCTTTGTTCCAAAATTAAAGTTTTACAACTTCTAATCAATGTAATTCCAATGAAAAGATTTTAGCTTTTTTATTAATCGAAAAACCTTTCAACGAAGCACCCGCAATTGCCCACAACTAGTTTATACGTCTGATTTTTTCATCCTTTGCATGCCAATATTGCCGGCCAGGTCTGAAAATAGTCATCCTTTATTTTTTACTATTAATTTTCATCTTTAATGAAACAGGGTGTTTTGCGCGCGAAGATTTTTTGTTCATAATGCCTGGTTTAGAATGATTGTGATTTCAAATGTAAAAATATCCGATTATCAGGTTGCTGACTTATACAATTTTCAGATACCGGGCCGGCTTTCTCTTCCCGCTGCCCCAATTTAAGCTTATGATGCAAAAAAAACGTCTCCCCGCCACAGTTTCTGTTCATTTATAACTATCTTACGGCCAGGTTTAACAAACTCCATTGCAACAGTTTGCGGAATTTGATAGACCCCAAAAACAAGTTTAACCTTTTACCTCCCTTTTATGAAAAGATGCAAAAACAACTGTTTCCCCGGTTTCAAATCCATTTTTCCTGCAAGTGCAACAGGCCTGCCCGATTTCTTTGAATACCTTCAATGGCCTTAATCCTGTTCGCCGGCTCTGTTGAATATCTTCAATGGCCTCAATCCGGTTCGCTGGCTCTGTTGAATACCTTCAATGGCCTCAATCCGGTTCGGCGGCTCTGTTGAACACCTTCAATGGTCTTAATCCGGTTCGCCGGCTTCTTTGAATATCTTCAATGGCCTCAATCCGGTTCGCCGGCTCTGTTGAACATCTTCAATGGCTTAAATCAGGCTCGCAGGCTCTGTTGAATACCTTCAATGGCATCAATCTGGTTGGTGAATGATAATTTGAATATCGAATCTGTCTCCCGGGATTTACCGGTTAAATTTTAAATGTGGAACAACTGGCGACACCAAATATTTCTGAATGACCCATTTTTAATAATAATCAATTCAAAATTTAAAACTATGGCATATGCACTTGAATCTTTAAAAGTCTCCCGGCTACAGGTAATGGAGGCCGGGCAATTAACCTCCCGCACGGTTAACGATGTGGGAACCATTGACCCGGCACTAAAAACCGATGTGCCGTATAACAATTATGTAACGAAACTCGGTGATATATCGGAATTGTACTTCAGGGCGCTTGCCCAGGTGCGCAAACGCGAAGAAACCGAATTGATTGTCAAAGCCGACGGCTTAAGGGACAAAACAATCTCCTCATTCAAAATGGCGATAAAACTGCACCTGGCAGCCATTGACCCTGAAGAAGCCGAAGCTGCACGCGGCCTGAGCATCCTCTTCGGCGCTTATAAAGAGATTGACAAAATGAACTTTGAAGCCGAATCGCTGGCTATCGACAAACTGGTAAGTGACCTGAACACCCCTGCCTACAGTGAGAAAATCAACAGTCTGCACATGGAGAAATATGTTAACAATATGGCCGAAGCCAACGCTTCGTTCAAAAGCCTGTTCAGCCAGCGTTTGCAGGGTGTGGCCGCTACCGAAGTGTTCGACATAAAAATCATCAGAAAGGAAATGCAGACCCTGTACGACGATTTTTGCGAATATGTGCTGGCGTTGGCCAAAGCCACCGACCTCCCGTTGTTTGCTGATTCTCTCAGCCTTATCAACACTTCGCGTAAATATTACGCCGACCTGCTTGCCCGTCGCGAGGGAAATGCAAAAAACGATGAACCGCCTGTAACCGATTAATCGCCACGGGTTAAAAAGCCGGGTTTCATGTAAAGGGTCAGCATGGAATCCGGGCTTTTAAAACTTATCGTTTTAACCGCCAGGCCAGTAAATCAATTTCACTTTCAGGTGTTGGATTATCGCTGGCATAAGAGCCAAACACTCACAATTCATCCCCCAAATTCAACACTTCAGCGATATTAGTTTTCATGCTGATTTTTTCAACCCGAATTTTGAACCATGAAAACAGCAAGCAAAGCCATGAAAACAATTTTAACAGTTCTTCTCAGCCTTTTGATTTTTACAACTAATGCTCAAAACCGGATAACCGGAAAAGCCACCACCGAAAAAGGTGAACCGCTGCCGGGCGTAAATATTTTTATCGAAAACACCTACGATGGCGCCAGCTCCGATGGGAACGGAAACTTCAGTTTCACCACTTCCGAAAAAGGACCCCGGATTTTAAAAGCCACGTTTATCGGGTTTAAACCGTGGCAAAAAGAGATTTCAATCCCGGTGAAAGATTCGGTGATGATTGAAATGCAGGAAAGCGTGAACACGCTGGATGCGGTAACCATCACTGCCGGCAGTTTTGCCGCTGCCGACGAAAGCCGCGCCTCGATTATGAAACCACTCGACATTTACACCACACCCAGTGCCAACGGCGACGTGATGGCTGCCATGCGTACCATGCCGGGCACACAAACTGCTGCCGACGATGGCCGGCTGATGGTTCGCGGCGGCGATGTTTATGAAACAAAAACCTATATCGACGGGCTGATTGCCGCCGAACCCTATTATTCGAAAACCCCCGATATTGCCACACGCGGACGGTTTGCTCCCTCGCTTTTCAGCGGTGTGATGTTCAGTTCGGGTGGCTACTCGGCTGAGTACGGACAGGCGCTTTCGTCGGTGCTGGTGCTCAACTCCAACGACCTGGCTGCCGAAGATGTTACCGGCATTTCGCTGATGAGTATTGGTGCCGAAGCCAGCACAACACAACGCATGAAAAACAGTTCGCTGAGCCTGACAGGTGGTTATACCAATCTTTCGTTGTACAACAAGCTTTTCGAAAGTACTGTTGACTGGGAAAAACCGGTTGAATCGGTAAACGGAACAGCGGTTTATCGCTACAAAACCAAAGACAACGGGCTTTTCAAAGCATATCTCACCACCGATTACGGCGACCTTTCGTATTTTGCCCCAACCGGCGATGCGGCAGCGCCCATGCTGATTTCCAACAAAGGCTTAACCACCTATTCAAACCTTTCGTACCGCGATTGTTTTTCAGAAAAAGCCTGTTACAAAATAGGGGTTTCCTCCACCGTTCAAAACAACAAACTCGGTTTTGGCGAAAACAGTCTCGACACACGCGAACTCAATGTTGAAGGGCGTTTTACCACTACTCACATTGTTTCAGACGGCGTAATTATTAACTGGGGTGTGAGCGAAACCTATAACAATTATGATGAAGATTATGCCGAAAGCACAGGATTTCAGCATAATTCGGCTTTCACCGATTACCTCACCGGGGCGTTTGTCGAAAGCGAAATCAAATTTTCAAAAAACCTGGCCATTCGCCCGGGACTGCGCACCGAGTACACCACAGTTATCAACCGCTGGAATGTGTCGCCGCGTTTTGCGGTTGCACTGAAAACCGGCAAGGACGCACAGCTTTCGGCAGCGTGGGGACGGTATTACCAGAATCCGCAATCAGAATACCTGAAAATCAGCACTGACCTTGATTTTGAAAAAGCCACCCACTACATCCTGAGTTACCAGTATGGCGATGCTTCATCGCGGTTGTTCAGGGCCGAAGCGTATTACAAAACGTATAACGACCTGGTAACCTGGCAGGCAGGGCCGTACAACCAGCCCGCCAATCTGAAAAACGACGGCAGCGGGTACGCCGGCGGTATCGACCTTTTCTGGCGCGACCTGAAAAGCATCAAAGGTTTTGATTACTGGATCACCTATTCGTATGTGGATACAAAACGCCGGTACAGCTACTACCCGGTGGAAGCGACACCCGATTTTATTTCTGACCACACTTTTTCGGCCGTGGGAAAATACTGGGTGGCAAAAATCAACACCCAATTTGGCATGTCGTTTACCGCTGCCAGTCCCCGCCCTTATAACGACCCGCAATCGCCGGTATTTATGGATAAACACACAAAACCTTACACTGATTTAAGTCTCAATTTCAGTCATGTTTTTTACATCGGCGACCAGTATTCGGTTTTGTATTGCTCGGTTAACAATGTATTGGGCAACGACAATGTGCTGAGCTACCGTCCGTCGGGGATTTCGGAAGCACAGGGGAACTACACGCTGGTACCTGTTAAACGCGACATCAAACGATTTATGTTTGTGGGGCTGTTTCTGAATTTCTGAGGAAAGTCGGGAGACCGGAGTCGGGAGAAAGAAGTTTTACACTTCATCCCCGGAAAACCACAATTCAGCAGGAAAATATTTCAAACCAAATCGTGAATCTGCAACTTTGAAACAGAATTTAATACAAATAATGAATTAATAGTTTTAACATCAACAATGACAACCATGAAAACAATGACAACAATGACAACCCTGAAAACCACACTTTTCGCACTGCTGACATTGCTGCTTTCGCTCCCGGTTTTTGCAGCCAATTACGAAGAAACCATGAAAACCAATCTTCAGAAAATGGGTGAAGCCAAAACGCTGGCCGATTACACAGCGCTGGCAGCCCAGTTTGAACGCATTGCCAATGCTGAAAAAGACAAATGGCAACCCGGATACTATGCCGTTTTATGTTATCTGAATGCCGTAACCATGTTACAGTTAAGCGAAGACGAAAAAAGTGCTCAGCTCGATAAAGCACAGCCAATCATGGACAACCTGAAGAAAAACTTTAAAAATGAATCGGAAGTATTTGCACTTCAGGGCTTTTTGTACGAAATGCGGATTATGGGAATGGCATCGGCCATGAAATACTCATCGCTTGCCACAGAAGTACTCGAAGATGCTGAAAAGATGAATCCAGCTAACCCGAGGGTTTATTATCTGCAGGGAATGAACATTTTTCATACACCAAAAGCATTCGGAGGCGGCAAAGAAAAGGCAAAACCACTGTTTGAGAAAGCTGCTGCGCTTTTCGATAGCGCGAAACCGGCAACAGCACTTGACCCTGTCTGGGGAGCAGAATACAACAAAAAAATGGTTGAACAGTGCAACGCCACGAACGAATAAAACTTTAGTTGTTGATTCCCTTTCATTCAACTATTTTTAACGACAATTATGTTTGTAAATAAAACAACAGGAAGAAAAATCAATGCAACTGAAATTCTGAAAGCTTCTTTGATTTCGATATTGATTGGTGTCGTCACACAATATCTGCTTTCGGGTACTTTCAACCATCCGCTGAGTATGCATTTATGGAATGCCGGTTATTCACTTTCCATCGGGCTTCCGTTGTTTGGCAACAGCTTTATTTTCGACAGGTTTGCCTGTCGCTACATCAACTGGATAAAACATCCTTTCAGAAGTGTAATTCGCACGCTTGGTTTTCATATGTTTTATTCGAGCGTTGTGATTTTTACTGTAAACTGGTTTTGGCTGAAAGTGGTTTTGGGGCAGGAGTGGAGCAATTTCTGGCAAACGGGGCGAGCAACAATTGTTGCCGAATACATCATTTTTGTGGTGGTTGCTTCCATTATTTATGCCATTTCGTTTTTTAAAGCCTGGAAAGAAGAGGTTGTTGAATCGGAAAAAATAAAACGCGAAGCATTGGCGCTGCAATACAAGGTTTTGCAGGATCAGGTAAACCCGCATTTTTTGTTTAACAGTTTGAATATTCTGGGCAGCCTCATCGATTTGGATACTCAAAAAGCCAAAGTTTTCACCCGCGAGCTCTCGCTGTTTTACCGCGATGTTTTGCAGCTGAAAGACCGTGATATTATTCCACTCAAAGAGGAAATCGCTTTTGTGAAGCGCTATATTTTCCTGCAGCAAATCAGGTTTGGTGAAGCACTGCAGGTTGATTTTGCCGCCAACGAAAACCTGGCCGGAATAGTGATTCCATTATCGTTGCAGGCGTTAATTGAAAATGCCATCAAACACAACGAAATTTCGGTTGCCAGTCCTTTGAAAATTGTGATTGCTGTGACCGACGACCAAGAACTGATTGTGGAAAACAATCTTCAGCCAAAACCGCTTTACGAAGAAACCAGTGGAACCGGGCTGCAAAACCTGGCCGGACGCTACCAGTTTCTCACAGGGAAAGAGGTGGTGATTACTAAAGACAATGGCTATTTCAGGGTGATTTTACCACTCATAATGATGGCAGACCAAACCTGAATCAAACTTTAAAGTAGAATGAATAACTTAAGAACATTTAAATTATCATCACCCCTTAATCCCCTCAAGGGGAAAATTACTCTTCACATGAGCCGGAGAACGTTTGTAACAATTACCCCCTTGAGGGGGCAGGGGGTGAATCAATACGACGACAAATAAGTTCCAAAACTTACTTTATATCTGACAAAATGAATATTCTGATTGTTGAAGACGAACCGATAGCCGCTGCCCAATTGGCCGCCAATGTTGCTTCTTTGCGCCCCGGAGCAAATGTGCTTGCCGTGTGCGACACCATCAAAAGCACCGTGAACTGGCTCAAAAACAATCCCGCACCCGACCTTGCGTTTTTTGATATTCAACTGGGCGACGGTCTCAGTTTTGAGATTTTTAAACAAACCGGGTACAACCAGCCCGTTATTTTCACCACCGCCTTTAATCAATATGCCATCCAGGCTTTTAAGGTAAACAGCATCGATTATTTACTGAAACCCATCGACCGCACAGAACTTGAAAAAGCACTGCAAAAATTTGAAAGTCTGAAACAACCTGTTGCGTCGCCCATTACATCCCAGGCACTCGAAGAAATTATTCACTCGCTGAAAAAGAAAAACTACCGCGAACGGTTTCTTGTAAAAGTGGGTGCTCACCTTCGCGTGGCTGAAACCACCGACATTTTGTATTTCTACAGCATGCAGAAAGGCACATTTCTGAAACTGAACGACGGCAAGGATTATGTAATCGACCAGAGTCTTGAACAGGTGGAACAACTGGTTGATCCGGCGCAGTTTTTCCGCATCAACCGCAAATATCTTGTTTCGCTGAAATGCATTAAAGATGTGATAACTTACAGTAATTCAAGATTAAAACTGAAAGTGCAAAATCCAATCGACGATGAATTTCTGGTTGCCCGCGAAAAAGTAAAGGAATTTAAAGACTGGCTGGAAGGAAGAGTTAGTTGAAAGTTCCGGGTTCCCAGTTCCGGGTGTGGCGTCCCGAAATATCGGGATTAACCGCCAGCTTTAACGCGGTTGCAAACCCTGCCCGAAGTCAGGCGGGCGCGTCACCCATTCACCCATTTCCTCAATCACTCAATCACTCATTTTCCCATTCACCCATTGATCACCTTCCCAATCCCTGTAATCACGAGCCAGGCTGCAAAACCAAAAAGAAAAACGGCGCAGACACCCACAAGGATTTGATAAATTCGATTGCTGAAAAACCGCCGGCCTTTGCCAACAGCAAATGAAATGGCAGAATACCAGACCAGGTCGCCGGAAATATGTCCGAGGAAAAAGAAAATAACTCCGGCAATTCCCTGTGTTTTCGAAATCATGACATAACCCAGGCCAATGGTTGCCCACCAGATGATCCAGTAAGGATTTGCCAGGCTCATCAGAATTCCTGACAGGTACAGATTGTTTCTTTTTGCAGATAAAGATCCGGCTTTGATTTCGAGTTCCGGGATGGAACGAAACATCCCGGTTGCCATCCAGATCATGATTCCCCCGCCTGCCAGGGAAACGATAACAAAAAACCATTCGTTTTTAATAAGCGGCTCCAATCCGAAAAACAGGGTAATCAACAGCAATATTTCAAGCATGGCATGTCCGGCAATCATTTTGGGCCCCACCCACGGTCCACGGATGGCACTTTCGCTGATGGTGGCAGTCATCAGAGGTCCCGGCATCATGGCACCGCTGAAAGCCACTACAAATGATGTAAAAAACAGGGCAAGTAAGGTTAACATTTCAAACTAAATTTTTTAGCTGATTTACTTTTAACATCAGGTTTCTGATCCGCTCCGGATCCACCGGATTTTCCCATTTTCCGTGCTTTTTCATTGAAGAGCCGACGATAAAAGCATCGGCCATATCCCAATATTCATGAATATTCCGTTCATCGATACCGGAACCAACAATTACCGGAATTTTGACTGACAGTTTCACCGCCTTCACTTCCTCAACCAACGCTTTTTCGCCGGTGGCAGTGCCGGTAACAATCACACCATCGCTCAGAAAAAACGCCGCAGCTTTGGCCGTTTCAGCAATTGTAACATCGGTTGTAACTGCATGTGATGCATGTTTCTTTTTGATATCGGTAAAAATTTGAATATGTTCTGCCCCGATTTGCTTTCTGTATCGCAGCAATTCGCCGGCATCGCTGTTCATCCAGCCCTCATCGGCCAAATGGCCAAACACAAAACCTTCGGCACGGATAAAATCAAAACCGGCAGCCAGCGCCACGGCCAGCGCAGCTTTATTGGCACCCGCCAGAATCTGAATTCCCAGCGGCAATTTAATTTTGCGCCGCAATTCAACGGCAACGGCAGTCATTGCCGACACAATTTCGGGACCGGCAATCCGGTTCAGATAAGGCCTGTCGTGCATATTTTCAATCATTATTGCATCCACGCCGCCTTCAACAAGTAATAAGGTATCCCGCAAAGCGGCAGACACAATTTCTGCAATCCCCGCCGAATTTCGGGGTGTTCCGGGTAAAGCTGCCACATGCACCATCCCGATGATTGATTTATTGAGTTCCATAACTTCGATTTTACAAGATAAATGTAATTGAAAAGTGATTTAACAAGGAGATTGATGGTGACTTTTAGAGATTTATGGCAAAAAAAATCTTCCCAATCAATTACTATCAGTCTCGATTGACTAATTCAAATCACAATAAATCTCCACCAATCTCTTTTCTCTGCTCTTCCGTCATTACTTTTATATCTTTGCGTAAAACGTAAAAAAATGTTTCAATCTGTTTTCAGGGAGATGAAGCCGTTCTCCCAACTGATGTTTGCAATTTTTGTTGTGGTGGCCAGTTTTATTGTATTTATGCTGATATCGCTGGTTGTGGCAATCCCAATATTTGGTTTTGATTCGATGATGTCGATTGCCGGAGGTATTGATGTTTTCAGCGGTGAAAATATAGCTTTGTTAAAATATTTCCAGGTAGTTCAGTCAGTGGGTGTTTTTATTGTCCCGCCTTTTATTCTTGCCTGGCTTTATTGTGGAGAAATTGCAGCATATCTTCAATTGAATAAAACAGTAACCGCACAATCTGTTTTGCTTGTTCTGATTTTGGGTTTTTCTGCTATACCGGTAATCAACTTTTTCGGAGAACTGAATGCAAACATGAAACTTCCGGAATGGCTTTCGGGCGTTGAAAACTGGATAAAAACCCGGGAAGATATGGCGTCAGAACTCACCGAAAAATTTCTGAAAGTTGACAGTTTTGGCGGATATCTCTTTAACCTTTTTATGATTGCCTTTTTACCGGCGATTGGCGAAGAATTGCTGTTCAGGGGGGTTGTACAGCGTATTTTCACCAACTGGACACGCAGTCTTCACTGGGGAATCTGGATTTCAGCAGCCCTTTTCAGTGCGCTGCATTTTCAGTTTTATGGGTTCATTCCGCGCATGTTGCTGGGGGTGATGTTCGGGTACCTGCTGGTGTGGAGTGGTTCAATGTGGCTGCCAATCATTGCACATTTTATAAACAACGGGGTGGCAGTAACCGGGATGTATCTGATCGACAAAGGAACCATTAAACCGGAATTTGAAGAAATCGGATCAACCGGCGATAGTATATATTTTTCAATTGTGAGTATCGCGGTGGTTGCCCTTTTGCTCTGGCTGATAAAACGGGAAAACGCCCCGGCTGTAAAAGAGCAGCGGTATCTTCAGTAAAGAAATTTATCAGAAAAAAAATCAGGCAAAATCGAAAAGCAGGTCGCACTGCAGTTCTTTGGCAGTGAGTGTTTTCTTTTCCTTGCGGCGGAAAATATACACGATGCCGTAATCCTGTGCAATCTGACGTTTGTGTTTCGGAATTTCTGTGTCAAGCCCTTCTTCGATTTCATTCCACAACTGGCTGATAAAATCGTTGGTGGTTTTACGCAGTTCCTGCATGGAATTGTAAGTACGCTGGGTATTTCGTTTCAGATTCTGTTGAAAAATAGCCGCATCCTTGAATTCTTCAAGTTTAACACGAACCAGCGCGATGGAAGGATTGTAAATGGCGCTTCCTCCGTTGCGGATACGCTGCTGTTCACCTTCAATGACTTTGTTGCCCCAGAAAAGGATTTCATCTTCGGTATTCAATGGCGGAACTTTTCCGTTAAACTCTTCAAGCCCGTAATATTTGATTCCGCCGTTTATTTCGCCTCTTTCAGACGTCAGGTAAAGTACCTGAATAAAATGATCGACATACATCCGCGCTTTTTCCATGGCCGCTTTGTACACATGGTTTTTATCCGCCTGAATCTGGATGTTCATTTCATAATGTGTCAGCATGTTTTCGAACTTGCTTTTCACACTCTGAAGTTCTTCGATTGTTTTGTTGGATATTGCAACTTTCCCATTTTTAAAGTCTGCTTTCTGAAGGGCAGCTTCCAAAGCTCTCATTCGTGCTTTATCTGTTGTTGGCAAGCGTCGGTACGGCATAATCTTCAATCCTGTTTCCTGCGAAGTTAATGAATCCGTATATATGAATATTTCTATTCGCCCTTATACTTATTCACAATTTTTTGTCAATATTGAAAACCTTTATATCCGGAGCAGAAATGAATCTTCTGTTTTTTACCTGATCAGCAGAACCTGGCCCTTTACAGAGTGAAAAAAACCTTGTACATCCAGAAAATCTGCTTTCCAGATATAATTACCAACAGGAGCCGGCTGGTTGTTTTTGGCGGTTCCATCCCACTTGTAATCAGGACTATCCGACTCAAAAACCACTTCGCCCCAACGGTTAAATATCAACAATAAAAAGTTACCGGGATCAACACCCACCGTGACGGGCATAAAAAGCCTGTTTTCAGCAATTTCACTGTCGGGACGGAAGGCATTGGGCGTGTAAGTGGTAAACGGCACGATTTCAACAAAAGAAAAAGTGGTGTCGAGGCAACCCTTTTCTGTGCCGGTAATTAAACTCACAGGATATTTTCCCACAACCGTGTACCGGTGCTGCGGGTTTTCCTGTTGCGAAACGCCGCCGTCGCCAAAATCCCAGCTGAAGTCCGAAACATCGCTGGTAAGATTGGTAAACGTAAGACTGGCATTGTCGATAATGGCAACCGGGTAATCAACCTCAAATTTCGCTTCAGGTTTTGGATAAACTGTTACAATGCCGGGATTGAATATTGTATCGGAACAACCTGTATTGTCAGAATACGCCGCCAGCCTGAAACCAATCTTGCCCGGCAAATCAATTACAAAGTATTTTTCATTCCCTGCAACGACAACAGAATCTGTAATCCAGGTATAAACCAGCGACTCATCCTCTGAAACAGCCATTGTTTTAACGGTAAAAGGTTGGCATCCTTCATCGGTATCTGTTTCGATATCGAAAAACGGTTTGCGTGTTGCCGGTTTTTCAGACCAGGAGCTTTTGCAACCAAATTCTTCGACTTGCAATCTGATGATTCCGGTGGGATTATCAAGAAATACAAAAACTGAATCATTTCCTGGTCCAACCTGGTGAGCACCGGTGAAAGTCCAGCTGCAAACCGACGAATCGATATTAAAAGAATAAACAGCCTGAACAATACTGTCGGCACATGATGCTGGGTCAATGGTAAATTCAGCCACCGGTGTCGGGAAGATTTTTACCATTTCACTTTCTGTAAATCCGATAAAACAACCATTGTCGGTGTTGGTAATTTTGAGTGAAACATCGTAAAAACCGATATTTCTATAAAAATGTGATGGATTTTGCTGGGTGCTGATTGCCGATCCGTCACCGAAATTCCATTCAAATTCAACATTATCCGTCACTTTCAATTCACCCGAAAAGCTAATTAAAGCCGAATCGCAGCCCCGGCTTCTGGCGGTATTCATCACAAAATCGGGATTGGCACCGATTTCCAATACGAAAGTATCGGGGCTGAAACAGCCGTTTTCTTCCACATAAAGCGAAATTTTTGCTTTTGAATTACCCGGAGAAAGTGAAACCCGCCACCGGTTCCAGTTTACAGAATCGGCCATGCAGTTTCCGAAATCCCAGTAATAATGTGCATTCTGCGTGGCATTCCCGGTATAAATCACTTCGCGGTTGTATCCTTTACATTTGTCGTTTGAATCATCGGCAAATCTGAATTCTGCAATGGGTATTTCGGCAAATTTCAGTTTTAAAATTCCGGTTACCTCGCAACTGTCGGCTGTTTTGAATTGGTAGAAAACATCATATTCGCCCCAGTCGGTCACCTGAATTCCGGCGCTTGTATTTGTCCGGTTGTTGAATGAGAGTTTTGATGGCTGGCTGGTACTCCAAACCATCTTTCCATTGGTTACAACACTTTCATCAACACCCGAAAACTGAAGTTCGATGGTGTGGTTCAGCGTACCGCAAACAATCGGAGAACTAATCATTTTTATTTCCGGAACCGGGTAAACCGTAAAATTCATGGTATCGCGGGTGGCACACCAGAAACGGTCGGTAACTTTAAGAATATATTCACCGGTTTTGTCGACTTTAATCGCTTGTGTTAAATCGCCTGTATTCCATTCATAAGTTCTGAATCCCGCGCCTGGATCAAGAATTTTTGAATAAGGCGCACAACCACTTTCGTCAGGCCCGATATCGGGTTTCACTTTCCCGGCCAGTATAACATAAATAGAGTCTTTTCGCTCACAACCATCAATGGTTCTCCCGATTGCCCAGTATTTACCTTCGGTTGTTACGATAATTTTCTGGGTGGAATCACCTGTATTCCAGAGATATTCATCAAAATAAGGCCCTGCATCCAATAGCACCTGTGATCCTTTACACATGGGCAGTGTGTCGCCCTGAAAATCGATATTCTGACCAATATCCAGAATCAGATCAAGATTGAAACCAACCCCATAACCATAAGATTCGTAACCGCCATAACCATAAACATACGCCAGGAAACCACGATCTTCGTTTATATTTTGCAAGCGATGCGTTCCGGGACTTGTTGTTAATTGCGTATATGAATAGTTAGTCCCCGCAAACTGCCTGAACTGGTTACTTATCGGGATGCCATCAAGAAGAATATTGTTTATTTCTGAAGTCGGGGTAACCACATTTACATAGTAATTCCGGATCTGGTTTGAATTGTATGCCACAAAAGTCACGTCATTTTTCGACTGGCTGACAGAGCTCAGAATGATCATAAACGGATCTCCGTTTGAATCGGTGCTGTTCGACTGGCTGAATTGTGCCACCATTACAGGTTTATCGGCAAATATACGCGAGGCTTCATAACTCTGCAGGGCAAATTCAAACCATTCTCCGCTGTTGATCAAACGTCTTGGCCGGTTTCCAATCTGCACCGAAGTGCTGTCTTCCGAGGCAATAATCCGGTAAAGATCAGATCTGCGGGTTAACAACGGAACTGCATAATACTCCCGACCCCATGCCTGAACCGGGGGCATTTGTTCAAAAAGGTGATCAAATCCGCCAACGTTGTTTTGAGCAGGAATTACCACGCTGAAATTTCCCGAATAAACAGCAACCGGTTTATCAGACTTGATGCTGCTGCCCGTTAAATCGCCCTGTCCGGCCAGGTTGCGCCGGTTCAGGGATTGCACCTGGTAAACCTCCCCTTTATTCAAAGTTATGCTGAATGGCACACCAGCCGGTTTTCCCTGGTCGGTTACAACGGCCGGAATGATTTCAACTGTTGTATTATCATTTGCCGCCACCACTAAAAATTCACTGTTTCTTCCATGGTCAGGATCATCATCCACAAAAGGTGTGTAGCACATGGTAAAATACTCCTTTCCAAGCGACTCCACCGGGTAAATTACCGCCAGATCGGCTGAATTACGGTCCCAGTTTAACGCATAAACATTTACAGGATTCTCAGCAACCAGATAAATTCCCTTGTTTTCAACTTGTTCAGAACCTTTGGCTTCGGCAGTTGCCAACGGAAGTTTTATTTGTATCGAACTATTGGCATTTACAAACCCCGGGTTTGAAAACTCAATTCCACCGATGAAAACCTTGAAATTAGTTGCTTCGCGCGCGGTTACAGTAATTTCAATATAATGAACATTGTTGTTGTCATTGCGGCCTTCCATAAATCCGAACCAAAACTCGGTACCCTCGGTGGAACGATGACATTTCTGGTCATCAGGTATCGAACCGGAAATTTTGCCCGTGCTCAAAAGAATAAAAAACAGGAATAATATTATGAAATGAAAAAACCGCATCAACCCTTATTTTTCAATGCCCCTAATTTGGTTTTTATTTTTATAAAGAGGTGATTAAAAACCAAATTAAATACAATTGGAAAAAAGAATACCCGAAAAATTACAGTTGTTAAGGATGAAAAAATGGCCCTTGTTACATTTCGGGTTGAAAGTTTAATAAAGTTCGTTGAAGTTTCTTTTTATAATGCTGATGACCTGTTGCATATCGATCTCCCTTCCCAGTTCCTGCTGAATGGAAGTAACGCCAAATGCCGAAAACCCACAGGGATTGATGTAATTAAAATAACGCATATCGGTATTAACATTCAATGCAAAACCATGCATGGTAACATACCGGCTCACACGCACCCCGATTGCACAGATTTTCCGTGCCCTGACTTTATGAGTTGCATCGAGCCAGACACCCGTGGCGCCTTCTTTTCTGCCGCCTGTTAACCCAAATTCAGCGATGGTTTTAATAATGGCATCCTCCATTTTTTCGATGTACTCACGAACACCGATTTTGTAATACTCCAGATCGAAAATCGGGTAGCCAACCAACTGACCCGGCCCGTGGTAAGTAATATCGCCACCGCGGTTGATTTTATAAAATGTAGCCTGAATTTTCTCCAGAAAATCAGAATGAGCCAGCAGGTTTTTTTCGTCGCCGCTCTTCCCCAATGTATAAACATGCGGATGTTCGACCAATAAAAAGTAGTTTTTTGCTGATGGTTTTTTGGCTGCCAGTTTATCAGCAGTCACCTCTGCCAGCAATGATTCCTGGTAATCCCAGCACACTTTGTAGTCTTTTAAACCTAAATCAACGAAATTGAATTCAGCCATAACAAAACCCGACTTTTAACATTGAACTTTAAACCTTGAACTTCATTTATGCATTTACATGTTCCTCGGCTCTGTAAGAACTCCGCACCAACGGCGAACTTTCCACAAATTTAAATCCTTTCCGGATACCGATATTTCTGTACTCCACAAACTTTTCCGGCTGAATATATTCCACAACCGGCATGTGTTTGGTTGTTGGAGCCAGGTACTGGCCAATGGTCATCACTTTCACTCCCGCGGCCAGCAAATCGTCCATGGTCTGCAGAATTTCGTCCTGGGTTTCTCCTAATCCAAGCATAATACCTGATTTGGCGACTTTAAAATTGGCCGCCACATATTGCAACACCTCAAGACTCCGGCGGTATTTCGAGGCAAAACGCACAAAGGGAGTCAGGCGTTCGGTGGTTTCAAGATTGTGCGAAATCACATCAGGGCCTGCGTCAATCACCTGCTGAATAAGTTCAGTTTTTCCCCTGAAGTCGGGTATCAACACTTCAATCCGGGTTTCCGGATTCATCCTTTTCACTTCGGTAATGGTTCTTGCCCAAATTCCGGCTCCCTGGTCGTCAAGGTCGTCGCGGTCAACCGAAGTAATTACGGCATGTTTCACGCCCATTATTCTGATGGTTTCTGCAAGTTTTTCAGGTTCACTTTCGTCAGGTGGAAGTGGTCTTCCGTTGGGAACCGCGCAGAATTTGCATTTCCTGGTACATATGTTCCCCAGAATCATAAAAGTGGCTGTCCCGCGGTTCCAGCACTCCCCGATGTTCGGACAGTTACCGCTTGTGCAAATGGTGTGCAGCCCGTTGGTATTCACCAGGTTTTTCACCTTTGAATAGCTCTCGCCTTTGGGCATTTTCATTTTCATCCATTTGGGCAGCCGTTCCCGCTCTTTTAATTCGTGCGCCATAAAAATTTTTTTGCAAAGTTAAAATTTTAGCCCGTTGGGTGGCCGATAAAAAAAGAGTGTTTTGTCATTATTAATTTTTATTTCCTTTTCAAAGTATCCACAATCAACAAATAGTTTTGGTAGACTATCAAAAAGTTGTATTTTCAGGCTCCGAAAAACAGGCTTTAAAAAACAGGGTAAAATGTCAAAACCACTTGTAAAACCATATGGCGAAAGCCAAAGTCAATCGGTTAACCTGATCAGCGAAGGAACAAAAATAAAAGGCGACATACTTGCCAACGGCGACATCAGGATTGATGGTGAATTGTATGGCAATATTGCTGTAAAAGGCCGTTTGGTTGTTGGCCCGAATGGCAGGATCGAAGGCCAGATTAATTGTGGAAACATTGAAACTTCGGGCTATATAAAAGGTAAAATTACAGCTACCGAGTTGCTTACATTAAAATCAACTGCACAGATTGTTGGTGATATTATTGTGGGCAAACTCTCGGTTGAACCGGGTTCTCTGTTTTCGGGTACGTGTGTGATGAACGGCTCGAAACCGGAAGATGAAACCGAATGATGACAACCGGAAAAACCG
>DAINOH010000018.1:0-66979 GCA_036735485.1 Draconibacterium sp. | reverse complement strand
GCAAATTATGTTTGTTGATCATGGATACTGGATGCTGGATGCTGGATGCTGGATATTGGATTCAGTATATTGGAAATTGATTATTGCTAATAAAATCGTCATAATTCAATTCCGGCAACCCGCAACCCGCAACTTGTAACCCGTAACCCGAATGAATCCTACAACAACTGAATACCGTTTACCCGGCATTTATCGAGCATTTCATCGGGCCAGATACTTGACTGAATCTCGCCAATATGCGCCTTTCGCAGAAAATACATACACAAACGCGACTGCCCGATTCCTCCACCCACTGTCAGCGGCATTTTGTCGTTTAATAACATCTGGTGCCACATCAGGTTTTTGCGATCTTCAAGGCCGCGTATTTTCAACTGTTCTGCCAGCACTTCCTTGTTTACCCTGATTCCCATCGATGATAATTCGAAAGAACGGTTCAGCACTTTGTTCCACACAACAATGTCGCCGTTTAATCCTTTATAACCATTTACGGTTGGTGTGCTCCAGTCGTCGTAATCGGGAGCACGGCCATCGTGAATTTCTCCGTTCGACATTTTCCCGCCAATTCCGATTACGAAAATGGCACCATATTTTTTAGCTGCTTCATTTTCACGTTCAAAAGGTGTCAGGTCAGGATATTTTGCTGCCAGTTCTTCGGCGTGAAAAAATGTAATATTTTCAGGAAGTTCAGGTTTTATATCGAGATAATTTTCCGACACAAAAAATTCAGTCCTCACAATGGCCGAATATATTTTTTTAACCACATATTTCAGAAAATCAAGATTTCTGTCGTCGTTGGTAATCACACGTTCCCAGTCCCACTGGTCAACATACAACGAGTGCATATTGGTGAGCACTTCGTCAGGTCTGATCGCATTCATATCAGTATAAATACCAAAACCTTCCTTAATCTGAAGCTCAGCCAATGCCAGCCTTTTCCATTTTGCCAACGATTGCACAATTTCGGCCACCTGATCGTTCAAATCTTTCATTGGAAACGCAACCGGACGTTCGATTCCGTTTAAATCGTCGTTAATACCGGTTCCCTTTTTTACAAACAAGGGAGCTGTAATTCGTCTCAATCTTAACTCTGAAGACAAATTCAGCTGAAAAAAATCTTTTATCTGTTTTATAGCCTGTTCTGTCTGATAAACATCAAGTATCGATTTGTAGTTTTTTGGAATATATAAATTCATAAACGTGAAATTTAAATAAGGCAACAAAAGTAAAATTCTGCTTTTAATTTAAAAGCAAACAATTTGATAAAGTTTTAAACTAAAAGCTGAAATTCTGCTTTTCTGAATTTGAATTCACCAGATTTCTGTAATTATCCGATTCAATTTAACAACGGCTTGTTTAAAAATTAACCCTTGTTCATTATCAGGTTCTTGATGAATATTATTTTTACAGCATGATGAAACCTGCAGTATCAGGAAATATTTCCCGGTTATACATTATAAAAATTGCCAAGTGGTTTAACATGGTAATGCCCGTAGTGGTGCTGTTTTACCAGGACAATGGGCTGAATATGCAGCAGATTTTTGAGTTGAAGGCCATTTATTCGGTTGCCATTGTTGCCATGGAAGTTCCGTCGGGCTGGATGGCCGATGCCTGGGGAAGAAAAAAAACTTTGCTGGCTGGGGCCATTTTCGGTAGTGCCGGATTCCTGATTTACAGTTTTTCATTTGGTTTCTGGGCTTTTGCAATAGCCGAAGTAGTGCTGGGAATTGGCCATTCCTGCGTTTCGGGTGCCGACTCGGCTATGTTGTACGACAGTTTGAAAGCCGAAGGAAAAACCGAAAAATATACAAAAGCTGAAGGCCGGGTTACTTCGGTGGGCAATTTTTCGGAAGCATTGGCGGGTGTGGCTGGCGGACTGGCGGCTTCGCTCAGTTTACGCCTACCCTTCTATTTTCAGTTTGCCATTGCATTTATGGCTATTCCGGCAGCTCTCACACTGGTTGAACCCAAAATTCACACCGGCGTTCACATGATTCCGGTTAAACAATTCATCAGCAGTATTGTGAGAATGTTTATCAATAACCACAGGCTGCGTATTGCATTATTGATGTCGGCGGTTACCGGAACTGCCACGCTTGCATTTGCATGGCTGGTACAACCCTATTTTCTGGCCATTGGAATGCCGGTTGAATGGTTTGGAATTTTCTGGACAGCGCTGAACCTGATGGTTGGTTTTTCTTCGGCGCTGGCGCATCGTTTCGAAGAAAAACTGGAAAGCCGGTACACTTTGCCTGTCATCATTCTGATGGTGGGAGCCGGATATTTTCTGGCAGGAATTACCGTTTCCTGGTGGGGATTAGCTTTTTTATTCCTGTTTTATATCATTCGCGGAATTGCCACGCCCATTCTGAAAACCAGCATCAATCATTATACCGAAAGCCATGTGAGGGCAACCATTCTTTCGGTACGCGATTTTCTGATCAGGCTGTTTTTTGCAGCAATCGGACCACTGCTGGGCTGGACAACCGACAACCTGAGTCTGAATAAAGCATTTTTACTGGCGGGTGCTTTCTATATTCTTGCCTCAGTAATCATCATTTTTCCTTTAATGAAAAGTGAATTCAGAAAATCGTAAAACCTGATTCATTCCCTTTTTTCGCGGTTTTATCCTCTGAAATCAGCGGTTCAATCATAATAAATTCCCTAACAAATCTGCAGGTTCTATTTTTGACTTATTGAAAACCAAAAACAATGTTTAAGCTATGAAAACAAGAAATGTTTATGTATTTGTATTGTCAGTGTTATTCTCACTGAACTGTCTTGCACAGGAAAACGAAAAACGGTTTGCCGTTGAAGTGAATGGCGGTGCATCTTTTGCCACCAATGAATTAAGTGGTGCCGATCTCAACACAGGTGCCGGATTCGAAACGATTCTTCAATATCGGTTTATGCCTTTTACCAGTGTTTACGGTGGCTGGGGATGGAATCATTTTAATGCAGATGATTCTTTTGCGGGAGCCGATATGGATTTTGAAGAAACAGGCTATGTACTCGGTCTTCAATTTAAATATCCGATCGGGAATTCACCCGTTTCCTGCTTTGTGAGAGGTGGCGGATTATACACCCATATTGAAACAGAAAACAACGATGGCGACATCGTGATCGATACCGGACATGGTTTTGGCTGGCAGGTGGCAGGTGGTATTGAAGTGAATCTTGGAAAAAACTGGAGTATTGCCCCCGGCGTAAAATTCAACTCACTTTCGAGGGAGACAGAATTTGAGGACGAAAACTACCAGCTCGACCACCGGTATATTTCAGCAAGAGTAGGAATTATAAAGAGGTTTTAGTTATTAGTTAATTCGTTTGAGATGTGAAATCCTGGTTTACTGTGGTAACCGGGATTTCTTTTTTATAGCTCGAGTTTTAATCCATCGAAAGCAACAAAAACATTGTGTGGCAATTCAGACTGAATATTTTGGTGAAACCCAAACTGGTGGCTGAGATGTGTCAGAAATGTTTTTTCGGCTCCCACTCTTTCGGCCACAATTAATGCTTCTTCCAGGTTGAAATGTGAAATGTGTTTTTCCTTTCTCAAAGCATTGATAATTAGAATTTTCGTTCCTTCAATCTTGGCCATTTCCTCATCAGCAATAAAATTGGTGTCGGTGATGTAAGTCAAATCCCCCACCCTGAATCCGTAAACCGGCAATTTGTGATGATAACACCGGACTGGCGTAAATTTCACATTATCAATTAATAATGGATGATCTTTCACCGGGTGTAGTTTCATTTCCGGAACGCCGGGGTATTTGAAATCGGCAAAAACATAGTGAAAAATTCTGCGGATGGCTTCCTGCACGCGCGGTTCGGCATAAATATCGGTGGCATGACCCTGAACCCAGTTAAAAGAACGGATGTCATCGAGCCCGAAAATATGGTCAACATGTTCGTGTGTCAGTAAAATCGCCCTCAGGTTGCGCACATTTTCACGTAACATCTGCTGTCTGAAATCGGGGCCGGCATCAATAACAAAATTCAGCTCCCCGATTTTTAGTAAAAGAGAAGAACGAAGCCTTTTATCGCGCGGATCGTCTGATTTACAGGCCTCGCAATCGCAGGCAATCACAGGCACTCCCTGCGAGGTTCCGGTTCCAAGAAATGTGGCTTCGATTTTCATTTTTGTTGTTTGCAGCCTGCAAATTTACAAAATGAGGCGCTACAAAAATTAATATGGCTATTTTTACCGAAAATCTTTTCAGCATGGCAAATCTCTATCTTGTACCGAATGTTTTAAGCGAATGCGACTGGCAAAGTGTGCTGCCCGCCGGTATTAAACAGATTGTTACAAATACCCGGTTTTTTATTGTTGAAGATGTGCGCACTGTCAGACGCTTTCTGAAACAGGTCAATCCTGAAATCAACATTAATGAACTGACTTTTTTCGAACTGAATAAATTTACACAGCCATCTGATTTGCCAACGTTTTTAAAACCGGCAGCAGATGGAAACGATATTGCGGTGGTTTCAGAAGCCGGGTGCCCGGGAGTTGCCGACCCCGGTGCCGATGTGGTGAGAATTGCCCACCAAAAAGGAATTAAAGTGGTTCCGCTGGTGGGGCCTTCTTCGGTTTTATTAGCATTGATGGCTTCGGGAATGAACGGGCAAAACTTTGCTTTCAATGGCTATTTACCGGTGAAACCTGCCGAACGTGTAAAAGCGTTGCAGGAGTTGGAAAAGAAAACAAAATTCAGTCACCAGACACAGATTTTTATTGAAACCCCTTACCGGAATAACCAGCTTTTGCAGGATATCCTGAAATCCTGTCAGTCTCAGACTTTATTGTGCATTGCTGCCGATATTACAGGCAATGAGGAATTTATTGTCACAAAATCCATTCAGCAATGGAAAACAGCAATTCCGGAACTGCATAAAAAACCGGTCATTTTTCTGATTGGCAACTGATTGGGAATTTGTTTTAATCAATAATTTTTAATGTTTTCAGCATTGAAAACTCATGAACAAAATTGGGAGTAAAAATACCAGACTCTGCAGCATCTTCAATTTCACGGCATGACCAAAACCTGATCTCCTCCACTTCTTCTTCAGCCTTCTGCAAATTTTTAAAATTATTTGTCACAAATAAATACACCAATTCGGCTTCCACTTCCGACTCCCATTTGTAAACTTTTACCAGACGCGCCTGGAAGTTTTTTAACCCTATTTCTTCGGATGCTTCTTTTTCAAGTGCCTTCTCAAGCGTTTCTCCAGCCGAAATATGACCGCCAACAGCAGTGTCCCATTTTCCCGGCTGAATCAGTTTGCTCATTGGTCGTTTCTGTAAAAGAAGGTTTTTTTGATTGTCGATAACATGCAGGTGAACCACAGGGTGCAAAAGCTTGCTGCCATTGTGAACCTGGCTGCGGGGCGCCTGTCCGGTAACGCTACCGGACTCATCCACCAATGGCACCCACTCCTCTTTGGCAAATTTTCTTTGTTTGATTTTAATAGATAATAATTCCCACAAAAAATAGCCGGCAAAAATCAGGTAAAACAATACTCCGCTGATAAAAACCCAGGCTTCTTTACTCATAAAAAAGGCCGAATAAAATACGAGCGCAGTGTGCAGAAGAAAAATAAAAAACAGCGTTCGCAGGCTCTTGCGCATCTGGTTGAGCTGAAAGTCGGAGAAAGTGGTTCCTTTCAGGTAACGCTGCCCCATTAAACCAATAATATTTACAGGTGAAAATGCTGAAACGCCAAGCACACCCACAAGAATCAGTTCAATCAGTCCGGGTTTCAGTTTAAAAAAGATGTCGTTTTCAAGAATAATGGAAACTCCCCCCAGAATTACCAACAGAAGGGTATCAAAAAGAATAAAGCGGTCGAACCGCTTTTCTTTTATGCCAATCCAGATCATTTCTGCCAAACCAACAGCAATTGCCACAACGAGGCCTACCTTTGTGCCCCAGATTTCATCAGCAGCAATAAAAACAAAAAGGGGAATAAAACCGGGAAGTAACTTTTTAAGAAGTTCCTTTTGGGTCATTTTCTCACCAAATTAATTGGCCGGATAAACTTTATAAACTTCCACTTTCATCCGCAAAGAAGTAAAACCGGGAATTGTACCATTTCCATTTTGTCCGTAAGCAAGCCCTGAATCAATGATTAAAGTGGCAACTGTGCCTTTTTGCATATAAGTCATTGCTTCATCAAGCCCGGCAATTACGCTTCCGGTTCCAACCGTAAACTCCATAGGTTCATAGCGATAACCATCGGTGTATCCATCCGACTCATCAATCAGAAAACTGTCGAGTGTCCAGGTGGCATAATAAATCTGTACTTTATCTCCTGCTTTTATCGTGTCACCTGTACCTACCGTTTCTTCAATATAATAAAGACCGGAACGTTTGGGCTCCACATCCGGATAATTTTCGTCGATGTATGCATTCAATGTTTCAAGTTCCTGCTGACGCTGCTTTTCAAGACTGTTGTCGTCGCATGAAAAAAAAGTTGCTGCTGCAACAATCACCAAAAAAGAAAATATTAAGTGTTTCATGTTGTTGTTATTCTGTAACATTTTTAATCTTTTGTCATTCTATTTTTGCAATTACCATAAAAACCAGGTCATACCTGATGATAATTAAATAATCGTTTCCAGTAATTGATGTTTATATCCGGGCAACAGTTGCGTAAATCTTTCAACGGTTTCTTCGAGCGACTTTTTAGTTTCGCCACCTGCGGCATTTCTATGTCCGCCGCCGTTAAAATGATCACGTGAGAAATGGTTTACGTGAAAATTTCCTTTTGAGCGGAACGAAGCTTTGATAATTCCTTCACGTTCAATAAAAATGGCGCTGAAAACAATGTTTGCGATGGATAACGGATAGTTTACAAAACCTTCCGTATCTCCCGTTTTGAAATTGAATTCTTCAAGCTCTTTTTTCGAAATTGAAATCATGGCCGAACGCAACTCCGGAAACACCACCATTTTATTATTCAGGCAATAACCTAACAATCGCATTCTGTCGGCTGAAAAATTGTGATATACAGCCGATTGTATTTTATCCACTTCAATTCCGAATTTCATCAGATCCGAAACCACTTTAAAAGTATTGGGATCGGAAGTGCTGTGGCTGAATGATCCTGTATCGGTAAGAATACCTGTGTATAGCGCCTCGGCTGATTTTTTGGTGACAAACCCGCTTAAACCAATTTCCTGCATCACATCAAAAGCCAGTTCGGCCGTTGAACTGTAACCTGTTTCAGAGATTGTAAAATCGCAAAAATCAGATGGATACGGATGATGATCGATGAGTATTTTGGGCTTATTAAATTCAAGAATTTTCTTTTCGAGCTTCCCGGCTCTTTTAGCCTCGTTGAAATCGACACAAAAGAGTAAATCGCTTTCTGAAATTATCTTTTTTGCCTGTTCCTTGTGATTTGTATAAACAATAATGCTGGCCTCTGAAGTAAACCATTTCAGAAAATCGGGATAATCTGTGGGTGAAATGATGGTAACTTCATGCCCTGATTCGATCAGAATTTCTGCAACACCAACCGCAGAACCAATTGCATCACCATCAGGATTCTCGTGCGGAATTACAGAAATCTTCAGCTTATTCTCTGTAAGTAATTTTTTAACTGATGTAATAATCTGTATGTCAGTATTTTTAAACATCCCTGTTTTTTTGAGTTGGCAAATATACGAAAACAGGCAACGGTTAAAGGCATAATCTTTTAAAATTTTATATAATTGCACCTCTAAAAATTATTAAAAATTGAAGTATTATGGCAGGAAAACAAACTTTTACCATGATAAAACCCTCCACTTTTGCAGCCAATCATACAGGTGCAATCCTGAAAATGATCAACGAGGCGGGTTTTGTTATCAAAGCGATGAAAATCACAAAATTGAGTGCTGAACAGGCAGGTGCTTTTTATGAAGTTCATAAAGAAAGACCGTTTTACGGATCGCTTGTTAATTTTATGAGTTCAGGACCCATTGTTGCTGCAATTCTTGAAAAAGAAAATGCCGTGGAAGATTACCGCAAACTGATTGGCGCCACCAATCCGGCCAATGCTGCAGATGGAACAATCAGAAAACTGTATGCCATCAGCATGGAAGAAAATGCAGTTCATGGTTCCGACAGTGATGAAAACGCGATTATAGAATCTGATTTCTTTTTCTCGAAAACCGAAAGGTTTTAATATTCACAGAAGCCGGCCGGGGATTAATTTTTGATGGCGATTTATCTGAAAACGATTTTGTCTATTAATTCTTCGCCGGCTTTTTCATTGAGTTTTTTCACGATTTCACCTCTGATCAGAAAAAGCTCATTTTTTACCACTGCCGAACTGATTTCAACATACAAAATCCTGTTTTTGATCGCCACATTTCGAGTATAATGAGCAATCGTTTTCCCCAATACTTCTTCCCACGAATTAACAATATCTGATTCTTTCAGCTTTTTGCCGATGTTGTTTTCGCGGATATAATCACGCAAAACATCGCCCAACGACTGTGTTAAACTCCTTCTCATTTTAGCTGGGTTACATTTCCGTTTTCAACAAGAAAAATGCGTGAATCGGTATCCATTTTCCGGATAATGGAATCCAAATGCTCGCGATTGGTATCGGTGATAAAAATCTGACCAAACTGTTCGCCCGCGACAACCTTGACAATCTGCTCAACCCGGTGTTGATCGAGTTTATCGAAAATATCATCTAATAAAAGAATGGGTTTTAGCCCTGAAATAACTTTTATAAAGTCGAATTGCGCCAGTTTCAGCGAAACCAGGTAAGTTTTCATTTGTCCCTGCGAACCGAGTTTTTTGATTGGGTGATCGCCAATATAAAAAACGAGCTCGTCTTTGTGAATCCCCTGCGATGTAAACTGCAAAGCCCTGTCTTTGGCAACCGAATTTTTCAATAGATCTTCCAGACCTGAATTTTCGAGCTGTGATTCGTAAACAAGGCTCACCTTTTCATTATCCTGCGATATAAACGAATAATACTGCTGAAAAACCGGAATCAGCTTTTCCACAAATTCTTTTCTTTGCCTGAAAATCCTTTCACCGAATTCAACAAGCTTCATATTCCACAACTCCAGCAAATCGGCATCAAAATGATGGCTGGTGGCAAATTGTCGCAGTAAATTGTTTCGTTGCTGCAAAGCGCGGTTGTATTTCAACAAATCATCGAGATAAAGCTGGTTGTATTGCGAAATCACACCATCCATAAATTTACGGCGCTCCTCGCTCCCGCCTGAAATCAGGTTAAAATCGGCCGGAGAAATCATGACCAGCGGAAAAAGCCCGATGTGTTCGACAAGCTTTTTATAAACTTTGGAATTTCGTTTAAACTGCTTTATTCCACCTTTTTTAAATCCACATGAAATATTTTCATTTGAATCGAGCCGGTTATAATTTCCATTCAGCATAAAATAACTTTCCTCATGCGTAACATTCATTAAATCAGATGCATTAGAAAAGCTTTTACAAAACGATAAAAAATAAACGGCATCGAGAATATTGGTCTTCCCTGCCCCGTTTTTACCAATAAAACAGTTCAGTTTTGGCGAAAACCCAAGTTGCACTTCCTTCAGGTTTTTATAATTAACGATTGATATTTCCCCGATATACATTTTATTCGTGTAACAGTTGCAAAACTAAATAAAAACAGCGAAGTAACGGATGTTTGTAAATGATGATGAAAATAACAATCCGGTGTTGATTAATATTCAAAATATTGAGCTTTATACTGAATGTGATTTGAAAAAAAGACTATTTTTGCCGCACAATTTTGAATTTTAGAAAAATGACTCAAAAGAAAACCGTACAGGAAGATAATTTACAGGAACTCGAAAGTGCACTAACCAAAACCGAAAGGTTTATCGAGTCGAACGGAAAAGTTATTTCAATTGTTGTTGGGGCCATCGTTGTAGTTGTGGCGGGTGTTCTCGCATTCAACAAATTTTATATTCAACCGAAAGAAGACGAAGCGATGTCGCAAATGTTCATGGCTGAAAACTATTTTGAAAAAGATTCTTTCAACCTGGCGATCAATGGAGATGGAAACTACCTTGGTTTTCTGGATATTATTGATGATTACGGCATTACCAAATCGGCCAACAGGGCAAAATATTATGCCGGAATTTCGTACCTGCATCTCGGTCAATACGAAGAAGCAATTGATTACCTGAAAAAATTCAAAACCGACGACCTTTTGCTTTCGCCTGTAAAAGAGGGTGCAATTGGCGATGCAATGCTCGAACTGGGTAAAAAAGAAGACGCACTCAATCAGTATAAAAAGGCTTATTCTGCCACTGAAAACGAACTTACCACACCGGTATATAAAATGAAAGCAGCAGCGATACTTGAATCGATGAATAAATATGCTGATGCTTTGAAATTGTATGAGGAAATTAAAAAGGAATATCCGCAAACTGCTGAAGGTTCAACAGTTGATAAATACATTGCGCGGGTAAAAGTTCAGATGAATTAAATATTTCAGATTTTATAGGAATACACCCCTCTTAACGGAGGGGTTTTTTGTTTAAAGAATATGGCAACAAAAGATCTTTCGGAATACAATCCTGAATCGGTCGCCGATGCATCGGGAATGAAGTTTGGCATTGTGGTGGCAGAGTGGAACCCTGAAATAACTATGGCGCTTGCAAAAGGTGCCATTGATACACTGCTGAAACATGGCGCAGCGGAATCAAACATAAAAGTGAAATATGTTCCCGGAAGCTTTGAACTTCCGCTGGGAGCCCAGTTTTTTGCTGAACACGACAATGTAGATGCAATCATCATTTTAGGTTGTGTAATCCAGGGCGAAACCCGGCACTTCGATTTTATCTGTCAGGGTGTTACGCAGGGAATTATGGATTTGAACCTGAAATATGACAAGCCTTTTATCTTTGGTTTGCTCACCACCGAAAACCAGCAACAGGCGCTTGACCGTTCAGGAGGAAAGCATGGCAACAAAGGTGACGAAGCAGCCGTTACAGCCATAAAAATGGTTCATCTGAAAAGCAATTTCTGATACAACAAGAAAGAGGCCCGGAAAATTCCAGGCCTCTTTCTTGTTGTAATCTCTTCTATATTATCTGGGACCGCCGCCACCGCGCTGAGCCCGTCTTTCTTCAAGGTATTTTTCGTAGCTTTTGTACTGTTCAGCAGTTAAAATCTTTTTCATATCTGCATTCTGGTCGTCACGCATTTTCTGCATTTTGGCCCTCATTTCTTCGCTGGGCGGACCACCTGCACCCATCATTTTCTCACGTTCGGCCTGCATTTTTTTGCCGTTGGTCAGTAAAAGATCATGTACTTTTTTTTCCTGGGCTGCATCCAAACCACATTTTTCCTTGATTTGAGCAGTTTGTCTTTTTGCCATTTCTTCAGGGTCGAAATTGCGTTGCTGACCGCCGCCCTGTGCCATTCCGGCAAAAGCTGCCATCATCAGCACCATCATCAAAATTCCAATTTTTTTCATGTTATTGCTTTTAAAAAATTAAACCATTTGTTTTTTCAACACGAACTATTCGACGTGTCTAAAAACAAATGGTTTAACAACAACCTGAAATATAAATTATTCTTACTTTTTCGGCATTTGAACGCCCTTCTGACGGGCCATGTCTTCCAGTCTTTTCTGGAAATTTGATTTCTGAACCGGTTTCTTTTTATTAGCCTGCAACTGAGCGTGAATTTTGTCTTCATCAACAAAATAACGCATCAGGTAAGTTTGTCCGATAGTAATCACGTTTGCCAGAAAGTAATAGTAGCTGAGCCCTGAAGAATAACTGTTCAGGATAAACAGGAACATGATTGGCATCATATACATCATGGTTTTCATGCCCGGCATACTCTGGCTGTTCAGCGATTGCTGGTTCATGGCTGTTGAAATGATGGTTGTGATTGTCATCAGCAAACAGAACAAGCTCACATGACTGCCATAAAATGGTATTTCAAATGGCAGGTTTAATATAGAATCATAAGTTGAAAGGTCGGTTGCCCAAAGAAATCCTTCCTGGCGTAATTCGATGGATGTGGGAAAGAAAAAGAACATGGCAAACAAAATGGGCATCTGAAGCAACATTGGCAGACAGCCTCCCATCGGATTTACCCCGGCTTTTTTGTAGAGTGCCATCATTGCCTGTTGTTTTTCCATTGCTTTATCAGGCCCGAATTTTCCGTTTAACTCATCAACCTCGGGTTTCAAAACACGCATTTTTGCCTGCGAAACGTATGATTTGTAGGTGAAAGGAAATAAAATCACTTTGATAATAATGGTCAATAAGAGAATGATAATCCCAAAATTATCGATGTAATTTCTTAAAAAGTTAAACACTGGAATAATGAGCCATTTATTTACCGGACGAATAACCGCGTATCCTAAATCAATCTGACGTTCGAGGTCAAGGTTATATTGCTTTAAAGTCTGATAGTGATTCGGGCCAAAATAAAACTGCATCCCGTTGTTTTCGGTTTGTTTTCCTTCGTACGGAACTGTAATATCAGCAGAAAAGGCAGCAAGATATTTCGGGTCTTTCTCTGTTTTTTCCTGTTTTATCAACGCACTTGGAAAAGCGTCATCAGCAATGATTGTTGAACTGAAAAACAATTGTTTGAATCCAATCCATTTCAGGCGTGTTGAAAGATTTTCTTCTTCCGATTTTGAGTTCGACAGATGATCGGTTTCATCTTCAAAAAATTTATAGGTAATATTTGTGTACCTGTCTTCACCAAACTTTGAAATCTTCTCCTGACGCGGTACTTCGATTGCCCATTTCAGGTTCAGGAAAGTCTGGTTACTGGCAATGTATTGATTCATTCCCTGGAGATTCATATCAAAATCGACCAGGAAAGAGTTGTATTCCAGCGAATAAACATATTCGATGAAACTGCCCGGTGCAACTTCAAGTTTGAATTTTATCGACTCCGTTGAGCCGGGATTTTGCTTGTTGAATTTGTTTCTACCTTCACTTCCCTTCTTTACTTCCGGCCCTGTTACCACCACTTCCTTTTTATCACCTTCAAGTGCGAAAAAGAAATTATCAGTTTCTATCGATCGGTTTTGTGCAAAAAAGTTAAGTCCAAAACGGTTGTCTGGTCCATCAAATAATAGTAACGGCAAAGAATCGTGTGTTTGATAGTTTTTTAACTGAACCGAATACACCCTTCCACCTTTATTGGAGAAAGTTATCTTCATCAGGTTGTTTTCGAGTGTATAAAACTCTTCTGATCCAACGGCTGCCACACCAAATGCACCAAACTGATCGGTTTTTTCCTGCAGTTGCAAATCGGGATTCAATGTATCAGGAGTTGCAGCAGCAATTTCCTGTGCAGTTTTCTCTGCCTGCTCTTGTTGCATCAGTGCTGCAGCCTTTTCAGCTTCCACCCTTGCAATTGAATCCTGTCTGTGTTTGATTGCTTCAATCTGTTCTTTCGAAGGTTTGTTGATGATTGAAAAAACAACCAGTATCAAAAAGATAAGGAGAATTCCTATTATCGATTTTTTATCCATTCTGTAAATTTATTGTTGCAATGAGTTTTTAATAAAATCAACAAAAAGCGGGTGAGGATTTAACACGGTGCTGCGATATTCCGGGTGAAACTGCACACCAACAAACCACCGGTGTTTCGGAATTTCAATGATTTCAACCAAATCGGTTTCAGGATTGATACCCACAGGAATCATTCCGGCTTCGATAAATTTTTCGCGATAGGCATCGTTAAATTCATAACGATGGCGGTGTCTTTCGTGAATCGTGAGTTTATTGTAGGCTTTGCAGGTGTTTGAATTACTTTCAACAATGCGGCATTCGTAGGCACCAAGACGCATGGTTCCTCCGTAATCCGTGATTCCTTTTTGCTGTTCCATCAGGTCGATTACCGGATGCGGAGTTTTTGGCGACATCTCGGTGGAATCAGCTTCTTCAAGATTCATCACATTTCTGGCATATTCAATAACTGCCACCTGCATACCAAGGCAAATTCCGAAATAGGGAACATTGTTTTCGCGGGCGTATTTTGCGGTAAGTATTTTTCCCTTCATTCCACGATGACCAAAACCCGGAGCGACAATAATTCCATTCAGCTTCGAGAGAAGTTCCACATAATTATTACTGTTAATATCTTCAGAGTGGATCCAGTTGATATTCACCTTTGCCCGATTTTCGGCGCCCGCATGAACCAATGCTTCAGCGATTGATTTGTAAGCGTCGTGTAATTCAACATATTTTCCAACCAGACCAATTTCCACAGTTTGCACCGGGTTTTTCAGTCTTTTCAGAAAATCATTCCACGATGCAAGGTCTATTTTTTCATTAATGGGCAAACCCAGCTTTTTCAGTACAGTAATATCGAGTTTTTCATCCAGCATTTTTAGCGGCACCTCATAAATTGTTGGCACATTAATAGATTGGACTACTGCATCAATGCTGACATTACAAAACAAGGCCACTTTTTCACGAACTGATGTTTCGATGTTGTGTTCGGTACGAAGTACCAGAATATCAGGCTGAACTCCTTCTTCAAGCAATTGTTTTACTGAATGTTGAGTGGGTTTTGTTTTTAATTCGCCCGTAGCCGCCAAATATGGAACCAGCGTTAAATGAATTACAAGTGCTTTCGAACCCAGTTCCCATTTCAACTGGCGAACCGATTCAATGTAGGGCAATGATTCAATGTCGCCGACTGTTCCGCCAATCTCAGTAATAACAATATCGTATTTACCTTTCGACCCAAGAATTTTTATCCTTCTTTTAATTTCATCAGTAATGTGAGGAATAATCTGAACAGTTTTGCCCAGATAGTCACCTTTACGTTCTTTACTGATAACCGATTGATAGATTCTGCCTGTTGTTACATTGTTGGCCTGCGATGTGGCTTCATTCAGAAATCGTTCATAATGTCCCAAATCCAAATCTGTTTCTGCTCCATCCTCTGTTACAAAACATTCCCCATGTTCATAAGGATTTAATGTACCGGGATCAACATTAATATAAGGATCGAGTTTCTGAATGGTAACATTATAACCTCTTGCCTGAAGCAATTTTGCCAGCGATGACGCCAGAATTCCTTTACCAAGCGATGATGTAACTCCCCCTGTGACGAATATGTACCTTGTATCTGACAACTTGTTCTGTTTTTAAAAATTAAGGCACAAAATTAATGATTTAAAGAAATCTGAAAGCGAATAAAAGCCCGATTTCAAAAATAATAATCCAGATTTTCCGGTTTGTTAATGATCTTCAGATAAATTCACTCAGCAAGTAATGTAAAATGCAGTATAATAAGTTATTTACATTTGTAATAAACAAAAAACATATGTATAATGCGTTGATTTGATTGAATATACAGAAACAAAAAAAGATTATTCAACTAAGAATAACCTTTCAACATCAATACTAACTATTTGGATTAAATCATTTCCGATTTTAATTGTGCCACCCAACGATTAACCCTTTCACTTGTTAGTTTCGCCTGATTTTCCTGGTCAAGTGGTAAACCAACAAAATGGTCACCACGCAATGCTCTTGAAGATTCAAAGGTATAACCTCCTGAAGGAATTTTACCGACCACTTTTGCCCCGCATTTTTCAAGAATTTCTACCATAATGCCAATTGCATCGCAAAAATTCTCGGGATAACCTTTCTGATCGCCCAAGCCAAACACAGCAAATGTTTTACCTGATAAATCCAGATCTTCAAGCTCTGGCACAAATTCATCCCAGTAATTGGGCAATTCACCATCGAACCAGGTAGGTGCACTGATAATAAAATGATCGTTGTTTCTGAATACTTCCGAAGTAAGTTCTTCTGCATTTACAGCCTTTATTTCCTCGGGCTTGAATGCTTCCACAATTTTTTCTGCTACTTTTTTAGATTTTTGGGTATGAAAGCTGTATATAATAACTTTATTGCTCATGTTTATTCTCTTAATATTCAATTAATTCCTTAGCTGCATTATAAATTTTTGCTGTATCGGGTAAGATGGCTCTCTCAAGAATTCTGTTAAATCCAACGGGTGTAAATGTTGATCCAACTCTTTTTACCGGTGCATCCAACAAATTAAAAGCCTTGTCGCTGATGATTGCAGCCAATTCTCCGCCAAAACCTCCAAACACTTTGTCCTCGTGAACAATTAAAACCCGGTTTGTTTTTCTGATCGAATTCAGAATCGTTTCTTCATCCAACGGAACAAGACTCCTCAAATCGATAACTTCCACACTCCTGCCCTCTTTTTCGAGCTGCTTAGCCGCCTCTAAACTCAGATGCGTGGTATTTCCATAGGTTATTAACGTAAGTTCACTTCCTTCGTAGCGAACGCGGGCTTTTCCAAATGGTACTTCAAAGTCATCGGGCACCACAGTTGCTGCTTTTGGGTCTTGGTACAGCGCTTTAGGTTCCATAAACATTGTCATCCCTTTTGAACGAATTGCAGTGCGTAATAACCCCGCAGCGTCATCAGCAAAGGAAGGATAAACAATGCGCACTCCGGGGATACTTACCAGTGATCCCTCTATATTTTGCGAGTGATACATCCCACCACCAATATACCCGCCCGATGCAAGGCGAATGACAATATTTGGCGAAAATTTTCCATTTGATCGCCAGTAATCGTGGCTTGTATCGACATATTGTTCCATAGCCGGCCAGAAATAATCGGCAAATTCAGCACCTTCTACAACCACCCTGATTTTGTCATTGTATCGTGACATTCCATTGGCGGTTCCCATGATAAAATCTTCGGCAATGGGTGCGTTGAAAACACGTTTTTCGCCAAATTCTTTCTGAAGGCCTTTTGATACGTTAAAAATCCCGCCTTTGTCTTTATTCGCCATATCCTGTCCCCAGATAAAAGTATCGGGATTATGGCGGAATTCAGCTTTTAAAGTTTCGTTTAAGGCGGTAATCAGCTTTTTCTTTTCACCCTGCTCATTATGAAGTCCTTCAGGATATTTTTCTGATACGATTGGCTCTGGTAACACAAAGTCAAATATGGATTCAGGAGATGGATCCGGAGCACTCATAGCGGCTTTGTGCGCCAGTTTTAATTCAGCACGGGCTTCCTGCTCAATCTGCTGTAATTCTTCCTCTGTAAACCGATTGTAACGTAATAAAAGTCGTCTGTATTTAGCAAGCGGATCATAATCCTGTACATAATTTCTTTCGAGGTCGTTTCTATAGAGAAGATGATCATCTGAATTCGAATGAGAGTGTATTCGCACGCAATTAGCCTGTAATATCACTGGTTTTGAATCCTCAAGTGCAATTCGCTTTGCTTCTGCCATTGCATTCATCGAATCGAACACATCTTTTCCGTTGCAATGGATAATTTTTGTGTGTTTCAATCCCACAAAATTGTTTGCCACTTTACGGTTGGCAGTCTGGTCTTTTTTCGGAACTGAAATTCCATAACCATTGTCCTGAATCACAAAAATAACCGGCAGTTGTTCTTTATCGGCTCCGTTGAAGGCTTCATAAACATATCCTTCACTCACCGAGGATTCACCCTGCCCGCTGATTGCCACTGCTTTTTCGCCGTAATATTTGATTGCGCGTGCCACACCCACTGCATGCAATGTATGATTACCAGTTGATGACGAAACGCTATGTATATTCCATTCAGGTTTTGCGAAATGATTACTCATGTGTCGGCCACCACTTGATGGATCAGTCGCTTTTGAGATTCCATTCAGAATTATTTCTTCGGCAGTGATACCGCATGACATGGCAGTCAGCATTTCGCGATAATATAAAAAGATATGGTCTTTGTTTTTTTCAAAATGTTGCCCTACAGCAAGCTGTATCCCATCGTGCCCGGCATACGGTGCATGATACGACCAGCCAATTGCCTGTTTGAGGTAGTTGGGAGCTTTGTCATCAATGGCTCTTCCAATGGTCATCAGGTAAAACCACTTCCTGAGTGTTTCCTTTTCAGTGGTTTTTATCGAGTAGATTTTTGGTATTTCTAATTCAGTCATCATATTTATCGAGATATTACAAAATTCTTAACTACAAAGGCCGATCAACGCTAAATTGCTCTAACAAGTCAGCTATTCGCCTCAAAAACGCTCCCCCGAGCGCACCATCAATAATTCGGTGATCATATGACAGCGAAAGAAACATTTTGTGTCTGATCGCAATTACATCGCCTGTGGGTGTTTCAATCACGGCAGGTTTCTTTTCAATACTTCCGGTTGCAAGAATCGCAACCTGGGGCTGATTTATAATTGGTGTGCCGATTAAATTTCGGAATGATCCAAAGTTGGTGATTGTAAAGGTTCCTCCCTGGATGTCTTCTATCGCCAATTTGTTGTTACGGGCAGAATTTGCAAGCCTGTTCAGTTCTTTTGTCAATCCCACAAGATTTTTCTGTTCAGCATTTTTGATAACCGGAACAATCAGGTTTCCATCGGGTTTTGCCACGGCGATGCCAATATTGATGTCTTTTTTAAGTATTATTTTGTCGCCATCAACCGAAGAATTTAGAAGTGGAAACTCAGAGATTGCTGCTGCCACTGCTTCCGTAAATACCGGCATATAAGTAATTTTCTCTCCGTATTTCTTTTCGAATATCTCCTTGTTTTTATTTCTCCATAAAACAAGCTCCGTAACATCGGCCTCAACAACTGAAGTAACATGAGGAGAAACCTGTTTCGACATAACCATGTGATCTGCAATCAGTTTCCGAATCCGATCCATTTCTATAATCTGGTCGTTTGCTCCAATAGAAACCGGTGCTGGTTGCGGTTTCCTTTCAGGTTGTGGTTTTTCAGGTACTAATGTTGTACTTGATTTTGCTGCCGGTTTGCGGTTCTCAATAAATTCAAGAAGATCTTTTTTCTGAACACGCCCGCCAATTCCTGAACCTGGGATCTGTTCGAGTTCTTCAAATGATATTTTTTCTTCCCTGGCAATAGTTTTTACCAATGGCGAATAAAATCGGGTTGAAAGCTTTCTTGCACTATCAAATTCATTAACATTTTCTGATTCAATTTCTTTTGTATCGTTTTTATCTGACTTTTCAGAAACTGATTTAATTACGTCTATATTTTCGGTTGATTGTTCACCTCCGATATTGATTATTGCCAACACTTCACCTACCGGAACAAGGCTGTTTTCGGGGTAAATAATTTGAGTAATTTTTCCATCAACTGGAGAAGGAATTTCAGAATCAACCTTATCGGTGGCCACTTCAAACAAAATATCATCCTCTTCAACAGTGTCGCCAACTTTCACAAACCATTTGGTAATTGTACCTTCCTGGATGCTTTCGCCAAGTTTTGGCATCACTATTTTAAAATCTGCCATAGTATCTATTTTTTAGTTATTTGCAATTTGCGTTTTATATAACAAGTAATAAATTGAAATGTTCACATTGCAATTTACTTAATTATCGATAACTAAAAATAATTTAAAAATCAGATTTCAAGATTGCCAATTAATTCAGATACTGAACTGAAATTGTGATAGTTAAGGTATTCATTAATTCCGTCAATTATTCTTACCGGAATAAATGGGTCTTTAAAAATGGCTGTGCCAACCTGCACTGCAGAAGCTCCTGCCAGCATAAATTCAATTGCATCGGTTGCATTCATAATTCCTCCCATCCCAACAACCGGAATTTTTACTGCTTTATGAACCTGCCAAACCATTCTCAATGCAATGGGTTTTATAGCTGGTCCTGATAAGCCCCCGGTTATGGTTGAAAGCAATGGTTTGCGTTTATTCGCATCAATTGCCATCCCCAAAAAAGTATTAACAAGCGAAACACTATCAGCTCCCTGGCCTTCAACTGCTTTGGCAATCTCTGTTATGTCGGTTACATTTGGCGACAATTTTACCATTAAATGTTTGTTGCACACATTTCTAACCTCTCTTGTTACGGCCTCTGCACTTGGACAACTTATTCCAAAGGCCATTCCACCTTCTTTTACATTTGGACATGAGATATTCAATTCAACAGCAGCAATGTCATCCAATTCGTTCACTTTTTCTGCAACAATTATATAATCTTCTACTGTTGAGCCGTTTATATTCGCAATCAGTTTTGTATTGTATTTTCTGATCCGGGGATAAATATTTTCAATAAAGTAATCAACTCCTTTGTTTTGCAACCCAACAGCATTTAACATGCCGGATGCAGTTTCTGCCATGCGTGGATACGGATTTCCGTCGCGATTTTTTAATGTGATCCCTTTTAATAAAACTGCACCGAGTACTGAAACATCATAAAAATCGTAGAGTTCTTCAGCAAAACCAGATGTTCCGGAAGCTGTCATTACCGGATTTTTTAATTCAAGATTACCAATATTAACTTTTAAATCTGCCATTTCAATTCATTTATATTAAATACAGGTCCCTCGGTACAAACACACAAATTTCCACGGGTTGTCGGCTCAATACAACACAGACAAACACCAAAACCGCAAGCCATGAGGTTTTCGAGTGAAACTTCGCAAAAAACACCTGCTTCCCTGGCATTCTTTGCGACTGCTTTCATCATGGCATCAGGCCCACATGCATAAATTCTGTCAAAACTCATTAAATTGTTCCGAAAAACCGGGTGTTGTGTAACAAACCCCTTTTCACCCATGGAGCCATCGTCGGTAGAATAGTGAATTATTCCATATTGTTGATATTCTGAAACATCAATATGATCGACTTCTGTGCGCGCACCTAAAAGAATATGCACATTTTCAGGTGCTAATCCTGATTCTTTGGCAAGAAATAACATCGGGGCCGTGCCACTTCCACCTCCTATTAATAAAATCTTATCCTTTCTATCAGGCATTGTAAATCCCTTTCCCAAAGGAAAGATAACACTCAGTCTTTCGCCGATTCCAATTTCTGCAAGTGTTGCTGAACCACGCCCCAATACTTTGACTATTATTGAAATTACATTGTTAGATTGATCAACCTCAAAAACTGAAAAAGGTCGTCGAAGAAAAATCTCTTTACAATTGCTAATATCAATATTCATAAATTGACCAGGCTTTATTATTGGTAATTCAGCCTGGGATTTTATTCGTATTAATGAATTGGTTTTGTTCAGATGTTTATTCTCAACTACAATAAACTCGCGAACTTCCTTCTTATTCATGTCTTTTGAAAATTTGTCACAAAGATAAAATAATATGAAACAGAATTATTCTCTTTAAAAATTGAAGTCTGGCAGTAAAATAAAAAAGACCGCCACTCTTGACGGTCTTAAATTCTGTACTTTTCTAAACTAACTTTACTCAGGTCTTGAATTTATATTTTATTCGAATTGATATCTTGTGATAATTATACAAATGTAAATAATATATTTGATTTCACAATACCAAGTTCTATAATTTATTTAAAAGAAAATCAACTTGTTATAAAAAGGAAAAGGTCGCTAATCCTAACGACCTAAGTAACTCTGTATATCTACGAAATCTTAATTGGGTTTGTAAAAATCAAAAATTCAAAATATCAACGTTCAAATACATTACAAATGTAATAATTATTTTAATTCCCGCAACACATATGTATAATTATTTCGCAATCAGTTATTAATTTGTAATAATTACAAATAACAAAATATGCAACATTTGTGTATTTATCTAGTATTATGATAGTTGTCTTAAAATATCGAATGAAATATATTAAGGTAATTATTTGATTGTTGAGATGAAATTGATTAAAGTAGTTCACATCAGCGTTTCCTACGTGTTATTCAATTCAAGATAGTTAATGTTTAGTCTGACATTTAAAGATTAGAGTGATATTGAGCCAACGAATTAATGAATCAAAACGATTCTTATTCAACTGAATTGTATCTTTCAGGATTAAACTCTTAAGATTTAATCTATCACTTGCTTTGGCTCCGAATCAATTAATCCTTCGTTAACATAGTAAAAAATGTTAAACTCAATAGCAAAAGTTATATCTAACACCATTTTATGCAAAAAAGGGCTGCAAAAGTTGCAGCCCCGGTTTTATCACCACTTTCCTATTTAAGGAATTGGGTTTATAAGTCATCAACCATCATCTACTTTTTATAATCATCAAAGCTACCGTCAGAATAAAGAAGGACAATTCTTTCTAATTTCTTATCCTGTGTAGTCAATGCCTCTTTTTCTTTTATTTCTTCTTTTATAAGAGTTTTAATGCCTGTTACAGGGGGCATTTCTTCATGTATCCTTACAGGATTATTTATATCTGTATCCAGAACCATTTCTCCATCGCCGGTTAATAACCAACGTGCATCAAGGTCGGGAAATTTTAATAGCAACTTTTCAATAAATGCTGCACCTGGCATGTTCCTTCCATTTAATATATGAGAGATATTTGACCGCTGTACATCAAGTATCACAGCCAGTTCCCCAGCCGATACTCCCTTGTAATCGATATATTTTTTAATACGGTCTTTCATAAATTGCGTCACAGATAAATGTAAATCACTACAGAAATGCAGATACATTTATAACGTTACGAATGTAATAATTAAAATGACAGAAACAAATTTGTAATAAGAAAAAATATCAACTATTATTTAAATAAGCTTCTAATTTATTAAATTAATACTTCAGTAGATATATATAAATAACTGATATTAAATTAGATATGAATAATTAAATTATTAGATATACCAATAATAATATAACAAAGCTCGCTTACTTAAATATATAATACATATAAACAATGTAATTAGTTGATATATACTAATATAAATTACTATTACTTACTTATTTATTGAACATCATTAGGTTCCCTCTTTATCGATTTACAGATGATACCTCAATTTTTAAAGCTATATTATTGTAATCAATTTCGGTTTCATGCTGATATTTCTCCAGTGATAATAAATTTGATCGGGATTACATATGCTATTCATTGATCACATATGTAATATTGTTGTTTATTTTTAAAACATTACTTATGTAACACGTAAATTAACGGGATATTTTATTTGTAAACTTTATTTTCGAACGCAAATTCTTTTATCTCTTCATTTTTTATTGCTTAAATTTCAATTTTCACGTATGAATACTAAGTTTACAGGAAATATTGGATTCTCAGGAAGTTTAATTCGGGATTATATTAATTCAAACTACTGATTTATAAAATATTGAAACAAACAAAACACTATTTATAAAAGTTGATTACTGTATAAAAATATCATTTTCAATATGAGGTCTTTTCAGTTTTATTATTTGATATTTTTTCTGATCATTTATGTTGCTATTTCTTTTAGCACGTTTAAAGGAATTAAGTCTGTTTTCTTTCACTCGCGTTACAAATCATTAATATCCCGTTTTGTTATTGTCGAAACTGTATTTTTCCTGGTCGCATTCTTCATTTTCTATATTTGGCCGTTTAATGTCAGAAATATCACAGACTATACATATCACCTTATTTTTAATGTTTTATTTTCTATTGATTTTGTAATTAAACTTCCATTCACCATTGCATCATTAATTGCACTAACAGTTAAACGTCATAGACGTGTGCCCTATCTGATGGCATTTATTATATCTGTTTCAATTTCTATTTCAATGATTTTTGGATCGATTATAGGAAAAAGGCTGATTCAGGTAAATTATGTTACAGTCAGAAGCCAAAATATTCCTCCTCCTTTTGATGGCCACAGATTAATTCAGCTTTCTGATATACATCTTGGCAGTTTTAACCATTCAAAAAATTTGCTCGTCAAATCAAAACAAATCATTCAAAATGAGAAGCCAGATTTGATTCTGTTTACAGGAGATCTTGTTAATAATTTTTCATATGAAACCAAAGGCTGGAACTCTTATTTTAAGGATTTAACTGCACAAATTCCGGCTTTCTCAATATTGGGTAATCATGATTACGGAAATTATACTACCTGGACGGATGAAAATGAAAAGGAAAAAAATTTCAACGAAATAGTAAAGGCCCACAGTGATTTTGGTTTTAACATTCTGAATAACCGAAATTCGAAAATTAAAAAAGGTAATGACTCTATATTTATTGCAGGGGTAGAGAATTGGGGGCTTCCACCCTTTCCGCAATATGCAAATCTCGACAGTGCTATGTTGAATATTCCCGAGGATGCATTCGTTATTCTTTTATCACACGACCCAGCACATTGGGAAAGTGTTGTCAAATACAGGAATGATATCGATTTAACTTTAGCGGGGCATACACATGGTTTTCAATGGGGAATTACAAAAGCGGGTATTAAATTCAGCTTTGCATGGTTAGCCCGCAAGAACTGGGGTGGTCTTTATGAATTCGGTGATTCAAAACTTTATGTGAATACCGGATTTGGAGCGGTTGCAATCCCCTGGCGAATCAATATGTCACCCGAACTCACCGTGATTACCTTAAAGAGAATTGAAGTCGATTGACAACAAAAAATCGAAATAAACATTTTTCATTTTAGGCAAATAAGAGGACCTGAACCCGATTTCAACAGGCGCATAAAATCTCAGAAAATGCGCGTCGCCAGTCAATTCTAATCCAATTGACGAAATATCTGTGTTATAGGTGCCGGTTACATTTCCATTCGAATAAATATTGGCATTCAGATACGCATAATCAGCAAATAAAGAAGCATTTAACCGTTTCAGATATACAAGTCCACCCAAGCTCCATTCGGGATAAAAAACCGGAAATTTATAATCAACTCCAAAACTTTCCATGTTATTGGTATTGATTTTTCCCCATCCACGGGGATATTTAATTACATCAGCAAAACTAACTGAACCTGAACTGTTTTTATCCTGAAAACCAGCATAAAAACGGATGCCATGATTTGGCAATATTCCCGGAACAAAAAACCACGACTGTGCCAACCCGAGATTTCCGAGATCTGTTTTACCAAATGGCAAATGCATGAATTGAAAATCAAATGCAAAACCAAAATCGGAATATACATCCTGGTAACTTTTATACAGACTTTGCTGAAAATACAGCCTGTATGTTAACGACTGATAATCACCTTCATAAAATTTATCGGGTGTAGATGAATCGTGTTTATAGAGAGAATAATTGTATCTGAGTTCGGGCTGTAGATAACGGTAATATTTTCCTCTTGAAAAATTAAGCGGCAAATTTATGTCGGCACTAAAATCAGAATTATACCAGGTAAACCTTTTTATCACAGTATCTTGTTTTAACACCTCACCTGAAGGGCTTTTCGTCTGTTCAACAGTTACATATTCCGATGAACTTTTACCCGATTTTATTTGAAAATCTAAAACCGGATACCAGCCTTTGTAAGTGTATTTCCCATAAAAACCACCAGTCTTTTGTGTCAGGTCCCATTCATATCCGATGTTTAAAAATGCTGTCCCCAGCTTATTTTGCGACATTAAACTCACGCCCGGTTTTATTTCCTGAAAATCGGCATCAACCGCGGCTGGCGCCCAGCTGTGAAAATTAAAAAGATGAGTAAACTTGCTATATTTTTCTGACGTGTATTTAGTTGTATCATCAGAACCAAAATTGGTGATTCCGTTTTCCAGTGTACTCAAAGCATTTGCCAGCGGATAGTTTTCTTTTTTGTTTTGAATTAATTCATCCAGCTTTTGTTCTTTAACAACAGCTTTAATTAACTGAAAACCATCTGAAGTATAATCACTTAAAATAACTTCATTGCCGTTTTCTGAGAAAGCCGGCGATTCCACGCCAAACCGTCCTTCGAAAACTCTTGCAACTTCATTGTATTCAGGATTAAAACAATACAAACTGTTTTTCCCGAATAATGTACCTGTAAAATAAATCTTTCCATTCTTTACAACAAGGTTTTTAATTTCCCCCAAATCTCTGTCGGCCAACTTCGTTAAAACTCCTGAATTATAATTCAGTTTGCACAATCGTTTCCCTTCAGGAAAAAGTACCACAACGGCCAGTTCATTTTCATTTATCCAGGCTGGAGAGAAAAAATAATGATTGCCGGGTGTCTGGTATCTGCTTATTAGTTTACCGTCTGAAATATCATAAACAGAGAGAAAGAATTCGCTTGCATAATTGCTTTCAACTACTGCAATTTTTGAATTATCCGGAGAAATTGCAGGTGCCATTGCCGTAAATTCGGTTTTCAATGTAATCTTTTGCTTGTCGGAAAGATTCAGCAATCTGATCAGTGATTTCCCACTATGCTGCCAGCGAAGATCCGGTATTCGTTCAGACCAAACAATCCAGTCGCCATTAAAATTTATCGATTCCTCAAAAATAATTCCAGGGGTAAAAAATTTCCGGGGATTGCCCTTGTCATCAATTTTAACAAAAGCCGGAACCCGGTTTAGTGCAGTCCGGTATGAAAAAATAACCGAATCGTTCAACCAGTGATTGTACCTGTAATTTGTATAGGTTTTTGAATCAGCCTTTGTAATGATGGTAAATTTCTCACTTTCCCGTTTTTCATCTTCTGCTTTCCATTTTTGTTGCAGTTCATCAAAAACCGAATTGTAAAGCTGAACTTTATTCAATCCTGTTTTTTCTTTTAAAGCTTTGTTGAAGGGATTCAGGCTGAATGGCTTCTCTCCCACTTTATTTAAAACATTAATCCATAAATCGTTACCATATTTCTGCCGCGCTGTTCCAACCAGGTAATAACCCAATTGATAGTGGTTGGGCACATAATTTTTAAGCGAACCATTATAAGCTTTGTCATACTTGTAATTCCCCTTCTCAACAGCAAGTGCCTGGTGCTCCATCAAAAACGACGGAAATCTGCCCCTTCCTGAATTGGATAAAACGGTTTCGGTTACAACAGCGTCGCCTTCGATAAACCACCACGGTAAATAAGCACCAAAAACCAGGGCCGTTCCCTGTTCTCCCAACAATATCTTAATAATCTTCGGCAGTTCGCTGTTTACTTTGTCGGTTTGAACCACGTGCCTGAACTCGTGAATTGCCAATTGTTCAAGCCAATCTTCAGAATAATTATCCTGGTGTGGAATTGTATAGAATTCGGCACGTTTTGGAGCCCATGCCACAAGCCCGTTCGATTTAACTGTTTGTGTATGAAGTATTATTGAAATCTTTTTGGGTTTGTGTTCAAGCGATCGGCCTCCATACAAATACACTTTTTCGAGTACTGAAGCAAGTTTTTGTGCCTGGGTTTCATAATAATCAGGATAAATCAACTGAAAGTTTTCAGTATTAATCTGTCGCCATTTGATAGAAGCAGGGTCCTGGCCGGTTTCAAAATATTGGGCTTTTGAAATATTTACCAAACAAAAAAACAGTAACGCAAAAACAAAATACTTCATTGCTTCGATTTGAGAATTGCAAAATACACAAAGAAGGTTTTACAAAATCAAAAAGCCCGGAAATTTTTCCGGGCTTTCAAACTGAAAAGTCAATGTTTTTTTTAGATTTCGTTTACTCCTAAAATTGGGATAGGATTGTCATCATCGAGTTGGTTTAAAACCGACTGGTATAACGTTGCAAAGGCAGCGTGTATCAACATCAATGAAATCAGGACACCAAAGATGAAAACAATAATTCCGGCAATAACCAGAAAAAATGATACGATTGCCATAAAAAATATTGTCCAGCCGTGACCTTTGGTCATTTGCCAGCTTTTTTCTATCGCTTTAATAGGCTCAAGATCTTTATCCATAATAAGATATGATACAAAAGCAAGCCGGCAGGCAATTATAATTCCGGGAATGATCAGCATTATAAAACCGATCATAACCAGTGCAAAAACAATGAGGTTGGCTAAAATTATATTCAGGTATTTCGTTCTGAAACCCTCGATAAGTAATTTTATTTCAGCCTCTTCGCCTCTGACTGCTTTTAAAAACATATACTGTTCACCATAATCAATAACAGGTTTAAAAAGAATACTGTAGGCAAGCCCGATCAGAATGACAGGAAACATCAGCAAAAATGGAAATGAGAAATGTCCTCCATCCATTTTCCAGTTAACTCCGGCAGCCGGACCATCTAACAATCCGCAAAGAATTACGGCAATTAATAAGGGCAAAAACGATTTCTGAAAAATCACCTGCCATCCAAAACTGAAACTTCCTCCTAACGAAGGATAAAGTCGCAAATAGTTGTTGTTTTCCATTTTTCTAAATTTTAATTGTTTCTGAATAATTTCTGTTCCGAAGGTAGATGAACACACTGAATTTTTATTCATACTTTAGTAGGATTCTGAATAAATACTACTTTGGTAGTTAATTGAATTTCAACATGTTTAGTATTTTTACACGACAATACTTTAGTTGATAACAAAATGCTGGCTGAATACCTCTCGTTTATACTCACTTTTATTGTATCTGCAGGAATGGCTGTAATGGGCATTCTTATTGTGTTTCAACAATATCATCAACAAAAGTCGCCTGCCTTATTAAGCCTTCTATATCAGCAAATTTTTCTCATTTCGTTTTTCACCTACGGAATTTGGGGGAATATAATTTTACGTGAAATTTTGTCCGACATCGAATTAAGCACTGTGCTTGAATCAAAACTCTCAATTTTTCTGCCGGTGCTCGGCTTACCTTTTCTACTTATAAGCTGGTTTATGCTTATTCGATTTGTTTTCTTAATTAATGGCATTAAAATTACCACCCGTTTCTCTTACCTGTTTTTTTCACTGTTCATTATATCAACGATTCTTTTTACAGTATTTATTCAGAAAGGAATCATCAAGATCAATGTAAATGCTGATCTTTTTATCATCCGGGTGTTTGTTATGACCAACTTGCTGGTTCACATTTTTGTTTTTATACCATTTCTGAAATCAAAATCCAGCCAAAAGGATGCGTCTGTCGTTGAATTTGAAAAGAAAAAATTCATGGCATATTTTGTCGGGGTATTGACTTATTCTTTGGTGGCCTATTTTTTCGATGTTGCAGGCTTTTTCTCGGTTTGTTTAACCATCATTCTGCTGTTTGGTGTAAGTATTTATTTACCAGTTATTTTCAGATTATCAAAAACTGTTAAACCTGTACAGACCGTCTATATTATCGATTTCGAATCGTTTTGCCGGTTTTATGATATATCGAAACGTGAATCTGAAATTATCAGGGAAATCTGTAGTGGAAAAAGTAATAAGGAAATTGCTGAAACGCTGTTTATTTCTTTACAAACAGTCAAGGATCACACTCACCGGATTTATTTTAAAACAGAAGTGAACAGCCGGATTCAGCTCTCCAATCTTGTGCGCGAAAAAACAGGAAAAACCGGAATTCAATCCTGATTTTTATTCATCAAAAAACAAATCCTCTTTCAGCTTTTTCAAACGGGTGAGTGCATAATTAATATTTTTTCCTTCTTCGCCAGCTTCTTTCAAATAAAGACGGTAATAATTGAGCGCCAGTGTTTTATTTGAATTATACTCTTCGTATGTGGTGGCAATTTCAAACAGCGCTTCTACATTTGTCGGGTCCAGTTCGTTTGCCTTTTGCAACGCAGCAATCGATTCAGGAAACTTGCGCTGTAAACCTAAAATCTGACCGAGGTGATGATATAAATCGGGCAAATATGATGGGGTGGCCGCCTCAATTGCCGCATTAAAATATTGTTCTGAAAGTTCGAAGTTCCTAAGTTTTTTATGGCACAAACCAAGGTAGAATAATGGATAAGCATCATTTGGTTGTAGAATTACACAATTCTCGAGAATGGCCACCGACTGCTCTTCTGCTCCTGTAAAATACAGACTGATTCCGTAATTCAGCATTACCGGATAAATAGAATCGCCCTTATATGAAAAATAAATCTCATAATTCATTCTGGCAGGTTCATACTTTCGTGTTTCAAAATAGTATTTGGCCAGCTCCCCCTGCAATTCGGCATCCGCAGGAAACTGTTCAATTCCTTTCTGAAATGTTTTGATAATCAGTGAATCTTCTTTGCCCCGGTCATAAAGTTTTGCAAGGTTGAGATAGGTTGAATAATCACGCGGATTTGCCTCTAAAACTTTTGCATATAAATCAATGGCCTGTTTCCGTTTTCCTACCCGATATGCGCTGAATGCCAACTGTTTATTCCAGTAAATATTGGTCGAATCTTTTTTGTAAATATCAGCGAAACAACTGTATGACTTTTTAAAATCTTTCAGGTTGATATAGTTTCTTCCGGCTTTTGAAAGCAAACCCAGGTTTTCCGGCTGTAATTTAAGCGCTTTGTCAAAATAATCCCTTGCCTCGTAAAAATTCCCGATAATGGCATAACATTCAGCTATTTCTCCAAATACATCCGGGGAATCCGGGTTTAACTGACTGGCCATTTCGAAAGCAGAAATAGCTTCTTTGTACTTTTGCTGAAAGCTTAAAATCTGGCCTTTTTTGAAATAATTTTCTGCAACCGGATTTTGGTTTATTTCTGATTCAACCTGAACGAGCGCCTCGTCATACTTTTTGTTCAGAATCAGTAAATCGGTAGTTGCCTGAGCACTCAGGAGTCCACTCGTCAATAAAATGCAGGAAAAAATTAAAATTGAACAGGTTTTCATGGTTTCGGGCTGTTGAAAAGGGCGAAGAAACATTGATTTTAGCAACCAGATATTTGCTTCGCCCTTTAAATTCATATTATTGAAGTTTGAAATTGATCGGTACAGTATAACTTACATTCACTACTTGTCCGCGCTGTTTTCCGGGTTTCCAGCCATTCATTTTGCCCACAACACGCAGTGCTTCGGCATCCAGCGAAGGATCCACACCACGGGCAATTTTGGCATCTTTTACATTTCCGTCGGTCCCTACCACGAATGTTACATAAACTTTACCCTGAATTCCTTTTTTCACAGCAGCATCGGGATAAACCACCGTTTTGGCAATAAATTCGCGCAATGCCTGTTCTCCTCCAGGGAATTCCGGCATTTCTTCAACAATGAAAAACACCTCGTTGCTTGTTTCTGAAGACTTTAATGGAACAATTTTTTCAATCAGATATTTGTTACCAATACTATCAGTAAATATTTCAAATTCTGTAGAATTGGCAAACATTTTCACATATCTGTCCAGATTTTCGGGTGTACCTTCTATTTTTATTTTGCCATCATCCTGAATTGTTGATTTAATGGTTACAACATCATCTTGTTGATTTTTAGTTTCAACTGATTCTTTTTGCTCGCAGGCAAAAGCAATTATTAATGCGGTGGCAACCAAAACACCAAAAATGGTTTTGGTTAGTGCTATTTTGGGTGAATTTATTTTTGACATCATTTTAATTCGGTTTTTGATTAATGAATAATTAAAATTGTTGGCAACAACCAATTGTCCGCCAATAAATTGATTTAAAAGTAATTGTTTGTATTCGCCACGGCTTGCGCCTGTATTCAGAACGGCCCTGTCGGCCAGGAATTCATGATTTTCGCGGATTGCCCTGCGCAACAGCCACATAAACGGGTTAAACCACTGAAATGCAGTCAGCAATTCGAGCACAATCACATCAAACGAATGGCCCTGTTTTACATGTTCCAGTTCGTGAATCAGCATCCGGTTATAACCTGCATTATTCATCTGGTTTCTGTTCACAAAAATGTAATTCAGAAACGAAAACGGTGTGGTTTCTTTTTCAAGTAAAACAAGTCTGAAACCGTCCTTGTATTCCACTTCCGACTTTCTGATTTTCAGCAGAATCTGAATTATCCTGAAAATAAACAAACTCAAAAGAAGGCCAACTCCGGCCAGGTAAACAACAACCAGAAGCTGAGCTGATAAAACTGTTTTTTCAATTTGTCCGGCAAATCCGTGGCCGTACACGGTTATCGATTCAAGCAAATTCCGGTACGGTGTTACGGTTACCTCTGAAAGTAAAACTGGTTGCGGCGTTAAAACTCTTAGCCGCAGCAAAGGCAGTAAAACTGAAAACACCAGTGAACCTAACAAAAACAGGCGATTGGTTCTGAAAAATGTTTCTTTCCGTAGAAACAGCATATAAACCGAGGCAAGTAAAGTGAGACTTACACCCGATTCGATGATGAAATTGACAAGGTTAATCATTGCCGTCCGTTTTTTCGTTTTCCAGATCGCGTCTCACATCATCCATCAGTTCATCCAGGTCGGCAACCGACATTTTATCTTCTTTGGCAAAAAACGATACCATTTCCTGGAACGAACCGCTGAAATAGTTGCTGATGAAAGATTTCATATATCCGCGGGTGTAGTCTTTTTTCGATACAAGCGGAAAATATTCATGCGTTTTTCCGTAGGCGTTGTGTCCCACAAAACCTTTTTTCTCTAAAATCCGAATAATGGTGGAAACCGTGTTATACGCAGGTTTCGGATCGGGCATCTGATCGACAAGGTCTTTTACAAATGCTTTTTCCTGCTCCCAGAGCAACTGCATTATTTGCTCTTCTGCTTTCGTAAGTTCTTTCATTTTTTAAAGATTTTCAGTTTAATAGACACAAGCGCATTAACAACAAGAATTATACCTAAGCATTTAGTTTTGCAACTAATTTCTTAGGCATAATTCAGATTTTACTCTTTTTTATCGGTTTTACTGTCGTCGAGTGCAAACTGGATTGGAATTGTGTAGGCAACTTTTACAACTTTGCCTTTCTCTTTACCGGGAGTCCATGTTTTATCGAGTTCAGACACAACACGCAACGCCTCTTTATCGAGCAACGGATCAACTCCTCTTACAATTTTAGCATCTTTAATTTTTCCCTGTTCATCAACAACGAAACTTACGTACACTTTCCCCTGAATTCCCTTTTTGCTGGCTTCTTCAGGGTATTTAATACTGTTTACAAGATCAGTTCGTAAAGCTTTATCGCCACCGGGATACTCTGGCATTACTTCACATACAGCATAAACGCCATCTTTTACTTTTTCATTCTGGGCGCTTATTTTTGTTTTTCCCGCCACAATGATTAAAGCAAAAACCAAAATCATCTGAATTGTTTTCATGACTTCAATTTTAATTTTTAGTTGATAATTTTTTCATTGATCACTCTCATGGATATCCGTATCAAAATTACAACTAAGAATTTAGTTTTCAAACTAATTTATTAGTTATTTTTAAAAATTAATTTTAATATATTGATTATAAATATTTTAAACAACTAAAAGATTAGTTATAAATCAAATATGATACTATTAAAAGAGGATTTTTCTGATTAAATTTCTGATTTGCAGACGCAGTTTAAACGCTAGTTTTGAGTAACCAATATTGGGAATTATTATTTAAATACAAAACCGTCTTTATCGTTCAGAACAGGGAAACTTTTCCTGAAGGTGTGAAGTTCTTCATAATTGAGATTGAAGGTATGAACAGTTGGCTTTACGCCTAGAAAAGTTGCTATTCCTTTTGCATCAATCAATACTGAATCGCCAGAATAACTCAGTCCGTTTCCATCAATTCCGGTGCGATTGACGCCAACGCAATATGACTGATTCTCCACTGCGCGCGCCACCAGCAAGGATTTCCATATATGATGCCTTGCAGCGGGCCAATTGGCAACATAAATCAGCAAATCGTAATTTTCGGCATTCCGGCTCCATACCGGGAAACGCAAATCGTAACAAATCAACGGGCAAATCCGCCAGCCTTTGTATTCAATAATGGTTTTTTGCGATCCGGAAGAATAATGCAGATGCTCCCTCCCCATTGTAAAAAGATGCTTTTTGTCGTAATAGAAAATGGTTCCATCCGGAGAAACCCAAATAGCCCGGTTATAGATTTTCCCTTTATCTTCAATTATCAGACTGCCCAATATCGCCACATTATTATTTACTGCAGCATTCTTCATCCAATTAACCGATTGTCCGGTCATGGGTTCTTTCAGTTTTTCTGATTCCATGGAGAACCCGGTTGTGAACATTTCTGGCAAAATCACCAGATCGGTATTTCCTGCGGAAGCTATTAAATTTGCGTAATTGGCAAGATTTTCCAGCGGTTTTTCCCAGATTATATCGGGCTGAATGATCGTAACTTTCAGATTTTCCATATTCAGAATTTTATTACTGTAACACCTGTATTTTCAAACTTGTTCATATTCACAAGAGCTCCCGGAGCCTCTTCCAGCCCAATAGTTTTTCCGACCAAAAGTTCCGGCTTCAGTTTCCCAGCCTGAATCATATCAAAAACAGCCGGATATCTGAAAGCCTGCATTCCGTGGCTTCCCAGAATCTCCAGTTCATTTGCCACGATTTTGTCCATGGGTACTTTCGGGTGTTTGTGGTCGCCGGTCATTAGCCCAACCTGGATGTGTTTTCCACGTTTCCGTAAACACGAAATCGAATTAAAACAGGTTTCCTGGCTTCCCAGTGCATCCAGCGAAAGATGTGCACCGCGACTGGTTAGTTTTCTGATTTCATCAGGAATATTGCTTGTAATTTTTGCATTAATTACAGCGACGGCACCTGCTTTTCCTGCCAATTCAAGTTTTTCACTATCAATATCCACCGCTATTACATTGGCTCCGGCTGCTGCAGCAATCATAATTGCTGAAAGCCCCACACCTCCGCATCCATGCACTGCAACCCATTGTCCGGGCGATACTTTTCTCTGGTCAATTACAGCTCTGAAAGCAGTAATAAAACGGCATCCGAGACTTGCAGCAGTCACAAAATCAATCTCATCAGGCAATTTAACAAGATTAATATCGGCATACTTTATTTCCACAAATTCGGCAAACGAACCCCAGGCTGTGAATCCTGGCTGAAACTGGTGGTCGCACACCTGTTGATTGCCAGAAATACACTCAGGACAGTGACCACAACCACTCACAAACGGAACTGTTACTCTTTCTCCCACCCTGAAATTTCTTATTTCGGCGCCTGTTTCAACAATTACTCCTGCCAGTTCATGTCCCGGTACGTGAGGCAGAACAATATCCGGGTCGTGTCCCATCCAGCCATGCCAGTCGCTCCGACACAAACCAGTGGCTTCCACTTTTACAATCACACTGTCAGGTGATACCTTCGGATCGGGCACTTGCCTGATTTCAACAGGTCCCTGAAATTGTTCAAAGTAAACGGCTTTCATAAAGTTGAATTTGAAATTCAAAAATAGGTTTTTCTGCGGGTGACGTGGATTTTTTATGTGGAAAATGTCGATTAAGAAGACTCCTTTATATCAATTAAAACAAGAATCGTTTTTTAGACTACATTTTTAAAATTGCCGTTGGCTTCAGCAAACGTTATAGACGAACTCAAAAAAAAGGCTTTAGCCGCATTTTAAAATAATGTAGCTAAAGCCGGTAGAAGTAAATCCCTCATTGTCAGTTGGTTAAAACCAACGGCCATGAAGAAATTACAATTGTTTAAAGAAGTCGTTTCCTTTATCGTCAACAATTATAAAAGCCGGGAAATTTTCAACCCGGATTTTGCGGACTGCTTCCATTCCCAACTCTTCAAAATCAACAATTTCGACTGATTTGATGCTGTTTTTGGCAAGAATTGCTGCCGGACCACCAATAGAACCGAGATAAAATCCTCCAAATTTTTTGCAGGCATCGGTAACCTGTTGTGTCCGGTTTCCTTTTGCCACCATGATCATTGATCCGCCGTGACCCATGAATTCGTTAACATACACATCCATCCTGCCTGCTGTTGTCGGTCCAAAACTTCCGCTGGCCATACCTTTCGGCGTTTTTGCCGGACCTGCATAGTAAACCGGGTGATTTTTAAAGTATTCCGGCATTGGTTTCCCTTCATCCAGCATTTTTTTGATACGGGCATGTGCAATATCACGGGCCACAATCAAAGTTCCGTTCAGATTCAAACGTGTTTTTGTCGGGTATTTCGAAAGTTCTTTCAAAATTTCTTCCATCGGCCTGTCAAGATCAATATCCACAGCGGGCTGCATGGAAGGTGCTTTTGCCGGCAGGAATTTCTCCGGATGTTTTTCCAGTTCTTCAAGCCAGATTCCGTCTTTATTGATTTTTGCCTTTATATTCCTGTCGGCACTGCAGCTTACGCCCAAACCCACCGGGCACGAAGCAGCATGACGAGGCAAACGGATCACGCGAACATCGTGCACATAATATTTTCCGCCAAACTGTGCACCAAGGCCACATTCCTGCGCAATTTTCTCCACTTTGGCTTCCCATTCCAAATCGCGGAATGCCTGTCCACCTTCATTTCCTTCAGTTGGAAGATGATCGTAGTAGCCAGCCGACGCTTTTTTTACGGTTGCCAGTGTGGCTTCTGCTGAAGTTCCGCCAATAACAAGTGCCAAATGGTAAGGCGGACATGCGGAAGTACCAAGGTCCATGATTTTTTCTTTGATAAACTTTGTCAGCGCTTCCTCGGTTAAAAGCGATTTGGTTTGCTGATACAGGTAGGTTTTGTTACCTGATCCTCCACCTTTTGTAACAAATAAAAACTCATATTTGTCGCCTTCTTCGGCATAAATATCGATCTGAGCCGGCAGGTTGTTTCCGGTGTTTTTTTCATCGAACATGGTCAGCGGAACCACTTGTGAATAACGAAGGTTTCGCTCCTGGTAAGTATCGTAAATTCCTTTCGACAAGTGTTTTGCATCACTGACGCCGGTAAATACATTTTCACCTTTTTTCCCAATAACGATAGCTGTTCCCGTGTCCTGGCATGTGGGCAATTCACCTTCAGCCGAAACAACCTGGTTCATCAGCATGGTGTGGGCTACAAAACGGTCGTTATCGGTTGCTTCCGGATCTTCCAGAATTTTAGCTAATTTTTCGAGATGGGCAGTTCTCAGATAAAACGAAACATCGGCAAAAGCTTCACGGGCAAGGAGTTCAAGCGCTTCCGGTTCCACTTTCAGCATTTCACGTCCTCCCACATTTACGGTTGACACAAAATCTTTGGTCAGTAAACGATAATTTGTTTCGTCTTTTAAAATCGGAAATGGTTTCTGGAATTTGAATGTCATTTTTATAGGTTTTTTGAATTATTCGTATGGCAAAGATAAAACTATTCGACTTGTTTTCTTTTGAAAAACCAAAATCCGATTCAATGTTAATCTTTTGAAATGCAAAAAATCTTGCTGTCAGTCGGATATGTTTTCTATTTTTGAGTGCTGACATTTTAATAAAAGGTAACTATGCAAAAAACTGCTTTTTTTCTGATAATCATTTTGTTCCCCCTTTTCCTGTCTGCCCAGAAATATGTAATGGTCTGGAATGAAGAATTTAACACACCCGGACTGCCCGATAGCACTAAATGGAGTTACGAATCGGGTAAAATCAGGAACAATGAACTTCAGTATTATACTGTAAAAAGGCTTGAAAATGCCAGAATAGAAGATTCGGTACTGGTAATTGAAGCAAGAAAAGAAAAATACAACGGGGCCGATTACACTTCGGCAAGTATTATTTCAAAAGGAATTGGTGACTGGAAATATGGAAAAATTGAAATAAGCGCCAAAGTACCCACCGGAAAAGGAACCTGGCCGGCATTGTGGATGATGCCCACCAACAGTGATTATGGAACCTGGCCCCGGAGTGGTGAGATCGATATTATGGAATATGTGGGTTTCGAGCCGCAATATCTGCATTATACCTGTCATTTTGAAGGTACCAACGGTACAGGACATCAATCAAGCGGAACAAAAAGTGCCTCCATTGCCAATCCGTTCAACAAATTCATCAAATTTGCCATCATCTGGACTCCCGATAAAATTGAATGGTATGCCAATGATGTTAAATATTTCACTTATACAAAAAAGTCGGATGACTACAGAACGTGGCCTTTTAACAAAGAGTTTTACCTGATTCTTAACCTGGCATATGGCGGAACCTGGGGAGGAACAGCCGGTGTTGATGATACTAAATTGCCACATAAATTTCTGATTGATTACGTGCGTGTTTACCAGTTACAGGAATCAGAAGGTCCTTTTATGCTGAACATTAATACACCGAGGCACGGTAAAGTTGAAATTTCACCATTAATGGATAAATACCCTGAAAATACGAAGGTTACTGTTACTGCCATTCCCGATTCAGGATACACTTTCAATGCATGGCAGTATCGGAGTGGAGCCAATCCATTAACGATCACGATGAATAAAAATACCGAACTTACTCCCCTCTTTTACGAAAAAGATCAATTGCTTAAAAATGGCGAGTTTGACACCAATTATTCATCATGGTCATTTTATAATTACAACTCACAAACAATCAGTTATGCTCCGTCGGTTGCTGACAGCACTTTTGTTTTTAATATGACAAAATCATCGGGAACTGACTGGCATGCCGGCTTTCAGCAAAGCGGACTCTCGCTGGAAAAAGCTGAATATAAACTCACTTTTGATGCATGGGCAGAGAAAGCAAATACTTTACTGATAACTGTTTCAAGAAATTACGGAGACTGGGGGGCACTCATTTCAAAGAATGTAAATCTGACCACTTCGCGCAAAAAATATGAACTTACCTTGAATATGACCACTGCCGATAATAATGTCAGGCTTTATTTCGGTGCAGGTAAATTTACCGGTAAACTGTGGTTTGATAACATCAGTTTAAAAAAAGTAGAAAAAAGTACCCCGGCTACCGATTATCAGAAAAGTAACAAAACCTTCTCTGTTTATCCCAATCCTTCAACCGGGAAATTCCTGATAAAAATTGAACCCGGAAACTTGAAAATTGATACAAAACTTGAATTATTCACCATTGATGGAAAAATGGTCTTCTCACAATTACTGCAGGAGTATATTAGCGAGTTCAACCAGGGACAACTGCAACCGGGACTCTATTTTATAAAAATAACTTCATCGGGTATCAGTAACTCAGAATTGCTGATAGTTCAATAATTCATTGAATTATAGATTATTATACATTTTCATAAACTGACTGATGAATTAGCGACAATAGAACTATGTCTTAAATTTTTATTCATCATTAACCAACTGCACTATACTTTTACTTTTGCCAATCAAATTAAACTGACATAATATGAAATTCGGATACTTCGACGACACCAACCGTGAATATGTGATTACCAACCCGCAAACGCCGTGGCCCTGGATTAATTACCTCGGGAATGAGGATTTTTTCTCACTTATTTCGAATACTGCCGGTGGCTACTGCTTTTACAAAGACGCCAAATTCCGCCGCATTACACGTTACCGTTACAACAATGTGCCCATGGACAGCGGTGGCCGGTATTTTTACATCAAAGATGGCGAAACCACCTGGTCGCCGGGATGGAAGCCGGTAAAAACACCGCTTGATATCTATGAATGCCGCCATGGGATGAATTACACAAAAATCAAAGGCGTCAAAAACGGATTGTGGGCCGAAGTTCTGTTTTTTGTTCCGTTGAAAACACATGCCGAAGTGCAGAAACTGACACTGAAAAACCTTTCGCAAGAAAAGAAAAACATCAAACTTTTCTCGTTTGTGGAATGGGCGCTATGGAATGCTGCCACCGATATGGAAAACTTTCAGCGCAACTTTTCAACCGGAGAAGTGGAAATTGATGGCTCAGTTATCTATCATAAAACCGAATACAAGGAGCGGCGCGACCATTTTGCTTACTACTCCGTGAACGCACCCGTGAATGGTTTTGATACCGACCGCGAATCATTTTTCGGTTTGTACAATGACTTTGATGAACCTCAGGTTGTAGTGGACGGAAAACCGCGAATGAGCGAAGCACACGGGTGGTCGCCTGTTGCGTCGCACTATCTGGAGATGGAATTAGAGCCGGGTGAGACAAAAGATCTCGTTTTCGTGCTTGGGTATGTCGAAAATACCCCGGAAGAAAAATGGGAGTCAAAAAACATCATTAACAAAACAAAAGCGAGGGAAACAATTGCCCGTTTTGACAATGCTGAGAAAGTTGATGCCGCCTGGATGGAACTGAAAAAATACTGGTACGAACTGCTGAGTATTTACAAGGTAAATTCGGGTGACGAAAAACTTGACCGGATGGTTAACATCTGGAACCAATATCAATGCATGATCACCTTTAACTTCTCGCGTTCGGCTTCGTTTTTTGAAAGCGGAATCGGTCGTGGCATGGGTTTCCGCGATTCAAACCAGGATTTGCTGGGATTTGTGCATCAAATACCTGAACGCGCTCGTGAAAGAATCATTGACATCGCTTCTACTCAGTTTACCGATGGTGGCTGCTACCACCAGTACCAGCCACTTACTAAACGTGGCAACAACGACATTGGCGGAGGCTTTAATGACGATCCGATGTGGCTGATTGCCGGAACTGCCAGTTATATCAGGGAAACCGGCGATTTTGCCATTCTGGATGAAATGGTTCCCTTTGATAATGACTGGAGTGTGGCAAAAACATTATTTGACCATCTCTCGGTTTCATTCGACCATGTGATCAACCACCTCGGTCCACACGGGCTCCCGCTGATTGGCCGCGCCGACTGGAATGATTGCCTGAATCTGAATTGTTTTTCCAACGACCCCAATGAATCGTTTCAAACCACCGAAAATAAAACGGAAGGTTCAAAAGCTGAGTCGGTAATGATTGCCGGACTGTTTATTTATTATGGCCGTGAATATGCAGAATTATGCCGTTTTATCGGAAAAACAGAAGAGGCTGACCGCGTACAAAAACATGTTGACGAAATGGTGGTAGCCATTAAAAATCATGGTTGGGATGGCGAATGGTTTTTACGGGCCTACGATTATTATGGAAACAAAATTGGTTCGAATGAAAACGAAGAAGGAAAGATTTTTATCGAATCAAATGGCTGGTGTGGCATGGCCGGAATCGGGAAAGAAGAGAGAATGGTTGAAAAGGCCATGAATTCGGTGAAAGAAAGACTTGATTGCGAGCATGGCATTGTGCTGAACAACCCGGCTTTCACAAAATATTACATTGAATACGGCGAAATATCAAGTTATCCTGCTGGTTACAAGGAAAATGCAGGTATTTTCTGTCACAACAACCCGTGGATTATGATTGCTGAAACCGTGATCGGTAACGGCGAAAGAGCCTGGGATTATTACAAAAAGATTTGCCCTTCGTATCTCGAAGAAATCAGCGATTTACACAAAACCGAACCTTATGTTTATTCGCAGATGATTGCGGGAAAAGATGCTTATAAACCCGGCGAAGCCAAAAACTCGTGGCTCACCGGAACCGCTGCCTGGAATTTCTTTGCCATCAGCCAGTTTATTTTGGGTATTCAGCCTAAGTTTGATGGACTGGCCATTGATCCCTGCATTCCGGCCGGTTGGAATGGATTCTCGGTACAACGAAAATTCCGCGGAACAACATACCAAATCAGGGTTGAGAATCCGGAAAAGGTCTCAAAAGGTGTAAAAGAACTGTGGGTTGATGGCGAAAAACTGGAAGGAAATGTCATCCCCGTTCAGACCAAAAAAGAGTGCAAGGTTAAAGTTATAATGGGATAGCCTCATTTATCAGATAGTCTCACCAAAAGTTAGACTATCTGTTTTATACCTGATGGCAATAATTCTTTTAAAATATTTTCCACCATCCACAATTTATCAGCGCTCAGTAAGTTGATTATTAAAGCCGTTTGTTAGTTTTGCCAAGTTATGAAAAACAGACTTTTACTTCTCTTTATTTTTCCGGTAGTTTTTTGTCTGAATTCCCTCGGACAAACCAATAATGCCACTTTAAAAGGAATTATTGTAAGCGATAAAGGTGAACCGCTTGATATGGTCAATGTTTCGCTCAAAGATTTTGTTTTGGGAACGACCTCAAAGCGCGACGGTACCTTTTTGCTCCGGATTCCTTCACAAAAAAATATTGTGGTAGTTTTTTCATCAATGGGTTATAAAACGGCTTTCGACACCATAAAAGCGACTCCGAATGAACAAATAACGCTGAAAATTACCATGGTTGAATCGAACCTTAACCTGGCCGAAATCATGGTTACTCAAAGCCGCAGGGAAAGCGGAAATGTAATGCGAATTGACCCGAAAATGCTGGATGTTGTTTCAGGTTCTGCCACCGGTGCCGTTGAAACACTGGTAAAAACACTCCCTGGCGTTTCCTCCAATAACGAACTTAGTTCGCAATACAACGTACGTGGCGGAAATTTCGACGAGAATATGGTTTATGTAAATGATATTGAGATTTATCGTCCGTTTCTGATTCGTGCCGGACAGCAGGAAGGACTCAGTTTTATCAACAGCGATATGGTTTCCACCATCGAGTTTTCTGCTGGTGGATTCGATGCCAAATATGACGATAAAATGTCGTCGGTACTGGATATAAAATACCGTAAACCTGCGGGATTCGGAGCTTCGGCGATGGTTAGTCTTTTAGGAGCCACTGCCCATGTTGAAGATGTGGCCATGAAAGGAAAAATTTCACACATTTCAGGATTCCGTTATAAAACCAGTCAGTACTTGTTGGGAACACTGGACGAACAGGGGGAATACGACCCGCGTTTTCTTGATTTCCAGACTTTTATTACTTATGAAGTTTCGGACAAATTTGATTTGTCGGTTTTGGGAAATATTGCCCGTAATCAATACAAGTTTGTGCCTGAAACCCGCGAAACAACTTTCGGGACCTGGCAGGCGCCACTCAATACGAAAATTTATTTTGACGGGCAGGAAGTCGACGATTTTCAAACCTATCTCGGGGCGGTTTCAGGAAATTACCACCCCAACAACCATCTGAACCTCAAATTTATCGCCTCCGCATATTATGCCACCGAAAGGGAAACCTATGATATTCTGGGCGATTATTATTTAAATGAACTGGAACGTGATATGTCCTCAGAAGAATATGGCGACAGTGTGCTCAACCTGGGTGTCGGATCGTTTATCAATCACGCCAGAAACTATTTGCAATCAACCGTTTACAGCTTTTCACACCGTGGCGCTTTCGACTCTGAAAATCATCTTATTAACTGGGGTGTTAAGTTTCAGCATGAAGATATTGACAGCAAAATCAATCAATGGGTTTACCGTGACTCCACCGGTTATTCAATCCCTTATTCTGATACGGAAGTGCGTCTTTATTCGACACTGAACAGCAGGAATAAAATCAGTTCGAACCGGGTAACGGCATTTGTTCAGGACAACCTGAAATTCACCACTTCAAAAGGAGATCTCTATCTCAATGGAGGAATCCGCTTTCATTATTGGGATTTTAACAATGAATTGCTGATCAGTCCCAAGGCAACATTAAGTTATTATCCTGAATGGAAAACCAAAATTTCATTCCGGTTATCGGGAGGAATGTATTACCAGACTGCCTTTTTCAAGGAGTTACTGTTTACCGACGGAACCATCGATTACAACAACAAAGCACAGCGCTCGTACCAGATACTGGCCGGGACTGATTTTATTTTCACCGCATGGGACCGCCCATTCAGGGTAACATCCGAAGCTTATTACAAATACATGGACAGGCTGATCCCGTACCAGATTGATAATGTGCGGATTCAATATCTGCCCGAATTGGAATCATTTGGTTATGCAACCGGAATTGATACAAAAATTAACGGCGAGTTTGTCAGCGGATTGCAATCCTGGGCCAGTCTTTCGTTTATGTCAACCAAAGAAAATATTTTGGGTGACGGACATGGCTGGATTCCGCGCCCCAGCGATCAATGGATGAATTTCAGCTTGTTCTTCCAGGATTATTTGCCGGGGAATCCTTCTTACAAAATGCAGCTTTCAGGTTTTTATGGTGCTGGTCTGCCTACCGGGCCACCCAATGGAGAACCTTACCAGCGGGTTTTCAGAATGCCACCTTACCGCCGTATCGACCTTGGATTTTCGAAAGTGCTGATTAGCGAGGCAAATCCTGTAAAGTCAGGACCTTTTCATTATTTCAAAGATGCCTGGATAAGCCTGGAAGTTTTTAATTTACTGAATATCAATAATACCATTTCATATTACTGGGTTTCGAGTATGGAAGGCGACCAGTTTGCGGTGCCCAACTATCTTACCGGAAGAAGAATCAACCTGAAACTGAATGTAAAGTTTTGATTATATCGTATTGTTTTATAACCAATTAGCATTATCTCAAAAATAGTTTGTATTCACAATACAAGAAAGTTTGTATCCTAAATACAAACTTTTTATATTTGTATGTAATTCATTATCCATCAAAATGCTAACAAAGCAACAGTTACTTGAAATTGTAACAGAACAATCGGAGAACTTCAAAAAGAAGCGATTAATTAAGCGTTTGGTTGATATTCCAACTGAAAGTACCAGAGTTGTAATTGTTTCAGGAATCAGACGTTGCGGGAAAAGCACATTAATCCGACAGATATTTCAGGATTCGGGTGATGCCATTTATCTGAATTTTGAAGACCCGCGACTCATTGGTTTTACGGTTGAGGATTTTATCAGGCTTGAGCAAATATTGACCGAAACAGGAAAATCAAAGCTTATCCTTGACGAAGTTCAGAATATTGATAAATGGGAAATTTATGCACGATCAGCAAACGAAAAAGGAATTCCGCTATTTGTAACCGGATCGAACGCCAGCATGTTAAGCCGTGAGTTGGGAACCCACCTGACCGGCCGATACCGGCAAATCGAACTTTTCCCGTTCAATTATTCAGAGTTTCTTTCGTATTTCAATCTTGAGAAAAATATCGAAAGTTTTGAGAAATTTCTTACAATGGGTGGATTCCCTGAATTTTATAATGAAAATGACCCTGATTATTACAGAACTTTACTGAAAGATATTATAACACGTGACATTGCAGTAAGGCGAAAAATTTCGAACGAGAATCAATTGATAAGGTTGGCTGTACATTTGTTAAGTAATATTGGTAAAGAATTCAGTTTCAACAATATAAGCAAATCACTTGAATTTAAATCAGTCAGGACTGTAATTGATTATTGCGATTATTTAAAGGAAAGCTACTTAATTGAACTGATCCCGCTGTTTTCTTTTTCGATAAAAAAGCAATTAGCCAATGCAAAAAAGGCGTATTGCACTGATACAGCGTTGGCAACTGCGAATAGTTTGTCATTCAGTAAAGATTTGGGTAGAAAACTTGAAAACATGGTTTACAATAAAATCAGACAATCAAATAAAGAGATTTTTTACTTTAAATCAGCAACGGCAGAATGTGATTTTCTGATTAAACAACAGGAAAAAATTAATTCTGCCATACAGGTATGTTGGGAAATTAACAGCGGGAATATTGACAGAGAGTTAAAAGGAATAAAAAACGCAGCAAAGGAAACCGGTGCCACAGATGTTAAAATAATTACTTTTAACCAGGCAGATAATATTGATGGAATTCCGTTAATTCCAGCCTGGCAATGGCTTTAAATGAATCAGAATCAATAAATAAACATAATTTCAAATTACAATGAAACTCGCTATTTACCAGATTGATGCATTTGCAGAAAAGGCATTTGAAGGCAACCCGGCCGCAGTGGTTCCACTGCAGGAATGGCTGCCAGATAGTTTAATGCAACAGATTGCCATGGAAAACAACCTTTCGGAAACTGCGTTTTTTGTTCCAGCTAAATCAGGTTATCACATCCGCTGGTTTACACCCAAAGCCGAAGTAAAATTGTGCGGACACGCTACACTGGCCAGTGCACACGTGCTTTTTAACCATCTTGGTTTTACTGAAAACGGAATAAGTTTCGATTCGCTGAGCGGTATATTAAAAGTGACCCGCGAAAATGAACTGATTGTACTCGATTTCCCCGCTTTGGCTGCAACTGAAACTGAAATACCGGAATCAGTTGCCAAAGCATTTCATATTACACCAAAAGCCTGTTTTAAAGGCCGTGACGATTACATGTTGGTTTTTGAAAACGAACAGGAAGTTATTTCGCTGCAAACCGATTTTCAGCAATTGGTAAACGCCAAAACCCGGGGCGTCATTTGTACTTCAAAATCAGAAAAATACGATTTTGTTTCGCGCTTTTTTGCGCCAGCCGTTGGCGTTAACGAAGACCCGGTTACAGGTTCGGCACATACGATGCTGATTCCGTTTTGGACCAGGAAACTGGGCAAAACCGAAATGATAGCAAAACAGGTCTCCGCACGCGGTGGAATTTTATATTGCAAACTGGCCGGCAACCGCGTTAAAATAGGAGGAAATGCAGTAACTTTCCTAACCGGTGAAATTACGGTTTAAACAAGTTTAATATGGAAATTCTGAACTTCGACGAGAAAATAATTGCCAATTACGTTGAAAGTATCCGCCCGCCAGTTGAAGTGCGAAAAATTGTTGATTTGGGTTATACCTTGAGCGAAAAGGAAGTTGTATTGTTCGAAATCAGGCCAATTTCGGGCGAAACAAACCGGGTGGCCCACTACCCTTTTGTAAAGGCAAAATACGTTAAAGTGCACAAACACTGGAAAATATACTGGATGAGTGCCACAGGGAAGTGGGAATTGTACACACCCAATCCAACAGTCCGCGATTTAGCTGAATTTGTTGATATTGTTGAAGGCGATGAACTGGGGTATTTCAGGGGGTAAATCAATCCACCACAGCCTTTATAATCTTTTCTTTTACAAGCTCATTCAATTCTTCCGGTTTCAGATTCTCAGGATAAACGGCAGGCAGAAATTCAACAGTAATCTTCTCCCCTCTTTTGATACGTTTTTTACCCGATGACATGGCTTTGTAGGCTCCCGAAATGGCAATCGGCACAACCGGAATATTCAGTTCGGTACTTAAAATGGCGTACGTTTTTTTGAAATCGCCCATCACTCCTGTTTTGGTGCGGGTTCCTTCCGGGAAAATCAGTATTTTTTTGCCCTGTTTTACCACCTCGGCCATTTTCTGAATCGAGTATTTCAAATCGTTGGTTAAGTCCATCACAATAATGTTGGTACGACTGGCCAAATACCTGCGGACCGGCCCGTTTACATGATCTTTTTTGGCATACGAATAAGTTTCTTTCAACACTTCTTTATCAAGATAAGAAAGTACCAGAAATGCATCAAGTTTACTTTGGTGGTTGGGTGCAAAAAAGCAGGGACCATCCGGAATATTTTCCTGACCTTTTACTTCGTATTTGAAAAAGAGATTAAAAATGCGACGCACCGATTTTACAATCGGGCCAAGCAGAAATGAGGTTTTTGGCAAAATCACCTCCTGTCCTTCTTTTAAATCGCCGCTCCAGGAGGATTGCTGTTCTGTTTTGTGAAACAGTTTATTGGCCTGTATATGTTCGGCAATCTTTTTCACTGACGGGAATTTCAGCAACTGCTCTTCGTTAAAATTAATCCCGAAAGTTTTTTCGATGTAGTCAATCAGGCTCAATTTGCCGATGGAATCCATCGAAATATCAAAAACCAGGTGATGGTCAGGTAAAACATCCATATCAACCTGACTTTCAATAAATGATTTAATCGCATGATATTCCGAACTTTCAGGTTCTTCAGAAACCGATTTTTTACTTTCGGGCTGTTCAACCAGTTCGGCTAATTTAAACCGCTGCAGTTTGGCAAGTCGGGTTCTCGGGAGTTCTGTCCACACTATTGTAAACTGCATAATCCGTTTATACGAACTCATTTCAGCATTGAAAGGCGTGATAATTTCGTCGCGGAAATACTGGTTAAAATCGGTCACACCATTCTCCGATAGAAAACCTAAATCGGGGTGGATGACGGCGTGCAGGATTTCGTTGTGCAGAAAAACACCCGCTTCTTTGATTGCCGGAGAAAACGAAGCCAGTTTACTTTCAATTTCCACCGGGTTTACGTTTTTTCCGTTTGGAAGAATGATAATTTCCTTTTTACGTCCGGTGATGTATAAAAATCCATCTTTATCAAAATGCCCCAAATCGCCTGTATGCAGCCAGCCATCCTTTATTACTTCGGCAGTTTCGTCGGGACGGTTATAGTAACCTTTCATAATGCTGGGACCTTTGGCAACAATTTCGCCATCGCGGATTTCAACGGTAAGTCCGGGAAGCGCTTCCCCGGTTGATCCGATTTTAACACGACCGGGACGTGGAAATGTAATCATCGGCGCAGCCTCGGTCATTCCGAAACCTTCGAGAATATCAAAACCCAGGTTGTAAAAGAAATGGCCAACTTCTTTGTTCAGCGCAGCGCCACCGGCAATCATGAATTGCAAATGTCCGCCAAAACTCTGGTGGACTTTTCCGAAAACCATTTTGCCTAATTTGCGGTTTTTGGTTTTCATTACCAGTTTCAGCAAAACTTTACCAACAGCACTTTTATCAATTTTGGCTTTTATTCCCTTGTACATCAGCTCATACAATCGCGGAACCCCCAGAAAAACGCCCACCTGGTTTTCAGCAAAAGTTTTGAGCAGGTCGGAGGATTGCATGGATGGCGCCATTACAATGGTGGTTCCAACATAAAACGGAACCATTAACGAGCCAACCAGCGGAAAAACATGGTGCAACGGCAAAAAAATCATCACCTGCCTGTCGGGAGTAAATATTTTGCAGTCAATCACCGCTATCATATTCTGAATGATGTTGGTGTACGACAGCATTACTCCTTTCGGGCTGCCGGTAGTACCTGAAGTATAAATAATTACAGCAGTTGTGTTATCATCTTCAGGTCCGAGCCATTCATTTTCAACAGTTTTGTCGGTGAGATTGATTTGCTCAAAAACAAGTATTTCGGGTTTGTGACTGATTTGTTTTTCAACTTTCCCAAACGATTCTTTCATCCCCTCGCAGATAAACAGTAATTCGGGCCGGCAGTCGTCAATAATATAGGCAACATCTTCGGCAGAAGCAAGAAAATCGATGGGTACAGCAATACAGTTGTTTTGTAAAGCTGCATAAAATGCGTAAATCCAGGCCGGACTATTTTCGGCGTAAATAGCAACTTTTGAAAAACCTTTGTCTTTAAAAATCGAAGCAAACTGAGCCGAATTACTCAACAACTGTGTGTATGTAATATCGCCCTGCGCCGCAATAATCGCTTTTTTATCCGGGAAGTCACGGTTTATTATTGATTTTTTCATTTCAGTTTTTTCTAAATAGAGCTTATTATCAAATAATTACAGTCTGTCTTACTTCACATTTCTTTTTACAGCAAAAACTGCAATTCTAAAACTTTTCTTTTTAAAAGTAACCAAATAAAACTGTTTTTCCGGTAAACATCAACTTTTGTCTTTTTCTTCAAAAAATGACAAAATGTATAGAATAGTGTTCTTACTGCAATCTATCAAAAACAGTAAAATTTTCCACCTTTTTATTATGTTTGTTCAGACAACAATTTTACAGTTACTCACTTTATCAACTAATCTTGCAGGATATGAAAAAACGTGTCGTTTTACCACTGTTCTTAATGGTTTTTGCTTTTGTAATGATTGCAAAAGCGCAGGATGAAACGGGTGAAAAATCAAAGTGGAACCACTATTTTGAAGCTGACTTTTACTTTGAAGATGATTTTTATGTGCTCCCCATGTATCGTGCCGACCGTAATCATCTGCACCTCGAAGCCAGGTACAATTACGAAGATTTCCAGACTTTTTCAGCCTGGGGTGGCTACAACATTTTTGGTGGCGATAAACTTGAATATTTTATTACACCTATGACGGGAGTAGCATTTGGAAACACCAGCGGTTTTCTTTTTGGCGCCGAAATGACTTTTACTTTGGGTGGTTTCGAATTATACAACGAGTCGGAATATCTTGGTGGGTTCGACACCAAACAGGACAATTTCTTCTATGCATGGACTGATTTTACCTGGTCGCCCACGGAATGGTTCTCGTTTGGGTACAGCAGTCAGATAACAAAACCATTTCTCATGGATTATGAATTCAACAATGGTTTTGTAGTAGGCAGCACTTATAAAAACTTCGGACTTTCAGGCTATTTTTACGATATCCGGGCAGACGAACCTTTTGTAATGTTTGCGCTTTCGTTCAGTTTTCCGGAGTAAATTCTTTGATTTCGAACACGGGCAATTTCAGAAAATTTGTCGATGGATTAATGATGGTTGGAATCAGGAAAAATAAAGCCTGTTCAGAAAAATACAGATTATCAAATATATCCTAAATTTGTGGGTGTATGAATGCTTCAGAAACCATAATGAATTTTCCGGTTATTATCACTTCTGCGGTTGCATTGTTGATGGTATTTATTGCCGGATTTCTTTATTTCAGGCTGAAAAAATCGGAGAAAAAACGTATTGAAACAGAAAGCAGGTTTTCACAGCTCGAAAAGGAAGTCAACCTGTTACAACTTGAGAATCTTGAATCGAGGCTCAATCCGCACCTTTTCAAAAATATACTGAATTCAATCCAATCGCACGCCTACCAGACCTATTTTGCCATCGACAAGCTAACCAATGTACTCGACTATATTCTTTATGAAAGCCGCAGAAAATTTGTAACGCCAAAAGAAGAAATCGAATTTGCGTTGAACCTTATTGAAATCAACAAAATAAAATTGAGTCCACTTTTCGAGCTAAAAGTGAAACAGAAAATCTGGAAGACCGACCCGCTTTATGAACAACGGTTGATGGCCCCGATGATTTCGATTGATTTGATAGAAAATGCCTTTAAACATGCCGACCTGCAAAGTCCTGAATCTTTTATCTCGGTAACATTTGAATTCACCGACAGTAGCGTGTTTGCGCTCACGGTTGCCAACAAAATATCGGCAAAAAATCCGCTGAAAAAAGAGAAGAAGGGATTTGGCACTGAGTCACTCGAACAAAGGTTAAAAATCATCTATAAAGGCTGTTACAAGCTTGACCGTTTTGTGGAAGACGATGTTTATATTGCTCACCTGAAAATCAACCTGCTTGAATACAAAGCTGAAATGTTTGCTGTTAGATGACGAGCTGACAGGGCTTGCCTACCTGAAAATGCTTTGTGAACAGCTTCCTGAACTGGAAGTTGTTAAAGCATTTAATAATCCCGAAGTTTTCCTGAAAGAAATTCCCGAAATTGAATTTGATATTTGTATTCTCGATATTGAAATGCCCGGAATAAATGGTTTGCAGGTGGCCAATCTTCTCAACGGGAAACCCGTGATTTTTGTAACTGCCTATAAAGAGTATGCGGCTGAAGCCTTTGACCTCGATGCGGTTGATTATGTAAGAAAACCCGTCAGTAAAGAAAGGCTGCAAAAGGCCGTACAAAAAGCCATTGAAAAGCTGTCGGGGAAAGAGCCTGCCACAAAAAAGAATTTTGTTCAGTTAAATACGGACAAAGGCAAAGCGATCCTGTTTTTCGACCAGATTTCCTACATCAAAACCGCTGAAATTGACAGCCGTGATAAAATTGTGCGACTGTTCAACGGCGAGGAATTCACGCTGAAAAATATCTCATTTGATAAAATAATTAATATTCTCCCAACAAACAATTTCTGCCGGATTAATAAAAAAGAAGTCATTTCGCTGAATGCTGTTCAGTATTTTTCGTTTGATGAAATTACCACCAATTTACAGGTTGAGCAGGGAAAAATTCTGAAACTGTCGCTTAGCGAAGTCTATCGCAATGAATTTCTGAAAAAAGTAAACGTCTGACTTATTCCAGATTTTTCCTGTCTTGTTACAATTTTCCGGTTACAGATTTCATGTTCAAATCTGGATGTTTTCACTTTGTTAATTTCGGCAAAAAGTAAGATAAACCTTGCAATTTTACAGGAAACAACCTTGAAAATTCAGATGAATGAAACGCTTCAGAATCATAACCTTTTATTTGGTGATAATCGGCGGTTTTTCGGTGCTGATGTATTGGATAGTTTTGATGGGCGCCAAATTTGAGTTGGGAAGAAATATTATTGAAAAGGAAAGTGAAAACAATTCGTGGACAGAATTTCTGAGTTCCATTATTCACAATTTTGAACATCCGCTTGCAATTCTTCTAATCCAGATTGTTACCATTATTTTTGTGGCACGGTTATTCGGCTGGATTTTCCGCAAAATAGGCCAGCCAACTGTAATTGGTGAAATCATTGCCGGAATTGTTTTGGGCCCATCGCTTGTCGGCATGTATTTCCCCGAATTTTCCGCTACACTTTTTCCGCCTCAATCGTTGGGAAATATCCAGTTTCTGAGCCAAATCGGGTTGATTCTTTTCATGTTTGTGGTAGGAATGGAAATTGATTTGAAAGTTTTGAAAAGCAAGGCTCACGATGCAATTGTCATCAGCCACGCCAGTATAATTATTCCATTTGCTTTGGGTATGGGGCTTGCCTATTTTATATACCAGGGGCACTCGCCTGAAGGTGTTAAATTCTCGTCGTTCGGACTGTTTCTGGGCATTTCAATGAGCATCACTGCTTTCCCTGTTTTGGCAAGAATTGTTCAGGAACGTGGCATCAACAAAACCCGTTTGGGCACGGTTGTAATTACCTGTGCTGCTGCCGATGATATCACTGCCTGGTGTTTGCTGGCTGCTGTTATTGCCATTGTAAAAGCAGGCTCTTTTTTGAGTTCGCTTTACATTATTGCGCTGGCAGTTTTGTATGTTGCGGTGATGATAAAATTTGTAAAGCCGTTTTTGAAAAGAATTGGCGAATTACATACTTCCAACGAAAATCTCAGTAAACCAGTTGTTGCCATTTTTTTTATTACGCTTCTTTTATCGGCCTACACTACCGAACTTATTGGCATTCATGCACTGTTTGGCGCTTTTATGGCGGGCGCTATTATGCCCGAAAACACAAGATTCAGAAGCATTTTTATTGAAAAGGTGGAAGATATTGCACTTGTCCTGTTATTGCCGCTATTCTTTGTTTTTACCGGTCTTCGTACCGAAATCGGGTTGCTGAACGACATTGAATTATGGAAAATAACCGGGCTTATTATCCTGGTTGCCATTGCCGGAAAATTTATCGGAAGCGCGCTGGCTGCCCGGTTTGTTGGGCAACACTGGAAAGACAGCCTCACCATTGGAGCCTTAATGAACACCCGCGGACTGATGGAGCTCGTGGTACTGAATATCGGTTACGATTTGGGGGTTTTAACACCCGAAATTTTTGCAATGATGGTAATAATGGCACTTGTAACTACTTTTATGGCTGGGCCTGCATTGAGCCTGATTGAAAAAATATTTAAAACAGGTCATGAAATAATCCCTCAGCAAATCAGCAATTCTGGGAAATTCAGAATTCTGATTTCATTTGGAAATCCTGAAAGAGGAAGGTCGCTGCTCAAACTTGCCAACGGTTTTGTAAGAAAGTTGAACAGCAATGCCGCTGTTACTGTGATGCACCTCACCCCCACCAACGAGTTGCACCATTACAACGCCGAGCAATATGAACAGGAAAGTTTCGGGCCGGTAATGCACGAATCGAAAATGCTGAATCAAAAAATTTCGACCTTATTCAAAGCTTCGGGAGATATTGATTCTGATATTGCTGAAACAGCGAACAAAGGCGATTTCGATTTGCTGCTGATTGGAATCGGACAATCAATTTTTGAAGGAAGTCTTCTTGGAAAAATTCTGGGATTCACAACGCGTTTCATTAATCCTGAAAAATTTATCAACCAGGTTTCTGGTAAAGAAAGCTTGTTTGAAAACTCGCCATTTGACGAAAGAACCCGGCTAATCCTTTCGAAAAGTAAAATACCGGTTGGAATACTGATCGACAAAGGATTGAACAAAGTTGAAAGAGTTTTTATCCCGATTTTCGCTGAAACCGATATGCAGCTCATTCATTATGCGCAAAAACTGATTAACAATGTCGAATCGCAGGTAATTTTCTACGATGCAACCGGACAGATAAAAAACAACCGACAATTCAGGGAATCAATCCGTTTAATCGAGCAGGTTGCTCCAAATCACATCAGTTTAATGAGCGAACAGGTAATTGAAAATGATTTTCTGAATCAACAGGACCTGATGCTTGTTAGTTTTGAAAGCTGGAAACAATTGGTTGAATCAAAAAGTACCTGGTTGCAGGGAATTCCATCCACATTAATAATCCGGGAGTGAATAATCCTTACCATTTTGAAGCAATTATCAGCGGGCAGAGTAAAAATAAAAGGCCGGCACAATTATCTGTACCAGCCTTTTACATAGTATTTCTGATATTTTTTATTCCGCTACTTTGTAAGCCATTAAAGCATTTCCGTGGCGAACAAATAGCAACCCGTTTTCGATAACCAGCCGCGCCCAATGCTGGTCGGTTCCCATCGGGACTTTGAATTTACTGATGAATTTTAACTGTTCAGGCGTTGCTTCCATCAAGGCAATTTCTCCATCATTTTCGCCATAGCAATAGAAAAGTCCGTCGGCATAAATCACAGAGCCACCGCCAAATTCCTTGTTCTGAATCTTCATCTCTCCGGTGTTCCAGTCAAGTACTTGCCAGTCCGATTTCAGGTATGCCGACAAATAAAGATGATCACCCCGTTTTACCATTCCTCCCATCAGGTTCATCAGTTTGGAATTCCGCCAGATTTCGGCTACACTTTTACCATCTTCCGAAAGTTGTAACATCACAATTCCTGATGTTTTTTCACGCCCGGCTGACGCAACCAGTAGTTTTCCATCGGCATAAACTGGTGTGTTGGCATGAATTTTATTGCCTTGTGTCTGTTCAATGCGCCAGTATTTTTCGCCCGTTGCAGCATCAAAACCCATTACCGAATGCGAAGTCATCGCAATAACCAGTTTCTTCCCGTTGTGATTAATCAGAATCGGAGAATTGTAGGTGGCAATTTCTTCGTTTCCGGGAGAACTCCAAACTGTTTTTCCTGTAAACCGGTTGAGTGCAACTACATTATTTACTTTTCCGCCCGGCACACAAATCAGGTTGTCGCCATCAATTAAAACCGATTCGGAGTAGCCAAATTGAATAACAGAGTCAACACCCAGATCTTTGAGAAAGTCAATTTTCCAGACCTCTTTGCCATTGTCGGTATTCAAACAATAAATGGCGCCCATTCCGCTTTCTATATAAATCAGGTTGTCAACAACAACAGGTGTTGAACGGGTTCCATGAAAATTCAGGGCAAAATCTTTTCCATATTCTTTTTTCCAGAGCAGTTTTCCGTTTAAATCGAAAGTATAAAGCGCTCCGATTGATTCAATGGTGTCCTTTACTCCGGTTACAAAAACCTTGTTGTTGGCCACTGCAACTGCTGAATGTCCGTATCCCAGGCCTTCGAACGACCAAACGAGCGCAGGGCCATTTTCAGGCCATTGTTTTAATAGATTTTTTGCCGGATAAATACAGTCGCGGTTGGGCCCCTGCCAGTCCGATTTCTCATTTCCGGAAGTAAACGATAGCGCAAAAAGTGCTGAAATTGCCAGTAAAAATAATGTGTTCCTCATTTCGATTTAGTTTATTCAATTTTTCTGAATCATTAGTCGGTAAAATAAATAAAGATTACAATCAGTGATATTCAATAGAAACCGGCTTTTTAAGTGCTTTCATAATTTTTCATTACAAAATAGTATCAAATAATTGTTAGTCAGCTTAGAATATTCGCTTTCAAAGAATACTCAACATGTATATTTTACCGGTAATTTTCAGCAATTTGAACATACATTTTTTTCGTTCGCAGAAAAAAAACTGGGTTTTGCAGAAAAATTTCCCTGATTCACAGATATAATTTCTGATGGTCGTGGCATTTACGTAATTTAGTGAGCAATTAAACATGTTCGAAACAGGAAAACAAAACTTCTATGAAAACGATTCTTTTACTCTCCTCGATTTTCTACATTCTGGGTTTAAAACTGGGACATACAATTAATTTTGTGAAAGCGCCCAACCCGGTTCAAAAAATTACGAATACAACAAATGCTGTTAAGTCGGCTGCCAAATCAATCAATTTCAGCGATGAATCTGGAAAAGTCACCGCTGCTGATACGGTTAAAAACGGTAATGAAACAGAAAAAAAATCACAACTGATAAAACATTTTTAGTTTTTTATTTATACAATTAAACAGCTTCAGAAGGAAACCAGAAACGGTTTCCTTTTTTTGTTTCTATCTTTAGCTTCCGAAAAACAAAAACCATGAACTGCTCAATTTTGTCAAACGATTGCAGGGTCGAATCCTGGGAACAATTAGTGGAAGAACTTTACCGGAATGCCTGGAAACCTGAAATGGAAAGATTCAGGAGCGACTATGCTTTCAGAGGATTGTCAGACTGTACCTACCGACTTGAAAACAGTTTTTTGCGCAACAGCGGCCGACACCCTGAACTTGAATATCATATTTTACGAAACTTCAGAAAATATGCGCCTACCAGCGATTTTTCACAATCAAATTCTCCTTTGCGGTCGTTGGTAATTGCACAACATCACGGTTTGCCGACCCGGTTAATGGACTGGACCTATTCTCCGTTTGTCGCGCTTCATTTTGCCACCTCGAATACCGAGAAATTTGACATTGATGGCGTAATCTGGCAGGTTGATTTTGTAAAAGTAAACCAGTTGGTTCCGGAGCCGTTGAAAAACCTTCTTACATATGAAAAATGTAATGCATTCACAGTTGAAATGTTAGAATCGGAATTTTCATCCATTCACGAATTAGACTGCAAAATCGGGAAAGGACATGTTCTTTTCTTTGAACCACCTTCACTTGATGACCGGATTATCAACCAGTTTGCGCTGTTTTCAATTATGACGCCGGTAACCGCAGTACTCGATGATTGGTTAAAGCAGCATCCTGAAGTTTACAGGCGAATCATCATTCCGGCAGCATTAAAATGGGAGATACGCGATAAACTCGACCAGGCAAATATTACGGAACGCGTACTTTTTCCGGGGCTTGATGGGTTGGCACGGTGGTTAAAGCGTCATTATCAGCCCAAAAATCCACTTTAAGCAAAAAGTTCTTTTTCCGAAAGAAACTTTATATTTACGTTTATTGTTATAACTTAAAAATCTGCCACTATGACCTATATAAAAATTGACAGGAGAAATTTTCTTGGCGCGTTGGGACTGGGAACCGCGCATCTACTTTTAACAAATCCTTTGATGGCCACACCATCAACAGTTTTTGCCGATAAAAATCCGCTCCAACTCGTAAAACTTGGGAAATCCGGGATTATAACAACTTTATTGGGTGTGGGAACCGGTGTACATGCCGGAAACAGAACCTCGTTTCTGACAAGACAGGAAAGAAATAAAAGTTTGGATTTGCTTGTGCAGTCGTATGATCGCGGAATCCGGTATTTCGATACTGCGGATACTTATGGAACACATGACATACTCTCTGAAGCCATGCAGAAAATGGACAGAAGCAAAGTAACCATTGTTTCAAAAATGTGGGTTCGCGGAGGTGGAATCCCCGATCAGGAACGGCCGGATGCCGATAAAGTTGTTGACCGGTTCAGAAAAGAACTGAAAACGGATTATGTTGATCTGGTACAGATTCATTGCATGGAAGACCCGAACTGGACTGTGAACCAGAAAAAACAGATGGATATTCTCGAAAATCTGAAAGCAAAAGGAATCATAAAAGCACACGGAGTTTCTGTTCACTCGCTCGATGCCATGAAAGATGCGGTTAAAAGCGACTGGGTTGATGTTATCCATGTTCGCATAAATCCTTATGGAATGGCGATGGACAAACCCGATCCGAAAGAAGTGGTGGAGGTAATTCAGCAATTGCACAAATCAGGAAAAGGTGTGATAGGAATGAAACTGGTAGGCGACGGTAAATTGAAAAGCGACAGTAAAAAAATTAACGACTCATTGCAATTTGTATTGGGGCTTGGATGCGTAGATATGGTTATTGTTGGTTTTGAATCAATTACAGAAATTGATGATTATATTGGAAGAATAAAAAACACATTGATTAAATTGTAGTTTGATTGCTTCATTATTTAATTCAAAAGCAAAAATTTAATTAACAAATGAAAAGACCAGGATCTATTCCTGGTCTTTTTATTTATCCTTTGCTTTTTACCCCCAAAATCAAATTAATACGAGTGCCAGAATATTCATGAATTTATTCTTCAAAACTGCCCATCGTTTTATCATCCTTTTATACACTCTAAATAAATGAAACATACCTACATAAATTAATTGTATTAATAAAATATGTTTATTTTTGTTAAAACAGTTTTGGACCAACATTAAATCAAATATGGTAAAAGTATTGATCGTTGACGACAAACCATCAATCAGCAAACTCATTTTTCAGATATTGAGCAAGAGTTATGATGTGGCTTATAAAGAAGATGGTTTACAGGCAATTGCCTGGCTTCAGGCAGGGAATATTCCCGACCTGATTATCACTGATCTTCAAATGCCAAATATGGATGGTTTTGAACTCATTAAAAGAGTAAAGGAAAGCGGGCTTTTCCGCGACATCCCGATTGTTGTGGTAAGCAGCAAGGATAGCAGTGCCGACAGGATAAAATGCCTGAAAATGGGTGCCGATGATTACGTGATAAAACCGTTTAATCCGGAAGAACTGCAAATCAGGGTGGAAAGAATTCTCAAACGTCAAACCTGAACCCGATGACTATGGCAAATGCAGGCAAGCTAAAACTGGTTTACATTGGTTCCGATAGTAATTTCATAAGGACAATAAATTCTGACCATAATCAGATTGAATTTGAGCATTTTGACAACCCTGAACATGCTTCAAAATGGTTTGAAAATAAAAATACAACCGAAGGACTTGTTTGTGAAGCAGAATTTGCCGGAACCATGATCAGTGGTTTTGATTATCGAGAATCCTTCATCAATGAATTCGACAAAAACAATTTAGTACCTTACATCATTATTGTTGATGAAAAAACTCCTGAAATGATCAGGAAAACACTTCAATATAAAATTGATGATATTTATTCAAAACCAATTGATAATGAAACACTTTTTAACAGAATCAGGTTTCTGAGAATGCTCAAACAGCAAATGACCCTGATAGAACGTGAAGCATCGATTCCGGATGTGAAAATTTATAAAACCCCGTTTTTCAAACGTACATTCGATATTATTACTGCTGGTACAGCCTTGTTATTGCTATCCCCTCTCCTTTTATTGGCCATAATTGCAATCCGGCTCGAATCGAAAGGTAAAGTTTACTACATCTCAAAAAGAGTGGGAACAGGTTACCGTATTTTTAACTTCCTGAAATTAAGATCAATGTATCCTGATGCTGACAAAAGACTCAGGGATTTTGAGCACTTAAACCAATATAACAAAGAAAAAGAGATAAATAACAACGTAAAAGCCGATACCGGAAAAACTACAAAAATAAAGCCGGGTGGAACCGTTTTAGTGGGTGATGATATTGTAATTGATGAAAATCAACACATTAAACAAAAGAAACAAAAACAGGACAGAACGTTTGTTAAGTTCGAAAATGATCCAAGAATAACGAAAGTTGGAAAAATAATCAGAAAACTGAGTATTGATGAACTTCCGCAGTTGATAAATGTGATAAAAGGAGACATGTCGATTGTGGGAAACCGCCCGCTGCCGCTTTACGAAGCAGAATTACTGACTACCGACGAATGGATTGACCGGTTCAACGGCCCTGCCGGGATTACTGGATTGTGGCAGGTTGAAGCCCGGGGAAAAACCGCAAAAATGTCGCCGGAGAAAAGAAAACTGCTTGACAATAAATATGTTGAAATTGCCAACAGCCGTTATTCTTTCTGGATCGATATCTGGATTATTCTGAGAACAATACCTGCGATGCTACAAAAAGAGAACGTTTAATTATATTTATGAAAAGATTAATAATTTATATCATTTCGGCATTGATTTTTAGCGGATTAAAAATCAATGCGCAGAATAATAATGAAGTCATTGGTCAATCAATTATTGAACAGGAAATAACGGAAATGCTGCCTCCATTGCGTAGCTTGCAGGATTCAGCAGAATTATATTCACCATTGCTGAAAATGTATGATTCAGATATCATCATCCAGGATATGAAAGTAAAACTTGAAAAACGTGAGTGGATGGATTATCTCGGTTTTGAAGCAAGCGTAAAATACGGGCTTTTTGATAACCTGCTGATTGTGGAAGACCTTGGACTAACTGAGAGTCAGACAAATACCTCAGAACAAATGCGATATACCCTGGGTGTTCTTTTCAGAATTCCGCTTTCGGCTTTTGCTGATAATAGTAATATTTCGATAGCTAAGGAAGAAAAAGAAAAGTTGAGGTTCAAAAAAGAGCAAACTTTAAAGGAATTACGGCAACTGGTTATCATTCAATATTATAACATTGTGAAAGCTCATAAAAAGATGTCGATATTCTCACAGGATGTTGAAGTTTATCGTGTGCAAATGATCAGAGCTGAAAAAGATTATGAAAACCGCCAGATAGAAGTATCAGAATTTGCCAGGCTTCACGATTTGTCATCAAAGGCCATGTCGAATCTTGAAGAATCGAAAGCCGAATTTGCAACAGCACTGCAAATTTTACAGGAAACAGTTGGAGTAAAAATTAAACTTAATACGAAATAAAATGAGTATCGTGCAGTTTATCAGACTTTGTCGCAGAAATTGGGTGATATTGGTCGTTTCTCCTGTCATTTTATTTTCTTTTGTGTTTTTTCTGACTCAGAAACAGCACAAAGAATATGCATCAAATTCAACAATATACACGGGAATTGCCACAGGGTCTTCAATTGTCTCGCTTGAAGAATCAAGACTTGATTTGTATGGCTCCCGGGCTGCTTTTGATAACCTGATCAATATTGTGGAATCGCAGACAACTGCCGAAGAAGTCGGATTAAGATTACTTGCACTGCATTTAAGTATCGAAAAACCTGTTCCTGAAATTATCTCCGGTGAGGCCTATTCAAAGTTATCCGAAATGATTCCGGCTGAAGTAAAAGCTCTTGTGGTTAAAAACAATGAAAATCAGACTTATAAAAATCTTCAGGAATTCAAAAACAGCAGTTATGACAATTTTATTTATGAATTGATTCACCTGAACAACCCCTACTATAGTTTCGATGAAATACTTGATAAACTGAAGGTTTCGAGAATCCAGACAAGTGATCTTATTGAGTTGCGTTACATTTGTGACGATCCGGGGATTTGCCAATACACACTTCGTTATTTTAACGAAATTTTTGTACGCACCTATTCCGAACTAAAAGTAAATCAGTCGGATGCTGTGGTACGTTATTTTCAGAATCAACTCGATACAGCCAAAGCAAGGCTGGATTATGCTGAAAATGAATTGCTCGAATTTAATAAGACAAACAATATTATTAACTATTACGAGCAAACGCAGCATATTACATCTGAAAAAGAACAATTCAATTTAACACAATTCGAACTCAGGATGAAAAATGCAGGTGCCAAATCTGCACTTTCAACTTTGGAAAATAAACTATCTGCCAATGAGAAAAGAATTGTTAACAGCCGCGAGATAAATAATCTCCGACAAAAACTTGTTGCCACAAAACAACAAATTGCTTTGAAAACTTACCAGGAACAACTTGAAACTGCTTCCAATGATCAGTTAATCAAAGAAATAAGTGAACTCCGGGTAAAAGCATACGATTTGGAGGAAGAAATGAAAAACCTGGTTAACCAGCAATATTACCTCGATAACACAACTGACGGTTTACCATCAACTTCTATATTGAATGAGTGGCTAATAAAAGTTATTGAGTATGAAAGTTCGAACGCCGAACTTGAAATTGCAGGTAAACAACAAAATGAATATCAGAAACTTTTCAGCCAATACGCACCATTGGGAGCCAACCTGAAAAGGCTTGAAAGAAAAATAGATGTAGCCGAAAGGGAATACCTCAGCATTTTACAAAGTTTGGGTTTGGCGCAGTTGAAACAGCAAAACGTGGAAATGAATTCGAACCTGAAAATTATTTCACCACCCTTTTTCCCGGTAAAACCTGAACCCGGCAAACAACGGTACTTGCTTTTGGCTGCATTGATTTTGGGAGTGCTGATTCCATTGTCTTTTATTCTTGCATTCGAATTTCTCAATCCACATATCAGAACATTAAAACGCGCGTCAGAACTCTCAGGGTTGAACGTTATTTCAGCCATTCCTGATTCCGGCAAAATCAGAAAACCTTCAGGTTTAAACAGCAAAACATTGAGAGCTTTTGAAATTACAGCTCAGAAACTGATTTCGGCTTTAATAAATAACACAGGGAAAAAATCATTGACAAGTGTTGTTTTCAGTAATTTCGATGGCGAAGGCAAAACATTTGTTGTTTCTGGTGTGGCGGAAAAACTAAAGGAATTTGGTTATAAAACCTTGATTTTATCTCACAACCAGGCTGAACTGAATAAAAATCCCTCAATAAGAAATTATAAAATACCTGCCAATTTCCCGGCTGTTGAAAATTTAAGCCAATTAACTACCGGAAATACTGATATTCAGGATAATTACGATTTTATTTTCATCGAAATCCCCGGTGTAATTCACCATCCGGTACCGATACAATTGATTAGAAATGCAGACCAAATACTAATGGTCACACAAGCCAACAGACACTGGGAAGAAGCTGACAGTCTGTCGTTAAACAACATTATTGAATTTACAGGGCAGGATAAAACCGCGATGATATTGAATGGTGTTGATAAAAATGAAATCGCAAATATATTAGGTTAAAACACCAAATCAGACATAATTGGATAACCATTGACAGTTTTGTCGGATTTATATTTTTGATACAATTCGTTTTATGAAGATTAATCAGTTAAAAGCAGGAGCTGTTTTATCGTATTTGATTCTTGGCTTAAACAACCTGGTGGGACTGGTATATACACCCTACATGCTCCGCATGATGGGACAAAGCGAATACGGACTTTATGCACTGGTTACTTCGGTTATTGCTTATCTCACAATACTTGACCTGGGCTTCGGTAATACCATCATACGTTACACAGCCAAATTCAGGGCCGAGAACAAATCAGAAGAGTTACATTCCATGTTTGGGATGTTTGTTACTTTGTATATGGCTATCAGCCTGATAACGATTCTGTTGGGAACAGTTCTTTATTTTAATATCGACCTTATTTACAGCAAAGCTTTAACTGCCGATGAATTGCAGAAAGTTCATATAATGATCATTCTGCTGATTTTCAACCTGGCTTTCACCTTTCCGCTCAGCATTTTTGGCTCCATAATTACTGCCTATGAAAATTTTGTATTTCAGCGACTTATAAGAATCGCACGAATCATTTTGAACACAGGAGTTATGATTATTTTGCTTGAGATGGGTTACAGGGCAATCGGGATGGTTGTACTCATAACTATACTCAACCTGGCAACATTGCTGATTAATTTCTGGTATTGCAAGGTAAAACTCAAAGTAAAAATACGGTTCAAAGGATTTGACCGGAATCTTTTCAAAGAATTATCCGGATACTCATTTTTCATTTTCCTTGGTGCTTTGGTTGACCGTCTTTACTGGAGTTCAGGACAAATAATTCTTGGAGCAACAATTGGAACTGCAGCAATTGCTGTGTTTTCAGTCGCCATTCAACTTCAGCAAATGTATTCGTCATTTTCAACGGCAATTCCCGGGGTTTTTCTGCCCAAAATTACAGCCATGATCACAAAGGAGCATTCTCACCGGGAAATATCCGATTTGTTTATAAAAACCGGGCGCATCCAGTTCATCATATTGGCTTTTGTACTCACCGGGTTTATACTTTTTGGCGAACAATTCATAATACTCTGGGCCGGACCCGATTATAAAGAGACCTACTACATTACGCTGCTGTTTTTTATCCCGATGACAATTCCGCTGATTCAAAATATCGGGTTAACAATACTCATGGCCCGTAACCAGATGAAATTCAGATCGGTGCTTTATGTTTTTATTGCAATTTTCAGTGTCGTATTACAACTATTGTTGGTGAAGCGGTACGGAGGAATCGGCAGTGCCATTGCCATTTGTACCGCTTTGGTTCTTGGCCAGATAATTGCCATGAACATTTATTATTACAAAAAGCAAAACATTGATATACCAAAATTCTGGAAAGAAATTGGCCGGATGTCGGTTTCACCCATAATTACAGGCGTACTCACCTATTTTATACTGCAAACGGTTGAATTGAATAACGTGGCAAAACTTGCAGCAGGCATGGTTGTTTTTTCAGTTGTTTACCTGCCATTATTCTGGTTTACTTCAATGAACGCTTATGAAAAACAACTTTTAGTAAAACCTTTACAAAAAGTAAAGGAAAAAGTTTTTAAAAGATAACAATTACCTGACATGAAAATCGGAATCGTCACATTGCCTTTTAATGCCAACTACGGTGGAATATTGCAGAATTATGCCCTGCAGATTACACTGAAGAAAATAGGACACGAGGTTTTGACAGTCAGCCGGTTTTCAAAATCCATGTCTCTCAGTATGAGAATTTTAACCACAGGAAAACGAATTCTGAAAAGAATAGCCGGTAAAAAAGTGATTGTGAGAACGTGGCCAAATAAAAATGAACTTCAGATAATCTGGCAAAATACGAACCGGTTTATTGCCGGAAATATTTCACTCACCGAAACAATCGAATCGGAAAACGATTTCAAGAAACTCGCAAAATACAGATTCGATGCCTGGATTGTGGGCAGCGACCAGGTTTGGAGGCCCAAATACGCACCCAATCTTGAAAATCATTTTTTGGGTTTTACTGCTGGTGAAAATAAAGTCAGGCGAATTGCCTATGCAGCCTCTTTTGGGGTTGATAACTGGGAATTCACTCCAAAACAGACTATAAAGTGCAGCGCTTTGGCCAAGAAATTCGATGCGGTATCCGTCCGGGAAAAGTCAGGAATAAGCCTTTGCAAAAAACATCTTAAAATAGATGTATGTCAGGTTCTTGACCCAACTTTATTGGTTTCGGCCAGTGAATACAAACAATTGGCAGAGAAAGCCAATGCGCCTGATTTTAAGGGGAAATTAGTTACCTATGTTCTTGATAAATCACCGGCGAAAAAAGAACTGTTAAATCAGATTGCCAATGAACTCGCGCTTGAAACAGTTTCGGTGATGCCCAAGCGATTTTTCAGGGAGGTGGGGAAAAAAGGTATCAGCGAGTGTGTTGCACCACCTGTAACCGACTGGATAAAAAGCTTTATGGATGCAGAATTTGTGGTGACTGACTCGTTTCATGGCACTGCATTCTCCATCATTTTTAACAAGCTATTTGTTGTTGTTGGCAACCCGAAACGGGGAATGGCCCGGTTTCATTCGTTGCTCGAAACTTTTGGGCTTGAGGACAGAATGGTAAGCGAAGAAAGCCTGAATATCAGCGAAATGGTAAAAAAACCTGTAGATTATGAAAGAGTAAACAGCATTCTGGTTCAAAAGCAAAATGAAGCATTTGAATTTCTGAAAAATGCACTTCAGGATCGAATAAAAAGTGTTGAAAATGGGAATTGATTCAACCGGAAAATATAAATACAAAAAATTTAACTACCAGCCTGTCCTGGTATTTTCAACGCTTACAGCCGTTGTGCTGTCGGGATTTGCAGTAGCCTGGGGTGGACTTGCTGCCGGACTGGCATTAATTACTTTGCCTTTCCTGGTTGCCTATGTTTATCTTGTTTTCAGTAATCCGGTTGCCGGAATGATCGGGTTGTATATTCTGAATTTTTTCGCATTGGGTTTAACCCGTTATTTGGCCGATGTTCCGTTGGGTTTAACCGTCGATGCAAATCTTCTGCTGGTCTATCTTTCTGTCATTTTTAAATCCTATTCTCAGAATATTCCCTGGAAGAATGCACGCAACGATTTGGTTCTTTTAGCTTTTATCTGGTTTGGATACGCAATTTTTCAGTTAATCAATCCGCAGGTGGTCAGCCACATAGCCTGGTTGTATGCTGTTCGCGGAGTTGCTTTGTATATGTTGCTCACAATCCCGCTTATTTTTATTGTTTTCAACAGGAAAGCTGATGTTGAATTATTTTTCAGATTGTGGGCTGTGCTTTCGATTTTAGGGTCGCTCAAAGGAATCATGCAGAAATTTATCGGTTTCGATCCCTGGGAACAGGTTTGGCTCAGCGAAGGCGGCTCGCTGACCCATATTTTGCGTGGCAAACCAAGAATGTTTTCTTTTTTCTCCGATGCCGGACAATTTGGGGCGGCCCAGGGACACGCGGGTATTGTTTTTCTGATTCTTGCCTACCATCTGAAAAATTCAAAAAAACTAAAGATATTTTACGCCATTACCGGGCTGCTTGCCATTTACGGAATGATGATTTCGGGAACCCGAGGTGCGCTTGCTGTGCCGATTATGGGTTTTGCACTTTATATTTTATTACAGAAAAATCTGAAAGCGATTATTGCCGGCGCTGTTTTGGGAGCGATTGTAATTGGCTTTTTCATTTTCACTACCATCGGAAACAGTAATTATACAATTTACCGGATGAGATCTGCATTTAATATGCAGGACAAATCATTGCAGGTGAGGTTCGAGAACCAGCGAAAACTCAAAACTTACCTGGCCGATAAACCTTTCGGAGGCGGAATCGGCTCGGCCGGAAACTGGGGAAAACGATTTACACCCAACACTTACCTGGCAAAAATACCCACCGACAGCTGGTATGTTATGATTTGGGCCGAGCAGGGAATCGTCGGGCTTACTTTGCATCTTTTAATCCTGTTTTACATCCTGATAAAAAGTTCCTACATCATCATGTTCAGGTTGAAAGATCCATGGAACAGGGCAAAAATGAGCGCGCTCGCCTCCGGGCTTTTCGGTATAATGGTTGCTTCGTATGGAAACGGTGTTTTGGGACAAATGCCAACCGGCCTGATTATCTATTCATCGATGGGCTTTCTGTTTCTGGCCAGAAAATACGAATCCACTGATTTACAGCCGGTATCAGAACAAGGTAAAACAACTTTGAAATGAAAACCGAAGAAACAAAATATCCGCTGGTTTCCATTATTACCGTGAATTACAACCAAAGCCAGGTTACCATGGAGCTTTTGAATTCGCTCAGAAAGATTACTTATCCTGAGGTGGAAATTATTGTAATCGACAATGGTTCTCCAACTGATAAGCCACAAATAATAAATGATCATTTTCCTGAAATTCAATTGATTATCAGCAATAAAAATCTGGGATTTGCAGGTGGCAACAACCTTGGAATTAAAGCATCGAAAGGCAGCTATCTGCTGTTTATCAACAACGACACGGAGGTACCACCCGGTTTTCTGGAACCATTGGTGGAGTTACTCGAAAACGACAGGAAAATCGGAATGGTGAGTCCGAAAATAAAATTTCACTGGAACCCGGAAATTGTTCAGTATGCAGGTTTTTCTGAAATGAACCGTTTCACAATCCGTAATAAAGGACTGGGATATCATAAAAAAGACAATCCTGAATCGGACCGGTTGCAG
>DAINOH010000017.1:0-68874 GCA_036735485.1 Draconibacterium sp. | reverse complement strand
CCCTTGAAAGCGAACCCCGCCGCTATTAGCCGAGCGAAAATGGGTTAAACAAATCATACTCCGATTTCAGACGCTGTATGTACAATTACCACAGAAACGGTCTTGATTTGATGTCGCAAAGAGTGGAGGAGGGCAGGGCCAATATCGCTGAATCTTTACGTGATTTGCAGAAAGTTTTCCGCAAACGTCCGTCAACCTATATTTTGCAGATGTTTTTTGACTCAAAATCCGCTGAACTGGTGAATGTTTTCTCCAAATCATATCCCGATGAAAGAAACAGGGTTTTGACGATCCTGAACGAAATTGACCCTTCAAACGGAAGTAAATACGCCAAAATTGCCGACGAAACCGAAACAACCCAGTAAAAATGTTATTGAGGCTGACTATTTCAAACTATGCTATTATCGACAACCTGAATGTTGAATTTCACAAAGGGCTGAACTCAGTTACTGGTGAAACAGGTGCCGGAAAATCGATTATTCTGGGCGCTTTGGGGCTGATTCTGGGTAACAGGGCCGATCTTTCGGTTTTAAAAGATAACTCCCGGAAATGTGTGGTTGAAGCTTATTTCGGAATTGGAAATTACAACCTGAAACCTTTTTTTGCTGAAAATGACCTCGATTTTTCCGAAACAACTATTATACGCCGTGAAATAACTGCCACCGGAAATTCACGCAGTTTTATTAACGACACACCGGTTAATCTGAAAACCCTTCGTGACCTCGGGCTTGTACTCATCGATATCCACTCACAACACCAGAATCTTGAACTGGGAACTCATCGCTTTCAACTCGACCTTGTGGATACTGTAGCAAAGAATGGTGTTTTATTGAACGAATACCGTGACCTATTTTCAAACTATAAAACACTGCAAAAAAAGCTTGCCGAAATTGTTGAAAAAAGTGAAAAGGAAAAAACTGAGTTGGATTACTGGCAGTTTCAGTTTGACCAGCTTAATGAAGCAAACCTCACTGACGAAGAACAGGATGAACTCGAAGCAGAATTGGGTCGGTTGACTCACGCCGAAGAGATAAAAACGGCACTTGGAGAGGTGAAACAACTGCTTGATGATGAACGTTTCCCGGTACTTAATCAGATTAAAGAAAGCAAAAAAAGACTTGAAAAGATTCAGAATTATATTCAATCAATTCCTGAACTGGTGAACCGGCTTGAAAGTTTGTTTCTTGAATTGAAGGATATTATTGATGAAACGGAAAATATCTCAGATGGAATTGAGCATGACCCGGAAAGAATTGAAAAAGTAACTGCACGACTCAACCTGATTTACAGCCTGCAACAGAAACATCATGTAAAAACGGTGACAGAACTAGTAAATCTGAAGATTTCCTTAGAAGAGAAAATATTGCAGGTAACGGGTTATGATGAAGAAATTGCTGCGTTGGAAGATAGAATAAAATTAACACAGGAACATCTTGATAAAAAGGCAAAGGAGCTTACAATTGCCCGCAAAAATGTTTTTGGTCTGATAGAAAAAGAAATTTTAAGTGACCTGGTTCAACTCGGAATGCCAAAATCAAGATTGGAAATTAAACACGAAGGGTTATCGGATTTTACCATAAATGGCAAAGACACGATTTCGTTTCTGTTTAGTGCCAACAACGATATAGCTTTAAACGAGATTTCTAAAGTAGCTTCTGGTGGCGAAATGTCGCGGCTGATGCTGGCAATCAAGAATTTGTTACGCAAATCGAAAACGTTGCCAACCGTAATTTTTGATGAGATTGATTCCGGGGTTTCGGGTGAAATTGCCCTGAAAATGGGAAATATCATCAAATCATTTTCAACATCAACACAAATCATCAATATTACTCATTTGCCGCAGGTTGCTGCCAAAGGCGATACACATTTTGTGGTTTACAAATACGAGGAAAATGGCAAAACCCTTACTTCAGTAAAATTGCTGAATACTGAAGAAAGAATCGAGGAGCTGGCAAAAATGGTGGGCGGTAACGATTATTCGGAAGCTTCGCTGAAAATTGCGCGGGAAATGGTTCAGAATTAGATATTTTACAATATTTTATGGCATAAAAAAAGGTCTCTGCAAAGAGACCTTTTTTTATATTTCTTAGAATTTTCTTTCCTTGATACGGGCTGCTTTTCCGGTGAGGTCGCGGAGATAGTACAATTTTGCTCTGCGTACTTTACCTTTCTTGTTTACTTCAATCGAATCGATAAACGGAGAATTCAACGGAAAAATCCTCTCAACGCCAATGTTTCCTGACATTTTCCTTACGGTAAATGTTTTGGTGGTGCCACTGCCGTTAATCTGGATTACAACGCCTCTGTAATTCTGGATACGTTCTTTATTTCCTTCAACGATTTTGTAACTTACTGTTACTGTGTCGCCAGCGATAAACTCCGGGTGTTGTTTGCCAGCGGCGAATTCCTGTTCTACTAATTTTACTAAGTCCATTTTGTATAAATGTTATTAATGTTGGCAATGTAATCTGTCTGCTTCCGACAGAAAAGAGATTGCTTAAAAAGTGGCGCAAAAGTAACAAAAATTATTATTAATCAAAATCAGGCAACTTCAATTTTAATTTGTCAGCAACAAAAAATGATCAATGACCACCGCCTCCGATCATTTTTTTATCGTCGCCGGTTGCTTTGGCAATGGCTTTTAACCACCATTCAGGATATCCGGCAAAAATCGGACTTGGCGCCAGCCCTGTTTCTGTGCGTTCAAACTGTCCGTCTTTTTCGCGTTTAATATTTCCGTCAATGTATTTAACCAACAAGTATTGACCCAATTGTTTCCAGCGGGCAGTCATGTTATTGGATTCGTTTATTGAGTATTCTGTAATAAACCTGATTCCCTGTTCTTTGTTTGCCGAATAAAGTGCTTCTGCTGCTTTATCGATTACCGGTAATTGCGCAACAAATTTATTTTCGAGTTCACTCTGAACTTTTTTCACGTCTTTAATCATATCGTTATAACGCAGATAAGCAAAGTTGGTCACAAAATTGAATGTCCAGAAAGCCGAAGTTTCGCTGTAAGTAAGCATGTCGCCGTTTCCAACCCTGAAACATTCCGGTATTTCGTTAATTCCACAATAAACAGGCACATAACAGGTACTGTAAGTATCGTCAACACCAAACCATAGAACACCGCCAATCGGATTTGGAAGCCAGCCACGACTTTGTGTTACAAACGAAAAACCGGTTTGCTGGGTAGAAATTGCCCTTTCATGACAATAATCAACTGAGTCGGCTTTCCAGGTCATGGGTCTCCAGCGATATGGCAATGAATAAGGACCTGCACCAATATCATTGGTCATATCCAATTCTGTTCCTTCGTAATGGTCGCGCATCATTCCCATTACATCCTGAACAGAAAGCTTTTTGTCGGGTTTTATCCACAACGGCATTCTGTTGTTCGGGAAATTGTTGGCACCTCCATGAGTAACGATTCCTTTTGCATAATCAGCATATTTGTCCATGCCATTTGCCACTTTGTTAAAACCTGACCAAACACGGGCATCGCAAAAACGGGCACCACTGAAATCAACGGGTGCATAAACATCTGAGAAGCTGAAATCTTTGTCCTGACCGCTGAACCAGCCTTTTGCTTTTGCAAAACTGATGACATCGGGTGCATAAATGCAATTGGCCGGGTCATTTAACGGGAATGTGGTGATTCTGGCCTGGTTAGCATGGCCGCTGATGTATCCGTCCGGAATTTTGACGGCCACCCAAATGGCGCCTTTTTCTCCTTCACCTTTGCCAATCATTTCCAGAATCCAGACTTCATTGGGATCGGCAATCGAAAATGATTCACCAGAACTGGCATACCCAAATTCGCGAACCAGTGAAGTCATCACCTCAATTGCCTCGCGTGCGGTTTTTGCCCGTTGCAGCGCCACATAAATCAGGCTGCCGTAATCCATTATGGCACCGGTCTGTTTGCCTAATTCTTCACGCCCGCCAAAAGTGGTTTCGCCAATAGCGAGCTGAAATTCGTTGATATTCCCGACAACGCTGTAGGTGTGTGATGGCTGCGGGATTCTACCCAGAAATTTACCGGTGTCCCATTCATAAATATCGCGCATGGCACCCGCCGGATAGTCTTTTGCAGGCTGAAAATATAATTCGCCATAAAGTGTGTGCGAATCGGCGGCATAAGTAATCATGGTCGAACCATCGGTTGATGCTCCTTTGGTAACAAGAAAATTGGTGCAGCCATTTGAAAATTGCAGGCCGCTGAAAATAAAAATTACTGTAAGTAAAGATGTTAAGATTAATTTTCTATTCATTTTGTTCGTTTTTATTATACAGAATTTCACAAATATAATTTTTCTGTGGTTTGAGATTCGCTGATAAGCCTGATTCAGGTCAAATTATAAGCATTTTTTGATGGTTGTCAACGTTTCTTCAATGTCGTTGTCCAAACCAACCGAAAACCTTACAAGACCTTCAGAAAGTCCCATTTCTTTCTGAATTTCAGGCGGAATCTCAGATGAAGTGCTGTGCCCCGAGCAGCTAAAGAGCGTCCGGAAGTAGCCGAGACTCACTGCCAGATAACCCACCCCGGCTTCCTGCATCCGTTGCATCACAGCGTAGGCATTTCCCATTGTGCCAAAATCAATGGCCATCATCCCACCAAAACCATATTCTTCATTCATCATGCTTTTATGGAGTTCGTGTTGCGGATGAGTTTTCAGTCCGGGATATGTCAGTTTCAATTCCGTTTTTGCAAGATTTTCAGCCAGAAACTGTGCATTTTTACTGTGTTGTTTCATTCTGATGTGCAATGTATTCAGATTTTTCAGAATAGAGGAGGAGCGGAGTGGATCGAGCACCGGCCCCAGTAACATGGCAGTCCCAACATTTACATTCGAAAGTTTATTGATGAAATCGGCACTACCACAAATAGCGCCAGCCACGCAATCATTTTTTCCGTTGATAAATTTGGTCATGCTATAAACAACAAGGTCGGCACCCAACATAGCCGGAGTAAATATCATGGGAGTAAACGTATTGTCAACCATTAAAAGAGCACCGGCTTCATGGGCAATTTTCGCCAGTTCAGGAATGTTGGAAACCTGGAGTAGCGGATTGGTTACGGTTTCGGTGTAAATTACCTTCGTATTCGATCGAACTGAATTTTTAACCTCTTCAAGGTTGGTGATATCGACAAATGAAACTTCGATTTTAAATTTTGGCAGCCAGTTTTTCAGAAATGCGTAGGTTCCACCGTATGTTGTAACACTGGTAATGACGTGGTCGCCGGCACTGCAAAGCTGCAAAAGCGAACAGGTAATGGCCGCCATTCCTGATGCTGTGATCCATGCCGATTCTGTATTTTCCATGGCTGCCAGCGCTTCTGCCAGGTATTTATTGCTCGGATTCCAGTGACGCGAATACAAAAAACAACCTTCCATGTGGCCCAGAAAGGTTTCCTCCATGGTTTGGCCTTTTAAAAATGTATAGGTTGAAGAATCAGTTATTGAGGGATTTACGTCGCCAAATTCTCCGAATTGTTTTAAATCGTGAATCGCTTTTGCCGGATTAAATTTCATGTTCTGAATTGTTTTAGTTCTTCCTAAATAACAGCAATTCCGGTAGTTTGAAGAATGATTAAAATCCTGTTTTCAGGTGTGTTTCACGGAAGAAAAATGACTCCGCTGGAATGGTTTTTTCTGGCACCGGTTACTGAAGCAAAACAATTGATTTCATATCTGATTCTGAGAACTCCCAAAAAAGCAAAAATCAACGCTTCTTTAAAATTGACAGTAACTGAATCGGGAATTACAATTTTTGCAACCGACAATTCCTTTAACCTTTCAATCAGAAATTTATTAAATGCACCTCCTCCGGTAACCAGCATTTTCCCGGGCTTGTTGGTCGATTTTCCAATCTGAAAGGCAATATGCTCGTAAATTGTTCTGAGTTTATCAGAATCTGAGCCGGGAAAACCATCAATTATGGGAAGAAAATCACTTTCAATCCATTCTCTTCCGAGCGATTTTGGCGGTTCTTTTTTATAAAAATCCAGCGAATTCAATTTTACAAGTAATTCAGTGTTGATTTTTCCATTTCTTCCCAAATCACCGTTATTGTCGAACGGAAGTCCATTTTTTGCAGCAAAATGATTCAGTATTATGTTGGCAGGACAGATATCAAATGCAATTCTTTGACTGTTATTTTCATAAGAAATATTGGCAAAACCACCAATATTCAAACAATAGTCAAATTCGCCAAAAAGCAGCCTGTCGCCGGCAGGAACCAGTGGCGCTCCCTGTCCTCCGAGAGCAACATCAGGCTGGCGAAAATCGGCCACGGTTGTGATTCCGGTTTCCGCAGCAACCACAGAACCATTTCCCAACTGAAAAGTAAAGCCTTTTTCAGGCTGATGAAAAATGGTGTGTCCGTGTGAGGCAATCAATTCACTATTAAAATTTTTTGAGAATCGGGTAATTTGTCCGGCCAGAAATTTTCCAAATTCATTATGAACCTGGAGCAATTCTGAACCCGACAAATGGTGTGCTGTCCGGAGTTTTTGTTCCCAGGTTTCTGAATAAGAAATGGTTTTTGCGTCAATAATTTTGTAGTGCCATTTTTCATCCGAAAACACAAACTCAACAGCCACCAAATCAAGCCCGTCCAGCGATGTGCCCGACATCTGACCGATTACCAGGTAATTATTTTTCAATTGTGGCTCCATTTTAATTTTTAAAAATAGCTTTTCTGCAACTTAACAAAGGAGTGTTGGTAATTTTTACATCAATATTTTTACGACGCTTTCGTAAAAGGTTAAAAATATTACTTTTGTTTTCGAAATGCAGCTATAATGACTGAGGAAGAAAGTTTGCTTCTTGGTAATTTAACAAAAAATGTCCGGCTGTTGTTTGATGAATTCGCACAAAATGAGAATTATACAAAAAAGCTGGAACAGGAAATTACCCTCCTTAAAAATGAGATTGAATTATTAAAGAATGAAAAAGACGAACTCAGTCGGAAGAATGAACAAATGAGATTGGCCAACCAGTTATTATCTGGTGCAGATGATAGCAAAGAAGCCAAACAAAAGATAAACAAATTAATACGGGAAATTGACAAGTGTATTGCCTTACTCAATCAGTAGGATGGACACTCGAAAGTTAAAAATAAATATCAGGCTTGACGGAAGGACTTATCCTCTGACCATCAATGCAAAAGATGAAGAGAAATACAGACAGGCTGCAAAAAAAGTGAACGAACTGGTTCGTAAATTTCGCGGACAGTTTGCTGAACAAGATACAAAAGATATTCTCGCGATGACCGCTTTCCAGATCGCATTTGAAAGTCTGGCTTTACAGGAACGCGAAGACAAAACGCTCTTCATCAGTGGTTTGAAAAATTTAAATGACGATATAGCTGATTTCTTAATTGAAAAGAAGCAGAAATAAACGTCGGTTTACAGAGATAGATTTAACAAAGCCCGTATAAAGTTGTTGTTTCCTGATAAGGAACAAACTTTACACGGGTTTTTTAGTAATTGAATAAAAATTTTAAAATGAGTATTATAGAGTTAATAATAGGATTGACTGCCGGTTTTTTAGGAGGTGGTGCTTTGTCCTATTTCTTATGGAACAAAGCGCTGAATTCTAAGAAAACGAGAATTATTGCCGAAGCACAGGCTGAAGGCGAAGTGATTAAAAAGGATAAAATTCTTCAGGCCAAAGAGAAGTTTCTCCAGATGAAGTCCGATCATGAAAAGTTCATCCAGGAAAAAAGTGCTGATGTAAACGAAAAGGAAAGTCAGCTGAAACAAAAGGACAACCAGTTGAACCAGCGCCGTGAGGAGTTGAATAAAAAACAGAAAGAGTTTGAAACCCAGAAACGCGAGGTTGAAATCATCAAGGAAAACCTGAACGTGCAACTTCAGCGGGTAGAACATAAGTCGGAAGAAGTGGAGAAAATGTACCGTCAGCAACTTGAAAAACTTGAACAGCTTTCGGGTCTTTCGGCTGAAGAGGCAAAAGCACAATTGGTGGAATCGTTGCAGGAAGAAGCCAAATCGCAAGCCGTTTCTTACATAAACGAAATTATGGAGGAAGCCAAACTTACCGCCAATAAAGAGGCTAAAAAGATTGTGGTGAAATCTATTCAACGTCTGGCTACTGAAACTGCCATTGAAAATGCGGTTACTGTTTTCCATATCGAAAGTGACGAAATTAAAGGCCGGATCATCGGTCGCGAAGGAAGAAATATCCGTGCACTCGAAGCAGCAACCGGTGTTGAAATTGTTGTTGACGACACTCCTGAAGCAATCGTTCTTTCGGCTTTCGATCCGGTTCGCCGCGAAATTGCACGTCTTGCGCTTCACCAGCTTGTAACCGACGGCCGTATTCACCCGGCACGAATCGAAGAAGTTGTGGCCAAAGTAAAAAAACAAATCGAAGAAGAAATTATTGAAACCGGAAAACGCACCACAATTGATCTGGGTGTTCATGGTTTACATCCTGAACTGATCAGGTTGATCGGTAAAATGAAATACCGCTCGTCATACGGCCAAAATCTTTTACAGCACTCACGCGAGGTGGCTAATCTTTCAGCAATCATGGCCGCTGAACTGGGTTTGAACCCGAAAAAAGCAAAACGTGCAGGTTTGTTACACGATATTGGAAAGGTGCCGGATGATGAACCGGAATTGCCGCACGCTGTGCTGGGGATGAAGCTGGCCGAGAAATACAAGGAAAAACCTGATATCTGTAATGCCATTGGTGCGCACCACGACGAAGTGGAAATGCAGTCGCTGTTGGCACCGATTGTTCAGGTTTGTGATGCTATTTCAGGAGCAAGACCGGGTGCCCGTCGCGAAATTGTGGAGTCATACATCAAACGTTTGAAAGATCTGGAAGACCTGGCACTTTCTTATCCGGGAGTAATGAAAACCTATGCAATCCAGGCAGGACGTGAGTTGCGTGTAATTGTGGGCGCCGATAAACTTACCGACCAGGAAACGGAACAACTTTCGTATGATATTTCAAAACGAATTCAGGACGAAATGACCTATCCGGGACAGATTAAAATTACGGTTATCCGCGAAACAAGGGCTGTGAGTTACGCAAAATAGGTAATCAAAATACCATAAAAGAAACGGGCCATCTGAATTTCAGATGGCCCGTTTCTTTTAGATCAGGTTTTGCTGTTAAAATAACTCCAGTAGCTGGTGAACTCTTTCACGTTTATCCATAAAATTCACCGACTGGTATGATAACTCAAGCGATTCAACCAATCTGCGGATAAACTGCACATCTGATTTTGGCTCCGTATAATTTTTGATTGGCTGAAAATTGTTGGTTCGCAAATGATATTCAATTTCCTTGATGCTTGTAATTGCGCCGCGGTTGGAGGGATTGATGTAGAATAGAACATCAGAATCGGAATTACTTCCGTGTACTTTTCGTGCCAGTTTGGCGTCAACAATTGCCACCAGCGGATTCTTCGGAAAATCGATAAAATAAGCCGGCATTTCAAGCTGACGGGCAATAATTGTATAAAATACCGCAATTGAAACCGGGTTGCCTTTTCGTGTGTCAAGTATCTGATTAAGAAAACAGTTTTGTGGCGAGTGGATGTTTTTAAAATTGATGGAATATTCAAGAATATTAAAAAGAAAATGATTGATGATGGTGGTTTTTTCGAGCAAAGTGAGCGAATTATTCAGCTCAAGCCAGATTTTTTTACGGATATTTTCGAGTTTTACCCCGATACTCAGTGCATTAACATCAGGATACTGAAAACGGTCGACTACCAGAAAACCTGAAAGCAGCTTTTGTGTGGTATTTTCTGTTTCAATCCACTCTTTCAGCACTCGTGATGTTTCTTTGAATTGAAGATGCTGAATGATATTTTCAATTCTTTCCTGGCAATTTCCGTCGAGGCTGATTTCCCATTTTTTTTCGAGTTCGGGTATAATGTCGTCAGATTCTTTTAAAAGTTCCTGCTCCACCATCTCAAAAACAGTTAAATCGGGGTCGTCCAACAATCCTATTAAAGCGTCTAATTTCGGGTTGTTCATGATTATCCGGTTGTTAGTCGTTCCAAAACTGAAATAATAAGTTTTTCCATTGCCGAATGATAACTTTCGTTGGCTTTGTGAGCTACACGATTAGCAATTATCAGGCAAACTGTGAGTGCTTCGTGACCCAGCATTTTCGAAAGTCCGTAAATAGCAGAACTTTCCATTTCAAAATTTGTAATTCTGAAATCTTTATATCTGAATTCTTCAATTTGACGGTTCAGCAATGGCTCGGCAAGCGGAAGCCGCAAAACCCGTCCCTGAGGGCCATAAAACCCTGGTGCTGAAATAGTGACTCCCTGAATAAAAGGTGTTGAATTAAATTTTGCCAGCAACTTTTCAGATGCATCAGCCACATAAAAGGTGGGTAGCGAAGGATTCCAGTTTGTATGCACTTTAAAAGCGTTTTCAAAATCCAGGTCGCAGTATTTTTCGCGACCGGCATAAAAATTCAGCATTCCGTCGAATCCGATTGATTTCTGCGAAACAACAAACGAATTAACGGGCAAATCAGTTTGTAACCCGCCCGAAGTACCAACTCTGACAATATCCAGCGGGGTGTGGTTATTTTTTATGGTGCGGGTTTCAAGGTCGATATTTACAAGAGCATCAAGTTCATTTAAAACGATATCAATGTTGTCGGTGCCGATTCCGGTTGATATAACAGAAATTCTTTTTGAGTTGTAATAACCTGTAACTGTTTTAAATTCACGGTTTTGAGAGGTGAATTCAATTTGGCTGAAATAAGAGGCAATCGTATCAACTCTTCCCGGGTCGCCTACAAGAATAACCAGCGAAGCCAGGTTTTCAGGTTTCAGGTGAAGATGAAAAATAGAGCCATCGTCGTTAATTATCAGTTCTGAGTGTGGAATCATCTTTCAATTTTAATGGTCAGCTCCAAAACTATTGAAAATAAGTTGATCAGTCAACCTGTTGATAGTGAAAAATATAAACACCGACCCGCTGAAAAAAACTAAATCGCTCTGAGATTTGTTAAAAACCTGTTTTATCATGAAACAGAAATTGTCTGTTGAGTAAATCAAAAAACTGTTAAATAGTATAATAATTATCGTTTTTACTATTTTTGATTTTCAAAACTTAAAACAGCCATATGTCATTTAAAATATTCTCTCTTCAGTTGCTGAGAAAGATCAAACCGGTTGAAACCATTGAGAAAAACCGTAAAACAGTTGCTGATGAATTTGCTGAATTTCAGCAGGTGGAAAGTTCTGATGAACTGAAACTTTATCTTGAACTGGAGAAAGAGGTTAATTCGGCGGAGTTTAAGAAGAAAAAAACAGAAATTGACGCTTTGCATTTTAAGGGCAGCCACGAATTTAATCTTCTGAAAGAGTTTCATCTGTTGGAAAAGAAACGCTCTATCCGTGATTTTCTGAAAGTGGAAGGATCGTCAGATCTTGAAAGATTTAAAAAGCTGAAAGACGCTGAAAAAACTGCCGAATTCAATGAACTGAAAAAATATGTAAACGATGGCCGTTTTGCGAAAGATAAAAAAGAAATTCTGGCACAGGTTTATAAAGGTTCATCAGAAGAAAAACAGGCCAAAGAATTCCATAAACTCGAAAAATCGAAGCAGATCAGAATCTGGAATGAATTACAAAATCCTGCCCGTTTAAAGGAAGAAGAAACGGCTAAACACTCAAAAAAACTGAAGATTTATAACGAAACAAAAGGCAGTTCGATGCTGAAAAGATACCTCGAACTGAAAGAACTTGTAAACAGCGATTCGTTTAAAAAACAGGTGGCATTTTTGCAGGATAAAACAAAGTTTGAAAACAGCGAGGCCAACCGGAAATTCAAACGGTTTAAACACCTCGAAAACGATTCGGAAATTTCGTTTTTTACCGGTTTCGAAAAATCAAAATTATACAAAAACTACCTGGCAGTTATCGATTCTGCAGATTTGAAGCGTTATCGCGAACTGAAACAAACTACCACATCCGCTGAGTTTGCTGAAAGGAAAAAATACCTCGAAGACCCGAAAAAATGGGAAAAAACGAATGAATACAAAAGACAGCAGCAATACCTCGAAATGAAAAAACTGCCGCATCTTGTGAGGTATTTCAAAAATAAGGGAACCACTGTTTTCGATTTTGTGCGCAATTGGGAAGTGGTTTTTGAAGACAATTTCGGCGCTGCAAAACCCGACAATGACAAGTGGAGTTTCACATCGCTTGTTGCAGATAAAATGTTAGGCGATAATTTTGCACTGGCCGGTGATTTACACCATTTTACAGAAGGGAAAAACCTGAAAACGGGCAATAAGCTTACCATTGAAGTTCGAAAGGAAAAAGCAACAGGAAAAATCTGGCAGATGCCATCGGGATTTGTGCAGGCAACTCTTGATTATACTTCGGGACTGATTTCTTCGTGGAAAAGCTTTACGGTTGAAGATGGAATCATTGAAGCAAAAATACATTTCAATCCCGTCCGCCAGGTGGTCAGTTCGTTTTACCTCGCAGGAGAAACCGATCAGCCACGCGTTAGTTTATTGGAAATGGGCGCTAAAAACAGGCTGGGTTTTATTTCGCTGAAAAATGCAAAAGCACAGTTTGAAGGACTGGATATTTCGAATCTGAGCAGCAACAAATGGTATATTTTCAGTGTTGAAAAAAATGGCAGCCAGTTTACCTGGAAAATTAATGAAACAGTGGTTTTCACCGGACAATCATCAGAACTGAATAAAAAGCTGCATCTGAATGCTTCAAGCATTGTAGTTGACGAAATTCCTGCATCGCAACCTGTATCATTCGAAATAGAGTGGGTAAAATGCTGGAGGAAAAAGAAATAGAGACTGGCTCCCGCTTTCCGGCCAAATTGTTAAAAGTAAATTGTTGGATTGTAAATCTTTAATCGATATTCTAAAACCCTCTTTTGTTGAAAATGATATAACCGAAATTCAGCATAAAATAGAGTTTTGTGTCTTCTTTTTCGTAATAGTTCAGTGTTAGACTCACAGGTCCCACGCCGGTTTGATAAACAATGGCAGCAAGTCCCTGCAGATAATAATTCTGAATAAATTTTGCATTCTGTAAAGTTCCGTCGCTTGCCGGAAGCAATTCTTTAACGGGTAAAAAGACATAACCTTCAAGCCTGAAATCAAAACCGGGCGCAAATGTATAAGCAGTGTTTAATCCGCCGGCCAGATAGCTGTTTGAGTGAAAGTTTTCAATAAACAGCGATTTACTGTGCGGAGTGGGGTAGAAACCTGGTGCCGCCAGTTTTGAGGAACGAAAATTCGTAAAATTCTTTTTTGTGCTGAAAACAGTTTCGCCAAGTAACCCGGTTGTAAATTTCGGGCCCATTTTGAAATTCCTTAAAACATGTGCTTCAACCTGAAAATAATTATGGTTATTTGTAACCTTACCAACATCTTTACCTGAAGTTGTGCCGGGAATATTTGTCTCTTTCCCCGAAATATACTTTATAAGCAGATAACGGTGTGACCCCTCGCTCGCATATTGCCGGTAATTCAGTGAATTGTTTTCAACACCAATCTGCGAACTGAAAGCTGTGAATGTGGTTTTATCGGGATCATCGGCTTTGTTGAATACATCGGTCTGGTAATATTGATCGGTACTGTTTGAATAAGCAATTCCGCCAAAAACCTTGTTATGAATTTTCCAGGGAAAACCGCCTTCAAACCGGGTACTGTTTTCATTCTGAATGATGTAAGGAGGCCGCACATCTTCAAAAAACAACTCCGAACTCGACGCAAAATAATCCCAGCGGTTAAAAGTTGAAAATCCGGCCAGGTAAAAAGGTAACGACGATGGAAAATCGATCCTGGCACCCAGCTTGAAGGAACTGTAAAATCGCCCGAAATAGATGTTTGAACTGAGCGTATAAGCGCGGCTGTTATAAGTGCGGTAATTAAAACTGGCGAATCCCTGGTTGATGGGTTTTGTTGAAATATTACCGCCCACTTTTACCTCCGCCTTTTTTTGCGGTTCCACTTTCAGGTGAAGATCGTAATACCCGGTTTCGCTGTTGTAACGCGATACCGGCATAATCGATTTTATGTGTTCATCGGCAATGAGTTTGAAATATTCCTTTTTGAACGATGAAAGGGTTACCACATCATATTTCCCTTTTATCGACTGAATAATATATTTTCGTTGCATCGGGTCCTCCACGCCTTCAACCTGAATATTCTGAAAGAAAAGTTCCGGTTTTTTTCGTGTGAATTGCTTTCTTCTTTCATTCACTGTTTCAGGTGAAACCCTTTTGTCAATGAGGTTTTTGATACTATCTAACGAATTATAAGCCGTTCTCATTCCATCCACCACAATTTGGTCAACTTTGTTCCAATCCATCAACCCTACATTTTTAAACTGTGTTTTCAACAAAATCCCTTCGTTTTCTTTTATCTCGAAATTAGTGGGTCGCATTACAAGGTTCGAGATTTGTGTTGTCAAATCGTCGGGGTCGGCGGTTTTTTGTCCGTCGGCAACCTGGTGCCCGATTATGATATCCGGTTGAAAAAGATCTTTCATGATGTCATGGGGGAAATTGTTCAGAATTCCGCCGTCGAAAAGTAAAACGCCATCAATTTCGATGGGTTTGAAAACCAGCGGAACCGTCATCGATGCGCGGATGGCAGAACCCAGATCGCCCGATCGCATCACGAGCGGCTGGCTTTTGTTCACATCGGTGGCCACGCAAAAAAAGGGAACCATCAGGCTGTCGAAATTGTATTTGCAGGCCGCGTTGGTGGCGGCAAAAAGTTCCATAAATGCAAAATCCATCTGTTCCTGCGGAACAAAATTGGTGGGCGGAAGTATTTTCAGTTTTTCGTCTTTTTTTTCCAGCCGCAAGTCAATCCAGGCCGGGTCTTCTTCGGGTATTTTGAAATAGTAGCGGTAATCTTTCTGAATTTTCCCGGTTGACCAGAAATAAAAATCATCCGATTTAAAAAGTTCCTCCATCTCGTCGGGTGTGTAGCCGGCAGCATACAAACCGCCCACAATCGCGCCGATGGAAGTGCCGGCAATATAATCGATGGGAATGTTATTTTCCTCCAGCACCCTGATTACGCCGATGTGCGCCATGCCTTTTGCACCGCCCCCGCTGAGCACAAGACCGACTTTCTGTCCGGTTGCCGAATAAGTAACCAGCAGAGCACAAATCAGTATAAACCAAGTTCTTTTCATTTACCGGCGAAAATGGTGTTTTTGTCAAATGTACGAAATTGCTTATTCTGTTAAACAGGTATCAGCAGGGGAGTAAGGAAAAATTAATCTGGATCGACTGGGACAGATCAATGAAGTATAAATTCGATTTCATAAATCAAATAAAAAATATCTTAATTTAAAGAAATAAAGCCTTTAATGCATGGTTATTTATTCATCTATTTCTATTTCAGGAAAATCTGAAACCGGGATTTTGTAAAACGAGTCTTTGTGAGTACCCAGATACAGAAAATTATTGTACTGAAAAATTAAAAAGGCACCTGAAGGCTTATCAACCGGAACAATCATTTCCCTTGATTTAAGGGTGGTTGGATCGAATTCCACTAATTTGGCTGAACCGGTGATTTGCGAATTTCCTGTAATGTAAAATTTATTGTTATAAGATGTTACATATGATCCACCGGAAGTATTATAAAAAAATGTGTTTTCGAATTCACCATGGTCTTTCCATTTGTCAGTTTGCGGATCGTACTCGTAAAGTAAACCAACTTCTTCAGCTGAAGTGTAATAAGCAGGAAATCCAAGCAATATTTTTGAGTTATAATTCATTACCACGGGAGAAAGAATTTCTCTTCCGGCAGGAATTTTTGTTCTCGATAACCAAACGTTGTTGGTTTCATCATACTCATACAACCAGTCACGTTTTCCAATGAAAATTCTGTTATTCACTACCATTGTAAAAAGATTTCCTCCAAATACTGCATTAGCTGAATTATCGGGAATTCCTTTTAATCTTTTCCATGTTTTTGTCGATTTTGAATATTTACAGACATTCCAAACCAGTGTACTGAAATTGTACCCCACAACAAACAATTCGTCTCCAGTACTGAAAATTCTGGCTGGACTTTCAAAATCAAAATAGGACATATAACTTAATTTATCCCACTTGTTAAATTCAGGAGAATATTTGTATAAAATTCCTGTTCGTATGTTGTTATTATACTCAGGATGTGCAATGGCATACAGTGTATTATCTGATTGGTCGAAAGTTGAACAAAGTGTATAATTCTGATATGAAGGAATTTCGGGGAATGTAAACTGTTTCCAGGGCTGATTGAGATGAAGCAGTCTGTCTCCGGTAACCGTTTGTTGCCCGATATCCAGCGTAATACTCGGATATTCAGGACAATCAAAGGTTTCGTTAACAATCACCTTAATCCCTTCCGACGAAACATCCGAAATAAACATCGGATTTCTTTCTAACCAACAACGGGTAACTTTGTCAATTGTTATTGAAGGGGGCAGGTTTTCAAATTTTATAAATATTTCAGTCCCGTTTTTGATTTCTGTGGGGGTAATTGAGGCTATTTGAATTTTTGGAATGATAAAATCAAGCGTCGATTTACTAAAAGTATTCCCTATATAAGACAAGCTTAATGACTGCGGCCCGGCTGGCAAGAACCATGAAATAGGATAGGTTAATTTATTTCTGGAGATGTAATCAAATGAAGTATTAGCCCCGTTCGCATTTGTGCTTAAACCCGGAATAAAATAATCTCCGGTAATGGTTAATGTTTCGCCATATGTTGCAATTAAAGGGGTGACCGAAGTAATCACCGGAGCACTGAATTGTAATTGCTGACTATAAAAATATATCTCTCTGGCATTTAGAAGCATTCCTCTGATATTTGAATTTACAAATGGTGTAATAACCTTTGCTTTTATCAGGTTGTCGGTTTTCGAAACTATTTCCAATTCATCATTTCCAGTAAAAAGCCAATTAATTTTCGATAAATCGGTGCCTTTTATCTCAATAATAGATTCGAGCCACACGGTAGTCGGACTGACACTTGTAATTTCAGGTAAATAAATAGTCAACTTTTTTCCTGAGTTAATTTCTTTGTCCAATTGCTGGATATTAATATCAATAATACCTGTCATGTCACTATTATAGGTTAATACTTCTATCAATGTATCAGAACTTGACTTTATTGAGAAGTATTTATAATCCCCGGGAATATAATTAAGTTTATATACTGCATTAATTGTATTTAATCCTTTCCCCTTTATAAAAAAAACTTCACCGGGCATAATTCTTTCAGGAAATAAACTATCAATGGTTGGTTCAGATAATTCAAAATTTTTGTTGGCCTGGATTATAAAATCACCAACCTCTAATTTAATTATTGCTGTAACTGATTCAATTAATACAGGCACGATTACTTTTAGTAACGAATCTGTTGAATAAAATACCTCCGCACTTTGATTCGAAAATTTTACTTTGTTTAATTCATTTTTATTACTGAAATACTTACCGCGAATAATTAATGTATCTCCTGCAAATCCTTTTTCGGGCCAAAAACTATTAATGATTGGCGCTTTTCCTCCTTTGCTGATAAAAGTTATTTCGTTTCCGTAAACAGTTTTCTCTTTGGTCACAACAAATGCCTTTGCAGTGTATTCGGTATTTTTTACGAGGTTTCTTTCAATTAGCACTGAAAATGAGTTTGTTGTTAAAGGACCTTGTGAAATTTTTTCATAGCTGTTTTCATCATTTACATTTTTCGACATGTAATAAATTACTCCATGATCGATTATTTCTGCAACATATTCCTGCGAAACAGTTGCGTGAATGACGGTACCATCATTATAAACCTCGGCATTTGACAGCGTTGTTACGCTTGGGAATCCACGCTGATCATCTTTTGTACATGAAAAAAACAAAATAGCGAGGATAGAAATCAGAACTGATATTTTTGTTGTTTTCATAATCGTCAGAAACTATAAAGTATTGAAAAGGTTAAACTGTTCAGATGTGCAATGGTGTTGATTTCATCAACGGATTGGGTTAGAGAATAATTATAATCAATTCCGGCAGAAAGTTTATTACTCAAAGCCGGGCTGCTGATTTTGAATCCAATGTTGTGAAACAATTCAGGATGACTGTTTTCATTAACCGTTACAAATTTCGTATTTACAATATTATTGATTTCACTTTCGAGTTTCATTTGAGCTTTTGAAGAAATAATGAAAAATGGTTTTAGTCCGGTTTGAACTGCCAAAACTGCAAAATCATTGTTCAGAAATTTAAAACCCACGTTTACCGGAAATGCACAACTCATTGCATCATATTGAAGATCTGTGTAGTAAACAATCATGCTCTCCGAATCGATTTTTCTATATGTATCAGTTTTATGTTTCGACAACTCAATTCCCCCTGTAAAATATAATCGTTTCGAAAGTTTTGGGATGTTAAGATTTACGCCTGCGCTTATTGTCGGATAGAATTCGGTATAATCAACTGCAATAACGTTTCCTATTAAATATTCTTCGGTTTGCAGGTTCAGCCTCATTGTTTCAATTCCGCCGGTAAAACCAAGAACCAAATCAATATTTGCCGGATAATAATCATTGTAATCGCGATATGGTAAATTGTAATTCTGATGATATTTTATAAGAGGAAGGACCAGTGATTTGGCATTGTATTGAAGTTTAGAATAATCATAGTCAAGTTTGTCGCTTAAAATTGCAATCATTTGTCCTTTAAACAGCGACTTCTGAATTCGATTGCCTGATTCATCATTTTTAGTTTTGTCTGATGTTAGTTTGTAAATATTGTCAGGAGTGGCCAGGTAATAGGAATAATTGTATTCCAATAACCGTATTTGCCCATCAAAATAACATTTTGCCCACACTTTCTTTTCTGTATCAGGTAGTTTTATGCTTGTATAGCGGTAACTTTCAGAAAAAGCAAAATCACCATAATCAGGATAAATTTCATTCCAATCGACACTGATATTTTTTTTGATAAAGACCTGATAATCTCCTTTTTTCTTCTTAACCATAATCTTACAAAAAGTGGTGTCACCACCAAACATCAGCGTGTCAATTGATTGTCCATGCAAATTCATAACCATGAATCCTGAGAATAGAATGGAGAGTAAATATTTCATAAGAATTGAGGCTTATTTTATTGAGTAAGCTGCGCTAAAGTAGAAAAAATAACGTGGCAAAAATCGAAAACTTCAGAATTATTACAATTCCATTTTTTTACATTTCAGGTGTTTAAATTTTGAAATAATCTGTTGCATCATTGTTCATTCACCTTGCTGTGCAGGCTTTGAAACCCTTCGCCTAAAATTTCTTTGGTATCCATTACTGTAATAAAAGCATCGGGGTCAATTTTGCTGATGTATTCCTGCAAAATAGCCACTTCCCGGCGACTCACCACAGTGTAGATTATTTCTTTCTTTTCGCCGGTAAACATGCCTTCACCTTTTAAATAGGTGCCACCACGCTCCAGTTCGTAAAGTAACTTTTGTTTGATGTCCTCGTGTTTTTTCGAAATGATAATCAATGCTTTATTGTAGTCGGCTCCCTCAAGCGTAATATCGATGGCACGGCCTGTTATGTAAATCACCACCCACGAATAAAGTGGTATTGCCCAGTCGCGGAATGCAAATAAACCTAAAAGAACAATGGTTGAATCGACATAAATCATCAGTTTTCCCAACTGCATTTTTGTGTATTTGGCGATAATCATGGCTATAATATCGGAGCCGCCCGATGTGGCGCGCGATTTGAAAATCAGTCCCAATCCAAAACCAATCAAAACACCGCCAAAAACACACGAAAGTAAAATATCGTCAACAAGCGCGAGGTCGCCATCAGCACGCATCATGGTAATTCCATCAATAAAAACCGAAGAAAGCACAAAACCGATAATGGTTTTAACACCGAATTTCGGCCCCAGAATTTTAATGCCGGCAATGGTGAGCGGAATATTCAGCACGAGCCCAAATAACCCGATTGGAATTCCATCGGGCCAGAAAGAAAAAACACCCACAGTGAGATAATGCACCACAATGGCAATTCCGTAAACTCCGCCCGGCACAATGCGGTGAGGGGTGATAAAAAATACAAACCCCACTGCCAGAATAAACGATCCGAGGATGATAAAAGAGTAGTCGATAAACCACTTCCTGCTGAATACTTTTTCGGTAAAAATTGATGCCATGATCCTGAAATTTTGTGCAAATGACTTAATTTCTGTGAAATTAAACACTGAAAATTATCACGAAGATAATTCAATTAAGGGGAAAAGAATGATGGAAGATGATCTTGGTAGATGAAAACTGATGCTGGATACTGCCTGCCCGACTGAATTCGTTCAGGCGGGGATACTCGATACTGGATTTTAGGATTTGGAAATTGGAAATTGGATATTGGGATTTGAATGGTTGGTACTTCCGTATTTAATCCAGAATAAACCGGTAGGTAATGGTTCCCTGTTGAAAAGCCTGCGCGTTATTGTCAGCATTGAATTTTGCTTTCAGGGCGGCCTGCTTGGCTTCCGACCAGAATTGCTGACTCATAATGGTTGTTCCCCTTGCACCCGGCTCAGCAGAAGTAACATTTCCGTTTTTATCGACAGTAATTTTAACTACCACAATACCTTCATCGTTACCCGGATATTTGGGTTTTGGTAACGAAGCAGCCGATCTTCCCTCAAGACTAAAAGAAGTTCCGGTTCCTTTACTTCCGCCGCCAAGCCCGCCTTGTCCGAGATTCGAAGCATTGGGGTCGCCGGTGGGCACACCCTGGTTTCCACGTGGGAAAGTAGCTCCCTGGCTGGTGCCGGCACCGGTTCCTTTGCCGCCGGTTCCTGTTCCGCGGCTGGCAAATGCTCCCTGAGCCCTTGAGTTGATTTCGTTAATTCTGCGTTGTTCTTCCTCGCGTGCTTTTTTTTCGGCTTCGGCTTTGGCTATCCTGTCGGCTTCTGCCTTTTTAATTCTATCCGCTTCTTCACGCTGTTTTCTGATTCTTTCCTGTTCTGCCGCCTGATCTTTGCGTTTTTGTTCTTCTAATTTCTTTTTGTTTTCGGCTGCCTCAACGGCTGCTGTTTTTTCGTAATCCTGGGTCATTACAGCTTCTTTTGCTTCGGCAGGTTTCGGTTGTGGCTTTGGTTGCGAAACAACCGGCGGAGCGGTTTCTTCCTGCGGCTGAACAGTGGGTTCAATAGGGGATGGATCACTCATGGCAGGACTCGGTTCCTCACTTCCAAAACCATTTTCACTGGTGCCGAAGTTTACAAGAATTCCTTCTTCGCCAGGGAGTGGCAGCGGAGTGAAGAATCCCAGAAAAATCAACAACAGCAAAACAATCGCATGAAATATTGCTGTACCGATTATTCCTCTTTTATGTTCCCTGATATAATCCATTTAATCGAAAGTTGATATCAAAATACCCCGACTTTTTATTTTCTAACTTTCTGGTGCGGTAGCCAGTATCATTTTGTACCCGTTTTTGCGGGCAATGTTCATAATTTTTACAACTTGTTCAACCGGAACTGTTTTATCCGTGTGAAGTGAAATGAAAACTTCCTCATTTCCAGTTCCATATCGTTGAACAAGAAATGGTTCAATTTCGACGAAAGTCACACTTTTTAATTGTCCGTTGTCATTGATGTAATATTTCAGATCCTGGGTGATTGAAATGGTGGTGACAGGTTTTGCCGCAGTCTGGTTGTTGCTTTCAGGTAATAGCAGTTTCAGTGCATTAGGCGCAATCAGGGTCGATGTAACCATGAAAAAGATGAGCAACAAAAAAACAATGTCGGTCATCGACGCCATGCTGAATTCAACATTTACTTTGTTTCTTCTTTTCAGTGCCATATTGCAGCAGTTAAACCGGTTCGTTCAGCAAATCCATGAATTCAGAAGTAGCAACTTCCATTTTAAAAACCACCTTTTCGACATTTGTTACCAGAATGTTGTAAGCGAAATAGGCGGTAATACCCACAATCAACCCGGCTACTGTTGTTACCATTGCCTGATAAATACCTGCTGAAAGCAGAGTAACATCAATATTGTTTCCGGCATTTGCCATATCATAAAATGCCTGAATCATCCCCATAACCGTTCCAAGAAATCCCAACATAGGGGCACCGCCGGCAACTGATGCCAAAACAGGGAGGCCTTTTTCCAGCTTCGAAATCTCAAGATTACCAACGGTTTCGATAGCGGCATTTACATCGGTAAGCGGGCGACCAATTCTCGAAATGCCCTTTTCAAGCATTCTTGATGCCGGGTTGTCGGTGCTTTTACAAAGTGCAAGTGCCGCATCAATTTTTCCGCCGGTGATATAAACTTTTACCCTTTCAAGAAGGCTTGCATCAATTTTACCTGCTTTTTTAATGGCAAAATAACGATCGACAAAAATGAAAACTGCGACGACCGATAATAAAAGAATGGGAATCATGATCCAACCTCCTTTTATGGCAAGATCGATAAAAGATAATGAAATACCTTCGGGTTGTGCTCCCAAAGCAGTCACATCTTTGGGCATGCTGGTCTGAATGAGCAATAAATTATACATAGTTTCTTAGTTTTTCTTTTTGATTTGTACTTTCTAAAAACGGTAACCTTTACCAAATATTATACCATGCGAAAGTACAGTTTTATTATTTTGGATTTTCAGGGAATGAAAACTACAGGTCCGGAGTTATGAACAATTGTGGTTTGATAGCCTGAATTCAGTAAGTTACTTCTCTTTTTTTCTGAAGATTGCAGTCATTTTTCTTAACAATTCATCGAATGAATTGTACTCTTCCTTGAATGACAGCCCGACGCCCTGCGTGTAAGGTGCTGTTTCGTAAATAAGATCGTTGTTTGAATGGTTATATGCTTTTAACTGAATTTTGCCATTTGGGGTGAGTTTAACACGAACATCCACATCACCCACAATCTGGCTGCTGGTGCTCGATTCAGGATTTACATTATTCCCGATGTTTCCGTTCAAACTAACACGGTCGTTAAAAATCTGTGTGCTGAGTGCCAGTTCCAGTTCATCGTTTGTAATCGCATTGCCGGGCCTGTACTTAAAGCCAATGTCAACATTATCACTGATTTGCGAAAGCCAGTTGCTGAGTTGGTTCGAAAACAACTCGCTGGCCGTTGACCCTATCATATTTGTGTTGTTCGATTCATATTGGCCACGCATATATTCGGGCGTGTAAAATTTACCCATAATAATGAGCGAAAGAATCTGTTTGTTAAGCTCTTCCTCGGTGTTAAAATACTGTTGGTATTCGGTTTTGAAACTTTCACTTTCATCCGGGAAATTGATTTCGAAATTGATGGTCGGATTTATCAGTTCATTGGTCAGCAGGATAACGCATTCAACCGGTATTCTTTGGTACAGGTAATTGGCATCGGCTTTCAGGTCGCTTAACGATGTTTTTAACTGGTAAATCGCTTTTAAATCGATAACGGCATTGTATGGATCGCCCGACCAGATAATTGTGCCACCGGGAGCAATAATAAACCGTTTGTTCAGAACACTTTGAAGCGTAAATAAATAATCGCCTTTTGTGACTGTAAAATCACCTGAAAGCGAAATATCGCCGTATTTGTTCATGTCGAAAAGCATAATTCCTTCGCCTTCACCTTTAATTATGTCACCAATCTGCGAATTGTAAACCAATTGTATTTTTGCATCGGGTGTTATTTCCATGTTCAGGCTGATGGTAAAATCGGTTTTTGGCGGGTTGTAGTAATTCTCATTTTCGCCTTCTTCTTTTTGTGTATTGATAAACTGAATGAAGTCGTACTTTTCAATTACCGATTGATATTCCATCGATATATTAACTGCTGTTCCGGGCAGCGAGGTGAGTGACCCGGTTAGTTTTACAACGGGGCCTTTCCCGAAAAGACGCATCTGGCAATTGGCAAAAACGTCGCCATAAAACACGTCATTATTACTTATTGTGGTATTTAATACCTTGATTTTTTGCGAATTGAAACTAAAGTCATAAAGCATATTTGCAAAATTATCGTGTACAATAATGCCATTCATTTTGCCCTTGTTTTTTTGTACATCGGCAAAAGAAACATTGCGGAACAAAATTGTATCAGTATTAAAATACACAGAGTCCTGCACAAAATATTTCGTTTTGGTGTAGTCGATGGTCAGCGCACCATCTGAAACTTTCACCGCACCGTCCATCAATATTTTACTGGCTTTTCCGCTTAACACAACGTTGCCCGAAACAGCCCCGGAAATGTTATTAAAAAGATCATCGGCTATCACAGTTTCCAGTAATTTTAAGGGCAAACTGTCTGCTTTCAGGTTGTAAAACAGGTTATTAGTGGCCGGGTTGTAGGTTCCTTTTACCGAAAGACTTCGTTTCCTGTTTTTTATAATTTCGAGTCTCGAATCAATTTCTGCGTTGCTTTTATCCCACGAACTACTCAAAACAACATCGCCAATCAACTGGTTTGCATAATTCAAATCGTTAATATTTGCATCGGCAATCACCACCGGTTGTTTAAAAACATCCGATATATTCAACGAGCAATTTAAAATGCCTTTAATATTCAAATCAGAAACACCTTCTGTCAGTTTTTCGAGATCAATCTGGTTAAAATTGACAGCCAGAATTTTAGAGGAGTCTTGCGACATTACACCATCGATTTCGATAAACTGTCTGTCATTCTTTAATTTGAAATTACTCACAGTAATATCTGTTGAATCATACTTCATTTCAAAAGGTGTTAACTGCCAGTATTTTTCAGCAATAAAAAGTTCGGTTTCCGAGAATTCTGAGGAAATCTGGATTTTACCGGATGGCGAATTGGTTGTGAAATTTGAACGGCTGATAAAAGAAGAATACCCCGAAGAATCGCGATGGGCAAACCATTCAATCTTGTTTTTCAATACATTTTCAGAGATTGAGGAATTCACAGAAAAATTATAGATGGCATCACTGTTTTTGCGGGTTATTTCTTTGATTTTTAATTTCGAAACATATTCATTGCCAATGGCTTTATTGCTGATGAATATGTTTCTGAAACCAAGGTTCCTGTAACTGAATCCCGGCACACTGCCTTCGAGTTCGAAGTTTGCCTGGTTTGAATCAATTTTACCATATAAAAAGAATGGCGTTTCAACTATTAGTCCGGGTGCAAAAACATGGGTTATATCATCGAGGTTTTTAAAATTAATTCTGTAATCAAAAATATTGGCCCTGAAATTGGGTGGCGTTTCAAGTTTCAGCACAGGAACAAATTTGTTCAAACTCTTTTTTACTGAATAAACAAGGTCCTGAAACTGGTAATTTCCTTCAATCCTCACATCAAAATAGTCTGAATTAAAAGCAAGTTCCATTGCTGATTGTTTGGGAATGGAAATAAGTTGCATTCCGTTCAGTCCCAAAACGCCGTTATTATTTTTGTAATAACCGTCGTCAACAATAATAATTCCCTGTAAATTATCGAGTTTGTTGCCCGAAAACCTTGCTTTCATGTTAAAAGCCATTTCCGATTGTGGAAAATTATCAAACAAATTCAGGTTTGCCGGCAATGCTTTGTCTAACTGCAGGTTAAAGTCAAATTCAGGCATTTCTTTACTTACATCAGCCTTCCCTTTAAATGTAAACTGAAGGTTCGAATCGTTCATATTCACCATCCCGTCGAACATTTTATCATTGTAATATCCATCGAGGTGAATGTTTTTATATTCATAACCATGTGCTTCAATTTTTGCAATTTCACCTTTAAACAAGCCCGAAATTTTCTGCGATTTGATCCGGTAATCGCCATTTGCCTCGCCGTTAAAAGTGAGTTTTCCGAGATTTTCAATTTTGAACAGATTGCCAATATTGAAATCTTTTGTTGAGATTTTCCCTTTGTAGGCAATCAGTCCATCGGCTTTGGGTATTACTGAAACGTCGGTTTTTATTGTTCCCATTTTGCTTTTTAGTGTACCGAAAGTCACAAAATCGGAAAGAAAACCACTGAAATTTCCCTGGTACGAAAGCAAACCTGACTGGTATAAAAAGTAAGGAAAAGTGTATTTAACCGGCCGGCCGTTTTTTAAAATTGTAAAATCAGAAATATCGGCGACTGTGGTTTCCAGCTTTTTCAGGTCGAGAAACAGGTACATGGTTTCAGGATTCTCAATGCCATTCACGTAAAAATCAAGATTTACAATGGTTTTTTCGCCGGTATTTAAAGTCAGGTCTTTTCCTTTCAGGTCGTGTATTGTACCATAAATATTTCCCGAAATTCCAATGTCTTCATCCATTCCTTTTAGCGCTGGAATCAATTCTGCCAATTCCGAAAGATTGATATTTGATGGTTCAAGAGAAAGTTCAAAATCCGAATTCATATCCAAAAACACTTCATTTTCGTATGTTTTTAAATTCAGATTCAGGTTGTTAATTGCCGATTTGTCGCTTTCCATGTTCATTTCCGAAAGTTTGATGCTTTTGGGTCCAACAGCAACTTTGGCAGCGAGCCGGGTAATTTTAATCTGGTTGTTGTAATTCAGTTTCAGGTTATCGAGATTAAAAACTGTCGAATCGGAATAGTTTTCAAATCCTGATACAGAGAGGTTTAAATCGTTTACAAACAGATGTTTTGTTTCAGTACTCCCGAAATTTGTAAAACCCAGTTTCGAATCGTGAAATCCGAAATGGTTGCACCTGATTCTCCAGAATCCGTTTGTAGTATCCGCTTTTTCAGTTTGCAGCGAATCGAGTATAAAACTGAAATTGAACCTGTTTAAACTGTCACGACTGATATTGATCTGGTTGTTATTAAAATTCAATGCGCTTAAAACAATTTTTTGTTTTCTGAAACTCAGTGAATCAATTTCGGCTGATACCAGATCGGTATAAAAAATGGTGTCATTTTCAGTGTCAGCCACCAGTACATTCTGCAAAACAAGCAGGTTGAAGAACCTGAAATCCACTTTTCCGACGGAAATTTTTGCATCCGTTTTGCGCGAAAGGTTTTCAGTAATCTGCCCGATAATATAAGTCTGTACACTGCTCAACTGTAGCACTATATAACCTGATGCAACCAGCGCCATCGCCAGTGCCGCTGCAATAATCAATATTTTCCAACCTTTTTTAATAGCTTTGCGCGGTTATTTTAAACGAACATATATCATTTTAACGAATGCAAAAGTATGGAAAACAAGTTTTTGTTAACCGATGTTTATTAATAACGCAGAAAATTCTTTATTCTGAAAAGTGAATATGAAAATGAACAAACAAAATATTACGATTTTAGGTATTGAATCGTCGTGTGACGATACGTCGGCTGCAATAATCCGCGATGGTGTTATACTTTCGAATGTTGTAGCCGGACAAAAGGTACACGAAGAATTTGGTGGCGTGGTACCAGAACTGGCATCGCGCGCCCACCAGCAAAATATAATTCCGGTGGTTGACCGGGCCATTAAGCGAGCGGGAATTGAGAAAGAGTCGATCAATGCGGTGGCTTTTACAAACGGACCGGGTTTGTTGGGCTCATTGCTCGTGGGAACTTCGTTTGCCAAAGGATTTTCACTGGCTTCAGGAATTCCGCTGGTGGAAGTAAACCACCTGAAAGGTCATGTGTTGGCACTTTTTATCCGCGAAAACGGGGTCGAATTCAACCCACCCAAATTCCCTTTTCTTTGTTTGCTTGTATCGGGTGGAAACTCGCAGATCATTCTTGTGCGCGATTATCTCGATATGGAAGTAATCGGGCTGACGATTGACGATGCAGCCGGAGAGGCTTTTGATAAATGTGCCAAAGTGATGGGATTGCCTTATCCGGGTGGGCCACACGTTGATAAACTGGCAAAATTGGGTGACCCTGCTAGATTCGTGTTTTCACAGCCACGAATTCCCGATCTCAATTACAGTTTCAGCGGATTGAAAACCAATTTTCTGTATTTTCTTCGGGATAACCTGAAGGAGAATGAAAATTTCATTGCTGAAAACATCAACGATTTGTGTGCCTCGCTGCAATATACAATTATCGAGATTCTGCTAAAAAAATTGAAAAAGGCTGCAAAGCAGACTTGCATTCGCGAGATTGCTGTGGCAGGTGGTGTTTCGGCCAATTCTGGTTTACGTGAAGCATTAAAACAAACAGCCGCAAAACAACACTGGAATTTATACATCCCGAAATTTGAATATACCATGGACAATGCTGCAATGATAGCCATTACAGGTTATTACAAATTTTTGCAGGGTGAATTTGCAACACAGGATATTGTTCCGTTTGCGCACACGCAGTTGTAGTGCCTGCCCGAATGAATAAGTTCAGGCGGGAGTGAGTGAGTGAGTGAGTGAGTGAGTGAGTGAGTGAGGAAATTTGGGGAAAATGAAGTTTCAGGATGAATTAATACACGGGACGCTGGTTAAACGGTTCAAACGCTTTCTGGCAGATGTGAAACTTGATAATGGCGAAATTGTTGTGGCGCATTGTACCAATTCCGGTTCCATGAAAAGTTGTCTCGAAAATGGTGCAGAAGTTTATTTGTCACCCGCGAAAGATAAACTCCGCAAAACCCGTTTTACCTGGGAAATGATCAGAATCGGCGGTGACTGGGTGGGGATCAACACTGCAAATCCGAATAAACTGGCTTTTGATTATATTTCAGGCGGATTAATTCCTGGTCTTGAAGGTTATACAAAAGTAACCCGTGAGGTTGTTTTTGGTGATTCACGGTTCGATATTTTTGCTGAAAACGATCAGGAAAAATGTTTTGTGGAAGTTAAAAATGTTTCGCTCAAAGAAGGCAATTTTGCTCTTTTCCCTGATTCGGTAACTACACGCGGATTAAAACATCTTTCAACTTTATCAGTAGTAAAAAAGGCAGGCATGCGCGCTGTTATGTTGTACATCATACAGCGCAGCGACGTTGAAATATTTGCCCCTGCCAAAGAAATTGATCCCGATTATGCAGTTATGCTGAAAAAAGTGGCTGCTGACGGTGTTGAAATTATGGCCATGCAGGCAAAAGTTTCACCAATGGAAATTAAACTCGTCAGAAAACTCCCGGTTAAGTTATAATTCTGAATTTCAGTTTTTTGGCTGTTCAGAAGATTCCTCTTCTGTCACTTCAATCGGAATAATTATAAACCCTGTGTACGATACCGAAGAGCGGTTAATGCTGTTAGCTGAAAGAGTGGTCTCACCATCTTTGTTAATATGAAATTTCAGGTTGATTACATCATGGTTGTTTGTTACTTCAATATCAACACGATAACCTTTATTTGTTCTTTGCATAGAATAGGAATCAACAGGCTGGATGAATCCCATCGGACTGTTTGTATATGACGTAAAATCGCGTGAATAAGTGTTGCCATAATATGGCATGTAAGAAAAAACAGAATCGTTTCTCACTTCAACGCCGAAATCGGTTGTCAGGTTTTTTGTTCTTGAATTTACACCGTTTACAGTTTCAGCTTTAAATACAAAGTTTTTGCTTCGAACAATTTCCCTGATTTTTTCAATCCGTTCCTTTTTTTGTTCTTCTTTGAGTTGTTTTTTGCTTTTTTTAGGTTCCTGTTGTGCAAAAGTCAGAAAGGGAAGCACCAGCAAAATGGTCAGAATTTGTAGTTTCATGGCTATAATATTTATGTTAGTCAGGTTGCTAAAATAATACTTTTAATGTTACGATATTCCTCAGCATCTGTAAGAAATCAGCAAAAAAAAGAGGAGGTTTTTTCAGAACCACCTCAACCAATTTTATGGATGCATAAATATCATTTCTCTTTTCGCAAATCGCCAAAATACGAAATGGATTGCCGGTTCATGCTTGAAACAGAAAGAGTTGAAGAACCTGTTTCGGAGATGTGCAGGGTACAACTCAGTAAATCGCTGCCATTTCTGGTTTTAAATTTTACCATGTAACCGCTTTTTGTCAACTCTGATGAATATTCTTCAATTGTCTGGCTGAAATTCATCGGACTGTCGGTACCTCCGAAACCACTTGCATTATGAGCAACTCCATAATAAGGCAGGTAAGAGTAAACCGAATCGTTTCTGATCTTCATGTTATAATCAGTGGTCAGATTTACGGTCCTTCCTTTCATCGGATTGGCAGTGCGTGCATCAAATACAAAATTCTTGCTATCAACAATTGCCTTTACTTCGGCCATTTGTTGTGCTTTTTTTTCAGCCTTTAATTCCTTTTTACTTTTTTTAGCAGTTTCCTGGGCCTGAACCGCAGAAACTGAAAATAAAATGACTAATAAAATAACCAACTTTTTCATAGCATTGATTTTTAATGTTGTATTCACAAAATTAACTTTTTACGATGTTTTTTTGTTCAATAAAAAGCAGATTTTTAGATGAAGTTGTAATTTCGGATGTTTTTAACAGAAAACACAACAATGGAGTTTAATTGTTACTAAACATACTCTTTCTGAGATTTTAAAATATTAAAAATGAAATATATAGGAGCTCATGTGAGTGCAAGTGGTGGAGTTGAACTGGCACCGGCAAATGCCCACGAAATTGGTGCGACTGCATTTGCATTGTTTACAAAAAACCAGCGGCAATGGGAAGCCAGGCCATTAACAAAACAAAGTATCGACGCTTTCAGAAATAATTGTGAAAAATTTGGCTACAAACCTCACCAGATATTGCCACACGATAGTTACCTGATTAACCTGGGACATCCGGAACCGGAAGCACTCCAAAAATCGAGAAATGCTTTTTTAGACGAAATGCAGCGTTGCGAACAATTAGGACTCGACCGGCTCAACTTTCATCCAGGCAGCCATTTGAATCAAACTACAGAAGAACAGTGTCTTACCACAATTGCAGAATCAATTAACCTGACGCTTGATAAAACTACCGGAGTAGTTGCAGTTATAGAAAACACTGCAGGGCAGGGTAGTAATCTTGGTTTTTCTTTCTATCAACTGAAAAAAATCATCGACCAGGTAAACGATAAATCAAGAGTGGGAGTTTGCATCGACACGTGCCATGCTTATTCTGCCGGTTACGATATTAAAACCAAAGCCGGATTCGAAAAGGTTTTTGCTGAATTTGAGGAGGTTGTGGGTTTTGAATTTCTGAAGGGAATGCACCTGAACGACACCAAAAAGGAACTGGGTTCGAGGGTTGACCGGCACGACAGCCTGGGGAAGGGATTTTTAGGTCTTGAACTTTTTGAATGTATTATGAACGACCCGCGTTTCGATGGAATTCCACTGATTTTGGAGACGCCCGATGAAACACTTTGGGCACATGAAATACAAACACTTAAAAATATGATACGATGAGCGAAATTGTTTTCCTGAACAACCAGTTTATAAATAAAAAAGATGCAAAAATTTCGGCTGACGACCGCGGATTTATTTTTGCCGACGGCGTTTATGAAGTTATCAAATATTACAATGGTAAACCTTTCAGATACGATGACCATTTGTGGAGGCTGAAACGAAGTCTTTCAGAAATGGAAATTGATTATGACAAAACTGAAAATCTGGAAAGCTTGTTTCAGGAATTACTGAGCAGAAACAATCTTACCGGAAAACATGCCGGTTTATACCTGCAGATATCGCGGGGTGAACACAAACGTGTACATCATTTTCCTGAAAATATTTCGCCAACGGTTTATGCATTTGCCTACCACATGCCATCGTTTACTGACAATCTTGAAAACGGAATCAAAGTGATTACACACGAAGATATTCGCTGGCAACGCTGTGATATTAAATCGGTTTCGCTCTTACCAAATTCGATGATTTACAACAAAGCTGTAAAAGCCGGGGCTGGAGAGTGTGTATTGATTCGAGATGGAATAGTTACTGAAGCAACTCATTCAAGTGTTTTAGGTGTTAAAAACGGAGTTGTGATTACACATCCGCTTTCAAACCTGATTTTGCCTGGAATTACCCGCAAAGTAATCCTTGAAATTTGCCAGGTTAACGGAATCGCTTTTGAAGAAAGAGCATTTTCAGAAAAAGAACTTTACGAAATGGATGAACTGATTATTGCCGGCACAGGCAGTGAAGTTACTCCTGCCATCAGTATCAATGATTCGCCGGTTGGGAACGGAAAACCGGGAGAAATTACGCGATTTATTCAGCAACGATTTTTCGAATTAACCTGATTAATCAATTTCAGCTTATCGAACTCCAGTCATATTCTGTTGATTTTATTGCTGAAAGGCTTTTCTGCAGCACCCTGTTTTCCTCGGTTTGCAAAAGCGGGTCGATTTCAAGAATATCGGTAGCCACATTGCGGGCCAACTGCAAAATTTCGCCATCTTTTCCGAGGTTGGCAATTTTAAGGTCGAACCCTATGCCACTTTGCGCAGTTCCTTCAATATCGCCGGGGCCACGCAGTTTCATGTCCACTTCGGCAATTTCAAAACCATCGTTGGTGCGAACCATTGTTTCAAGTCTTTTCCGGCTTTCTGTGCCGATTTTATAGGATGACATCAGGATGCAATACGATTGTTCGGCTCCCCGTCCAACGCGTCCGCGTAACTGGTGCAGCTGTGAAAGTCCGAATCGTTCGGCACTTTCGATCACCATTACCGATGCATTCGGAACATCGACTCCAACCTCGATTACTGTTGTGGCCACCATTATTTTTGTTTCTCCGTTTTTGAATGCCTGCATCGCCGAATCTTTGATAGCAGGTTTCATTTTTCCGTGTACCATACTCACTTTTACATCAGGAAAAGTTTCGGTGATGTGCCGATACCCGTCTTCCAGGTTTTTCAGGTCAAGTGCTTCCGATTCCGAAATCAACGGGTAAACAATGTAAACCTGAGTACCTTTTTCAATTTGCTGCCGGAGAAAGTTGTTAACCTGCGCCCTACGGTTTTCAAAGTAGTGCATGGTCTGAATCGGTTTTCGACCGGGTGGCAATTCATCGATTACCGAAACATCCAGATCTCCATAAACAGTCATCGCCAAAGTGCGGGGAATTGGAGTGGCCGTCATTACCAAAATATGAGGAGGAATGGAATCATTTTTCTGCCAGAGTTTGGCTCGCTGGGCAACTCCGAAACGGTGTTGTTCATCAATCACCACCAAACCAAGATTGCTGAAAATAACGTTATCTTCAATCAGCGCATGGGTGCCGATCAGTATTTGTATCGAACCCGATTCCAGTCCTTCGCTTGTTATTTGTCTGCCTTTCTTCTTTGTTGAGCCGGTGAGTAGTGAAATGCCCAATTGCATCTCCCCAACCAGTTTTTTTATGGAATTAAAATGTTGCTGCGCTAAAATTTCGGTGGGAGCCATCAATGCACACTGGAACCCATTGTCGATAGCAATGAGCATGCACATCAATGCCACCAAAGTTTTGCCGCTGCCGACATCTCCCTGTAACAGCCGGTTCATCTGAACGTTCCGGTTTACATCTCGCCTGATTTCTTTTATCACTTTCATCTGGGCCCCCGTTAACGGAAACGGCAAATATTCATGATAAAAAGTATTGAAGTTAAAACCCACCTTTTCAAATTTAAAACCCCTGAATTTCTTGTCACGGTTGCTTTTTATCGAAAGTATTTTTAACTGGATAAAAAACAGTTCTTCGAATTTTAACCGGAAGGTTGCATTTTTAAGTTCTACTGAATTCTCGGGCTGATGAATAGTGATCAGTGCCTTTTCCAAACTAACCAGTTTGAGCCTTTTTACCAGGTATTCAGGTAAAGTTTCCGGAATTTTTCCCTTTACAAGATTTCCCAGGATCAGTTGAAGCTTATGAATCGCTTTTGAGTTGAAATAGGCATTTTTCATGTTTCCGGAGGTAATGTAAAATCCCTGAAACAAACCCGAGGGTTTCAGTATTTGTTCCTCCGCCAGTTCCATTTCAGGATGAATCACCGAAATTTTTCCTCCAAAAACCGATGGTTTTCCGAATACAATATATTCGCGACCGGTTTTCAGATTCTCTTTTTGCCATTTTACACTTTTGAACCACACCAATTCAATTGTTCCCGATTCGTCGGTAAAAGCTGCAGTAAGTCGTTCTTTTGGCCCGGTTCCGGCTGTTTCTATTACCCTGATTTTGCCTTTTAATTGTACATAAGGCATTTGTGAGTGAATTTCGGCTATGCGGTAAATCTTTGTACGATCAATGTATTTGTAGGGAAAATAGTAAATCAGGTCTTTGAAAGTGCGAACCTGCAATTCTTTAAACAAAACCTCGGCTCTTTTAGGGCCGACACCGGGCAAAAATTTTATATCCTGATCTAAAAATTCTGACATATCACAAATATAGCCAAATATAAAAACAGGTTTTTGATATACTGTTGACAAATCATTGAACAAAATGATTAAAAATAGCTTGAGTCCAATACATTTTTTATCGGGGGATTAAATATCTTAGTACCCGTTAAACAATGAGCATGTAATGTAATCGTTTATTTACTTACAGATTCTAAAAAAAACAGAAAACATGAAAGAGAGCATCATCCATCTTGAATCAATTGTAAAAAACTATAAAGTCGGAACCCAGATTGTACGCGCCCTCCGGTCTGTTTCACTGGATATTTACAAAGGTGAATACGTGGCAATTATGGGAGCTTCGGGGTCGGGGAAGTCGACATTAATGAATGTCATTGGTTGTTTGGATACCCCAACAAGTGGAAAATATATCCTGAATGGAAAAGATGTCAGTCACATGACCGATAACCAGTTGGCTGAAATCAGGAATTCAGAGATCGGGTTTATTTTCCAGGTGTTTAATTTGTTACCCCGCAGTACAGCCCTCGAAAATGTCATGCTTCCGCTTGTTTATGCAGGTATCAAAAAGGCTCAGCGAAAATCGATGGCAGAAGAAACATTGAATGATGTTGGTTTGGCCGACCGGATGACACACCGGCCCAACGAACTTTCAGGTGGACAGCGCCAACGTGTGGCAATTGCCCGTGCTTTGGTAAATAAACCTTCATTGTTGCTGGCTGACGAACCAACCGGGAATCTCGATTCCAAAATTTCAGAAGAGATTATGCGGCTTTTTGCCGAAATCCATAAAAAGGGAAACACACTTGTAATGGTTACCCACGAGCATGATATTGCCATGCATGCCCACCGCATTATTCATATTAAAGATGGTGAGATTGAATCTGACGAAATCAATCCGAATCCTGTTTATTAAAGAAAATGTCGAACAAAGTGAAAATCTACACCAAAACCGGCGATGACGGAACTACCGGATTAGTGGGCGGAAGCAGGGTGAATAAAGACGATATCAGGCTTGAAGCATATGGAACCGTTGATGAACTGAATGCAGTGCTTGGGTTATTGCGGTCAATGTCGTTAAATGAACCTGAAACGAAGTTGTTAATCACAATCCAGAATAAGCTTTTTAATATCGGATCAAGATTGGCGTCTGATGAAAAAGGAGAGGCGTACACCGCATCTCTTGCAATCACCGGAAATGATATTCAGTTTCTGGAAAATGCAATTGATAAATACGAATCTGGATTACCTGAACTGAGGAATTTTATCTTGCCCGGTGGTGATCTTGTTTCATCACAATGCCACATTGCGCGCACCGTTTGCAGGAGGGCAGAAAGAAGAGTAATCAGCTTTGCCGGACAAATTGACAAACACCAAAATACAATTAAATACCTGAACCGGCTTTCCGATTTACTTTTTGTTATGTCGAGAAAACTTGCAATTGACAACGGAACAAGGGAAGTAAGCTGGGAGAAATGAACCGGTTATTAAACCTGTAAGTGTATATTTGTTTGATATTCTGGTTTTTGTTGATATGAACAAGTAATTTGCACCTGTTAAAACTTTTTATTTTGATTCATTATTTTCTTTATTATATTCGCCACAAAAAAGTTTAACCACGTAAAAATCAGCAAATGTATTGGACACTTGAATTGGCATCGAAACTGGAAGATGCACCATGGCCGGCAACAAAAGATGAATTGATCGATTTTGCAATCCGTTCAGGTGCACCGTTAGAAGTGATTGAAAATTTACAGGAAATGGAAGATGAAGGTGAAATGTATGAAAGTATTGAAGACATTTGGCCCGATTATCCGAGTAAAGAAGATTTCTTTTTTAATGAAGATGAGTATTAATTAAAATATGAAAAGCACCTAAAAAAGGTGCTTTTTCATTTTAATTTAAGGTCAGGCCGATTATCAGGTTTGTACATATTCAATCAGTTGATTTCCTTCCATGATTTGATTAATCACCATGTTATAAAATCGGAGATAGGTGGATTTTGAGTTCAGGACTGCATCCTTTTGATTAACAATACCAATTTTATCACCTATTATAAGGCATCCTTCCGTATCGCTGATTGTATTTCCCCAATGAATTAAAATAAATTCGAAGCCAGGCACGTTTTGCACCCAAATCATATCATGGTTGTAAATTTTTGAAAAACGCGGAGAATATCTCGTTGCCAAAGGATAAACACCATAGGGAATGCAGGTTTCTCCCGGAATCTTGGTCGTCCTGAATGCATCTTCTATACTAAAGCAAAAGTACTGATCATTTACATAAACACGACCTATTTCACAGTCAGGGTGATGCAGAAACCGTTCAACTTTAATAAGTGCCATATTTTTAATTTTAAAAAATTGGTTTAAAACTTATGTCATTCGCTTAAGTCAGGAGGATAATTTTCTTTTTATCTGATGTAATTGCCTGATAAAAAATACAATTAATGTAATTAACCTGAATCTGATATACCTGTGAATAATGATTACAAAACTGAATAGTAAAACTGGAAATATAATTTTGATCAGTGTATAATCAATATTAAAATTCAAAGCTTCATAAATATCAACCGCTTTGAAATAAGCATAGAATGTCAGAGACAAAGAGATAAATCCGGTCAGAATTTTTGGAACCAATGTTAAGCCGAACAGTTTCTGCCAGAGTAATGTTATTGCAAGTGCATTTTGTTTAATAATGGTCTTATCAGTGTGAATGAGTTTTGACATATTTTCAATCTGCCCGGTTTTCACCGAATTTGAAATATTATTAGGTTCTACAAAAATGAGAATATCACCAATAAGATTAACATTGTAACTGACAGTAACCATTTCTCCTTTTGCAATACTACTAATTTTGCCGGTAGTCATAAGTTCTTTGTACCCTGAAATAGAGTTGGTTAATACAGCTTCTAAATAGAATGGAAAATTCTTTAATAAGCGCCAAAAATTGCTTATTAAACTTTTTGATATTATAGCGAACCGCTTCAGATTTTAATTTTTATTGGTGATATTATTTAGAATAGTCTGGCCTAATTTAACTACAATAGTAACCAGTGTTTCCCAAAATCTGACTGAGATTTTGATAGCTTCGTGATGGACTTCGTTTACAAAGAAAATTGGTTCATCAGCGAATGATTTTGTGATGCGTGTGGTTACATCACCGTCAATTCCTATAATGGTTTGAAGTACAACTTTTTCAGTTCCAATATCATTAGCTTTTTTAAAAAGCATCAGTTGCCTGAGATCAAGATTCAGCTCCATTTTTTTAGCTTCTGCATTGCTTAACGTTCTGAATTTATTGACTATATCAGAATTATCAAACTTATACAGCCAATTTACACCATCAGGTTTTTCCTTTTCTGTATCAGCAGTTATCAATATACTTCTTACATCATCAGAAATCGCTTTGATTCGCATTAACATTTTTAAGTCGGCATTTATTTCTTCCATCGGGAAAGCATCTTTTACAAGGTTTACGTTTTCAGAAAGCCGTGCATTTGCTTCCTGTGCTTTATGTGACAATTCCCTGAATGAATTGTAAGCCGAACCTGTATAAACAGGTTTTCCTCTGAATAATTCTTCCCCGGTTTCACCGGCAGCCCCTATAAATGGATAATACTTTTTCCCTAAATCAATTAATTTAAAATGAAATTTCTCCGACAATTCGTGTAATATCATTCTCGCACTTGCCGGTGCTTTGGAAGCACTCATTTCATCTTTAATAATGGTGTTAATTTCAAGATGAGTGAGATCGAAAACTGTTGAACTGATGATTTCTTCCAATTTGCTCATAACTCATTAAACTGACCTGTTCAGGGATTTTTTATGGCTTATTTTTTTCTTCGTTGAATATTCCAATTGCTTTTACAATTTCTTTTAATACATCAATATTACGTTTGATTATATCATGGCCCTGGTTTTCACGTAACATATGATAATCGCGAAGCTCCTTGTATTCTGAAACAAATTTTTCAGTCATTGCTGTACTGATATCACCTGTCAGAAGGTTAATCTGAGAACACATCCGGTCTGTGGTACTGTCATTTTTTAATGTTGTATTCTTTTTATTTGCGTCCTGATTGAATGAATAGTTGCCAACCAAAGTATTGACTTCAAGTCTTGTAAGCTCTGACAGACCAGAAATAGCTGCATCCAGAAATGAATTTTTGTCGCTCATAATTTTTAAATTTTTGTTATAAATATTTTGATTATTTATCATGAATAAGGTTAAAGTTCTCTTTAACAATCACTTTAACACTAAAATCAGTTTATTAATCACTGAATTGTTGTTTGCTTAAAATGAATGACTTTTTTAGCATGAAACAACACAATGAATGATTGTGATAACCGGATAAACTGAAGCAACATAAAAAAATGTTATCGATCTGAAATTGAAATTGAATCGTTCTGGTAAATTGACGTTCTGAATAAACTAAAAACATTACATTTCATATGAATGTCAATGAATCCAAACTTCAAATATATTTTGTTCGAAACTTAAATTGCGATTAAAACAGATATTTTGAAATGTGCATTATGTTTAATTTTACTACTTTTTTTAAGAATTTATACCTGTAATAACCGCAATTTAATGATTCATTTTTTTCAGCCTAGTTCAGTTTAAATAATATGAAAAGTCTGTTAATTAAGGATATTCATTCCTTGCTCTGATTACAAGATCTACCAGATCTGACCCTCCACTTGCAAAATTATCGTCGGGGTTGTGAGCACTTTGCGTGGCAACGGCATAAGGCAATCCGTTCCAATACCCCCAGAACGGACCTCCGCTTTGTCCGGGCCAGACATCTGCTTTATGTTTCATGCTTTCGTTATCATCGGCACTCCAGAAATCACCATCCAAAGCAATTCCGGTTTGATATGTGGGTCTTTGTGTCCCGGTTAAATCTGCCGGATATCCAGCATGAGTCCAGTATGCACCGCCATCCCATGAGTCGGAATAAGATTTTGATCCCATCCAGCCAGTACTGTTTCCAATGTATCGATCTAAAACAACCACTACATAATCATACTGGATTTCAGTGGAATCGATGGTTGGGCCTGTTACTTTGTATTTGTAGTATGTCCTTATGGCCCAGGCACTCCCATAAGGTGCACTTCCATTATAATACATGGGTGTAAATTTCAGCCAGCCTGTAGTATTATTCGGTCTCCAGTCAATAATATGTGAACAGGTAAGCAAATGTCTTGGACCGATCATCACCCCGCTTCCAAATCCCAGCGGGCTTTCCACTCTGCCAACACATCTCCAGGGGTAAGCAGTGGAATAATAAACCCTTCTGTTGTCTGCACCGAAAATGGTTTTTAAACCCGGAGATTCTGTTAGAGTGTTCTTTTCAAAAAATATAGGTTTCCTGTTTATTTTCGGTTCCAGTTTTGGTAAATAATTGAAATCAGAAAATGTCGGACGAAATGAGTCTGTTTCAAATACATTCTTAGCAGCTTTTTGTCCGGAGGGTATAGCGATTGACTGTGTCCCTTTGGGATAAATCAACCCATCTATTGTTTCTCTTTCAAACTGTATTTTTGCCAGTTTCTCTATTTCAGAGGCCTTTTCATCTGAGGCCTTGCCTTTCAGGGACTTTAATTTTCTTACTTCCTCCAAAGTCATAGGAGGAGTGTTAATCGTGTCACTCATTTTTGATAAATTTTTGTGATTTAATAATTTGTCTTACTATAGATATTCACATTTTAATGAACAATCATGTGAATATTTTTTGTCTTAACTCGGCTAAAGTACTCTCGGTTTGATTAATCTGTGCGGCTCCCATTGCAGCAAGTGCATTGCTGACCTGTGCATCGAGAAGTTTTCTGGAGATATTTCCGGCTGTTGCCCTTAAAACCTTGCATAAATGATAAGTGAAATATCCCCGGGTAATTCCACCAAGATTTCCTTCCATGGCTACCTGGTTATCTTTACAGGCTGCCCACAAAGTATGGTTTAATCCGGCAACAGGAACCAAAGCTTTCACTGGCTTCATAAATATTTCCGGATCAGTTTGCTTTTTGAATTCAATTTCTTTTGAAAAACTGAAATAAAATTCATCTTCAAGCATAGGTTCAATAAAACGTGGAGTTTCCACAAGCATTTCATCGGTTGCAAAATTGAAATTTCTTGTTCCGGTGCCTGAATGACAGCAATCAAATATTACTTCAAGATTGACACCCTTTTTTAATTTACCATCGAAAATTGCCTTAAAGTCGTCATCTTTCAGCATTCCGGCTGTAGAGTAATCATGAGGTACGATTGCTTCATCCAAACCATCAATCTCTAAATCAGTGCTCAGGTTTGCAACCCTTGTTCCATGCCCCGAATAGTAAAATGCAAGTGAGTCACCACTTTTGCAATTTGATAACAGCCAGTTCAGATATGCAATAATATTTGCTTTTTTAGCATTCTGATTTGTCAGAATTCTGATATTGGCGGGAGGAAATCCGCATATAACCAGCGTGTTAGCCATGTCTCTGGCATCGTTTACACAACCATTTAAATCCGGACCTCCTGGCCCGATGGGTGCATAATCATTAATTCCTATCACTACTGCTTTTCTTGTCATAGTCTGAATTTTTAGTTTTCCTACTCTTTTCAGGCTTTTCAGGTACGCCTTTTTATTTTAGAGTCGTATTTTTTCTATTTGTGGAAATTTTGTAATTTGTATTCAGCTTAAAGTTGAATTGCGACCATTAATCGATTCAAGTTACGACGTTTCAATGCATTAAGACAATAGCACAAACGTGCCATATTCAGAGAGAGAGTTATTTGTCTCTCCTGAATTCAGGTTGTGAATAAAATCAGCAGGTTCTGGCATTAACTGGAATTTGTTGCTAATTTTTTTGTTCGTTCAATAAAATTATTGTCGGTAGTTATGCGGTACACTCGAAATAATCGTATTCTTTTTCTTTCGGATTCAAATAAACTGAGTTCAGAAAGTGAATTGTTACTGGATGAGTTTGAATTACCAGACAGTATTGCTACTGATGATTTTTTGACTGACTCAGGCCGTGCTTCCCGCTTAAGCAATTGCATTGTGGATGATTTTGGCAAGCGCTATTCCTGTGTTCACTTGGGTAGTTGCAATGAAAAACCAAATTGTTTCAGAAATGGACTTTTGCAGGAAAATATTGATTTTCACAAACTTCAATTTCATCCTGAAGACAGAATAACTTGGTGTGAGGAGGTTTTTCCTGATATTTTAAGGTTAATCGATTCAGAACCAGCATCAAATCCCTTGGATTATTCTTTCATTTTTAATCTCAGATATATCAGGGAGGATAGAAGTATTATTCAATACATTCATATTGGAACAGTTGCGTTTGTTGAAGATAAACTTCTGCCTGATCTTAAATTGAAAGTGTTTTTTGAAACAAACCATCCTCAAAAGAATGATAATATTGTAATGACAATTTATAAATACTCTGCAGAACTGGGCTATTTAAAAACGCTTACAAAAAGATACGGAAGAACTGAAACTCACATTTTAACAGAAAGGGAATTGGAGATTATAAGATTGTGTTATAAAGGATTAAGCAGCAAAATGATTGCAGAAAAACTCAATCTCAGCATACATACTATCAAAAATCATAAACGTAACAGTATGGAAAAAACCATGACTCATAATATCGTTGAATTACTACGTATTTGTCTGAAAAACAAATGGCTATAATTACTGGGCGTGATAATTTTCTGTCATTTGGAAACTGGTTTTATGTCCGATTGCTTTGAATTTAAAGTATATTTGATCAATTATATTATTGTTACACTATTGATGGTTAAATAACCAGTAATTAAAATCTATGAGGAAAATTTGGCTGATTACTGCAATACTGTTGTTTTCGTGCGTTGTTTATTCACAATCAAAAAGCTACAAACGCGGCGTGGCGTATGGATATCATTCTGTGAAAGATATGGAAAAAGCGTCACAGAATATTTCATGGTGGTACAACTGGGCCACACAACCTGAATTGGCAGTCAGAAATACGTATTCGAATTACAACGTCGATTTTACGCCCATGGCCTGGAACAGTTCCGGAATCAGCGGAGTCAGCAGTTGGGCCGACAAAGATTCGATGATAAATTACATTCTTGGATTTAACGAACCCAATTTTAAGGAACAGGCCAATATGACACCCAAACAGGCAGCGGCTGCCTGGCCTGCATTACAGAAAGTTGCCAAAAAACACAACCTGAAAATTGTCAGCCCGGCTGTAAATTACTGTGGAAATTGTGTTTCGGAAGGAGGTACAACGTACAATGATCCATTTACTTATCTCGATCATTTTTTTGCCGCCTGCGATACCTGCCAGGTTGATTATATCGGGTTACACTGGTATGGCAGTGGTAATTCGATTGTAAGTTATGTGAATAACGCACGAAAATATGGCAAACCCATCTGGATGACCGAATTTGCATCATGGGACGCCAGCAACCCTGTTAAAACAGTTGAAGATCAAAAAAAATACCTGGCCGGGGCAGTTAATTTTCTCGAACGTGATTCGGCTGTTTATCGCTATTCGTGGTTTATCGGACGAACTTCGGGTGGAGCAAAAACCTATCCATATCTCGATTTATATTCAACGACAGGCATGTTAACAGAATTGGGTCAATTATACATGGATATTCCGGTTTATAATCCGAACCAGCGGTTTCAGATACCGGGAAGAATTGAGGCTGAAGAATATTACAGAATGTCGGGTTTGTATGCAGAACCAACATCAGATACAGAAGGATTTCTGAATATGGGCTGGGCCGAAAAAAGCGATTGGGCTGAATATAAAATCAATGTTCAGGAAAGTGGAACTTACTCTTTGAATGCCAGAGTTGCCGGAATTTCAGCAGGTGCTGCAGATATTCTGGTCGATAATCAGTTAAAAGTTACGATTAACACTCCAAACACGGGTGGATATCAAAACTGGCGGACAGTTTCAAAAGAGTTTCAGCTTGAAGCCGGTGAACATATCCTGAAAATTGTCATAAAAGGAGGCTTTAATTTTAATTGGTTTGAAATCTCAAATCCTACTTTTGCCAACAGGGACCTGCAAATCCTCGAATCGGTTGTGTACCCGAATCCGGTTACAAACGGAATTATTACAGTTGAATTGAAAGATGCCATTGCCGGCGATGATTACACTTGCTCACTTTTCGATTTACAGGGACGCAAAGTTTTGCAGACTGAAGTTTTCCCTGACAGGATTCTGTTTCAGATTGATCTGAACAAAGACAAAAAACTTCGTGCCGGGCTTTATTACCTGCACATTGCCGGTGGCAAAAGTGTGGCAAGTCACAAAATATTGATCGAATAGATACTATTTGTTTGTTTTGACGGTTTTTATTTTTCAGCCAGTTTTTTTACCGGAATCAGATCGAATTCACTGAATTGGTTTTCGGGTATCGACGACACAAATTCGCGGTTCAGCATAAACAACATGCTGTTGTATTTATCCTGGTGAAAGGTATTATCCATGTTAAATTCCTCAAAATCAAAATTGGTGAAATTCAGTTCACAGGCCGAGAGTTCAAATTCGCCATCTTCATTGGCAAATATCAGCGGCAGGCCGTGTGTGCGGCAAATCACGGGTCTATCCGCATAAATTGCACAAGCATGATCAACCAGAAAAACACATGATTTTTCATCGGCATACTGGTTAATCTGAACGCGATTTTCACGGTTTTTCAGTTCTTGCTGAATGGAATAAAATTCAACCGGGAAAATGCTGTAATCCATGCAACACAGATCGCAACCTTTTTTACAGGCCAGATGTTTCCGGTGTGTTTTTTCCAATGACGAAACATGTTTATCAATCTTATTTCGGATAGCCCTGTATCTTTCGAAGTGGTCTTTTGATTTGCTTTCCATATGCTGAATTTTGCGCCCGAAATTACATTAATTCAGAATTCTTCGGATTCAAATGTTATTTTTACCGCATTAAAATCTAAACTTTATACGCCGATGAAATATTTATTCACTGTATTTTTCGCTGCTGTCTTTTCATCGACAGTATTTTCACAAAATGAGAATATCGAATTTCTGAACCCAAACCTTCCGGTTGAAGAACGCGTTGATTTGCTCGTTTCACAAATGACGTTGAAAGAAAAAGCAAGTCAGTTGTTGTTTACTTCGCCGGCAATTCCACATTTACAGGTTCCTGAATACAACTGGTGGAACGAATGTCTGCATGGTGTGGCGCGCGCCGGTTACGCCACTGTTTTTCCGCAATCCATCACTATTGCAGCCTCATGGGATCAGGATTTATTGCAGCGGGTCGGGACGGCAGTTTCCGATGAAGCCCGGGCAAAACACCACGAATTTATACGCCGGAATAAAAGGGGAATGTACCAGGGGTTGACTTTCTGGTCGCCGAATATCAATATTTTCCGCGATCCGCGCTGGGGACGGGGACATGAAACTTATGGTGAAGACCCGTTTCTGACAGGTGAACTGGGTGCTCAATATGTAAAAGGTTTGCAGGGGAACGACCCGAAATACCTGAAAGTGGTGGCCACTGCCAAACATTATGCAGTACATTCGGGGCCGGAACCTTTGCGGCATAATTTTAACGCGGTTATTGGCGAACGCGATTTGCGCGAAACTTATCTTGCGGCATTTAAAAAGCTGGTGGTTGATGCAAAAGTCTATTCAATAATGGGGGCTTACAATCAACTTTATGGAATTCCCTGTTGCGCCAACCCGAAACTTTTTGATATCCTGCGTAATGAATGGGGTTTTCAGGGATATTTTGTGTCCGACTGCTGGGCGATCAGCGATTATTACTCCTTTCAGAATTACTCAAAAGATGCAGCAGAAGCAGCGGCGGCTTCGGTAAAAGCCGGTACCGATCTTGAATGTGGTTCTTCGTATAATAGTCTTGGCGAAGCATTTAATAGAGGTTTGATTACAGAAAAGGATATTGACGTTGCGGTAAAAAGAGTGTTTACGGCCCGTTTTAAACTGGGAATGTTCGACGACCCGAAAACTGTGGAATATGCACAAATACCGTTTTCTGTGAATTGTTCGGAAGCCAACCGGAAACTGGCGCTCGAAGCGGCTCAGAAAAGTATTGTGCTGCTGAAAAACAAAAACAACACATTGCCACTTTCAAAAGATATAAAAACGGTGACGGTAATTGGTCCGAATGCTGACAACTGGGAAGCGCTGGTTGGCAATTACAACGGCATTGCAAAAAATCCGGTAACTGTTTTGGAAGGTATTCAGAATAAACTGAAAAACAGCACTGTTTTGTATGCCGAAGATGCCCCGCTGGCCGAAGGAATCAACAATTTAGTTCCAATCGAACAAAAATACCTGTTGACTGCGGACGGAAAATCGGGTGTTACCGGCGAATATTTCGCCAATGCAAAACTCGAAGGCGAACCGGCTTTTGTGCGTACCGATGAAAATATCAACTTTTACTGGGAATCGGGTTCTCCGGCAGGCGGACTCGACAGCGATAATTTCAGTGTCCGCTGGACAGGTTATATTGTTCCGCCAGTATCGGGAAAATACAACATTGGCAGTTGGGGAATGCCGTCGCTGGAAATCTGGCTGGAAGGAGAAAAAATTCTGCAGCACAATTCTGAACATCATGCTTTTCACAGCGAAAAACAGGTGGAACTGGAAGCCGGGATGAAATACAAATTCGTATATGAATACAAAAATTATTTTGGCGATGGCGATGCAAAACTGCTTTGGGCCATGCCAAATCCCAACATGACAAAAGAAGCTGTTGAAACAGCACAGAAAGCTGATGCAGTGATTGTTGTACTCGGTTTGTCACAGCGGTTGGAAGGCGAGGAGATGCCGGTAAAAGTGGATGGTTTTGAAGGTGGCGACCGCACGCATCTGAATCTGCCAAAACCACAGTCGGAGTTAATAAAAGCATTGAAAACCACCGGCAAACCAATCGTTCTTGTTTTGCTGAATGGCAGCGCCATTGCGGTGAATTGGGAAAACGAAAACCTCGATGCCATTCTTTCAGCCGGATATCCGGGGCAGGAGGGTGGAAATGCGGTTGCCGATGTGATTTTTGGAGATTACAATCCCGCAGGCCGTTTGCCGGTTACTTATTATAAATCGGTGGAACAGCTTCCGGCTTTTGATAATTACGATATGCAGGGCCGCACTTACCGCTATTTTACGGGCGAACCGCTGTATCCGTTCGGTTACGGACTCAGCTACACCACTTTCAAATATTCAAACCTGAAAATTGCCGGAAAAGCAAAAGCGGGCGAACCGGTAAAAGTTTCTGTAAATGTGCAGAATACTGGCAAAATGGCTGGCGACGAAGTGGTTCAGTTGTATCTGAAAGATGAAAAAGCATCCACACCCCGTCCGATTCACCAGTTGGAAGGCTTTAAAAGGATCAGTCTGAACCCGGGTGAAACAAAAACGGTGGAATTTGAATTAAAACCGGAGCAGTTTTCTATCATCGGAAAAGATGATAAACCGGTAACCGAACCCGGCTGGTTTACGATCTGGGTTGGGGGAGGACAACCCGGTACAAATGGTTCAAATACGGTAAAAGGTAGGATTGAGTTAACAAAGAAATAAGTTTTTTGTGTCTTTATTTATGTGTAAGTCGCTGAAAATCAAAAATATTTTCAGCGACTTGCTTTTTATGGCGCCCCTGAAAGCCACTGTTTGACAGTTTATCCGGATTAATATTGTACCTTTGCCGCGTGACAAACAGGTTTTTATTGAATCTTTCTTAGCAATGTTTGGTTCTGCTTCTGGCCCGCAGATCGTTTCATCGTCAAAATCGACATCAAAATCAACTTTTTAGTTTTGTTATTGTTTCTGAAAGCAGGTTTCTGTATTCAGGGCATTTTTTGAAAACAGGTAAACAGAAAACAGTATTAGTATTTTATCACGTAATATCATCTCGTGCAGACATTTCGCTCTGACTTCTTCCACGTTTTTTATTGCGGTTATTATTTATTTAAAAAAGTGCTGCAATAAAAGCAGCCACACAATTTTATGACATTTAAGGAATTAAATATTTCAGAGCCCATTTTGAAGGCTTTGTTAAACAAAAAGTATGAAATACCCACTCCGATTCAGGAGAAGGCAATCCCGGTAGCACTCAGCGGACAGGATTTGCTGGGAATAGCACAAACCGGTACCGGGAAAACGGCAGCTTTTGCCATCCCGATTATTCAACATCTCAGTCAGGCGCCGTTTAACGACAGAAAAAGAGAGATTAAAGCGCTGATTTTAACTCCGACCCGCGAACTGGCCATTCAGATTGACGAAAGTTTTGCTGATTATGCCGGTTTCACAAATCTCCGCCACACGGTGATTTTTGGGGGTGTGAGCCAGAAAGCCCAGGTTGACGCACTTAGAAGAGGCACGGATATTCTGATTGCCACACCGGGCCGTTTGTTAGACCTGATCAACCAACGATATATTTCACTAAGCCACATCAGTCATTTTGTGCTCGATGAAGCCGACCGGATGCTGGACATGGGTTTTATCCACGATATTAAAAGATTGCTGCCGATGCTGCCCGCGAAAAAACAAACGCTGTTCTTTTCGGCCACCATGCCGTCGGCGATCGATAACCTGGCAAGATCCATTTTACACAAACCGGCGAAAGTTGAAGTTACACCCGTTGCATCGGTGGTTGATACCATTGATCAGCACCTGTATTTTGTGGAGAAACAACAAAAAAGCGATCTGCTGGTTTCTTTGTTAAAACAGGAAGTGGATAAATCGGTGCTGGTATTTTCACGTACAAAACACGGAGCCGATAAAATTGCCAGAACATTAACCCGAAAGGGAATTGATTGTGAGGCAATTCATGGTAACAAAACCCAGGGAGCAAGGCAAAGGGCGCTGACGAACTTTAAATCGGGTGCAACCCGTGTGATTGTGGCTACCGATATTGCTGCCCGTGGAATTGACATTGTAGATCTGAAAATTGTGATCAATTATGACCTGCCTGACGTGGCCGAAACGTATGTACACCGCATTGGCCGCACCGGACGTGCCGGAAATACCGGGACTGCCTTTTCTTTTTGTTCTCAGGATGAACGATTAATGGTCAGGGATATTCAGAAATTAACCGGGAAAACATTGCAATCCACATTGATCAGAAATTGATAATACAATATCATTTCGTTAATTAGTCCATCATTTTTATCCTTGGATGGTTCGTAATTTGGTTGGGCGGAGGACATTCCATTTGTGTTTTAACATATTTAAATGACAGAGTTTAGTTAACGAATTAACAGAAATTTATAAAATGAAAACGGGGTGCAGATTTTCCTGCACCCCGTTTTTTTTGTATTATTTCAATTAAATTAGGCACTTGTCGATATGGATAAATATTTAAAAATGGGGTTAAAACCGCTTTAACATCAGCTTTCACATAATCCGTTCACTAAAGTGAACGGCAATAAAACAAACTTTTCTTCTTTTTTATTGCCGTCAGCTTTAGCAGACGGTTTTGATAAGTTATTGTTTAATTAGGCTTTAACCACATTTGTAATTATATCGCTTAAATGCCTAATTCAATATTTCCATTAAAATCCGCCAATATTCCAGCCATCGCGGTATTTGCGGCTCAGGTATTGTTCTGCTTCAGGGTAATTCGGAATTTTCAGGTTGGCAGCATCCCATTCGAGTTTTACTCCCGGCACCCGGATGGCGACAGTCCCCAGCAGAATTGCCTCCGCCATCGGTCCTGATTGTGCAAAATGCGATTCGGTTTTTTCGCCACCCAGACAATCATCTACAAAATGATGATAGTGGTTTCTGTCTTTGAAATCGGGTTTGTTGAATTTGGCAAACTTTTCTTCGGGCAGCAAAACCAGGTTTCCGCCGTGTTGCACCAAAAGCGCTCCTTCGGTTCCGATGATCATAGCCGATTCCGGTGGATATTCACCCTTGTATAAACTTCTGATTTCCTGCGGAGGAAAGAATTCTCCATCAAACCATTCCACTGTAAGTTCGTTGGTTTCGGTCATTTCGTTACCCGGAAAAACCCAGGTTACATGGTTACTTTGCGGCCAGGTGTCGGCTCTTCTTTCGGGTGAGTCAATCCACGATTGCTGCACTTCGGCAACTACCGATTTGGGTGCTGTCAAACCCAATCCTTTCCAAACTGCATCAAAAATATGACAACCAATATCGCCCGACCAGCCGGTGCCGAAATCGATCCAGCTTCGCCACAAAACAGGATGATAAATTTTTGAAACGTAAGGCCGCATCGGTGACGGGCCAACCCAGACTTCCCAGTTTACACCTGCCGGAACTTCTTCTGTTTCTGCGGGGCGTGGCCCTTCGAGCCGGTATTGTTCAGCTCCCGGACGGTTGGAACACAGGTAAACGTGTTTCACTTTTCCAACGGCTGCATTTTTCATCAGTTTAACAGCATTCCTGTCATTCCCGGTTGACGCATATTGTGTTCCGAGTTGTGTTTTTACACCCTTTTGAATGGAAGCCTCCGTTAGTTTTCTGACTTCCGCCACATCATGACAAAGCGGTTTCTGACAGTAAACATGTTTGCCGGCTTCGATGGCAGCAAACGAAATGGCAAAATGGTTGTGGTCGGGAACCGTCACATTTACCGAATCGATATTCTCTTTTTCCTTTTCCAGCAACTCGCGCCAGTCGGTGTAAGTTCTGGCTCCGGGTACCACTTCCAGTGCTTTTGTCAGACTTTCCTGGTCGATATCGCAGATGGCCACAATTTCAACGTTGGGGTGGCTCTGGAAATTCTTCAGGTCGTTCAGTCCCATCATTCCGCCCACACCCACACAGGCGTGGCGCAATTTGGTTTTTGTGGCACAGGATTGTAAAATAAAGGGAGTTGCAAGGGCTGCTGTGGCGGTGGTTTGTATAAACTTCCGTCTTGAGAATGAGTTCTTCATCAGATGCTAATTTAGGTTTCTGATAAAGATAAAAAGAAAAATGAATCAGACTGCTCCGCGAATAATTACCTGCCGAACCTGTAAGAAAATTTCAGGAGGAAAATATTGTTGGCCCCTTCGGTGAAAAGATCATTTATATTGTTTGAAAACTCAAAATTGCCATCGTTGATAGAATGATTGCGGGTTTGCGACCACACGAGATAAATGGTTGAGCCGGGCTGGTACTCCCAGCGGAACACAAAATTCGACAGAAACTCTTTGAAATTAAAATCAGGCTTGTCAAAAGAATAATCAGCAAAACCATCGGTGTTTTCGTCGATAAAATAACGCTCCTGCGACTCATTGTATGAAATCTGTTCCGGTGCATAATTTTGGTAACGATCGTCAAGGTATTCCGCTTTGCTGTCTGTAATGTACTTGTAATCATTGTATTCACCGGTGGCAATAAATGGCTGTCCCCAATACTGAATCGTCATATCGGGAGTGATATTGTAGTTGATTCTTATCGACATGTTTACCGTATTCCGGTCGATGTGCGCCATGATGTATCTTTTATCGGTACCGAAATCAGCCTGGTTAACATACATCAGGTTGTTAAAATACTTACTGTAACCGGGTGTTATTTCGAAACTCAGTGATTTCAGGGGTCTGTAGTTAATGGCTAATTCTGCCCGTGTCATTTTTTTGAAATCCTTTTCATTGCTCAGGGTCAATCCACCTTCCAGTTCAAACGAAAGTTTCTTTTGGCCGTTGGTGATGATGCCAACAAACAGATTTTTTTCACCCGGCAACAGAAGTGATGGGCCACCCCTGAGTTCATTGTTATTCAACTCTTCGCCGTTAAAATTTAACGAAACAAAGGAATGCCAGTAATTGGTAAATTGTCCGTTGCCACCAATATTTCCGCCCATTACATTCAGGTTGCCGCCAAAATCCATGATGGCAAACTGGTTGGCATGAAGGTGCATTTCGCGGAAAATTGAAAAGGGTTCATTAAAATGATAATTGGTCCAGATTACCTCGAGGTTTTGGTCAACCTGCTGGGCATAACCAATATCGTTAAGTTCGAGCCCCGGCGTTTTGGAGGCAAGAATGGTCCCGAAATTAAATTTTCCGCCCACTTTGGCCACGGCCAATTTTCCACCTAAACCATTCAGCGTTGTTAAGGATGAGTCCACTTCAATATAATCAGCATCAGGGCGCTGGTAGTTTCTGATCATGGATGTCTGGGTTCTGGTAATCGCTTCGGGAGTTCCGTTTACCTGGCTGGCATAAATACCCGCATCGAGCATCCAGTTTTTATCGTTCCACTTATGTACAAGATCGAGGCCGCCGGTATAGGCGCTTTTATGGAGGAATTCCAGTTCAGCATCGTTGATGCTGCGGTTAACAGCAGTTACCATACCCCCGATGTACGTATTTCCATCGTTGAAATCCTTTTGCAGGCGACTGACAAAATAGTTGGTTAGTGGTTCAACTGTTTGTGTTCGTCCGTCACCAATTCCTTTTATTTCAGCAAATTCTTCAGCAGTTACACTTTCCAGCACGCCCACCGACCAGCCATCCGGTGATTTTCCGGTTATTTTTGCTGCGCCAAGAATTGAGGTGAATTCGGGTGCATCCACATATTCATCATCGTTAACATCCGGATAATACTGAGGCGTGCGTCCAATGCGGCGCGAATAGAAAAGGTTTTCAGAAGCAAGGTCACCGTCGCCGAATTGCAGCGAGTAGCTTAGAATACTCTTCCCTTCGATAAAAAACGGCCGTTTTTCCGGGAAAAAAGTTTCATAGGTTGTCAGGTTCACTTCCGACGGATCAGCTTCCACCTGGCCAAAATCAGGATTGATGGTAAGGTCGAGCGTGAGATAATTGGTTAACCCGATTTTGGCATCAAGACCAGCATTCAGGCTATTCTTTTTCCCGGTACTTCTGAACGGATTTTCCGGTTCCTTTTCGAATCGTTCAGTGCGGGCCACCATATACGGAGTGACATCGAAGGTGTTTTTGGGTTTAATATCTTTGATTCCGTTCAGGGTGCCAAACTGCGAGACAAAACCGGGTTTGTCTTTGTACATCGACTGCCATGTCGAAAGTTCATCTTTTCTGAAAATATACCTCAGAATCTGCACACCCCAAAGTTGTTCGTCGCCTTCCTTAAACCGGAGTTGCGAAAGCGGAATTCTGATTTCTGCATTCCAACCGGTTTCTGTTTTGCGGGTTTTCACCCACCAGATCGGGTCCCAGGTGGGATCTTCGTTTTCACCATCATTCGTCATCATAAAATCAGCTTTCACACCAGCAGCTGAAACTATGAATGAAAAACTGGTGCGTTTATCATTGTAGGTATCAAGCATTATGCCTGCCATGTCGCCATCATGAAAATCGCGGCGCGACATTCTGAAAGAAATGCTGTCGGGATTCAGGTCATATGATTTGATTCCCACATACAGGTTGTCTTCGTCGTATAACAAGGCAAACTCCGTTTTTTGATAGGGCGATTTTCCCTGATAAGGTTCAAACTGCAGGAATTCGTTTTCCCACACTGCCTGCTGCCACTGTATTTCAACGAGATTTCCGTCGATATTAAATTCTGAATTGTTGATTTTCTGTGCTCTGTAATTCTTTTTTTCTGACTCTTGTGCAATTAATCCTGAAATAGTTAAACTGAAAAGTAATACAAGCGCAATTCTCATATAAAAATGGTTTTGATAGTAAGACTTCAATACCCCGAAAGCGTTACATGATGCTTTTAAAAAATGAGCAAAAAAGGAATTTTTGTTAAAGGTTACAAAACAAAAAAGCACTGCAACTGTCAATCTGAAAGATTAAATGCAAACTCAGTTTTTCAATCTGAAATAAATCATTTGAATATCCGCTATTTTACCGCTAACCCCTGCCTGTTCGGCAGACAGGCCCTAAATGGGGCTGTAACCCGGGAGATAACAGGTTACATCCAATCATTTCACCAGGCCAAAAGTCCCCTTTAGGGGATTTAGGGGTGAATTAGTTACAATTGCGAAATTTCAGATAATCCGATAGTTATTTGCCAGCCTGGTTATTTTGCAATTGTTTCATGTCTATTCTGATTGCTCCCAGGTAAAAAAGCCAGGCAGCAACAGCCATCAAAACATGGCTCACACACAAATAATCGAACCAGCGGTGAGGCGATGTTTTGGTCATAAAAAACAGGGCGGCAATGGCCGCAAATGCCACACCGGCCAGAATATATTTTCCTGCTTCATTTCGGGTTTTCAGAAACAAAAATCCTTCGAGCGAAAGCACCACAAACATCAACCCGTAACCCGAATGAAACTCGACAAAAAAGAAGTCGAGCGTTACAATGGTCAGGGTAAGAAAAGTCAGAAATTCGATGATGTTAATCACGCTCAAAGCTTTTACAACTGACGGTTTCAGCCAGATTCTTGTGTGTTCAATGGCAGCCCGTTCAACAAACATAATCGAAATCATACTGGTAATCCAGCCCGGCAATTTCCAGGGAAAACTGAAGGCGTACAAAAATGCGTGTCCGATAATTCCACCCAGAAAAGTGGCAATCCCCATACTGAAAAAGTAGATTTTGAAATAAAGGAAAACGCGTTCGGGCCTTTGTGATTTATGAAGTTTGTATGCACTGTAAAAACAAACCGCTGAAACCAGCAGATCGGTTAAAGTGACGACTGGTTCGTCAATTCTGAGCCCCCAAAGCGATATGGTTGTTAATTCAGTCTGCATCAGATTATTTTTTCGTGAGATTTCTTAAAAATACAAACTTTGCATCACAATTGTTCAAGTTTTACAGCGGTATCTTTAAGTTGCAGAAAGTGAAGTCTTTGTAATCGAATTGCGGAGAGAGGGGGATTCGAACCCTCGGTCCCGCGTGGCGGGACAACGGTTTTCGAGACCGCCCCATTCAACCGCTCTGGCATCTCTCCGTTTTGGTTTCTGAAATTATAAAAAGATTTTCCACGTTATTCTGCAAAACTGATTTTTGTGTAATGGAATAAAATCGCAGGCTGAATTGGCCCGTACTTTTATTAGTTTTGCCGCTTCAAAAATTAAAATATGAAACGATTTGCACTTTATTTTTCTGTAGCAGTTTTGATTTTGTTTGTCGCGTGCAGCGGCCCTAAAAAAGTAACCAATCCGGTCGTTTCTGATAAGGAACTGGCTGAACAGGCTGGTTTATCGGGTAATTATGAAAAAGCACTTGAATTGTGGTCTCAGTATTTTACAAAAACACCTGTTGAACAGGTTGCGGGCAGTGACTTTGCAAAGGCAGCACAGCTTGCATTCAAAGCAGGCAATACAACACAATCGGTCAGCTGGTCTGACCAGGCACGCTATAAAAACTTCGCCAGTGCCGAAATGTACCTGACTTTGGCCAAGATTTATAAAGGACAAAAAAATATCTCCAAAGAACTTACTGCCCTTGAATATTTACAAACCAATTATCCTGAAAAATCAGTCGTTATCAGCAGGCGTTTGTTTGAGGTTTACAACGAAATAAAAGAACCGGGTAAAGCCTTGAATGCCTGGAAAAATATGAATCAAACGGAACAAAGTGATTTACATCTTTTAAATCAGTATTTTGAGTTGCAGAAAGACCTGAAGGACACCTTGGTCTGCGATTCGTTGGCAAATGTTCTGCTTGACAAGGACCAGAAAAATGTTGCGGCACTCGAATGGAATGCCTTTAAATATTACTGGAAAGGAGAAAACCGTTACCAGCGTGAAATGGAAAAATACAACAAGAATAAAACCAACAAACAGTATAAAATTCTGTTGGAAGAGCTTGACAAATCAACAGCCGATTTTAAAAAATCACTTGGATATCTTGAACTACTTTGGAGCATTGAGCCCGGGAAAAAATATGCAAGCTATTTTGCCAATATTTATGCGCGTTTTGGCGATGAAGCAAAGGCAAAATCATATGATAAATATTTGAAAAACAACTGATTTTGTAAAATATCATATAGGTAAGAAAGTAAAAATCCGGTTATATTATTTCTTTTCAATCAGATCAGGTTTTTGATGATTGGTAATTAATTTATCGATTTGCAGAGTTTCGAAATTTGTAATTGTGTTAAATCCCATTTTTGAAGTGCAAAATCAGGTTCAAATTTAATTGGATTGAAAAAAGTTAATTATTAGTTGAATTTTTAATATTTCAGGTAACAGAAATTCAGGTAATAAACTGATATTTGTGTAAAACCATTAAAAGAGGGACCGGTTTTAATTATAGTTATAAATCATGAAGATAGCAGTAGTGGGTACAGGTTATGTTGGCCTGGTTTCGGGTACTTGTTTTGCAGAAACAGGTGTCGATGTAGTATGTGTTGATGTTGATCAGCGGAAAATTGATATGCTGAATAATGGCCAGATACCGATTTACGAGCCGGGATTGGAGGATATTTATAAAAAGAATGTAGAAAAAGGAAGATTGTCGTTTTCAAATAGTCTTGCTGAAAGTATTAAGGATGCCGACGTAGCCTTTATTGCCGTCGGGACACCTCCCGATGAAGACGGAAGTGCCGATTTAAAATATGTGCTGGGTGTTGCCCGTGAGATCGGGAAAAATATGGACCATTATATGGTTGTAGTCACAAAAAGCACGGTTCCGGTAGGTACTTCGGTAAAAGTAAAAAATGCAATTCTTGAAGAATTAAAAAAACGCAGTGCAGATATTCCGTTTGATGTAGCTTCAAATCCCGAATTTCTTAAAGAAGGCAGCGCTGTGGATGATTTTCTGAGACCCGACAGGATTGTTGTGGGAACCGAATCGGAAGCCGCCAAAAAGGTGATGAACCGATTGTATAAACCCTTTGTTTTAAACGGGCATCCCATTCTTTTTATGGATATTACCTCGTCGGAGATGACTAAATATGCAGCAAATTCGATGCTGGCAACCAAAATCAGTTTTATAAACGACATTGCCAACCTGTGTGAGATTGTGGGGGCGGATGTTGATTCGGTGCGCCGAGGAATTGGTTCTGATCCACGGATTGGTAACAAATTTATTTACCCGGGAACCGGTTATGGCGGTTCGTGTTTTCCGAAAGATGTACAGGCGCTGGTGCGCACAGCCGATGAAAAAGGCTATTCGCTCGATATTCTGAAAGCTGTGGAAGCTGTCAACTACCGCCAGAAAGTGGTACTCTTCAGCAAAATTTTCAATCACTTTAAAGGTGATTTAAAGGGGAAAAAAATCGCGGTCTGGGGTTTGGCATTTAAACCCAAAACCGATGATATGCGGGAAGCTCCGTCGCTGGTGATTATCGAGAAATTGCTTGAAGCGGGCGCATCGGTTGTTGCTTACGACCCGGTGGCAATGCACGAAGCACAGCGAATCCTGGGTGACAGAATATCCTATTCAAAAGATGAATATGGTGCCTGTGTTGATGCGGATGCCTTGGTGCTGGTTACTGAATGGTCAGAATTCAGGGCCCCGGATTTCAAGGTGCTACAAAAGCTTCTGAAGAATAAGCTCATTTTTGATGGAAGAAACATTTATGATCCATCAGAATTGGCAGAACTCGGATTTTCGTATTATGCAATTGGCAGAAAACCTGTAATTATTGGAGGATGAAAAGAATATTAGTGACTGGCGGAGCTGGTTTTGTTGGCTCGCATTTATGTGAATATTTACTCAATCACGGGAACGAAGTGGTGTGCCTCGATAACTATTTCACAGGTAAAAAAGAAAAGATTATTCATTTACTTGATAACCCGTATTTTGAACTTGTCCGGCACGATGTGACCATGCCATATTATATCGAGGTTGACGAAATTTATAATCTGGCTTGTCCTGCATCGCCGGTACATTACCAGTACAACCCCATAAAAACCATAAAGACTTCTGTAATGGGAGCCATTAATATGCTGGGTCTGGCAAAAAGAACCAAAGCAAAAATACTTCAGGCTTCAACCAGCGAGGTGTATGGCGACCCGGAACTGCATCCGCAACCTGAAAGTTACTGGGGGCATGTAAATCCGATTGGAATCAGGTCGTGTTATGATGAAGGCAAACGATGTGCTGAATCGTTGTTCGTGAACTATCACCAGCAAAATAATGTCAGAATTAAAATTATAAGGATTTTCAATACTTATGGGCCCAAAATGGAGCCCGATGATGGGAGAGTGGTTTCCAACTTCATCGTACAGGCTTTGAAAGGAGAAAACCTGACAATTTTTGGAAACGGCCAGCAAACCCGCAGCTTCCAGTATGTAAGTGACCTTGTGGATGGAATGGTGCGTATGATGGCTACTGAAGATTCATTTACAGGGCCTGTTAATATTGGCAATCCAGGTGAATTTACGATGATTGAACTGGCCAATCTGGTAATTGATATTACGGGATCAAAATCGAAACTTGTATATAGGCCATTGCCACAGGATGATCCTACCCAGCGCCAGCCTGATATTTCGCTTGCCAAAGAAAAACTCGGGGGTTGGGAACCTAAAGTACCGCTCAGGGAAGGTCTTACCCGGACTATTGCATATTTTGACAAACTTTTAAGTGAATAACACCGATTTAACTTACAATTCAATTACCGGATGAATACGAAACAACAGCATATTTCACCCACAATTTTAATTGTTGATGATAATTCAAACAACGTTAAAATAATTGCAATCACACTTCGTGCCTTTAACTATAAACTGGTTATTGCCACAAACGGGCAAAGTGCCATCGAAATGGTGGAAAAAACAAGACCCGACCTTGTGCTGATGGATGTAATGATGCCCGGAATGGATGGTTATGAGACCTGTGAAAAAATAAAAGCAAAGAAAGATAATGAAAATATCCCGGTGATTTTTTTGACGGCTTTGAGTGAAAAAGCTAATATAATCAGGGGATTTGAAGTTGGTGGAGTTGATTATATTACAAAACCCTTTAATAAGGAAGAGCTGATCAGTCGTGTTAAAACCCACCTCGAACTTAAATTTACAAGAGATGAGTTACAAAAAAACTCAAATTACCTGCAGAGTTTGAATGCAGTGAAAGACAGGATGTTTTCGGTAATCGGGCATGATTTGAGATCGCCGCTCGGGAGCGTGAAAATGACGCTTGAGTATTTATCGGAAACAATCGAAGAAACAAGCACCGAAGAACTTAAAAGTACGATTGATTTATTGCAGAAGACCACCGACGAGGTGTTCAGTTTGCTTGAAAACCTATTGGGATGGGCAAAATCACAAAGTGGCAACCTGGCAATTACAAAAGAACCAATCGACCTGATGGATCTGGGTTACAAAGTATATTTGTTAAACAAAGGAAATCTGAAATTTAAAAATATCGATTTTAAGCTTGATATTCAACCGGGTACAATAGTTTCTGCTGACCTGAATACAATCACCGCCGTTTTCAGGAATTTGCTTTCAAATGCGGTAAAATTTACGCCGAATGGCGGTACCATCTCGTTGTTGGCAAAAGAAGCTGACGATAAAATTCTTATTGAAATTAAAGATTCAGGAGTTGGAATTCCACCCGAAAATCTGCCGAAATTATTTGATTCAACCAAACATTTTACCACTTTTGGTACCAACAGGGAGTCGGGTAGTGGCCTGGGTTTAACGCTTTGTTACGATTTTGTGAAAAAGAATGATGGCGAAATTTGGGCCGAAAGTACTGTTGGACAAGGTACTTCATTCTTTCTTCAGCTCGCTAAAGCCAACAAACCGGAGTGAAGATTCAGTTTCTGAAATACAGGTACAGCTAATTGGTAAACATTTGCCTGATTCTGTCCATGCTGCGGTTGATGTTTTCAAAATCAAATTCATCAATGTTGATTTTCAATTCCTCTGTCAAACCGATCAGTTTGTTTAATCCATGATTTTGCCCGAATTCTTTGAGTTTATCTGCCAGTTCGCTGATTTCATCAATAATAATGGAATCGTTTTGTGACTGAACCTTCGATCCGAATTCTTCAATAAATAATGTTTTTACTTTCTTACTGATCTTAACAGTTGAATCATCAATTGCGGGCATTGAAAAATTATCGGAGGTAGATTCAGTAAATTCTTCTTCCTCGTAAGGCAAAAATTTGATAAGTTCTTCCAGCAACATTTTTTTCTGTACGGGTTTTCTGATGTAACCATCAAATAAATGACTCTGTTTGTCCATTTCATCCTGCATGGTTGAAGCAGTTAAAGCAATAATGGGTACGCTGGCTGTTTGAGGATTGTTTTTCAGCATTTTTGTAGTTTCGTAGCCATCGAGTTTTGGCATTCTGATATCCATGAAAATCAGGTCGGGATGTTCTGTTAATGCTTTGTGCAGCGCTTCCTCCCCGTTTTCTGCTTCTATAAAATTCAGTTTATAACGACTTAAAAATGTGATTACAAGTGTGCGGTTGTGCAAAATATCGTCAACAACCAAAACTTTAGCATTTCTAAACGATAGTTTTCTGTTCGACCATTCAAAACCTTCGTTTTTTATAACCGATATTTCGGTGGTTTTTACACCATAAAAACTCACAGTAAAACAACTTCCTTCGCCCAATTTGCTGGTAACATTTATTTTACCATTCATTAACTCCACCAATCGTTTCGTAATTGCCAAACCTAACCCGGTTCCACCGTAAGTTCTGGATGTTTGCCCCGATTGCTGGCTGAATGCATTAAAAAGGTGGTTGTAGTTTTTACCGGCAATACCAATTCCTGTATCAATTACTTTTATTTCAAAATTTATGGCATTTCCTGTTTTATTCAAAATATTCACCTCGATTTTAATATACCCACGATGCGTGAATTTTACTGCATTTCCAACAAGATTCAGAATTATCTGCCTGATTCTCAGGTCGTCGATAATAACTGCCCTTGGAAAGTCGTTGCTTATTTCAACTTTCAGCTCTAATCCTTTCTCATTTATTTTATGAAAGAACAAACTTTCCAGCTCTTTAATCATCGCTTTTATATCGGTAGGTTCGGCAATAATCTCCAAACGGCCGGCTTCGATTTTTGATAAATCAAGAATATCATTAATTAGCGATAACAGAGTTCTGCCACTTTCAAGAATTGTATTCAGATATTTTTTTTGCTGATTATCAGCGGTTGTATTAAGCATTACTTCTGCAAAACCAAGAATCGAATTCATCGGCGTTCTAATTTCATGACTCATATTGGCCAGAAATTCTGTTTTTGCCTTGTTGGCTGCATTGGCATTTTCCTTTTCCTTGATCAACCTGTTTTCGAGTTCCACCCTGCCAATGAGGTTTGTAAGAATATCGGCATAAACAGAGAGCAGTGTGTTTTCGTAGTCTTTAAATACGTGGTATTTTTTAATAAAGTCAAAACCAATGTAGCCTAAACATTTGCCATCTTTCATCAATGGAATGGTGATAAGCGATTTTATCCCCTGTTTTTCAAGGTGAACTCTTAAACTGCTTTCTTTACTCTGGAGAAAAACATCGGGTACCACAAGTGTTTTTCCCTGTTTATGTGATTCAACCCAATCCGGAATCAGATTTAACGAAATATTCTGAAGGTTGTGAATTTCTTTGCTGATTCCGTCAGAACACCATTCGTAGGTATTGGAACAGCTATTGTTTTCCCAATTGTAGTTAAAAATGTAGGCCCTGTCAGCTTCTGCATAAATTCCAATTTCCTGCAGTGATTCCATAATACCCTCTTCAATTTCATCAATCTTCAGGTTAATGTATTTTGATGCCATCCGCATTAACAGATTTTGCAGGTTGGCCAGGTTGTTCTTTTCAATCTGGGTTTCGCGCGCTTTTGTTATATCGCGTAATTGTGTAATAACCCCAATCGATTTACCGCTGTTATTCGAAATTTTTGTTATGGTTTTCTCAAAATACTTTTCCTGTATTTTAATAACCTTAACATCATGAGTATCATCTAATATGTCGTTGTATGTAAAATCATTATCTTTTGAATGTACAAAATTTGATGCCGAAATTGACTCAAATAGCTGAGTTGCGGCGGGATTTGAGTTGATTATTTTTCCATCGTTATTTCTGATAAAAATAGCATCAGAAGTATTTCTGAAATATAAATCGATTGCTACCGGATTAATATCGAAAAGTTTTACTTTATAAACACCCAGCAAAATTATTATACCCATAAATATAAAGGCTACGGGTGTTAAATCGAGAAATCCATAAGGCCTGAAATTCATTAAATATGCCAAATTCACTGCGTAAGGGATCAGCGCACTAAGCAGAAAAAATTGAATATGAATTCGCTGACTTTTTTCCACTTTAAAATAATGCCTTATAAGTAATATGGCGCCGGTAATAATCAGAATATGAGAGTATGCAATATTTATCCACCAAAGTGGCCCCGGAGTAAGTTTCAAATAGTGGAATGAATCAATGTTCCCTGATTCTATTACATTATAAAAAAGCAGGTGGAATTTGTTTGTGGCAATCATTACGATCGACAGAATGGGGATGATAAACAACATTATAACAACAAAAGGATTTAGCCACAATCCGTTCCCTGAATACCTGGCTGCAAAAAGTAACCAGAAAACAGGAAGAGAACCAATTCCGAAATAAGAAACAAACAAAAAAACTTTCATGGTTTCCAAATCGGAACTGAAGATTTCGAGACTGTAAAACAACGACCAGATTGTTGTTGAAAGTAATAAAAGACTTAAAAATACACCCGTACTGTTTTGCCTTTTTTGCCAGGCGTAAACCGAAAGCAGCAACGAAATAATTGCTGCGAAAATCATAATTGTTGCTGGTTGATTAATACTCATGGTTCAATGCTATAATTGAGTAATTATAGTAATTTTTAGAGGAAAAAATAATTAGGATAAGAAATGTTTTCAGTTCTGAAAAAAGAATAGGCAATTCTTTCATAATACCTGATTAATTCTGAAACAGGAGTGCATAAATTCAGAAATTGCTTTTAACGAATTTCATTGTCTTTTTTATCCCATTCCTGTTGTTGTATCTTACAAAATAAATTCCACTCAATAAACTTAACTGTGACAGATCGATAATAAGATTATTTTGCATCATGTGTGAATAGGCTTGTGCATATTTTCTACTTCCGTTAATGTCGAAAATTTCAATATCGAAATTTCCGAAACAATCGTTTGGAATATTGATTTCCAGAGAATTGATTGCCGGATTTCTGTTAATTTTCAAATCGGGATAAGCGCTGATTTTCTTTACAGATACACCTGTTGTTAAAAATGTGTTTTGTTCGCTTTTTAACGGCGACTCTGAAGTTTTATACCCATAAATTATCAGTTCGTTTACACCTGCAAAAACACTTTCTTCCATACCAATTCTGATGTAGCGGGTAAATACATCAACCGGATGTTGTTTCCAGGTATTAAATTTTTCACAGGCATCCGTAAACAACAATTCCCAGTTTCCGGGTTCGCCGATAAAAACCTTCAGATTCTTCGCATTATGCATATCATGCATGAAAATATTGGTGATTTTGTATTCACTTTTCAGGTCGAAATAAATGTAGTACGGCCCTTTGTCCATATTCCAGTAAGGTTTCCAAACCTGGCTGACAGGGTGTAAATTATTTTCCGGTGTACGGTTTTGTTCGTCAACCAGGTAACTGGCTGTCCAGTAACTTCCGCCGGCAACTTCGTCAATTATCATATCCGGAGTCAGTACAACCTGGTGAGGTTCTGCGAATATTTTGTCATCGGTATTTCCATTATACACAAAACTATCCTGAACGCCCATATTTTTAAATACTTCAGGGGTATTTTCAGAAAGCGTATAATTATTGATTTCCGGATTTGTAAAAACCAATGCTGGAATGCTCGTTTTCAGGTTGTCGGCCAGGTTGGTGTTTATATTATTTCCCGAAGCATTTTTATAAAAACTTGTATTGGCATTCCAAAAATTGCCGGTGATATTTAACCGGTTGATTTCGTTCATGTTTCTGATAACTTCGGTACTGGTTGTATTGTAGAAGTAATTCTTGATTATGTCAATTGAAGTTTCGGGCAATGAAAACAAACGGTTATCGGTGAAAATTCCTTTGTTCGCCCCAACATAATTTCCTTTGATTTTAATGTTACCAACTCCCAGCGAAATAATACCAAAAGAAGGTGCGCCAATAATGATGTTGTTATAAACTAATGCAACAGAATTATCGCCGATCTGAAGATTGTTATTCTGCCAGGTTTCGTTGGCTGTACCGGCATTCAGCAAAGTATTGTTGAAGATTTTCACATCTTCGGTCATATTGGCAATCTGAATCGATTCACGCCGGGTGTTTCTCACAATGTTGTTGTAAATTTTTACGTGCCTGAATTCCATGCCGGGGCTTTTTGTTTCGCCCAGGTACATTCCTTCGGTTACATTTTCAACCAGGCAATCATGTATAACCAGGTTGGCAAATACAGGTGCCGGAACAGGAGGATTGCCACCATAATCTTTTTTTGCATAAATCCCGAAAAAACCTTCGTGATCGATGTGAATGTATCCGGCTTCGCAATCTGAACTCAATTCTGAAAATGCAAGGCCACTGCTTTTTGCCGAAAGTTTAAATCCATATTTTACTGAAGGTTCGCCATTGCCGGTAATTTTTATAAAACGACAGTTTTCAAATGTAATGGCGCCCCAGGCTTCGGGTGAGTTGATATTTACCTGTCCTCCGAAGTTGATTACAACCACAGGGGAATTTTCAGTACCGGTAATTTCCTGGAATTTTAAGGCTTTTGTACGGGTTGAAAGTATGAAAATTGTATCGCCGCCGGTTGGCGCAGTTTGCCAGGTAGAACTGTTTATAAAGAACGATGTTTTCTCATCAATAACAAACTTTGCACGTGTTATGTCGGTTGATGCGCTGCTGATGACCGGAAATGTTAAAAAGAAAATATAAACCAATAAAACAGAGGTATTGAGAAACCCTCTTTTTAATGATCGATAATTAGTTATTTTCATAAGAGCCGTTTGCATAGGTAGTAAATCTGTAATCTTCCCTTTTTCACCTGTTTCTCAGGCATTTCAAAAATACATATTCTGTTACAGGTCTGCTATTTCCATTTTGCTGAAAATAAAGGTGCAAATTGCTGAAATTCAGAAATGCATAATTAAATGAACCGAATTGAACCACTGATTATCAACGGAAAATCTGTTATTCAGTAAAACATGCGAAAGATAAAAAATTACAACATTAATTTTGTAACAGATTGAAAATTATGTATCAGAAAATGAATAAATTATTGATGTGATGTTCAACTTTCAACTTTCAGCTTATTTTACTTTCTCCCAAATTCCTGTTTTATGATTGTATTGCTTGATTACCTGCGCCGGATTACCGACGGCAACCGAAAATGGCGGAATATCTTTGGTTACCACACTTCCTGCTCCAACCTGGCTTCGTTTCCCTATTCTCACACCGGCCACAACCACCGAATTGGCGCCAATGTGGGCTTCTTCTTCGATGATGACCGGCCGGATAACCAGCGGCTGTTTACTCGAATTGACATTTCCATCGGCATATCCGTGATTAAAACCGGACACAAAAACATGTTGACCGAGCCCTGAACCATTTCCCATTGTAACCGGTCCGATGATAACCGAGCCAATTCCAATCCTTACCCTGTCGCCTAAAATAACATCGCCTGAACCATTATTGACCGTGCAAAAGTCTTCAATGGTGGTTAAAGTACCAATCTCAAAACGGTTCCAGGGAAAAACATCAATTCTGCTGAGCCGCCTGATCAAAGCACCTTTGCCTTTTTTATGCTTCAGCGGGTTTAAAAACCAGCGCACCCACCAGCGCGGACGGGGATTCCGGTTTGGCGTTATTGTCCACAACACAAATTTCTTCAGTCGCGGGTTTTGTTTGATTTTTTCAGTTATTCCCATGGTTTAAATATTTTTGAAGGATGCCGCTGAATTCTTCAGTTTTGCTGTCCCACGAATTTGACTCCGCAAATTGGATGCGTTTCTGAATTTTCTCCACCGAATCGTTTTGCAACTCGTTTCTTATCTTTTCTTTAAAATCTTCCTTGTTTTCCGCTACAGCAACCATTGGTGAAAACTCAGGCAAATCAGCAAATGAAGTCATTATAACCGGAACACCCACTGCAAAATACTCATTGATTTTCAGCGGATAAATATTTTTATTCATTTCATCGGCAATGTATGGAATAATCCCGGCGTCGCATTGTGCAAGCAATTCAGGAACTTCGGCGGGGGCAACCGCATTTCTGAATTTCACATTCGGATACTTTTCAAGCAGCGATTTTATTTGCGGGTTTCGCAAACTCCCGGTAAACTCGAAATCAACATTTTGTAAGTGTTTTGCTGCAAATTCAACTGTGTCAATATCGAACCTGTGGTCGAGGCTGCCAATGTAGCCCACTTTTTTGCGGGTGTTTTTTGCATTCGGTATACTTTTGGCATACTTGGTGAAAACCGGAAAATCAACCCCGTTTTTCACCACGAAACTGTTGGGATTCATTTGAAGTTTTCCTTTGTTTAAATAATCGGATGTAGTAATAATTGCCTCCACCGATTTCGAGAATTTTTCATCAACCGAAAAGATCCTTTTTCCATGCCTGCGTGTTCCAATCCCATCGTAGCAATAATAAATGTTCAGTTTTTCGTTCAGTTTACCAACAAGTGGCAAACCGTAAAACGGATTGTATGCTGTAACAACAACAGGACTTTTAACATCCAGTTTTTTAAGTGCTTTTCTGATTTGTCGCAGGTAAACAGCAGTATTCAAGTTGAAAAAGAAATTGAATATTGCATCGTTTTTTATGAAATCAACCGGAAGTACCGGCGGAACAACAAGATGATAAACTTCGCTGTCATTTTCAGTTTTAATTGAAGTCAGCCGGTTGCCGATTCCCAGCATTCTTTTTGCCGGACACGATTGTTTGCCGAGAAAAGTAAAAAGAAGGTCCTTAATTGTAAAAGGATATTCGACAAAAATCACGCGGTTATTTTTTGCCAGTCTCGACATGATTTGTACCGTTGATTTGGTGTATTCGCCAAACCACGTTGTATTCGAAATGCAGATAATATCTTCTCCCTGAATCATTTTTTCTGCGATTTTAAATCATTATACACCTCTTTGTACAGGTACAGATATTGTCGGGCCATATTTTCCCACGAGAATTTTGAAGCCTGCTTAAATCCTTTTTCTTTCAGTTCCTGGCTAAATTTATCATCATGAATTACTTTTTGAATTGCATTTTTTATTTCCTGCGGATTATCTGGATCGACCAGCAATGCCGCATCACCGGCAATCTCGGGCATCGACGATGTGTTGGAAGTAATTACAGGCGCTCCGCACGCCATTCCTTCGAGTATGGGAATGCCAAAACTTTCACGAAGCGATGGATAAAGAAATACCTCGCATTGGTTGATAATCGCCGGGAGATCAGTATTGACAATATAACCAGTTAACTGAATATCTTTTCTGGCTTCGGGATGACCGATTGCTGAAAGAACAGTTTGTAAGTAGTCTTCCTCAAAATCAGGCATCACAAGTTTATAATTGCCACCGTTTTCCGCATTAAATTCAGCAAAAGCCTTCAGAACATTAGGTGTATTTTTCTTGGGGTCGGTATTTCCTAGAAAGAACAGAAATTTATCGGGCAAATTATACTTTCTTTTAGCCTCATTTAAAACTGTTGAATCTTTGATTTCCCCGAAATGCCTGCCAACTCCGTTGTATATGGCAGTCAGATTATCCCCCAGTCCCATAAAATTCCGGATACGTTCTTTTTCAAAAACCGAAACTGTCACCACTTTTTGGCAATTGCGGACAACAGGTGGCACTATCCAGCGCCTGTACATGTTTCCTGCTTTCTGGTACCAGGTTCCCGATTTTTTAAACAGGCTGATGCTTTCGAGATAAATGATGTCGTGCAGCGTAACTACAAGCGGCACTTTTGAATGAACCGGACCGGTGTTACCCGTACAATGCAGCAAATCACATTTTTCTGCCAATGCCGCTTTTGGCAGGACAAATTGTTCCCAAAAAGGATAGGGGCCACCTTTCAATTCCACAATTTTAAAATTGGGTGCGTAGGGAATACACGTATTATCTTCGTCGGGTTTCACAAAAACAACATACTCATTTTCAGTGTCTATCAACAGAAGATTCTTTATCAGTTCCAGCGCCACCATGTCCATGCCATGTTTTTTCCGGCGAAACAAACGTTGCCCTTCAATTCCTATTCTCATGATTGACGATTGGTTTTGGTTGTTGTTTCAGTATTTCCGTGTACGGTATGGATAAATTTTTTGTTGGCACCCTTTAATCTGAATAGCGATAAAAACATGAGTGTGAAAGCTTTGGGAATTGATAAAAAGGCTGTGAATGTTTTACGGGTGTAAAATTTCACCGGAACACTGAATAAAAATGCCGCAACAACTGTCAGGAAAACCATCAGCCAGTGATAAAAAGAAACCGCTGTAAATTCAGTATCAGGTGTTAAAAGAAAAATAATACCATACAAAAAGGTAATCATTGTGACCAATCCGGCCAACAAAATGCGGGGAGGGGAGACCATTTGATAAACTTTGTCGAAAAAGTCGATATTTCCCTTGAAAAACAGGTGAAAAAGTCCCGGGAAAAAATAACGCCCGAAATAGATGAATTGTGCTGAAAGCCAGCGTTTCCGTTGTTTGGCAAAAACTTCCGGTTTCTGTACTTTTTCATCGAGAACAATTGCTTCAGGCAGGTATTCAATTTTATGTCTGTCTTTCAAAAGTTTCAGTTCAAGTTCTTTATCGAATCCGCCAACGGCCTTTACTTCTGCCATCGTTTTTTTGAAAAAATTATATTCGAAGGCCATTCCCGAACCAATCAAAGCCGATGAAAAACCCAGTACACGGTGCCCTTTTCTGAAAATATGATTGTTGATTTCCTCGCTGATTGCATCGAGTATGGCAAATGGGGTGTTGGTGTTTTTCGCCACCCGGTGACCCTGAACGACAGAAAATCCGTGCTCAAATGCCTGGTTGATTTTCGAAATAAAACCCGAATCCATTACATTATCGGCATCCAGAATCAGAGCAACATCATAATTATCTCCCAGAATTTCCATCGCTTTATTGAGGGCTTTCGATTTTGTGCTGATCTCGAAACTCACTTCAATTAATTGCAACGGCATTCGTTTTAATTTTTCGATTGTTTCGGGTTGAAAAGAGTCGGCAATAATCACCACATCAAATTTATCTGCAGGATAATCCTGTTTTAGCGCTTCTTTTGCAACTTCCAGAATTACAGCATCTTCTTTGTAGCCTGGGATCAAAACTGCAAATTTCCGGATTTGTGGCTTGGTGAAATCTTTTGGTTTGTATGGAAACAATCCGGCCAGCGCAAAAATGAATATATAAACGGTTGCCGTTCCGAAATAAATCAGCAGCACAATTTCTATGATATTTATAATCAACTGTATAGTTTCCATTTTTTATAACTGAGGACTTGACTTCAGATTGCGATAATGCACCAGGTTCCAGAAAATTCCGCGGAAATACGCCTGCAAATGTTTTGTTTGTCGTTTTACAAGATAAGTGAAAGTGTTTTTCGGAATTGAAACAAAGAGCTGAAACAACATGCTGATGACAAACGATAATCCTGTAAAATTCCGGCGGGCATATAAAATCCGGTTGCGGGTCAAATAATAGGTTTTCAGCGGGCTTTCCTTTCCGGTTGAAACCGACTCCTTGTGCAGGACAAAAGAAGCCGGCTGGTACATAATTTTATAACCGGCATTTTTTATTTTCTGCGCCCAGTCATGCTCTTCGTAGTATAAAAAATAAACTTCCGGCATCATCCCCGCTTTTTGAATTACATTTCGCGGAACCATCATGGCTGCTCCGTGTACTGAA
>DAINOH010000016.1:65767-70136 GCA_036735485.1 Draconibacterium sp. | reverse complement strand
TAGTGATGTGGTTCTAGAAATGAAACCGGCAAGCAAGGAAGAAATTGATACTTTTGAAGAAATCATTGAAGAGTTAAAAGAAGAAAAAGGAATTCATCTTGATACTGAATTTACCACCGAAGATTTAAAAGAACTGGTGGCACGATTCAAAAAAGCAGTAAAAGATCGTACAGGAAAAGATTTCCCGACCAATGCATGGGAACAATTATGGGGTTCGGTTGAGGCAGTTTTTAAAAGCTGGAACAACCCGCGCGCGGTACTTTATCGTCGTTTGGAACAAATTCCTGACGAATGGGGAACAGCTGTAAACGTTCAGGCCATGGTATTTGGTAACATGGGTTCGAACTCAGGTACAGGTGTTTGCTTTAGCCGCGATGCCGGAACCGGTGAAGATGTTTTCAATGGTGAATATTTAATTAATGCACAGGGCGAAGACGTGGTGGCCGGTATTCGTACGCCACAGGAAATCACGATTGAAGGATCGAGAAAATGGGCTGCACTTCAGGGTGTTAGTGAAGCCGACAGGGCTGCAAAATATCCTTCACTTGAAGAATATATGCCTGAAATTTATCGCCAGCTTAACGAAACCCAGCAAAAACTGGAAGATCATTACAGCGATATGCAGGATATGGAGTTTACCATTCAGGAAGGTAAATTATGGTTATTGCAAACGCGTAATGGTAAACGTACCGGTGCTGCCATGGTAAAAATTGCCTGCGATATGCTCCGCGAAGGCCGTATCAGCGAAAAACAGGCGCTCAACAGAATTGATGCCGGAAAACTCGACGAACTGCTTCACCCGATTTTTGACAAAGCTGCCATTAAAGCTGCAAAAGTATTGGCTAAAGGATTACCCGCTTCGCCCGGAGCTGCTACCGGTCAGGTAGTTTTCTTTGCTGATGAAGCTGCAAAATATCCGGCATCAATTTTAGTTCGCGTTGAAACTTCGCCTGAAGATTTGGAAGGGATGCACATTGCACGTGGTATTCTAACTGCCCGTGGTGGTATGACCTCTCACGCTGCTGTTGTTGCCAGAGGCATGGGTAAATGCTGCGTTTCTGGCGCAGGTGCCGTAAAAGTAAACTACAAGACCCGCATAATGACCATTGACGGAAAAGAATTCCGCGAAGGTGACTGGATTTCGCTTAACGGCTCAACTGGCGAAGTTTATGAAGGAAAAGTAGCTACAAAAGATCCTGACCTCAGCGGCGATTTTGGCCTGATAATGGATCTTGCAAAAAAATATACCCGTATGACTGTTCGCACTAATGCCGACACACCCAACGATGCAAAAATTGCCCGCAATTTTGGCGCACAGGGAATCGGTCTTTGCCGCACAGAACACATGTTTTTCGAAGGTGAGCGTATTAAGGCCATGCGCGAAATGATACTATCAACGACTGAAGCCGATCGCCGTAAAGCACTTGAAAAATTACTCCCCTATCAACGGGAAGATTTCGAAGGAATTCTGGAAGCAATGGCTGGTTACGGAGTTACAATACGTTTGCTCGATCCACCGCTCCACGAATTTGTTCCACATGAAGAAGTCAACCAGAAAGAAATGGCTGCTGAAATGGGAATTACTCCTGAAAAAGTTAAGGCATTGGTTGATGATCTCCACGAGTTCAACCCGATGTTGGGACATCGAGGCTGCCGTTTGGGAAATACTTATCCTGAAATTACAGAAATGCAGGCACGCGCCATTATTGAAGCTGCCGTAAACCTGAAACTAAAAGGTATTGACGCCCGTCCTGAAATAATGATTCCGCTTGTTGGTACAGTAAAAGAACTGAAAATGCAGACTGAAATTGTTCATGCAACTGCAAAGAAAGTTTTTGCTGAAAAGAATGCAACCTGTGACTACCTTGTTGGAACGATGATTGAAGTTCCGCGGGCTGCAGTTACTGCTGATTTAATTGCAGAAGAAGCTGAATTCTTCTCATTCGGTACAAACGACTTAACACAGATGACCTTTGGTTATTCGCGTGACGATGCGGGCAAATTCCTGCCGGTTTACATTGAAAAAGGTATCCTGAAAAACGATCCTTTCCAGATTCTCGACCAGGAAGGTGTTGGCCAGTTGGTGCGCATGGGTGTTGAAAAAGGCCGCAGCGTAAAACCAAAACTGAAAGTGGGTATTTGCGGTGAACATGGTGGAGAACCATCATCGGTAAAATTCTGCGACAGTGTTGGTATGGACTATGTAAGTTGTTCACCTTACCGCGTGCCGATTGCACGTGTTGCTGCCGCACAGGCAAATATGAAGTAATCAACTGAATTACAAAATATTAAAAGCCGCCTCCGGAATTAAACCCGCGAAGGCGGCTTTTTTATATACGTATTTCTACGTGTACAATTTTGCGTAGAAATACGCTTTTTTTTTGCATTTCAGGTTGTGATATTTGAATCGAAAATTGATAAACAACTATGAGCAATTCGGAACATAATAAACACAATACCCCCTCTCACAAAATATTTGCTCGGGCACACATTGAACCTTGTAACTGTAAATTCTATTTCCTTCCTGCTTTTTAACTATCGATCCCGCCCTTTGGAAATCGTGAATTTTACAAGGTTTTGATGAATCGCTATGAGGGGGACTCCGGCCGGGGTTCCCCTCTTTATTTTATTGATATCCAATTAAACTTATAGGCATTTAACACAAGACCTGCAATATTCTTCGCTCCCGATTTTTCAAGAAGTTTTTGCCGGTGACCTTCTACAGTACGTACAGAAATATTAAGCATTTCAGCTATTTCTGCTGCTGTGTACTCCTGGCAGATCAGAGAAAGAACTTCTAATTCTCTTTCGGAAAAAACAGGATTAATTTGTGGAAGTGTTTTTACTTTTTTCGACAGATTATTGTATATAACTGATGAAATATTATCCGGAAAGTAAAATCCTTTTTCAATTACTTTTACCAAAGCAGCTTCAACTTCCTCAGGATCTGCATTTTTCAGTAAGTAACCATTAACACCCTCGCCAATCATATGAAGGATAAATTGTTCATCGTCTTCCATGGTAATGATGATTACATTGATTGACGGGTATAATTTCTTAATCTTTGCTTGTGCTGTAATTCCATCCATTACCGGCATTTTCAAATCGAGCAAAATTACATCGGGTAGTTTTGTCTTTGAAGCCAGTAGTTTCAGTAATTCTTCTCCGTTTGACGCCTCATCAATGCTTTCAACAAATTCGAAATCAGAAATCAAAGCCTTCATCCCTTTGCGAAAAAGGTTATGATCATCGGTAATAATAATGTCAATCTTATTCATTTGAACTATACGTTGTTATACACCAAAAGGGCTTTTGTTCCCTTGCCTGGAGCCGATTTTATCCTGAACTTTGCACCGGCTATCTGTGCTCTGCTTTCAAGATTTTTTAATCCCAGACCAGTTGCTTTATTATTCAAATCGAATCCTTTCCCCTGATCTGAAACAATGATAATCTGCGAATTTCTGCTGAAACGAAAATAGATATCGATTGTTTTGCTTCCTGAATGTTTGATTGAATTATTAAGTAATTCCTGAATAATTCTGAACAGGGCAAGCTCTTTTGCCTGATCGAATCTGGCTGGTTCGCCATTTTTTCGGCAGTCAATCTGAATCTGATCTGATTTATTAATCCAGTTTACCAATTCTTCCACAGCGAACCAAAGTCCGAGCTTTTCGAGTGATGGTGGCAAAAGCGCCCTTGAAATTCTTCGAACTTGTGTAATTACTTCATCAAGATATTGTTTGGTTTCGGCAGCCAGTATTTTGGCATCGGGTTCACCTGATTTTTTTTCAATCCGGCCAACATTGAGTTTTACTACCGAAAGCATGGCGCCAACTTCGTCATGAAGATCCCGTGCAATCCTTTTTCTCTCGTTTTCCTGTGCCTGTATTGTATTTGAGATAATTTCCTCCTGTTGCCGTGCGCGGGTTTCGTTTAGCTCCATTTGCTTTTTCAGCATTTTTCGCTGGTAGATTACAAAAAAGAAAAAAACTGAAAGGGCCAGTAACGCCATTCCAAGCGTACCAATGAAATACACATAAACGATATTATTGCTCTCTTCAAGCATATCAGGCAAAGTTTTATTAAATAACAAAATTATTATTTATCTGAAGAGATTTACATGCTCTCCATATACTTTAAAATCGCGGATTAATTTTTTGGATCATATTACGTTTTTCTCTCGCAGCCAGAATAAAACCCGTAATAATGATTATATAAAAAAACTGGTTTACAAGCGAATAGGTGTTTGCTGCAAAATAGACGAGGTCAATTGATGCCTTAAAACGAAGGTTGTATAAGGAGTGGTAAAATAACCCGATTGAGTAATAAAATAAAATTCCTGAATTTATCCAGATATAGGGATTGGAGG
>DAINOH010000016.1:0-65667 GCA_036735485.1 Draconibacterium sp. | reverse complement strand
CCGATTGAGTAATAAAATAAAATTCCTGAATTTATCCAGATATAGGGATTGGAGGAGAGCTTGTCAATTTTTGCTTCTGCCATTACCTTGGTGAAAAATACAACTGAAAAAAGAAATAGAATTAAAGCGCCCAATGAGCCTGTAATACTCGGGTATTGAAATAAACCCTGAATAAATATAACATTCGTAATACAATATATGATATAAACCGAGAGGATTGTAATTATCCAGATTGGTTTTATATATCCTTTCAAAACCTGGAGATAATAAATTCCTAAAATTAAAATGGCGACAGGGAAGTAGAAATGCCCGATAGGCATAGTGTTTTTAGCATTATAATGAATATTTACTTTCATGAAAAACTCGGTGATAGCCCCAAATACAACAAAGTAATAAACTGTTTTTATTTCACGGGGGAATTTTTTATATAGAAATAAACCAAGTACAAATGCAACAACATTCATAAACCAGGTATATTTTATATACCAAAGCATATTAAAGGATTACGAATTGTAAATGCTTCCCTCATCACAAGCGGGTGGGCATGGGATTGCGAAATCAAAGACCTCTCCTTCGTCGCTTACACCACGAGATTCTTTAACATCTGGCATAATCAGAATATTCATTGTTTTCGACACACCAAACTCAATTTGTGCCGCAGTTTTTCCCTGTACATTAAATATCTCGTGTAGTTCGTATTTTGTGAACAGATAAGCATTGGGGAAAATATACCTTCTGAAAGGAGCCGATTCATGTCCTTCATCTAATTCGCCCAATCTCCATTTTCTGTAACTACGGATGCTCTCTATAACTTCTTTGGTTTTATCAGAATAAATTTCATTAACAACACCCAGTTTGTAAACAGGCATTTCATAATCGACGTAAACATCACCGCTCCCAAGCAAAAAAGCAGAAACAGCATAAGCACAAAGAACATATCTGCCACTCTTCATTTCAGGTTCGAGCCCTAAATAAATCCGCAAACGGTTTTCATTTTCACCAGCCAGTTTTTTATAGGTATCTTTTTGAAGAATAAGCTGAGGCATAATGAGATTAAAAATGCCTTTTTGTTCTTCTGCAAAATTTCTTCTCCAGTATTCTGCCTGTTTTTGTGGTATCTGATCGCGTTTTAATGATGATGCCATTTTTCTCTTTTTTATTGGTGATAACGAAACGATAAAAATAGTTGAATTCTTTTAATAAGCAGAAGGCACAATTAAATTTTAATGTTATTTATTCTGTGAAAAAATAAAGGGCTGAATTTATTCAGCCCTTTATTGCAAATAGTACGGTTCTAATTAATTGAAAATTCAAAACTGAATCCTCCATTTATATAATGATCATCGTAAGCAAAATATCTTTCGGGATAATGAACCAATTGATACCCTGCCGGTGTATATTCCAGAAACAGATTTCCAACCCTGTAATACATATAACCATTGATGTAAACTGTGTCATAATTGTTGGGTATTACTGCAAAAGTTACTCCAAACGGAACGTCAACAAGAATGTACCCGATTCCCGGGCGATAGCTGAAAAAATGCCCGTCGTAGCAGTAATATTTATGATGATTATGAATAAAAACCATGGGTCGGGCTGAAAATTTCCGGATTACGTGACCATAATATGGATGATGGTAATAATACCTGTAATTACGGTATGAATAAGGATCGTAATAACTATAGTAATTTTTCCAGCTATTAACATTCCATCTGTAATATTCCCAGTTGTGGTCCCAATGATTGTAATGACCCTTTTTTACTTTATTACCATGATTATGGTGATTGTTGCGTATTTCAGAAGACCAATATTTATCACTTCCCCTGAAATTGTTATTTGGCCTGTATCGTTCTTCATCTCTGTCTAAACGATATTTTTCGCGGTTGGTAACTCCTGAAGTCCTTCCTGCGCGGTCGTTGTTCACATATTCATTATTGTATTTGTATTGATCTTTGTTGTCTGAATTATTATTACGTGCCCTTTCAGCTGAACGCGATTCATTTTTAGCTCTTTCTGTGTTTCCTGGAATATAATCACGATTTCTTTGAATCATTTGTTTTGAAGCAGAACGATAGTCTGTACTGCGATTAACATCAGAACGGTTCCTGCTTTCGTTTTTGTTATCTTTTTTATTGGATTGAGCCCTTGAATATTCCTGATGATTGCCAGAGCTTTTTAATTTTTCATTCTGGTTATTCAGGTTTCGGTTTACTTCTCTGTTCGTTTTAACCTTCCTTACTTCAGCTTCTTTTTCGTAAGCTTTGTTACGCGAATTATTTTTTTCACTCACAGTGCTTCTGCGGTCTTCCCTGATTTTTTGAGTATCATCAGCCGAACTTTCATTTCTTCTTTGTGCTTCGGTGGTATTGGTTGCTGTTAAAACTGCCGCCAGAGTAATTATTGTAGCCAACAGTCTGAATTTAATTGTTTTCATGGCCTTTAAATATTAAAATTAAACATCCTTTTCAAATTCTCTTTTGGCGCCTTTTATAAGATATCTGCCAAAGAAAATACAAACCATGTGCCAAATATTATCTGTTAAATTGAAGTTTGTTAAATGAACAGGTATTGTGGTAACTTTTTTATTTTGCTTATTCTGATTATTTTTGCCGTCAAATTCAGAGAAATGGCCAGGATTTTAGCTGTCGATTATGGAAAAAAAAGGGTGGGGCTTGCAGTGACAGATCCGGGAAGAATTATTGCTACACGACTGGAAACAGTAGCGACAGATAAAATCTGGATTTTTCTGGAAGATTATTTTTACAAAGAAAATGTTGATACAGTTGTGGTAGGTTACCCGCGGCAACTGAATAATGAGGCTTCTGAAGCAGTAAGATATATTAATCCGTTTCTGAAAAAGTTTCAGCAGAAATACCCGGAGTTGAAACTCGAACTGGCCGACGAAAGATTTACTTCGAAACTTGCGTTTCAGACAATGATTGATGGAGGATTAAAAAAACAGAAACGGCAGGATAAAGCGCTTGTTGATGGCATTAGTGCCACGATAATTCTTCAGAATTATCTCGAAATGTTGCGAAATAAACAAGAATAAAAGTGATTAGTGAACCGACTGTACTTGTTTTTGGTTCATTTAAAAAAAAAGTAATGAAATACCCGATTACAGTTTACGGTGACCCGGTTTTAAGGAAAAGAGCAGAAAACATCAGCAAAGACACAGAGGGACTTGCTGAAATAATAGACAATATGTGGGAAACCATGTATTATGCTGATGGCGTTGGTTTGGCAGCTCCGCAAGCGGGAATGTCAATCCGTATGTTTGTGATTGATGCTTCATCGGGTGCCGATGACGAGCCTGAATTAAAAGATTTTAAAAAGGTATTTATCAATCCTGAAGTAATCGAACTCTCAGGTGAAAAGTGGGCTTTTAATGAGGGCTGCCTGAGTTTGCCCGAAATCAGGGAAGATGTTTTACGCCCCGATGAGGTGAGAATAAAATATTTTGACGAGAACTTTGTGGAACACGATGAAGTTTACAAGGGATACGCGGGCCGGATTATTCAGCACGAATACGATCACCTGGAAGGAAAGCTTTTCACCGACTACCTTTCGCCTCTGCGTAAAAGACTATTAAAGAGCAAACTCAATGACATAGCCCGGGGAAAAGTCCAACCACATTATAAAATAAAACCACCTGTAAAATAATGTAACCCGTTTCATTGGTTTTCCGTTTTACAGGTATTGTCCTGCAAACGTTAGCCATTGGAAAAAGCGTTTCAAAATATTCCCTTTCTGCGTATTACAATTGCACTGATTCTGGGTGTGATTGCAGGTCAGTATTTCGTAATTAATGAAATACTGAATATATTGTTTCTGGTAGTTATTTTCATGCTGCTTGTTCTTATTAACCTGAAATACAGTTACTCCTCATCCGTTTACTTCGGATTGTTGCTTAACATTTTCTTTTTACTTCTCGGAATTCAGGCCAACACTATCTACTACCGCAAACCTGTTTTGCACGAAAAAGGTGTTTTCTCAGCTATCGTACTCGAAAGCCCGGTTGAAAAGCCAAAGTCATATAAATCGGTTGTAAGAATCAGTGAAGTTATTTTGGGTGATTCAGTAAAACCAACCAACGAAAAGGTGATTGTTTATTTTGGTAAAACACCCGAAGCAGAAAATCTCGAAGCCGGTGACAGGATTCTGTTCAGCCAGGCTCCACAACTGATTTCACCAAAATTAAATCCGTATGATTTTGATTTCAGAAAATATTATGAAAGAAAGAAAATTTACAGGCAGGTTTATTTGCGTGCCGACAAATGGCAAAATACCGGATTGAAAGAGTTTTCATTGGTTTGCAAAGCCGAGAAATTCAGAAATAAACTGATTGATATCTACCGCGAACAACCACTCGACTCGGTTGAATTTGAAGTTTTGTCGGCACTGACACTGGGTTACAGCCGCGAGTTGGATCCCGATACCCGAAGAGTTTTCTCATCGTCGGGCGCCATGCATGTTTTATCGGTTTCAGGTTTACATGTGGGTATAATTTTTACAGTGCTCAGTTTTTTGCTGGCATTTCTGAAGAAAAAACAATGGGGAAAATGGATTTTTGTAGGTCTCGTCGTGGCTATTCTCTGGTTTTATGCCTTTATCACGGGTTTATCGCCCTCTGTTTTAAGAGCATCGGCCATGTTCAGCGTTTTCATAGTTGGCGATAATATGAACCGAAGGTCCAACATTTATAATTCGCTTGCCCTCACTGCCTTTTTTCTGCTGCTGATTAACCCGGGAAACCTGTTCGACATAGGATTTCAGCTTTCGTATGCTGCACTTTTTGGCATTGTTTTTCTGCAATAAAAATTCGAAAAGGTGATAGTAATAAAAAATAAAGTGCTGAAATATTTTGCTGCACTCATAACTGTTTCCATCGCTGCACAAATCACAACTTTCCCCATCACATCCTATTATTTCGGGCAATTCCCTTCCTACTTCTGGATAACAAACCTTTTTATCATACCATTAACCGGATTTTTAACGCCGGTCGGAATTCTGCTGCTTTTTGTATCCAAAGTGCCGGTTGTTGCAAGTGTAATTGCATTTATTCTCAACAATACATTGAAATTGAGTTTGTACCTGCTTACTTCCATCGAAAACCTGCCTTTATCGGTTTTACCGGTTACAATAACTCAACTGCAATTATTTCTGTTGATTATCACCTTCATTTTTGTCTTCCGGCTGCTTGTAAAATTCAGACCATTGACAATTAAAGTGATAATTTTATTGATCGTTTTGCTGAATATGAGTTTTATTGTAAGTGAAATCATCCGGCAAAAAACCTCACAAATAATTGTTTATGATCATACAGGAAAAGCCACATTGCATCTGATAAGCGGGAAAACAAATTACCTGATTACCGGGGCAGATTTTCAAAACGACGCAGGTATTCGTAATTCTGTGAATTCAACGCTAAGAAAGCTCGGGATAAAGACACCGGTCGTCCTGAATCCGGATGATAATTTTGCGGATGAAAACATGCTGATAAAAGACCGCAAAATTGTTTTCAATAACCATATTATAGTTTTTGGTACCGATTCTGATCCACCTGTTGAAAATGCCGCTCACCTGATATATATAAATCCTCCGGAAAATTTTCAGGACAACAAGGTTTCCGGTTTGTTAACTGTAGTGTTTACCAACCGGAAATATATCAGCGGGAATAATATACAATCGGAAATATACTTCACTTCAATAAACGGGGCTTATCGGAAAATTTGGTAACTTTTCGCGTTTTTTGCTCATTATTAAAATTTTGAATGAAAAGCACGCAGGTATTGTTTAATTATAAACTTTGTGATTTATTTGCGCGTTTTTTACGACAGCTATTTAAAAATTATGAAGATAGTAATTGCAGGTGCCGGTGAGGTTGGTACACATTTGGCAAAAATGTTGGCCGACGAATCGCACGACATCACGCTTCTCGACGATTCTCCCGAAAAACTTTCAAAGATCAGTACCGAGGTCGATATTATGACCGTGACTGGCTCTGCCCATTCATTTCAGGATTTGAAAAATACCGGGCTGGCTAAAGCCGATTTGTTTATAGCTGTTACGCCTTACGAAGAACGTAATGTGCTGGCTTGCACCATGGCATCGTACCTTGGGGTTGCCAGAACCATTGCAAGGATAAACAATTCTGAGTACCTGATGGAGAATTACAGGACAAAGCTTCGTCACATGGGAGTTCACGAGCTGATTTATCCTGAGAGTCTTGCTGCCAAAGAAATTACATCATCTGTAAAACAAACTGTTACGCGACAAATCATCGAATTCTCGAATGGCAAACTGATCCTTTTGGGTATTAAAGTACGCGAAAATGCCTGGGTGGTTAACCATTCCGTTCAGGAAATTGCCTTAAAATATGATTCAGTAAAAGTTGTGGCCATCAATCGTGAGAATACAACAAGAATTCCATCTAAAACAGATATTGTAAGAGACGGAGACATTGTGTTTTTTGTGGTAGCCAGAGTTGATCAGCAACTTGTTTTTGATATTACCGGGAAAAAACCTTTCGAAGTAAAAAACATCATGTTTTTGGGCGGCAGCCGTATTGCCCAGAAAACAATCGAAAAGTTAGGAGACCAGTATCGGATTAAAGTAATAGAAAACGACCGGGAGAAATGCGAGAAAATTGCGGATAAATTTGGCAAAGTTCTGGTAATAAACGGCGATGGAAGAGATATTAAACTCCTGAAAGAAGAGGGGATCGAGAAAATGGATGCCTTTGTGGCCACAACCGGTAATTCTGAAACCAATATTCTGAGTTGCCATCTTGCCAAATCTTTTGGCGTGAAAAGAACTGTGGCCGAAGTGGAAAACCTTGCCTTTATGAGTCTGGCTGAAAAAATGGACATTGGCAGTCTTGTCAATAAAAAACTGAACGCCGCCAGTTATATTTATAAATACACTTTAAATGCTGAAATTTCAAAAGTTAAATGTCTGACAGCTTCCGATGCCGAAGTTTTTGAGTTTGTTGCAAAAACTAACGCAAAAATCACCGGTAAACCTTTGAAAGAAGTGGGTTTCCCGGAAGAAGCGATGGTGGGCGGTATCATCAGGGGCGAACAGGGTTATATTGCTGCTGATGATACAATTATTGAAGAGGGTGACAAAGTAGTGGTTTTCACACTGCCTTCAGGCATCAAAAAGCTTGAAAAGTATTTCAAGTAATCTTTTAATTTATCATGAATATTAAAATCATCATCAGGGTTTCAGGGCTTCTTATGTTTGTTGAAGGCATTGCAATGTTGCTGGCTCTGTTGGTGTCACTTATATACAACGAACCTGATAAGGCAGGAATTGCCATTTCTTCGGCTATTAATATCGTAATCGGGGCATTGGTTATTTTTCTGACCCGCAATATTAGTAAAGATATCGGGAAACGTGAAGGCTTTATAATTGTGTCGCTTGTTTGGATTTTGTTTGCTTTTTTAGGCAGTTTGCCTTACATTTTTACAGGAGCAATTCCCAATCTCACCGACGCTTTTTTTGAAACCATGTCGGGTTTTACAACCACAGGCGCTTCGGTATTAAATAACATCGAATCGCTCCCGCACGGAATACTTTTCTGGCGTGCGCTCACACACTGGTTGGGTGGTATGGGAATCATCGTTCTTTCGCTGGCTATCTTACCCGTTTTCGGAATTGGTGGTATGCAGTTGTATATTGCCGAAGTTCCAGGTCCCACACCCGACAAAATCAGTCCGCGTATCCGGCAGACAGCAGCTGCCATGTGGCTGGTTTATGTGTTGCTGACTTTAATTCAGACCCTGCTTTTGTGGATTGGCAAAATGCCGCTTTTCGATGCCATCTGCCATTCATTTGCCACCATGGCAACCGGGGGGTTTTCCACCAAACAGGCAAGTGTTGCATTCTGGCCATCACCTTATATTCAATATGTTATTATTCTCTTTATGTTTCTGGCCGGGACAAATTTTACACTCACTTATTTTGTTTTGCGCGGAAAATTCAAACCATTGCTGAAAGATGAAGAGTTTAAATACTACGGATTTTTCGTCTTGTTTTTCACTTCTCTTATCTTTATAGGGCTTTTAAAATGGGTGCCTGGCGGAGTTGAGGAATCGTTCAGAAACGCTTTGTTCTGGGTGGTTTCAATCATGACTACCACAGGATTTGCAACTGTTGATTATCTTTTGTGGCCCCCTGTTCTTGTCATTATTCTGTTTGCCGTTTTCTTTATCGGAGGTTCGGCGGGTTCAACAGGAGGCGGCCTGAAAGTGATGAGAATAGTAATGCTTTTCAAAAATGGCTATTATGAGTTGAAAAGAATGGTTCACCCCAACGCCGTTATCCCGCTGAAATTTAACAAGCACGTTGTCGATTCACGCATCATGAACAATGTGCTGGCATTTGCCGTGTTGTATATGATTATTTTCGGTATCAGCACTGTAATTTTAATGGTAGTGGAGCCCGACCTGGAAACTGCAATGGGAGCCGTTGCCTCATCGTTGGGGAACATCGGACCGGGACTTGGGAAAGTGGGGCCAATGTTTTCCTATTCTGAGGTTCATCCTTTTGGGAAGTGGTTTCTTTCATTTCTCATGCTGCTGGGGAGGCTCGAACTTTTTACCATTCTTGTGATTTTCAGCCCGGCATTCTGGAAAGAATAAAGCAAAAGAGACAACAAAATCAGAATTCAAGAACTCCTTTTCCTTCCCTTGTAATCTCAATATCGTCGCTGGTACAATCCACAATTGTCGAGGGAATTAATTCTCCGTAACCACCGTCGATTACCAGGTCGGTCATTTCGCCGTACTTTTCGTCAATCAGTTCCGGATCAGTCGTATATTCCAAAATTTCATCATCATCTTTAATCGAAGTCGAAAGAATCGGATTTCCCAACTGGCGCACAATTTCGCGAATGATATTGTTATCCGGGACCCTGATTCCGACAGTCTTTTTCCCTTTAAAATATTTGGGCAGATTGTTGTTGGCTTCCAGAAGAAAGGTAAACGGTCCCGGCAGGTTTTTCTTCATCAGTTTAAAAATATGATTGGGGATGGGTTTTGTGTAGTCGGCCAAATGGCTGAGGTCGCTGCAGATAAACGAAAAGTTGTTCTTTTCAACTTTTACCCCTTTTATGCGCGCCACTTTTTCAACAGCACGGGCGTTGGTAATATCGCAACCCAATCCGTAAACCGTGTCGGTGGGATAAATAATTATACCCCCATCACGCAAAACATCCACAATTCTGAGAATTTCACGCGGATTCGGATTTTCGTTGAAAAGTTTTACCAACATTGTTTTGCTAATTTTGCGGCGTAAAAATAGTTTTACTTTTTTTGAAAACAAACAACATTTCACCATGGAATTGATTGTAACCGGCGATGGATCGCACACAATTTTTATGCCCGGACTGAATGAGCAATATCATTCTGTGAACGGAGCCATCACCGAATCGGAATATGTTTACATCGACAAAGGATTCCGGTATTGCAAAATTGTAAACCCAACGGTTTTTGAAGTGGGCTTCGGAACCGGGCTGAATTGCCTGCTGACACTGGCTGAAGCAACCCGTTCGCAGCGGCAAACAAAATACATTACAATCGAAAAATGCCCCCTCGAAAAAGAGATGATTCAAAAACTGAATTACGAAAGCCTGGTTCCGGGTGCTGCCGATTTTTGGGAGAAAATCCATCTGACACCCTGGAATGAAGCAACAAAAATCAGCGAATTTTTCACTTTAAAAAAACTGAATGCCGATCTTCTCGATTATCAATTTGAGAATGGTGATAAAGCCGACGTGGTTTATTTCGATGCATTCGGCCCCGATAAACAACCCGAAATGTGGACACCGTTGGTTTTTTCGTCCATTTACAACCTCACTTCGGAGAACGGTATTTTTGTAACTTACAGTGCCAAAGGCGAAGTACGGCGACAGTTGGCAGCCTGTGGATTTGCCATGGAGCGCCTGCCCGGACCTCCCGGAAAAAATCAGATGCTGCGCGGAATAAAAATTTTGTCAAACGTTTAGTTGCCAAAAAATTACACTATATTCGCAGCCTTTAATTAAAAGTATTAATGACGGATAAAAAATTGGATGTTGAACTCGAAGAGTTCAGTTATTCGCTGGGAATGAGCATTGCCGGAAACCTGATCCAGGCTGGTGTCAAAACGGTTTACCCCGAAGTTTTTCTGAATGGATTCACCGATGTTTTTAAAGGGAATACTCCCAAAATAGATCCCGAGGATGCAAACCGCATTCTTGAGTCTTTTATTGCCGGTGTAAACCAGGAAAAAAATGGAAACAACCTTGAAGAAGGCAGGCAATTTCTGGCTGAAAACAGCAAAGCGGAAGGTGTGATTGAATTACCCAGCGGTTTACAATACCAGGTTTTAAAAGAAGGAAATGGTTCGAAACCAAAAATTGCCGACCAGGTAAAGTGTCACTATCACGGAACTTTAATCGATGGTTCGGTTTTCGACAGTTCTGTTCAACGCGGAAAGCCAGCGGTGTTTCCGGTTGGAGGTGTGATCAGGGGCTGGGTGGAAGCGCTGCAACTAATGACTGTCGGCTCGAAATGGAAACTTTTTATACCTTCTGAACTGGCTTACGGAAAACAGGGTGCAGGTGGCGTGATTGGCCCCGACACAACCTTGATTTTTGAAGTGGAATTATTAGAAATCATTTAAATATTCTCAAAAATGAAAAACAGTATCATTTATGGGCTGGTGGTGGTTTTGGCGCTCAGCGCATCGTGCCAGCAAAGTGGAAAATCAGTGAAACTGCAGTCGAATATCGACTCAGTAAGTTATGCTATCGGAGTACTTGTTGGTTCAAACAACCTGAAACAGCTTGAAACTGCTCCCGGTGGCGGCGAAATCAGCAAAGAAGTAATGGCTTCAGCTTTCCGTGCAGCATCGATGGGCGAAGAAGCTGCTCTTACCGATGAACAGGCAAACGAATTGGTTCGTAAATTCTTTGAATCGGCCAGTCAGCGTGAAGCACAAAAAGCATTGGAAGAAGGAAATGCTTTCCTCGAAAAAAATAAAGCACGCGAAGGTGTTACAACAACTCAAAGCGGATTACAGTACGAAGTGATCACTGCCGGAACAGGCGCATTGCCCGTTGCAACCGACCAGGTACGTGTTCATTATCACGGTACTTTGATCGGCGGTAAAGTCTTCGATAGTTCAGTTGATCGTGGCGAACCTGTTGTTTTTGGTGTTAACCAGGTGATTCCGGGTTGGACAGAAGCTTTGCAGCTGATGCCTGTTGGTTCAAAATGGAAAATTTACCTGCCATCGAATATTGCTTATGGCGAACGTGGCGCCGGTGGCGACATTGGCCCGAACTCGGTGCTGATTTTCGAAGTTGAATTACTCGAAATCGTAAAACCAGGCGCTGAAAAATAAGAGAAAACAGTAATGCTTTTCAATAAAAACCCTTTGCAGATTTTTTTGCAAAGGGTTTCTTTTTTACTTTTATCGCTGTAAACAAATCGAAAAACAAAACATGGCATTAAGTGTAAAAGGCAGGGTAAGCCAGATTCTGAAACCCGAAACAGGCGTGAGCAAAGTAGGTAAAGAATGGAGCAAACGCGAGTTTGTGATCGAAACCGAAGAGCAATTTCCCCGGAAAGTTTGTTTCACCCTGTTTGGCGACAAAACCTCGCTCATCAATAACCTGGCAGTGGGCGAAGTGGTGGATGTTTCGTTTAACATCGAATCACGCGAATACAACGGAAAATGGTTTCACAACATCAATGCCTGGAAGATTGACAAACCAGAATCGGCAGAAAACCGCAGCCCGATGCCCGAATATTCCATCGACGATATTCCACCGGAAGCAGAGGAAAGCTCAGACGATCTGCCATTTTAAGTTCCAAAAATCAAATTCCAAATTCCAAAATTGTCTGCCTGTAAACATGCAGATTGTGTTGTTTTTGTTAATTGTTTTCGGGCAGAACTAATGTTCTTCTCATTGGGATTTATTTGAGATTTGGGTTTTGTTTATTGGGATTTAGCTATTATCCCCTGGTAAAAACAGGGTTTGCAGGTTTTGAAAGCCGCGGGTTGAATGCATAACCTTCTGAGTCAAAAGCTTCCAGGTCGGCAGGTTCTGTGATGTCATTTTCGAGGATAAACCGGGTCATCAGTCCGCGTGCACGCTTGGCAAAAAACGAAATCATTTTGTATTCCCCGTTTTTCAGGTCTTTGAAATCAGGGGTCACAATGGTGGCTTTCAATTTCTTTTTGTCGATACTTTTAAAATATTCGTTTGAGGCCAGGTTTACCAGCACTTTGCTGCCCGATTCTGTCAATGCCTGGTTGATTTTTTTGGTGATTTCGGGATTCCAGAAATCATATAGATCTGCCGATTTGTAATATTTCAGTTTGGTTCCCATTTCAAGGCGGTAGGGCTGAATCAGGTCGAGCGGGCGCAAAACACCGTAAAGTCCCGAAAGTATGCGGACCCTTGTTTGTGCCAGCTCCAGTTTTTCTTCCTGAAGTGTTTCGGCATTGAGACCCTGGTAAACATCGCCGTTAAAAATAAATATAGCCGGTTTTGCATTTTCAGGAGCGAAAGGCTGGTGCCACTCCTGGTAACGTTTAAAATTCAGTTCACCCAAATCGGCTGAAATATCCATCAATGCCGAAAGCTGTGCCGGACTCATATTTTTCAGTTTAGCCGCGAGTTTTTCTGATTTATCCAGCAATTCAGGCAGAGTATATTTGTCGGTATTTACTGTTTTCTCAAGATCAATCGATTTGGCCGGTGATAATACTGCAAGCATTTTGTTTATTCTTTATTTGAATTTCAATTCAGACTTTCTGCATTTGATTGTTCACATTCAGACAGCTGAAAACTTCGGTCAGCGATTCTTCATTTTCTGTCAGCACAAACAATCTGTCGTTTTTTTCCAGCTCTGTTGCACCCGTTGGTGTAATATAGCTGTTACCCCGCCTGATAAACGAAATGATGGCGGTTTTTGGAAGCCCCAGTTGAACAATCTGTTTGCCGGCAATGGGGCAATCTTCGGGAATTACAATTTCAGTCAACCGCGATTTGATGCTGTCGAAAAGTTCTATATCGGTTTGGGTGCGTTGTTTCTGGCTTTCGGGAAGTGAAAGTTTCAACCATCCTGCCACCAGCGGGAGTGTCGTTCCCTGTATCAAAACCGAGGTGATTGAAATAAAGAAAACGATATTAAAAATCATGTTGGCTTTTTCGGCACCGGCAATCAATGGATATGTGGCAAAAACAATGGGCACAGCCCCGCGAAGTCCCACCCACGAAATAAACCACCGGCTCGGCTGGTCGATTTTAAAGGGAAGCAGGCTGATAAACACGCTGATCGGCCTGGCCACAACAATCAGAAACATCGAAATAATCAGGCCGATACCAATGACAGGAACCACCTGAGAAGGGAAAACCAGCAAGCCGAGTGTGAGAAACAAAACGATTTGCATCAGCCAGGCAAAGCTGTCGAACGATTTGAGTATTTTCTTTTTGTGCATCAAGTCGTTGTTGCCAAGAATGAGTGCACAAAGATAAACAGCGAGAAAGCCGTTTCCTCCCACAAAATCGGTGGCCGAAAAACTGAAAAACATGATGGCAATCACCAGCACAATATAAAGTCCTTCATAATCGAGCCTGATTTTGTTAATCACATAAACACCGGCTTTCCCGAATGCATAGCCCAGTAGCCCTCCTAAAATCAGTTGCTGGAAAAACTTTGGAATTACGCTGGCAATCCCGGCATCCTGGTTGATGACAAGCCCTGTTAATGCGATGGTCAGAATATAAGCCATCGGATCATTACTGCCGCTTTCGAGTTCGAGGGTGGGGCGGAGGCTGCCTTTCAGTGCCAGGTTTTTGGCGCGCAAAATAGAGAAAACTGCTGCCGAATCGGTGGAAGAAACAATCGATCCCAGCAACAATCCTTCGTAAATGGTAAAGTCGGTGACAGCCCACACAAACACACCCACAAGCCCGGCAGTGAGCATCACACCGAAGGTGGAGAGGACAATTCCCTGGCTGAGCACAGGTCTCACCAATTTCCAGTCGGTGTCGAGACCCCCGGAGAAAAGGATGAAATTGAGTGCCACAATGCCGATGAACTGGGCAATTTGCGGATTGTCGAACTGAATTCCCCCAACTCCGTCAGACCCGGCCAGCATCCCGATTGTTAAAAAAAGGATCAGCACCGGAACGCCAAAACGCGTGGAAGTTTTTCCGGCAATTAATGCCAGAAACAGCAGAATCGATCCGACCAGTAATATGTTTTCAGTGGTTAATACCATTTTCTCATACCCGTTTTTTCAAAAATAGGGATTCGAAATTTGTAGCAATAAAAATAGGGGTTGTTTTTTTGTCTGAAGACGAATTTTTAATGAAAAGGGGAAAATCTTTCCCCGTATTGCAAAAGCACAAGATACGGATCTCCTGAAAGACCCGGCAATTGGGCAAAGGCTGATTCGGTTTTGAATAAAACTTTAAAGACTGATAAATGCAGATTTTTTGTTAAGTGATTACTTTTCGTTCACCTTCTGGTTTATTCATGAAACACCTGTTGTTATAAACAGCCAGAACTATATTCTGGCTAAAATTTGTCAGGATTTGGAACTAACAGTTTACTGTATTTTCTATCAGGTCAATCAAGTCTTTGACAGGTTTGAAGTAGGGCATTACTTTGTCTTTATCGAAATCAAACAAATCATCATAATCACCTTTTTGCCTCCAGGTAAAAAGTTGCGAATACATTTTCCCATATTCCTTTGGAATTTTGTTGGTTAATATAAAATGTTCCGAAAAATTGGACTTTGCTCCATTATGTGTGGTCGGATTCAGATCAGATTCCAGAAGCAACGCCATAACTGCATAATAAGCTGCATAATACAATCTGTTTATGGTCGAATTCCATTTACTTCTTTCAGCTAGTATTTGGGCATCTTCAAAAGTATCTTTTGCTCTCAACAGCCGGTAACGTATTAAATCCTTTTTCGAACCTTTCATTTTAAACGTATTCCCTCTTGTTTGATTATCTTGTAAAGTGGTGTTACAGCATGGTTCTCGTTCCAATCGTTCTTTGAGTAGATCAAAGGCGAAATAATCTCTCCGGTCTCAAGCTCAACATCATAAAACTCATCCATCAATTTAGTTTCAAAATCGAATGAAATCGTTTGACTGTTTAACAAAACAAGTAAATCCCAGTCCGACATTTTTTTTGAATCTCCGCGGGCCCGGGAACCATATAAGTACATTTCAGAATCGGGAGCAGACCGGTTTATTACCCCGATTAGTTTTTGCAATATTTGTTCGTTCCTGTTCATACTACAAATATAACACTTTATGCGACTGAATTATTTTGAATGGAGCCGCGCTGTTTGCCAGCCTTTTGAACCGAAACCATTGGACTTGGTTGTTAAAATCAGGGTTTTTGCGTTGTGGGTAGGTTGTAGTTTAATTGCGACAATCTGGTGGGCAGCGGCTCTTTGGATAGCTGATCGATTAAAGGCAGTAAGTTTTCTGTTCGTCATTTTGTTTTCAATAATTTTATTTTATTTATTTCCAAAATGAAGTCAGTTATTCTCTGTGTCTCGTTAATTGAAAATGTCGGTTTAAAATAATTTATATATCCAAGAAGCTCATTTAAAGTTAAGATTTTCACAAACTGAAACTCCTCTTGGGGTTTTGTATTTGTCATTACAATGAGGTTTTTAATTGATATTTTTTTGTCGCCCCAATGATGTTTGTCTAAACGTAGAAGATAATTACTAATTTCATTGTTAAGCAATTTAAATAAAACAAAACTTGTTCTTCTTATCTGTTGAACAGGTGAACGTAAGCTTATATTTTCCAATGATTTTTCACTCCAATTCTTGGTCTCAATAAGAAATATTCCTGACGGTCCTACAAGTATATGGTCAATTTGAACTGACTTTATGTAATCATTTTCTTGTCTATTATAAATTGCTGGTGAAAATGAAACCGAAAAGTCATTTATCAAAAAAAAATCGTCAGATAGATTTTCTAATGCCTTAACTACCTTTTGTTCTCCTAAAGCACCATAAATGAAACTGTTTAGACTGTCTATTATGGCTTTTTTTCTTTCAAGTTCTGATAAAGAATGATGAGAACTTTGTTTAACAGCTTCATCAAAATTTGAAGTTATAAATTTATAGCGATTGCTTTTTCTTTGGTAATTGTCAATAAGGTGGTTAACTGTAGTTTTTACGTTACTATCAAATTCTTTTTCTTTGTTTTTGATTTTTCTTTTATAGTTCCAATGTCTTAAATCCGTGGTTATTTTTTGAAAGAAATTTCTTGGAGTATTGCTTATTAAAATATTAAGTTGTTGCTTCAGTTTATCAATTTCGTCTGTCAATATTTGTTCTGTCTGCTGTCGTTGTGTTTCTATTGCTATATCTAAGCTTTTCAACTCATCATTAAGCAAGTTTTTTTCTTCTTCAATTTGGTATTTATGATAAGAAATTAATCGCTGTCGGGAAATTGCAAATGAGCTTTGAAAATCAATAACCTCTTTTAATGATTTAAAGTCGTAAATTTTGTTTTCTTCTAAACGTGATTTTAAAGTCGTCAGTGAACCAATTGTGTTATAAATCTTGCTCATTCTGTCTGCCGATTTTTAATTATATGGTGTCACTTCTTATTGCCTGAACTCTTTATACCCGCCCCTATTAGCGGGTAGCATACCCTAATCGTATGGAACGGCGAAATTGTTGCTGAATTTTGATATGATTAAAGTTCCAGCGATTCTGTTTTTGGTTATGGGTTTAAAAGTAACCATAATTCTGTAATCTGAAAAGTAGCCTGATTTTTTTATTCTGACGGGCACCCCTGAGTGAAGATTTCGCAGAAGTCCGCATTCAGCGTGGTTTTTCGCGTATTTTGTGATTGGATATAGCCTTTATATCCAAAGATAGGATGATTATATCCCGGGATAGGAAGGTTATATCCAAAGACAGGGATTGCATATCCAAAGATATGAAGGTTATATCCGGGGATATGAGGACAATATCCAAAGATATAAAGCCTGTATCCCGGGATATGGGTTCGATATCCAAAGTCAGAAGATATATATCTTAAGATATGGGTGTTCTGAAGAGGGATATAGGTTTTATATCCCAATATCCAATATCCAATAATCAAAATCAAATCACTCACTCACCCAATTCCTACACTCCCCCCAGCGCTGCCATCGCCTGGCGGATGCCTGCTTTGTCCTGTTCGGTAATTCCGGGAACCGAAAGTGCCTGTTTGTAAAGTTTCAGCGCTTCATTGCGTTTCCCGTCCCGGACATAAATATCAGCCAGCAAACTTACAGCGCCAAGGTATTGCGGGGCGGTTTTTATCACTGTCTGCAATGTTTTGATGGCGGCTGGTTTTTGGTTGTTTTGCAATTGATAATAAGCCAGCGTGTAGCCATATTTGGGTTCTTCGGGAGCTGCACCGGCAGCAATTTCAGCATAACCAACCGCTTCATCCAGATTGCGTGCTGAGGTGATCACACTCAGGTTATAAGCGGCAACTGCCTGTTTCGGATTGGTTTGCAGCGCCTGTCTCAGGACTTTTTCTGCTTCAGCGGTGCGGCCCAATTCGGCTAACAGCAACCCGTAATTCAGGTTGGCGGCTTCGTTGCCCGGATCGAGTGAAAGCACTTTCTGCAGGTTTTCCTCTGCTTTTGTGTTATTACCTATGTACGAATACAAAACACTGCTGTTGATCAGCGGCATCAGCGATTCGGGATAAAGGCGGGCAGCTGTTTCATACGATTCAAGCGCCTGATTGTTCTCACCTTTATTCTGGTAATAAATTCCGAGGTTGTAATGCGAACTCCAGTCGTCGGGGCGCGAAACCAGCGAAGTCATGTATTCCTGTGTCGCTTTGTTCAGATTTTCGGTTTCTGCCGCAGTGAGCTGTGCCGGTGCAAACTGCGAAAGTACCCCGGCAGCGGTTACACGCACCAGCCTGTATTCATCGGCACAGGCTTGTAATAATGCATTTCGTGCTTCTTCGGAAGTATTGCCTGACAGGCTGGCCATTGCTGAAGCACGCACGAGAGGCGACTGATTTTTTGCCGCTTCAAGAATTGCCGGCCATTTTTCGGGTTTGTTGCAACGTTCGAGTACCCTGACAAAAGAGGCCACCACCACTTCATTTTGTTTTTCGTCGCCGATGATTGCCAGCATTTTGCCGAGTTGTTTCCATTCACCTTGCCGGGCATCACGCAGCAATGTTGCCCATTGCAGTGTTGCTTCCTGGTAATTTCCGTTTTTCCGTTTTTTTACCTCGTTGTTGGCCCATTGCGGCGTTTTATCGGTGTGACAAAGGTTGCAGGCATTTGGCGAACCAAACCGGATGGTGGCTTCGGGCATCGGCGGCCTGAAAGAGTGGTCGCTGCGTACCATCTTCCCAAATTCGGTTTTGGGCATGTGGCAGTTGATACACACTGCACCGGTGCTTCCGGAAGTGTGTCCCGAGTGGGCGACTACATCGTTGTATTGTTCTGCGTGACATTTCATGCAGGCGTCATTCGGGTTGTTTTTAAACCTGTCGCGGCCGCTGGAAGTATGGCAGGTGACACAATGCATTTCGCTGTTGGCGGCACATTCATTCATCATCCAACCGGTGTAAGTGTAGTTTTCACCCAGGTCGCGGCCATCGGGATAAAAATCAGCGTTGTCAAGCACCACCAGGTCGTAATTATCGAAATACCGGTCGCCGGGCATGTAAGAGGGAGTGATGGAATGCATTTTGGCGTGGCAGGGTGCACACGACCAGTTGTGCTGCTCGTGCGTAAAGGTTTTGGTGGAAATCAATCCCAGTTCCCTGATTTCCTCGCCTTCTTTGGCATTTTTGAAAATCGTAACATGGTTGCCACTGGGCCCGTGGCAGGTTTCGCAATTGATGCCAGGTTCACGCCATGTAGTTTTGTAGGAATCGGATGCAAGATCAAAATTGGTCTCCAGTTGGCTGATGTGACAACTGTAACACGAGGTGTTGAAGCTGTACATCCGGTCTTTCCACGGTAGCGCCTGGTCGGCAGGGCCTTCGGGAAAATGGCGCATGGCCGATTGCGGATTGTTGTACCATTCGTTTTTATGCACATCGAAAGCCAGCGGAATAGTTTGCAGAATTCCACGATCGAGTGTGGTGAGAAAGTAATATACATTTTTACCGCCCAGAACCCATAAAACAGGGTATCTGATGGTTTCCCTGTCTGTTTTTTCAACCAGGTTCATAGCCGAATCGGCCAACGAAACCGAATAAGTTTTTCCTTCAAGCTGAATTTCTGCGCTCTCTTTAATTCCTGTCGTTCTTAAAAATGCAGCATTCATGGGTTGCATTGCTTTTCCATGGTGCGAGGTTGACCAGAGTTCGTAAAACTTTTCGTGACACTGCAGACAGGTTTCCGAACCGGTGAATTCGTTGGTAACGGGCTGCTTTTTTGTACACGATACCGCAACTAATAAAATTACCCCTATCAAAAAACCGAATTCTGTTTTATTCATAACTTCCGTTTGTTTCATTTACAAATATTAAAATATTTTGGCAGCGAATGAATTTACTAAAAAGTGCATTGAAAATTTAATTGATCAATAATCCTGTTGCATATGGTTTTAGTAGTTTATTTTCATGAAAATACATCCTGAAATAATCAAAACATATTAAATTAAAACTGACTTTTTCATTCCGGCCCGAATTTGTTATTTAATTTCTGTAAAAAATCCTTCGGCTATTGGATAACCGAAGGATCTTTATCATCAATTCTGCTTATGAAATGGCTAATTGCCTCCACCAGTATTTTTGAGCATTTCTTCTACTTTGCTCAAATTGAAAGCGCCTGCAGTTTGCGACGGCGGATAATCTTTCATGGTTAGCAGGAATTTTGTTGCCAACCCCTGAATCGGAACCAGAACAAATGGCCTATCGAGCCACCAGTCGTTGTAAGTGTTCGAATTGTGCTGCGCCTTTTCAAACGGGTCGCGGCGAAGGTTGAATAGCAGTGGCGCACGCAATTCAACAAACGGCTCGCGCCAAACGCCAAATGCTTCTCCACGGTTTTCGAGAAATACCACTTTCCAATCGAGATAGCGCGCTGCAACAACCTGTCCGTCGTCGTTTACATACCAGAATTCCTTGCGTGGCGATTCCTGGGTTTTGCCTGTAATGTAATCCCACTGGTTGTACCCGTCGATATAGTTTTTGTAGGTGCGGCCATTGATTGTGGTCCCTGTCAGCAAACGTTCCTTCACATCGGTGTCGCCGGCAATGTAGGCAAAGGTTGGCAACCAGTCTTCGTGTGATACGATTCCGTTTAGAGTAACACCAGCCGGAATTTTACCCGGGAATTTCACAAAAGTGGGCACACGGTAGGCGCCTTCCCAGTTTGAGTTTTTCTCGCTGCGGAATGGAGTTGTACCTGCATCGGGCCAGGTATTGTAATGCGGACCATTGTCAGTTGAATACATTACCATCGTGTTGTCGGCAATTTTCAGTTCTTCGAGTAAAGCAATCAATTCGCCCACATGCATATCATGTTCAACCATGCCGTCGCTGTATTCGTCCTGACCCGAAATACCTGTATGTTCAGGTTTTACATGTGTGCGAAAGTGCATGCGTGTACCATTCCACCAGCAGAAGAAAGGTTTACCCGCTTTTACCTGGCGACGGATAAAATCTTTGGCGGCAGCCACAGTTTCATCATCTATGGTTTCCATGCGCTTTTTGGTGAGTGGCCCCAGTTCTTCAATGGTTTGTCCGCCTTTTCCATCGGCAGTACATTTCAGAATGCCGCGTGGTTTAAAGGTTTCATAAAAGGTTTTTCCGTTGGCAAGTACCATATCACCCGGATAATCGCGGTGTTCAGGTTCTTCTTCGGCATTCAGGTGGTATAAACTACCAAGAAATTCATCAAACCCGTGCATGGTTGGCAGGTGTTCGTCGCGGTCGCCCTGGTGGTTTTTGCCAAACTGGCCGGTTGCATAACCCTGACCTTTTAATACGGTTGCCATGGTTACATCGGTTTTCTGCCAGCCTTCTTTTGCGCCGGGTAAACCCACTTTTGTCATACCCGAGCGAACAGGTACCGAACCACTGATAAATGCGGCACGGCCAGCTGTGCAGCTTTGCTGTGCATAGTAATCGGTAAACGAAACTCCCTCGGCGGCAATTTTGTCGATGTTGGGTGTTTTGTATCCCATCATTCCGCGGTTGTTGTGGCTGATGTTCCAGGTGCCAATGTCATCGCCCCAGATAACCAGAATGTTTGGCTTTTTGTTTTGCGCCATTACATTGCCTGCAACAGCAAAAAACAACACGATTAAAACTACATTAAATAAGTTACTTTTTTTCATTCTTTGTTGCTTTTAGTTGTTATTATAAAATTTGATTAAAACTTATATTTTCAAAGTGTTTTACAATTATTTCGGGTTTATCAGGTCGATTAAAAGTTCGCCGTCAACAGGTTTGCGCAAATAGGCTTTTACACCATATTCACTGCACAACTCCCGTGTTTGAGGTTCATCGAAAGCGGTTACCACAATCACAACAGTGTCCGTATTTTTTGTTCTGAAATCTTTTAGAAAATCGCAACCTGAAGTTCCGGGAAGATTTAAATCGAGAATAATAGTGTCGTTAACATCAGGATTAACGGACGATGCAAAGGCGTCAGCGCTTTCGTACGACTGAAATTCAAGTCCGGCTGATTTCAGAAAAATTCCGAAACCCCTGCGTACAGATTTATCATCGTCAATAAGAAAAACCATTGCCTTTTTAAATTGATTTTCAGCATTCTATTGCTGTTACGAATTTAAGGCAACCGATTTTTCCGGTAAATAGCACTTTGGTATTAGAAGAAAGAAGGAATTCTGCTACAACATTTTAAACCCGGCCCTTTCCGCAATTCGCAAAATTTCGGGAACCGATTTTACGCCAAGTTTATCGCAGATACTGCGCCGGTGAATTTTTACAGTTTGTTCGGCAATATTTAGTTCGGCGGCAATTTGTTTGTTGAGCATGCCTGTTGGAAGGTATTTCAGAATTTCGAGTTCGCGGGGTGTAAGCGAATTTACGAGGTTTTGGGCGGCTTTTTGTTCTGTTTTTTGCAATATAAGACTATGGCTCAAACTAACAGCTTCTGAAACAGATAATAAAATATCTTCCTCTTTAAATGGCTTTTCAAGAAAGTTAACAGCGCCTTTTTTTACGGCGTTCACACTCATTTGAATATTACCTTTTCCGGTAATAAATATGATTGGCAAATCCGAATCTTTCTGAATTAATTCTTCCTGCAATTCCAAACCGTTTTTGCCACCCATGTTTACATCAAGAATTATGCATCCGGCATCATCAAATTTTTCTGCTTCCAGGTATTCTTCCGCGCTTTCAAAAGTTTCAACTGCATAACCAACCGATTGCAGGAAAAGTGACAGAGAACGGCGAACAGCCTTGTCGTCGTCGATGATAAATATGGTTGGATTATTTTTCATTTTCTGCAATTTGAAGACTGAAAGAAAACTCGGCACCGCCATTTAAAATATTGGTTGCCCAAATGCGCCCGTGGTGCTTTTCGATGATTGATTTGCACAATGCAAGTCCGATTCCAAAACCTTTTTTGCGCGTTGTAACAAAAGGTTTAAAAATTGTATCTAAGATTTTGACATCAATACCCGGACCTGAATCACGCACAGCAACCGTAACCATATTGCCTTTTACACTCTGAATGACATGAATCATTTTGTCTTCATTCGTGATATTTTCCATCGCTATTGAGGCATTAAATAAAAAATTAAGCAAAACCTGCTGTAATTGAATTTTATCGCCAAAAATAAAAACCTGGATTTTATTCAAACTCAGATCTAAATTGATATTGTTTCGGGCAGCTTCAGCTTTAAAAATCATAAGCGTTTCCTGAATTAAGGCATTCAGGTTCAATATTTCAGGCTCACGGACTTCCTGCTTCATCATGTTTTTAACGCTGCTGATTAAATTGCCGGCACGTTTATCGTCTTCAATAATATTTTCGAAAATTTCTTCAGTTTGTTCTTCATCCAGTTTACCCGATTTAAGGAAACGCAACCCTGCCTGTGCGCTGTATAAAATAGAGGTAAGCGGCTGGCTAAGCTCGTGCGAAAGTGATGCCGTTAATTCCACCATCCGCATTAACCTGTCTTCGCGTGTTAACTGGCGGTAAATATTTTCGGCTTCAATTTTTTGTTTTACTATTTCCTTTTGCCGTTTGTTGAGCCTGATTAAATAAATAATCAGCACGGTTTGTGAAACCAGAAAGAAAAACAAAAGACTAATCTGCCATTTGTAAAGCTCTAAAAAGCTTACTTTCTCATGGTACATCCGGCTGTTTTCGGGAATTGCACCCGATTTCAACAATCCACGCGATTTTAGCTGTTCCCAATTATAAGTGTGCTGGTAAAAATCCGATTTGTCAACTACCAGTCCTTTTATCGAAACACCCATTAAAACACTGGCTGAAAGACGTCCAACTTCTTCACCAACATTAAACAGCGAAAGTACATTTCCACCCACTGAGCCACTGCTGAGTACAAAACTGTCGAACACCGGAAAAACCGGCGCTTTTGTAACACTTGCTATCAGGCTCAACGCCTCGGGTGTATTGTAAACAGGTATATTTGAATCAGATAAATAGGACGGCACAAAAACAAGACTCTGAGCAGGAACTTTGGCGGCTTCTGTAAGCGCTGAATCAAAAGGAATGCCTGAAATATATTTGAAACTATATTTGTTGCTGAACTGCGGTTCAATTTGTTTGAAAAGGTTTAGAAAGTATTCGTCGTTGGTTGAGTTTCCCGAAAAAACATAGATTTCGCGATATTCAGGAAATAAATCGATGGCCGACTGAACCGTTTTTTCGACATGCACTTCAAGTCCCACATTCAGCTCGTTTCGTGCTATCAATGGATCGTTGCTCATGATTGTGTTGGTAAAATCGACATTGATGGTGGGTGTGGTTTTCAGCATTTCGAGGTTGTACTTTTCAAGAAACGGATGTAACCCCGGGCCAACAGTAATCAGCAAATCAATTTTAGCAGTGCGATACTTTTCATTGTAAAGTTTTACAATTGTTTCAATATTCTCGCTGTTTCCAAACCTGTAAATGTCACAGTATTCAAGAATTACATTGCTTCGTATTTCTTTGTTTGTGTTTAAACTGCTTTTAAAACCGGTTGTAAATTGCTGGTATGCCGGCAAATTAGGATTGAGTGCAAAAAAAACAACTACTGTCTGAATATTTTCGGACGGACGTACTTTTTGAGGTAGGAAAAACAGTATTACCAATAAAACAATAAACAGTTTTTGCATCTGCCTGTTATCATTTTAGTTCAGTTTTCAGATTGAAAGATAATTAATATAATGAGATTCAACGATAGTGTTACTATCATAAAAAACAGGAAATAAACTGTCGGTTTTTCTATCTGCAGGATTTTGTGGATAATCAATGGATTTCAGATTAAACACAAAAAACAAGCGCCACCTGCTTGAAACAGATGGCGCTTTTGATCAATATTCCTTTGACCCGTTTTTTATTTCTTCAAAATAGAGTAAATGTCTATTTAATCAGTTCCACACTTCGTTTTACAAATTTGTCGAGATCGGCGCCTTTCAGCATTCCGTTGGCAAGCAGCGCCAGGTCGGTCATCTGTTTGGCTAATTTGTTTTCCTTGCCAAACGCAGTGAGACTTTCGCGTTTTGTTTCTTCAAGTTTCGAAAGTTCGTTGTTCAGATCGCTGAGTTTTTCCTTGTCGGCCTGTGGAATTTCTTCGTCTTTTTTATCTTTCTGAGCGCTTTCCAGTGTTTCGATTTCAGCTTTTTTGGCCGAAATTTCCGCTACCAGTTTTTCCAGTTTCGAACCTAATTTTTTGTCTTTAGCTTCGAGTACTTTTTTTACCAGCGGGTGGCCCGTGTTTACCACCAGGTTGAGGCTTTCGGGCATTTCGCCATAAAAACTCATGCCTCCGCCGGTGGCGCTCATGTCTTTCATACGGCGCATAAATTCGCTGCGGGTAATCACAACCGGCGCATCATTTTCGCTCATTTCCTTAAAATCCACTACAAAATAGTAGTCCTTATTCTCCGGACAAACAGCCTGGAAAATCGGCGAAAGTTCGTCTTTCTGTTCCCAGCTCAGTTCGTTTTTCGGCGCGTCTTCTTTTTCAATCAGGTGTTCGGCTACTTCCGAATCAACACGCACAAAACGTTTGTCGGTGTATTTCTGCTCAAACTTCTGGATAATATGCGGAGTCAGGACATCGTCTAACAAAAGCACATCGTAGCCTTTATTTTTAGCCGCTTCCACAAAAGTGTACTGGTCGGTGGTGTTGCTGGCGTAAATATGTACCAGGTTTTTGTTTTTGTCAGTCTGGTTGTCTTTAATCAACTTTTCATATTCCTCAAAAGTGAAATATTTGCCATCCACATTTTTGAACAGGAAGAAATTGAGTGCACGTTCATAGAATTTCTCTTCGGTGAGCATTCCATATTCGATAAAGATTTTCAGGTCGTCCCATTTCTTCTCAAAATCTTCGCGGTTGTCCTTGAAAATCTGCTGTAAACGGTCAGCCACCTTTTTGTTGATGTGGCTGCTGATTTTCTTCACATTCGAATCACTCTGCAGGTACGAGCGCGACACGTTCAACGGAATATCCGGCGAGTCGATCACCCCGTGCAAAAGTGTCAGGAATTCGGGAACGATGCCTTCCACCGAGTCGGTTACAAAAACCTGGTTGCAGTACAACTGAATCTTGTTTTTCTGCACTTCGAAATTGCTTTTTATTTTCGGGAAATATAGAATCCCGGTGAGGTTGAACGGGTAATCAACATTCAGGTGAATGTTAAAGAGCGGCTCTTCAGCCATCGGGTACAACCGGCGGTAGAAGTTTTTGTAATCTTCGTCTTTCAGGTCAACCGGTGCTTTTGTCCAGGCCGGGTTGGTATCGTTAATCTGATCGTCTTCGTCAGTGTCAGCCTGTTTGCCGTCTTTCCACTCTTTCTTTTTGCCAAATACCACCGGCACAGCCAGGAAAGAACAATATTTGTCGAGAATTCCGCGGATTTTGGTTTCATCCAGGAACCCGCTTTCTTCTTCACTGATGTACATTATAATATCGGTTCCCACTTCGTCGCGTTCAGCATCATCAAGCGTGAATTCCGGGCTTCCGGTGCAGCTCCATTTTACGGCTTGTGCACCTTCTTTGTACGATTTTGTAACGATTTCCACTTTTTCAGAAACCATAAACGAACTGTAAAAACCAAGTCCGAAATGACCGATAATCGTATTAGCGTCGTCTTTGTGTTTTTCCAGAAAATCGTTGGCGCCCGAAAACGCAATCTGGTTGATGTATTTTTCAATTTCTTCGGCAGTCATCCCGATTCCATTGTCAGAAACCGTAATGGTTTTGGCGTCTTTGTCGAGTTTTACCCGAACTTTAGCTTTGGAAACATCGCCGTTGTATTCACCTTTCGAAGCCAGTGTTTTCAGCTTTTGTGTGGCATCCACTGCATTCGAAACAATCTCACGCAAAAAAATGTCGTGGTCCGAATAAAGAAATTTTTTGATAATCGGGAAAAGGTTTTCGCTGGTAACTCCAATTTTTCCTGTTTGCATATCTGTATGATTTTGAATTGTTAAACTGTTATTTTTTTACTTTTTACTTGTTCAACTAAAAAATGTCATTCGACGGGCACGGATTTTCAAACTATGTGCCACTGGTAATTTTGTGACGAAATGTCACTAAAACATGAACTCGTGACTGAAATAAAAACAGTTTTTGGTTTGCGTTGTTTGTATTATTTTTGACTGATAAATACATTTATAAAATGGAACTTGTATTGAAACTTGATAAAAAGCATCTGAAAATTTTCACAGAGCTTGCAGATTCAATGAATGTTAAACATTTTGTTGTTTCTGAAGAAATGGAGGATAAAGCACTGTTGAAGGCGATGGAAGAGGGGGATCAGTCTGTTTTAAGCGATGATGAACGAATTGCTTTTGAAAACTGGCTGAAAAATGAAAGTTGATTACACAAAACAATTTGTTCAGGATTTGGAAAAATATCCTGATATGAAAGCCAAAGTCCTGGCTGTTTTGGAAGATGTATCAAAAGCAGTGTCTCCCAGACAAATAAAAAACATTAAGAAATTAAATTCACCCGGCAATGATTTTAGGATAAAATCAGGACATTTCAGGTTAGGATGTTCATTGGATGGCAACACAATGATTCTTAAAAGATTCCTTCACCGAAAAGATATTTACCGGTTTTTCCCCTGATATTAAAACCCAAATAATTCACTGAATACAAATCATGATAATATTCCTGAAAAACTTTCATTCAAAGTGACTTAATTTGTAGCCGATTTGAAAAATACAAATGAGCGGACTGGAAAATTATTTTGAGCAATTCAGAAAAAACATCGTTGGCATCGACCAAACCTTTGTTTCACCTTACGGACAGCAGAAAATTGTATATGCCGACTGGATTGCCAGCGGCCGGTTGTATGCACCTATCGAGAAAAGGATTTCGGAGGAAATAGGTCCTTTTGTGGGCAACACCCACAGCGAAACCAGCGAAACCGGTGCCCGCATGACGCAAGCTTACCTGAAATCACACCAGCTGATTAAACAACATGTAAACGCCGGTCCCAACGATGTGATTATTACTTCCGGCTCGGGAATGACTGATGTGATTAACAAATTCCAGCGGATACTCGGTTTAAAATACTGTGGTAAAATCACGCACAAAGGTTGTGTGGCCGAACGCGAACGTCCGGTGGTTTTTATCACACACATGGAACACCATTCCAACCAGACTTCGTGGTACGAAACCAATGCCGATGTGGTGGTGGTGGAACCCGGTGAAGGGTTGCTTTTTGATCCTGAAAATCTTCGTAAAGTTTTGAAGGATTATGATAGCCGGCCGTTTAAAATCGGATCTTTTACTGCCTGTTCCAATGTCACCGGCGTGCGGACGCCGGTTTTTGAGATGGCCCGCATCATGCACGAACACGGCGGGGTTTGTTTTATTGACTATGCAGCTTCGGCGCCATACGATGAAATAAACATGCATCCTGACGACCCGATGGAAAAGCTGGATGCAATCCTGTTTTCACCCCACAAATTTTTGGGAGGCCCGGGTTCTTCGGGCGTATTGATTTTTGATGCTTCGATGTACAAAAACGAAGTGCCCGACAACCCCGGCGGAGGTACTGTTGACTGGACCAATCCGTGGGGAAAATACAAATATGTGGATGATATTGAGGCGCGCGAAGATGGCGGAACACCCGGATTTCTGCAATCGATCAGAACAGCGCTTTGTTTCGACCTGAAAGACAAAATGGGAATTGAAAATATCCGCAGGCGGGAGGAAGAACTGTTGGAACGTGCATTTGCCGGGCTGGATAAAATAAATGGTCTGCGTATTCTGGCCGACAATGTGCGCAACCGTTTGGGCGTGATTTCGTTTTATCTTGAAAATCTGCATTATAACCTGGTGGTTCAGGTGCTAAACGACAAATATGGCATTCAAACCCGCGGTGGCTGTGCCTGTGCCGGTACTTACGGCCATTTCCTCCTTGAGGTGTCGTACGAGAAGTCACAGGAAATTACCGACAAAATCAATCACGGAGATCTTTCCGACAAACCAGGCTGGATTCGCTGGTCGCTGCATCCAACAATGACAAACCACGAGGTGGACCTGATGATTACAGCATTACACGATATTGCTGAAAATGCAGAAGTTTATAAAAACGACTACGAACATATTTTACGGTCGAACATTTTCAAACACAAAAAACAGGTTTCTGAAACCGGCTGGATGAATAACTGGTTTAACGCAGACTAAACAATGAACGAATCAGGAAAAAAATATCAATGCGGTTTGGTACTCAGCGGTGGCGGTACCCGCGGTTTTGCCCATCTTGGGGTGATTGAAGCGTTGCACGAAGCTGGCATTTATCCCGATGTGATTTCGGGAACCAGCGCGGGGGCGATTGCAGGTGCATTTCTTGCAGCGGGCAAAAAGCCGGGCGAAACAGCAGAATTATTTAAACAAGGCTCCTTTTTTCAGTACACCAAACTGCAGATTCCGCGCGACGGACTGATGAAGCTCGATGGTCTGAAAGAATTGATTGGCAAAGAAATTCAGGCTAAAAATATTGAGGATCTCCCGGTTCCGTTTTATGTGACCGTTTCAAACTTAAATACCGGTGAAGTGGAGTACCGAAACAGTGGTCCGCTGGGTGAAACGGTGCTGGCTTCTTCGTCCATCCCCATTCTTTTTGCACCCGTAAGAATGAACGATCATCAATTTGTTGATGGTGGTTTACTGGACAATATTCCAATCGAACCCATCAAACTCGATTGTGAAAAGATCATTGTCTGCAATATCAGTCCCATCAACCCAAAAGATAATTTTAAAAATCTTGTGCAGATTGCCACGCGTACATTTTATATGAGCGTGAATGCCAACATGGTAAAAGTGAAAAAATATGCCACCTATTATGTTGAACCAAAGGGAATTGATGAATTTGAGATTTTAAGCCGCACTCATGCCGATGAACTTTATAAGCTGGGTTACCAGGCAATGCTCGCCAAACTGAAAAAATCATAAAAACGTTTTTCTTATTATTTTTTCACCCTCTCAAAAAAAAACAGTTTTTACAACATATTCTGCCTGAAACCTCTTTCGGAATGATTTTAGTCATGTATCTTTGACAGCAAAAATGTTTTTAAACGCATTTCTGAAATTTAAATATTGATTTTTCTCATCAGTAAACCTGAAACGAACCGATTACTTTGTGAAAGGTTTGCAACAAAATGGAACACAAGATTAACCTATAAAAGTTGTAAAAATGAAGAAGTATAATTTTTATGCCGGGCCGTCAATTTTGCCCGAATTTACCATGCAAAAAACTGCTGAAGCGGTTTTAAACTTCGCCGGAACCGGATTGTCAGTAATGGAAGTTTCGCATCGCAGCAAGGAATTTATTGCCGTGATGACACAGGCACAGGAACTTACAAAAGAATTGCTGCACGTACCGGATGGCTATTCAGTTTTGTTTTTGCAGGGCGGCGCCAGCCTCCAGTTTCTGATGGTTCCCTACAATCTGCTGAACAAAAAAGCTGGCTACCTGAACACAGGGATGTGGGCATCAAAAGCCATGAAAGAAGCCAAATTACTGGGCGAAGTGGTGGAAGTGGCCTCGTCAAAAGCTGCCAATTTCAATTATATTCCGAAAAATTTTGAAGTACCTGCTGATATTGATTATCTGCATATTACCACCAATAATACCATTTTCGGTACCGAACTGCTGACTGATCTGGATGTTCCGGTTCCGATGGTAGCCGACATGTCGTCTGATATTTTCAGCCGCCCGATTGATGTTTCAAAATACGACCTGATTTATGCAGGAGCACAGAAAAACCTCGGCCCCTCGGGAGCTACAATCGTAATTGTGAAAAACGAAGCGTTGGGAAAAGTAAACCGCGTTATCCCGACAATGCTCGATTATAAAGTTCATATCGACAACGAATCGATGTTCAATACACCGTCAACGCTGGCAATTTTTGGCTGTCTGCAAACTTTAATCTGGTTGAAAGACCAGGGTGGTGTTGAAGCCATTGAAAAAGTGAACGCCAAAAAAGCTGAAGTTTTGTATGGCGAAATCGACAGAAACAAAATGTTTATGTCAACGGTTCCCGATCCAACAGACCGTTCTCGCATGAACGTAACTTTTGTGATGACTCCGGAATATGTGGAACTCGAAAAAGAGTTTAACGATTTTGCCAAAGCCCGTGGAATGATTGGTTTGCCGGGCCACCGTTCGGTAGGCGGTTTCAGGGCTTCCACTTACAATGCCATGTCGCTCGAAGGAGTTCAGGCACTGGTGGATGTAATGAAGGAATTCGAAAAATCGAAATAAAAACCAGGAAATGCAGGATGCAAATCCTGCATTTTTTTTAATGTTTAAAACCATCCGATGAAATGAAACGTGTATTGATTGCCACCGACAAACCTTTTGCGCCGATCGCAGTTAAAAAGATTTCGAAAGTCTTTAAAAAAGCAGGTTACAAACTTCAGTTGCTCGAAAATTACACCACAAAACAAGAGTTAAAAGACGCCGTGAAAACTGCTGAAGCCCTGATTGTGCGAAGCGACATCGTTGACCGCGAAGTGCTTGAAGCTGCGCCTGAACTGAAAATTGTGGTGAGGGCAGGAGCGGGGTACGATAACATCGACCTGGCTGTAGCAACAGAAAAAGGCATTGTGGTGATGAATACACCCGGACAAAACGCCAACGCAGTGGCTGAACTGGCAATCGGACTGGCGATTTATGGAATCCGTGAAATGTTCAGCGGCAAACAAGGTGGTGAGTTGCGCGGACGCACACTCGGATTGCATGGTTTTGGTTATGTAGCCCGAAATGTTTTCCGGATTGCCCGTGCCATGGGAATGAAAGTGATTGTTTACACGCGTTACAGCCGCGAAGCTGCCGCAGCCATCGGTCTGAAAGTGGTGCATTCATTGGAGGAATTGTACGCCAAAAGCGATATTATTTCCATTCATGTTCCGGCAAAAGGCGAACACATTCGCTCGGTAAGTTGTGATGTACTGAAACATGTGAAAGACGATTGTATCATCATCAATACAGCAAGAAAAGAGGTAATCAGTGAACCGGATTTGATGAAAGCCATGCTTGAAAAGCCGGGCATCAAATATCTTTCGGATGTGGCACCCGATAATATTGCTGAATTCACAGAAAAACTGAAAGGCAGATTTTATTTTACACCGAAAAAGGCTGGAGCCCAGACTGCCGAAGCCAATATCAATGCCGGTGTGGCTGCTGCTGAGCAAATTGTTGATTTTTTTGAATATGGAAATGTGGGATGTAAAGTGAATTGAGGAAAAGTGATTGAGTGAATGGGTGAATGTGTAATTGGGTAACTGAGTGAATAAGAAACAGGGGATTTCAGGAAAACAATGATTCATTAAGAAAACCACTATTTTTGGATATAAATTCTAATTGAGATACATTATGAGTCAGGAAACTGGTTATACTCCATTTGATTTTGAGTCGCTTGAGCTATATAAAAAATCACTTGATTACATTGATTTTGTTTATGATATTACAAATTCATTTCCCAGGGAAGAACTATTTGGTTTATCAGACCAGATCAAACGTGCTGCAAATTCAATAGCATTGAATATTGGCGAAGGCTATGGAGAATCAGTCTTACTTGGATTAAGATATATGAGAATTGTAAGAGGCTCAATCCGTGAATGTGTCGTTTGCTCAACCGTTGGTTTTCGCAGAAACTGGATTACAGATGAAAATTATCAGATATCAAGGGATAAACTTGCTGAACTTTCCCGACTCGCTGCCGGCTATGTAAAATACCTGAAATCAAAACTCAAATGATCTGCTATGAAGAGAATATCTAATTCTGATTCGAACTTAATAATGCCTGTTCTCTATACTACAAACTCCTCACTCACCCAATTACCCACTCACTCAATTACCCAATCACCCAGTAACCCACTCACCTCAATAACTCAATTACTCATTAACTCAATAACTGATTATGGCAACAATAAAACCGTTTAAAGGGCTGCGGCCTCAGAAAGAAATTGTGGCAGAACTGGCCTGTCTTCCGTACGATGTGATGAACTCGGAGGAAGCTGCGAAAATGGCCGAAGGCAAAGCAAAATCGCTGCTGCGGATTACCAAAGCCGAAATTGAATGCCCCGGTATTGATGACATTCACTCGGAAGTGGTGTACAACAAGGCCGTTGAAAACTTCATGAAATTCCAGGAAAAAGGATGGCTGAAACAGGATGAAGAAGCCCGGTACTACATTTATGCACAAACCATGAATGGCCGCACGCAATACGGTATTGTGGGCGCTGCCGCCTGTGCCGATTACCAGAACGGCATCATCAAAAAACATGAACTTACCCGCCCGGACAAAGAGGAAGACCGCATGGTGCTGACCCGTTATCTGAATGCCAATATCGAACCGGTATTTTTTGCTTACCGCGCAGTGCCCGAAATCGATGCCATTGTAGAAAGTATTGTGAAAGGTACAAAGGCCGATTATGATTTTACAGCAGAAGATGGTTTTGGCCATCATTTCTGGGTAATCGCCGACAGCGAAACTAACGCAAAACTCGAAAAACTTTTTGCCGAAAAAGTACCGTTTACCTACGTGGCCGACGGGCACCACCGCACGGCAGCAGCCGCCAGAATCGGGCTCGAAAAAACAGCACAGAATCCGAATCACACTGGCAACGAACCCTACAATTTTTTTATGGCGGTTCATTTTCCGGATACCCAGCTTCAGATTTTGGATTACAACCGGCTGGTTGCCGACCTGAATGGTTTGTCGGATGTTGATTTCCTGGCTGCATTGTCTGAAGGTTTTGAGGTGCAGAACATGGGAAAAGCGATTTATCACCCGCAGCAACTCCACGAGTTCAGTCTTTATCTGTCGGGAAGCTGGTACAAGCTGAATGCCCGGCCGGGGACTTTTAACGACAACGATCCGATTGGCGTGCTCGATGTAACCATTCTTTCGGAGCAGGTACTTTCACCCATTCTTGATATCAAAGACCTGCGCACCTCAAAACGCATCGATTTTGTGGGTGGAATCCGTGGATTGGGAGAACTACAGAAACGTGTGGATTCGGGCGAAATGAAAGCCGCTTTTGCCTTGTACCCGGTTTCGATGAAACAGTTGATTGACATTGCCGACAGCGGAAACATCATGCCACCAAAAACCACCTGGTTTGAACCCAAACTGCGGTCGGGGCTGGTGATTTATAAACACGACTAAAAAGGCGATTCTGAACCAGAAATAAAAAATCCCGGTGAAAAGCCGGGATTTTTGTTTTAAAAATTTATCAATTTTTCAGCATTTTCTCCGTCAGCATTTTGTTGCCGGTTTTGAGTTTTACAAGATAAAGCCCGGCGGGCAACAATGAAAGGTTGATTTTAGTTGAACCGTCGATTGTCAGTTCCCTTTTGAAAACAAGTTTTCCGTGTGCCGACAGAATTTCCAAGACGGTCACTTCTGAACTTGGGTATTCAATCGTAATAAAATCGCGAAACGGGTTGGGAAAACAGTTGAGTTTGTATTGACTCGAAATTTTTCCTTTCGAATTTGTTGTCAGCTTTTTGCCTGAACATTTATATTCGATAGCTCCATCAAAACATCCACCAACAATACTTGTGTAGTATATCGAATCGACAGCAAATTTGCCACTACCATCAATTTGAGTAGTACAGTTCTCAAACTCTTTTGTTCTTGTTATCACATAGAAACTATCTCGTTTGACATTTGCCATTACTGAATCAGCCCCTGGAAAGTTAAGTAAAACAATCTGGTTGTTATAACTTATCACAGTTGCATTTCCTGATTCTATTGTATCTGTATAACCCCACATTGGACCTGCAATCACTGTATAAGTTCCTGAAATTGAATAAATACCTTCTGACTTATTAGTTTTTTGGCAATAAGAATAACCTGAAATAATAAGAAGGACAAAGATTATAATGTTTTTCATGGTAATGCATATTATTGATTTCCGCAACTATTCATATTTATTACTAACTGGCCTCCTGACTGAATCTCAAATCCAGCATTCAGCAATATTTCTTGCCCAGCTTCGAATTAGGAAGGGAAGCATTATTAATAAAAAATCTGAGTGTTTAAAATTTGAAATTGCGGACTGTCGGGTTCCTTTCATATTGGTTTGTTTTTAAAGGATTTTTGGATTTTGCAAGATACTAAAAGTGCTATTGTGTTGATAGGTTTTTGATAAAAGAAATTTTATGTTTTTCAGCAAGATTTTGCAAAACATAACTCAGTTTTTAACTTGTTAGAAAGCCGACTCAAATTTCCGTTAAAAACAGGTAATTTCAGGTTTTCAGTTCTTTTAAAAAGCGTTAATTTCAGCGGAAATAATTTTTGATTATGGATTTGGAAAACATTTCGCTGGCAAGGCTTTACAAACGGCAGAAAACCGACCGTGACATTTTCCAGGAACTGATGCCCACCAAGGTAAAGGAGGTGTTGCTGATTGCCACGTTGTACGACTCGTATTCCATTGTACGCGAGGGCCAGTTCAGCGATAAGATTTTTGGCGAATACCTGCAGCTCAACCTGTATGCAGCGCCACGTTTTACCAGTGTCAACTCAAAGGAAGAAGCCCTGCAGGCGCTCGGCCGTTTCGATTTCGACCTGATTATTGTGATGGCAGGTGTGGATAAAAAAACACCTGTTGAAACCGCCCGCGAACTCAGAAATGCACGGCCCCGCATCCCGCTTTTGCTGCTGGTAAACAACAATGCCGATCTCCGTTATTTTCAGGCTGAATGGAAAAAGCTTGATTTCATCGACCGCATTTTTGTGTGGAATGGCAACTCCAATGTTTTTATCGCCATGATCAAATACATCGAAGACATCAAAAACGTGGCCTTCGATACAAAAAACGGGAATGTGCGCGTGATTCTGCTGGTGGAAGACAGTATTCAGTACTACTCGCGCTACCTGCCCATGCTTTACACCACGGTGATGACGCAAACCCAGGCGCTGGTGCGTGAAGACGCGGTTGACGAACTGCACAAAATCCTGAAAATGCGGGCAAGACCCAAAGTTTTGCTGGTGAGTACCTACGAGGATGCGGTTCAGATCATCAACAATTATAAAAGATATGTTTTGTGTGTGATTTCGGATGTAAAGTTTGAAAAGGAAGGGGTGGATGATGAGGATGCCGGAATCGAACTGCTGAAATACACGTCGGAGGTTTTTAAAACCCCGATTCCGCTGTTGCTGCAGTCGCACGACATTGCCAATGCTGCACGTGCCAAAAGTGTGGGTGCCGATTTCATCAACAAAAACTCGGAAAGCCTTTCGATGGACATTCTCAACTTTTTGTACCGCAGGTTGGGTTTCGGGAATTTTGTGTTTAAAGGAATGGATGGAAAACCGCTGGCTGAAGCGCACAACCTCGAAAAATTTGAAAAGCTTTTCCGCGAAATTCCGGCGGAAGCGTTGTTGTATCATGGAAGCCGCAACTCCTTTTCAACGTGGCTGATGGCGCGCGGCGAAATCAACATGGCTGAAAAACTCAGGCCTGTAAAAACCAAAGATTTTAAATCGGCCGAAGAACTCCGCGATTTTTGTCTGAACACGTTCAAAGAAGTGCGGTTTGAAAAGCTGAAAGGCACCATTGTCAACTTCAATCCTTCGATGGACCATTCCAACCAGTTTATCATCAGGCTGGCCAAAGGTTCGCTGGGTGGAAAAGGCCGCGGTATTGCATTTATCTGCAACCTGATCGAAAATATCAACTTTAAAAAGCTGATCCCGCAACTGAATATCCGCATTCCTGCAACCGCGGTGCTGGGAGCGCTGGAGTTTGACAAATTTGTGGAAATCAACAACCTGTACGACGATATTTATTCGCTGAATAATTATGAGTCCATCCGCAGCCATTTTCTTGAATCGGAATTTGATGAACGTACCAAACGCACGCTGAAAGAATACCTGCGGAAAGTGGAAAAACCGCTGGCTGTGCGCTCTTCCGGATTGTTTGAAGATTCGTTGATCCAGCCGTTTTCAGGAGTTTATGAAACCTATCTTATTCCGAATAACCACCCTGACTTTGATGTTCGCTACACACAGCTCGAAACAGCCATCAAACTGGTGTATGCCAGTATTTTCACCGAGTCGGCACAGGATTATTTTGATGCAGTGAAATACAAAATAGAAGAGGAGAAAATGGCGGTGGTCATTCAGGAAGTGGTGGGGCACAATCATGGTAATAAATATTATCCGAGTATTTCGGGGGTGGCACAATCGTACAATTATTACCCGGTTTCGTATATGATGCCCGATGATGGTTTTTCGGTGGCCGCAGTGGGTTTGGGAATGTATGTGGTGAATGGTGAAAATGCCTTTCGTTTTTGTCCGCGTTATCCCGAAATCAATCCCACTTCAGTAGTCAACCAGGTTCGCGATACGCAGAAGACTTTTTATGCACTTGATTTGTCGAATCCCGATATCGACCTCATTGGTTCGGGTGAAGATGCGTCCATCAAGAAGTTCCGGATTGCCGAAGCCGAAAAAGATGGAACGCTCGAACACCTGGTTTCCACCTACGATCATGAAAATGATCAGCTGATTCCGGGAACCGTGCAAAAAGGTTTGCGGGTGGTTGATTTTGCCAACCTGCTGAAATATAATTACCTGCCTTTTTCCTACACTTTGCGGGTGCTGCTGAAACTTTTCAGGGAAGCGATGGGATCGCCTGTTGAACTGGAGTATGCCATCGATCTTGAACCCGCAGAAAACGGCTTGCCCACATTTTACCTTTTGCAGATAAAACCGCTGATCAGAACTGAGGAACAGGTGGAAATTGACCTGAGCAGGGTGGAAAAGGACCAGATTTTTATGTATGCCGAACAGGGAATGGGGAATGGCAAAATTGAAAATATTCACGATGTGGTTTATGTCGATCCACAGAAATTTGATAAACATAAAACCAAGCAAATTGCCCACGAAATCAGTGAAATCAACAAACGGTTCGAGGAAAGGGGAAAGGATTATATCCTGATCGGGCCGGGGCGCTGGGGATCACGTGATCCGTTTACCGGTATTCCGGTTTACTGGGCCAACATTTCAAAGGCGAGGGTGATTGTGGAAATGGGATTGCCCGATTTTCAGATCGATGCCTCGCTGGGTTCCCACTTCTTTCACAATGTTACATCCATGAATGTGGGCTATTTCTCCATACCTCATCACTCATCAGATTCGGTTTTGAAAATGGAAGCACTGGAAAAGCAAAAACTGATACACGAAACCGAATTTGTAAAACACGTGTATTTCAGTAAACCATTAACAGTGCTGATGAATGGAAAAGAAAGGAAAGTGCTGATCCATTGCTGACAGCAGGATTTTATACTTTTTCAATTGCCTCAAATCCGGCTTTTGGTTACAATCTCTAATCAAAGCAACACAAAACGGGTGGCAAAAATTATTATTTGTCAATCGGTTTGTTAATTTATTTTCAATCTGTAGCTAAATCAACTTTTGGGAAAATGTTAATTCATATTAAAAATTAACTTTGTCTCTTGGAAAATTTTTGAAATTTTCAAAGACCGAAGACCGAGATTTAAAATGTTTAATATATGAACCGTAACGACAGTTACATTAAAACCATTAATCTATGAGTACACCATTTTTAATTGTGCCAATTTCATCATTACTGGCCCTTTTCTTTGCCTGGTACTTTTACAAGACCATGATGAAGAACTCAGAAGGTACAGCGCGCATGAAGGAAATTGCCCAATATGTCCGCGAAGGTGCGATGGCTTATCTGAAACGTCAGTACAAAGTTGTATTGATTGTGTTTGTTGTTTTAGTAGTATTACTTACAATCATGGCCTATATGGGTGTTCAGAACCCGTTTGTGCCGATTGCCTTTTTAACGGGAGGTTTCTTTTCCGGTCTTTGTGGTTTCCTGGGAATGAAAACAGCCACCAACGCTTCTGCCAGAACGGCTCACGGAGCTTCGCAGTCGCTGAACAAAGGATTGCAGATTGCTTTCAGGAGCGGTGCTGTAATGGGTTTGGTGGTAGTGGGTTTTGCATTGCTTGACATTGCAGCCTGGTACTGGTTTCTGAATTCAGTGATTTTTACCCCGGAACATATGCAGAATGGTTTACATTTCCTGGGTTTGACATTTGTGCACGAGGGAATTAACGAATCGCAGAAAATGATTGAAATTACCACAACCATGCTGACATTCGGTATGGGTGCTTCAACACAGGCATTGTTTGCCCGTGTGGGTGGTGGTATTTATACAAAAGCAGCCGACGTGGGTGCCGACCTTGTGGGTAAAGTGGAAGCCGGAATTCCGGAAGACGATCCGCGTAACCCTGCAACCATTGCCGATAACGTTGGTGACAACGTGGGTGATGTAGCCGGTATGGGTGCTGACCTTTACGAATCGTATGCAGGATCTATTCTTGCCACTGCCGCACTCGGAGCATCGCTTCCGGCGCTGGCACTCGAAAAAACTGGTATCTCTGTTGAAAAAGCGGTTATTGCGCCTATGATTGTGGCTGCCATCGGAACGTTACTTTCCATTGCCGGCATTTTCCTGGTTCGTACAAAAGAATCAGCTTCGCAGAGAAACCTTCTCCGTGCTTTGCTTATGGGAACCGGCGGAAGTTCGCTGTTTATCCTTGTGGCATTGATTGGTCTGGCTTACCTGAACTGGATTACCTGGGGTGTTTTCTGGGCCGTTGTGATTGGTCTTGCAGCAGGTGTAATCATTGGTCAGGCAACTGAATATTTTACATCTGATGAATACGAACCTACCAAAGGCATTGCAAAACAGGGTTTGAAAGGTCCGGCTACCACTATCATCGAAGGGATTGCCGTGGGAATGTTCTCAACCTGGGTGCCGGTCGTAACCATTGTAGTGGGTATTGTGGGTGCTTTCTGGGCTGCCGGTGGTCACCACGATTTTGCTCTGGGTGTTTACGGGATTGGTTTTGCTGCCGTGGGGATGCTTTCAACATTGGGTATCACCCTGGCTACTGATGCTTTTGGTCCGATTGCCGACAATGCAGGTGGTAACGCCGAAATGGCTGAATTGCCAAAAGAAGTTCGCGAACGTACCGATGCACTCGATATGCTCGGAAATACCACCGCTGCAACCGGTAAAGGTTTTGCCATCGGTTCGGCTGCTTTAACTGCCATGGCTTTGATTGCCGCGTACATGGAAGAAGTAAGGCTGTGGTTTGGCCGCATTGCAAAGTCAGGTGACGGTTTTATTGCCAAAGGCGAATATGTTTTCTATAACGACGTAGCTCCTGCAGTTCAGGATGGTATCAAAGCTGTTAAAATTTCGACAGCTTCGGTTAAAGAACTTTCGGCTGCTTATGATATCACACTTTTCAACCCGTTGTTCCTCGGTGGTTTGTTTATCGGATCAATGATGGCTTTTGTTTTCAGCGCGATGTCGATGAAAGCTGTAGGTCGTGCAGCCGGTGCGATGGTGGAGGAAGTTCGCCGCCAGTTCCGCGAAATCCCGGGAATTATGGAAGGTAAAGCGGTTCCGGAGTATGCAAAATGTGTTGAAATTTCAACCAAAGGTGCGCAGAGAGAAATGGTGGTTCCATCAATGATTGCCATTGTTGTTCCGATTCTGGTGGGTGTTTTAATGGGTGTTGCCGGTATTATCGGTTTAACAGCCGGTGGTTTAACTGCTGGTTTTACCCTCGCCGTATTCCTGAATAACTCGGGTGGTGCATGGGACAATGCCAAAAAATTCATTGAAAAAGGAAATCACGGCGGAAAAGGCAGCGATGCGCACAAAGCTGCTGTAACCGGCGATACAGTGGGCGACCCGTTTAAAGATACTTCGGGCCCGTCACTCAATATCCTCATTAAACTGATGACAATGGTTTCTGTGGTAATGGCAGGTTTAACCGTTACCTACAGTTTCTTTTAATATTTTTTTTGAGTTGAAACTGAAAACCACCTGTAGTTTTTCTGCAGGTGGTTTTTTATTTATCAGCCATCGATAAAATTTAGATTGTTTCCTGAACATTTTTATTCTATTTTTAGTTTCAGTAAAAAAACGCAGGAACTAAAAAAATCAATAATTATGGCAGATCTATCAACAACCTACATGGGGGTTAAACTAAAGAACCCGCTTATCCTCGGTGCCTGTAACCTGGTTACAAAACCCGAAACAATCAAACAAATTGAAAATGCCGGAATCGGGGCAATTGTTTACCGGTCGCTTTTCGAGGAGCAAATTCAGCTCGAAAACCTGCAAATGGACGAAGACCTGGGCGAGTATGAAAACAGAAATGCCGAAATGACGCATTTGTTCCCGGGCCTGGAACACGGTGGTCCCAAAGAACATCTTTATAATGTTGAGAAGCTGAAAAAAATGGTGGATGTGCCGGTTTTTGCCAGTCTGAACGCCATTTACGAACCCACCTGGGTTGAATATGCCCGGGAACTGGAGAAAACAGGTGTTGATGGGCTGGAAATCAATCTTTATGCAGTGCCGGGGTATTTCGAAGTAACAGGCGAGTCGATTGAGGAAAAACAGTTGCAGATTGTGAAAGCCGTAAAAAAAGCTGTGAAAATTCCGGTGAGCGTTAAAATCGGAATGTTTTACACCAACCCGCTCAACTTTATCAAAAAGGTGGACGAAGCCGGTGCCGATGCTTATGTTTTGTTTAACCGGTTCTTTCAGCCCGATATTGATGTGGAGAAGGAGGAATTTTATTATCCCTGGGAACTCAGCAACCCGAAAGACCGGATGTTTGCGCTCCGCTATGCCGGATTGCTGTATGGAAATCTGGCAGGAAGCATTTGTGTAAGCCGCGGAATTTACGATGCAGGCGATGTAATTAAAATGATTATGGCAGGAGCCGACGCGGTGCAGGTGGTAAGCACCGTTTATCGCAACCAGCCCGGTGTGATTTCCGACATCCTGATGGACCTCAACCGCTGGATGGACGAAAAAGGCTACAAATCGCTGGCCGATTTCAGGGGAAAATTATCACGCAAAAACATGAAAGACCCGTTTACCTACCAGCGTGCCCAGTATGTTGACATTCTCATGAAATCGGAATCGATATTCAAAAAATACCCGATGGTTTAGTGACATAATTAAAGTTTAAGAAGATAAGGTAAAAAGCAGGAGGCGAGAGTTTCCTGCTTTTTTTTGATTGAACACAAAAAATATTACACAGAACTTAAGTAATAAGAAGAAATTGATGTCGTATTTTAATTCACTCACCCCAAGCCACCTAAAGGTGTCTTTTCCCCTCTCTCATTGAGAGAGGGGCAGAGTTTTCCCGATTTACATCGGGAAAACGCGGGGTGAGTGAAGATGTAAAAACATGACATTTTATCTTTCTCATTACTTAGTGCAGAAATTTACCAGGAAACATTAATTTTGATTTGAAATATTAATCTGATGGTATCAGAAAATTCAAATATCGATAAGGAAAAAATTGTAAATCATTGGATTGAAACTTCTGATAAAGACTTTGAAACCATGAAAGCGCTTTTTTATTCAAAGTCATTTGGATGGGCGTTATTCCTGGGACATATATCTGTTGAAAAATTATTAAAAGCAGTCTTTGTCAGCAAATATGAAAAACATGCCCGTTTACACATAATCTTTATCGGCTGACCGAACAACTGAATATTAAAATTACCGATGAATATGCTGATTGGTTAGATACAATTACCTCCTTTAATCTGAATGCACGTTATGACGATTATAAAAAAGAATTTTATACGCTTTGCACGCCGCAATATACAGCAGAATGGATGGAGAAAATTGAAACTTTAAGAAAATGGATAAAAACGATGCTATAAAAATTGCAAATCAATATGCTGATGTATTATCTCAAAGGTTTAATCTTTCGAGAATCATATTGTTTGGCTCGTATGCAAAGGGAAACTTTCATGAAGACAGTGATATTGATATAGCTGTTGTATTTAATGATTTCAGTAATCTGGTTGAAATGCAATTAGAACTCATGCGGCTTCGTCGGAAAATCGACAGCCGGATTGAACCACATCCGTTCAGGGAATCGGAGTTTAACATTTTCAACCCGATTGTATATGAAATATTAAGTTATGGAAAGGAAATCAGAAATAATGTTGCCTGAGTAATCTCAGACAATATACAAACATAAATTTTATAAAGATTAATTATCAGCGAGTTGATACAGCATAGTTCTCAGGTTCCACCCTTTATTATTTCGTTAGACTTTACGAATAACAAAACCCTGCCCTGGGCCACTCCTCCTTGGAGGAGGGGAAATTAATGTGCACCGGCTACTTCGTTGGTTTATTTTGAGCTGGTGACTCCGGATCACCTGCTCAATTTCAGTCCAAAGGGGTACTTCCGAAGTAGAGGGGTGTACTTCAAAGGTTCAACGTTGAAGCAAAAAGGTTCAAATTAGTACTTCAGAGGTTCAACGTTGAGGTAAAAAGGTTCAAGCGAGTACTTCAGAGGTTCAACGTTGAAGCAAAAAGGTTCAAATTAGTACTTCGGAAGTTCAACGTTGAGGTAAAAAGGTTCAAGCGAGTACTTCCCAAGTTCAACATTGAGGAAAAAAGGTTCAAATTATAGGTTCTGAAGTGGAGGGGGGTACTTCCGAAGTAGGGGGGTGTACTTCAAAGGTTCAACGTTGAGGTAAAAAGCATCAAATTTCAGACTCGGAGCATCAACGTTGAGGCAAAAAGCATCAAGTTTCAGGCTCAGAGCACCAACGATGAGACAAAAAGCATCAAATTTCAGGCTCAAAGCATCAACGTTGAGGCAAAAAGCATCAAATTCCAGGCTCGGAGCATCAACGTTGAGGTATTCAACGGCAAAGGAACCGTACTTTCAAAAAGGACGGTTCCTTTACCAGATTATTGATAAGGAGAATAAGGTTTTGTTTAAATGAAGAAATCCGGCGGCTAAGGTTGAGGACGAAATGAAAATAAAGTTGAAAACATTTTCCGAAAAAAACCACAACTGCAACCTGCAGCTATTCAACATTTTTATAGCTTTGGGAAAAATAACCTGACATGAACTGCCAGCCGCCCACTACAAAATCAAAAATCCGGTTTCGACTCCCCAAAAGTTGAAAACACAAAAGTTTTGTACCAAAGCTGTAACAAGGCATTTCGCCGGGATTATCAAATAACCTTAAACTTATTATGATGAATCATTTATTAAACATGCTGTTATTGGGTATCATCGGGCCACAGGAAATTATTGTTATCCTCGTTGTGGTGGCCGTCATTTTCGGAATCAGTCTCATCCCGATGATTTTCTTCCTGCTTACGCTGCAAAACACCTTGAATGCCATCAGTTTTGAAAACCGGAAAATGGAACCCGGCCTGGTGTGGCTGAGCCTGATCCCGCTTTTTGGCCTTGTGTGGCAGTTTATTATTGTTGACAGGATGGCCGGTTCGCTGCAGGCCGAGTTTGCCAAAAGGGAAATGGCCACCGAAGAAGCCCGCCCCGGCAACAGCATTGGGCTGGCGTATTGCATTTTGTTTTGCTGCAGCCTGATCCCGTTTCTGGGGTACATCACCTCCATTGCCGGGCTGATTTGCTGGATTATCTACTGGATCAAAATCAACGACTATAAAAACCGGCTGCAGGCGGGGCGGTAGGAGATAGTTAATGGGAAAATAGATTTAATCATACATATAAACAGATGTTTGCAAACCTTTTAAAATGAAAATATATTCTATACCACATATTTGGCCCCCACTATCAGGAATAATGATGATATTATGTTCTGCTTTTTTTGGGTATATATTTTTTGACTCCATATTAATTAATAAACCATTCCCATTGGGACTATTTATTGTATTGGGGCTATTTACAACTTTGGGAGTATGGACTTTTATTTTAGGAGTTTACTATATAAAACTCATCTCAATTTCATCAGACAATCTTTCAATATTATTTCCTCTCAGACTGAAAAAATATAAATTCAAACTTTCTGAATTACAAACACATAAAACATACAATAATTTTGGACGATTTGTAAATTATGAGACTTTGCATTTTCAGACTTCAGACATGAAAATATTTATGATTATGCAATATGAATTCTGGAATTATAAAAAAGTCAAAGAGTTAATTATTAAAAATTCTACAATCGGAGAAATCAGTAATTATCATAATTTGAAAACAGTATTACTGCTTCTTGCTATTTCACTTTTCTTGACTTTTGGAATTGCAGGACTAATTGAAATTATAAATTAAATAAAAAACGTTTGCTAACAAGGTACATATTGCAGGGCGGTTGCGGTAGCACGCCAACTGCGAATTCTCGTTTCTCTGCTACCGCCCCCGCTCCCACGCAATTTTTCATCGCGTGGTTTCCAAAACCCACCGTCGGGCACAATTATACAACACTAAAGTTCTGCATCAGAAATTTAACAATTGCAAATAATGGAAAACAATCATTACAAAAGGCAAGATCATGAACCACCTTTGGCAATCGAGAAATGGGGCTGGCGATATCATCATTTGGGCGTACCCACAAATAAGCCGATGCAAGGAGAAATTTATTTGTCATCCTTTAAAATATATGTTTGCGGATTTGAAAAGAGTCCGTTTGGAATTGAATGGATGAGGTATGAAGAAGATAGTCCAGTAAACAAATTAGTACAATCCGTTCCTCATATTGCTTTTGAAGTGGATGATTTAGACTTTGAACTCAGTCGTTTTAATTTTAACATTATTACTGAACCAAATTCACCCGGAAATGATATAAGAGTTGCCATGATAGAGCATGATGGAGCCGTAATTGAGTTAATTCAATTCAGCAATAAAAAGAAAAGATAAAACAACCGATCGGACGCTCCCTCGCAAATTTTCATCGCGTGGTTTCCAACGTAAAAATCGCACTATTTCTGTCGGCTAAATAATCTATGTGAAAACTGACTAACACCGGCATTAATGCCGGTGATTAAATATGTGAAACAAGCTGGGACTTTAGTCCAATGTGTTGTTATCAGGGCTAAAGTCCCATCTTTTTTATGTTGATAATTCCCTGGCATATCCCGAATTTTCGGGACCAGGATTAGTCAAAAATCTCCGCTATCGAGCGATTTCTCATCACGTGGTTTCCAAATAGGTTACGTGTCGTGCCGGTCAATGCCGATATCCTGCATCGAAACAGGATCTTCCCTGGGTTCCAAATGGGTAAAAACCGTAACCGGCTCCGTAAAAAGTCCGCGTATATTTTTCTCGATTTTTTCTGCTTCGTCATGCCCTTTCTGGATCGACCAGTCACCGGGCAACAATAAATGAAAGGCAATAAATTTTCGTTGTCCGGCCTGCCGGGTTAACAGGGAATGATGTTCCATTTCCCGGGATTTCAATAAATCCAGTGCATCCACGATCTTTTTCAGATCGGGTTCCGGTAAACTTGCATCCAGCAATCCGGTTGCTGAACGATGGATGAGCTGATATCCGGCCCACAGGATGTTCAGTGCCACACCTACAGCAACAATCCCGTCAAGAACCTGCCACCCTGAAAGCTTCACCAGCAATATGCCAACCAAAACACCACCTGAAGTGTAAACATCCGTCATCAGGTGTTTTCCGTCGGCTTCAAGGGTGATTGAATTATTTTCTTTCCCGTTTTTAATTAAAACCAGGGCAACGACAAGATTGATCAGTGAGGCTCCCACCGAAATCAGCAGCCCGATTCCGATGTTTTCAAGTGGCTGCGGATGAAGTATCCGCGGAATAGCCGACCAGATAATGCTGAAAGCAGCAACCACAATCATTCCACCTTCAATGGCACTCGAAAAATATTCAGCTTTGGTGTGACCAAAAGGATGTTTTTCATCGGCTGGTGTTTCGGCCAGGTTGAGCAGGATCAAAGCAATAATTGCAGCCGCCAGGTTAACACACGACTCAAGGGCATCGGAAAACAAACCCACAGAACCGGTTAAATACCAGGCAAGGAATTTCAGGAAGATGGTGGCAAGTGCCGCAGCAATTGACAAATAAATAAACTTCCTGAGCGATCGGCCTTTCATAAGCTGTAAAATGTCTGATTTGTACTTCAAACATACATTAAGTTTTTATTCAACCGATTATGTTTTGATAAAATTTGCCGGTCGCCTGTTACCACGCGATTTTCTATTGCGTGGTTTTCAAAATAGAAACATCAGATTTCCACTTTAATGTGGCAATATTTCCCCCGAAGAGTCGGGGGACTTCAGTCAACGGTCTGGCGGCTCAAGCCCGCTATTCAGCATCCCCGGGTAATTTTCGGGTGGAGTTGTACTCTTTGGCAATCTTCCGTTTTGCGCGTTTCTCGGCAAACTTACCGATAACAGCGGACGGCGAAAAGCTGGCAATTCTCACCGACGAAGCTTCGGTGCGTAGTACACGGTTTTCGGTTTTCATCAGTTGGGCGGTTCTTTCGGTTTCCGAAAAATTATCGACAATGCGGGGCAGCGCGTCAAAAGTCTGGTAATTGATGTTTTTCATGGCCTGTTCGTGGGCAGTCTGAAGATTTCCGGTAACATTCACTGGTTTAATGTTCATCGTATCCGTTTCGAGCAATACTACCGGGTTTTTCAGGAGTTCGTAAACCGTCACCATTTTCCGCAGAAATGATATATGTGAAATAATCAGCGTATCGGATGGTTGCACATGGAGTTCAAACAATCCGTTTCCGGTACTGAAACATTTGGCGGCGTTGCGGATGTTAAAAATATAGGCATCGGAAACCGGGTTTTGCGTGTTGTCGATGATTTTCCCCTGCAACGTAAACTCCTGTGCAGCGATTGTCAGCGTGATCAGTAAAAAGAGCAAGGTAAAGTTCAGTTTCATATCAGGTATTTTAATAAATCCTCCGGCCTCCTTCGTCGGTTTTTGTTTTGCGGCTATCAGCGCAACTTCAACACTCGTCCCCCTTTAATAATGAGCTTGTCCCGATATTTAAATCATCGGGAGGGAATCAAAGGGGGATTTTCTTATTAATCCCAAAAAAATTCACAGAACATAATTTATTGCAAATTTCAGAAATTGCCTGCAAACCAAAGCAATAAATAATCATAACAGGTGTTAAGGTTTGTTATTGGAGAGAATCCGGAATTTTTTAATACGAAAGATAAAATGTGACCTGACTCCCGGCCTGAAAGGCCAATGCAATTCAGCCGGGGGCAAGTTGAGGGAGGAAAGAATCGAAACGTCGCCCCCGGGTAAAGAAGGCCGAAGAAAAACCGTCCGCGAAGATTCGATGAACAAAGTAAAAAATCTTTTCGGGCGGAATGGCAGAACATCATTTTCGGGAAATAAAAGGCCAACTCTTTCGTCCGAAACAGTTGTATCTCTTTGAAAAACGTTTTCTCACGGACGATTTATGTATCCATCATCCAACCCGGGGCGACTCCCGGTTTTACCGGGATTGCCCCGGGCTAAAATATACTGGCCTTTCAGGCCGTTATCCTGTTCGTAAAACATCATTTCCTTGGCCAAAAGAAATTTATAAAGAGTGGCTTGCCCGCCTGACCAGCATAGTCGGGCAGGGGTTGAGTGAAAAAAACGTAATGACAAAATACGTCGGTTGCTTAAATATATTCAATCATCACCTGTTTAAAGAATTTGTTGCGGAGGATGTGGACGATTCGTTTCACCACATATTTTCTGAGTTCGAGTTCAATAGGTTGTTCGGGATCCTGGTGCGCCCAGTTGATGCGGGTTCCCACAATGATGTCGATTACATCGTGCTGGAGCAGCAGCTTTACAATTTCTTCAGGGGGCGAGTCGCCAAGCCGGATTTCACTGTCATAACTTTCCAGTATTTCCTCCACACGCCGCAAGGTGAGAATCCCTTCCGAAATCAGTTCGAAACCCTGCATATTGGCAGCCGGCGGCAGTGCGTCAACATCTTTTCTGATGTGTTGTATTTTTACTTCCAGCCCCAGTTCGCGGGCAATAATTTCGGCAGTTGTTCCCCCGCAAATGATTTTCTTCCCTTGGAAATTTTTGATGCGTCCCACAAAATCGAAGTCTTTGATTTTGTAAAACGGCGGCCCGGTGATGAGCATAAATTTCCGTGGTTCCCTGAAATAAATCACCCCGCAGGTGGCATCGTCCATCATCGAAAAATTGTCATTCATGGCAGCCTGGTTCAGTACTTTGCGCGCCAGTTTGGTTGCCGAAATATCGGGCATCCGGTTAATCTGTCCCACCGTGAATTCCTCGAAACGGTTCCAGCCCCAGCCCATCACAAACTGGCTGGTGCCCATGCCCGACTGGGTGATGCCGTCGGATACAAAAACAAGCCTGTCTTCTTTCAGCGCCGTAAATTCCCTCACCCGCAGAATTTTCCCAAAGTTTTCCTCGCCCCGTACATTTTGCTCAACCTCCTTCGGAAAATAGGACTTGCCATTTCGTACGATTAACACCCGCGGATTGTCGTAATTGATGATCCGTACTTTGTGGTCGGGTTCAATTTCGATGATGGTGAATGTGGCATAATTCTCTTTGCCGTCGGAACTTTTGGGCAGGGCATTCATAATAATGCGGGCTGCCACCTCTGGTTTGGTGTGAAAACGGGTGTATTTTACGGCCATGGTGGCGGTGAGTGTGGCCAGCACACTGGCTTTGATACCGTGCCCAATCCCGTCGCTCATCACAAGAATTGTACGGCCTTCCTCGCGACTCACGTCCGACTGAAAAACATCGCCACAGGCAATTTCGCCTTTCGGACGTTTCTGCTGAACGTCAATCTCGACGTGTATTTCTTCGTTATTGCTCGTCATCGTCATAGCGGTACGATTCAATGATGGAGTTCAGCAGTTCTTCGGTTTCGGCGGCATTTTCGCCTAAAAGAAAAGCGATTTTCTGGACGGTTCCGATATTATGTTTGATGATTCGCTGGGCACGGATGATGATTTCGTCGCGCACCAGGTTCGGGGCCGACATATCGCGGATAACGGCGCCCACGATCTTGTTTTTGTACAAGGTAACCGCCGAAATATGCAGCAGTTTATTCTGAAATTTTATGTCGCGTTCCAGTGTTTCCTCCCCCGAAATCAGCAGGTTCGAAAGCATTTTAAAAATCACGTCGGGCACCAGTACCTGCAGCGAAGCGCCTTTCAGCCCCGGAATGGTCTGGTACAACTCATCGGTTTCCTCGCCCATCAGTTTGGCAAAACTTTCGTTGGAATCCACCACCTTGTACGTGTCGTCAACAATCACAATTCCGGCGCTGATTTTGTGCAGCATGTACGACGAAACTTCCATCGATTCCTGCGCTTTTTCAAGCCGCTTTTCGGTTTTTTTCAGTTCGGTGATGTCGTGAATGGAACCCACTATGCCCACAATTTCGTTTTCGTTGTTTCTGATCACGGCTTTGTTCAGCATTACATGGCACGCAGAACCATCCTGTCGTTTCATGCGTGCTTCATAAATCTGTTCACCGGGGTTGTGCAGCAATTCCTGGTCGCGCTGAAAATAGAGTTCGGCGGTTTCCTGCGAGTGAACTTCGTAAACCGATTTGCCGATTATATCTGTTTTATCACGGCCGGTAAATTTTTCGTGTGCTTTGTTGCACAACAGATAAACACAATTCAGGTCGCGGTAAAAAATGGGAATTGGCAGTGCATCAATGATTTTCTGGTGCAATTCCGGATTGTCGATACTGCCGGTTAATATGGAATCTTTATCGTAAATCATTGGTTTTAGTTGACGTTTTTACGAGTGTGAAAAGTAACGAAATTAACCTGATCATTCAAAAACAATCAGATGTTTTAAAATATATGTATATCCGGCACAAATCAGTTTTTTAATGAATTGCAGCAGTTATCTTTGCCTTTTTAAACCGATTTTTTCAACGACCTTAAATTCTGAATTGTGAATATCAAAGAAATCATAAAACTAACCGAGGCCAGGGTGGTTTCCGGCGATTTTGCCGAAGAAACCGAGGTGGAGAAAGCCTTTAGTTCAGACCTGATGAGCGATGTGCTGACATTGGATGATCATCGCATTTTACTGATTACCGGGCTTGCAAATGTACAACTGATTCGTACTGTTGAAATGGCCGATATTCCGGTGGTACTGCTTTCGCGCAACAAAACCGCCACCCCCGAAATGATTGAACTGGCTAAAGAAGTTGGCATAATTCTGCTTGAAACACCCTTTTCCATTTTCAGGGCAAGTGGTGTACTTTACCAAAACGGACTTGATCCGCTATACTGAAACCATGAACATGCAGTTTGAAATAAAAGGCGGTGATTTTGACCAGGCCGGAAAAGCTTCGAGCAAAATCAAAAACAGGCTGAAACAACTGGATGTTGATCCTGCCTTTATCAAAAGGGTGGTGGTGGCTGCTTACGAAGCCGAACTGAATGTTGTGGCGCACGCCTTTCACGGTACCATGACGGCCGTTTTTGACAAGGATTTTATTTCGATTACGGTTGCTGACAGCGGGCCGGGTATCGAAAATATTGAACAAGCCATGCAGGCAGGTTTTTCAACTGCCTCGAAAAAAGTGCGCGAGATGGGTTTTGGCGCCGGAATGGGCTTGCCCAACATTAAAAAAAACACCGACGAACTGACCATCGAAAGTAAAGTGGGCGAAGGGACAACGTTGTTTTTTAAAATTTACTACTGATGAAGACAGTCTTGAAATATCACGCCATAAAAGTTAACATCGATAAATGCATCGGGTGCACGCATTGCATGAAAGCTTGTCCTACCGAGGCAATCCGCATCAGAAAAGGGAAAGCTGATATCAGCGACAACCGTTGTGTTGACTGCGGGAACTGTTTGCGGGCCTGCCCGGTGGATGCTTTTTATGTGGAACACGATGAATTTGAACAACTGAAAACCTTTCCGCACCGCGTGCTTTTGTTCCCGGCCGTGATGATCGGGCAGTTTGCCGCCAAATATTCCGAAGACCAGATTTACCAGGCTTGCCTGAACCTCGGATTCAACCATGTTTTGGAGGTGGAACAACCCATTGGCTGGATGATTGAAATGTTGCGGGCTGAAGTACAAAAAAAGGAGGTTACACCGAAAATCAGTTCGTTTTGCCCGGCAATTGTCCGGCTGATACAAATTAAATATCCCTCGCTGGCGGGAAATATTGTTCCGTTTCATGCTCCCCACGACCTCGCGGCGCATTACATAATTTCTCAATTGGCAAAAGAAGGCGTGGAACGCAGTCAGATCGGCATTTTTTATGTGTCGCCCTGCTCGGCCAAACTGGCGGCGGTGAAACGTCCGTTCGGCGACAAACCCACGATGGTTGACGGGCTGATTAACATGAACGATTTGTACAACCGGATTATGAAGCAGATGCGAAGCCAGGAAACAACTGATACTTCGCACCTGAGAAAAAATATTACAATCGACGGAACTTTGTGGAGCCTGCCGCGCGGTGAGGCCCGCGAATTTAAAAACCGTTCGATGGCAATTGACGGGATTCACAATGTGGTGAAGTTTCTTGAAAGATTGGAAACGGAAGAAGTTCCCGATCTCGATTTTCTGGAACTGAAATCGTGCAGCCAGGGTTGCGCAGGTGGTATTTTGCTCACCGGAAACCGGTTTCTGACTGTGGAAAGGCTGAAGAAAAGAGCGGCCAATTATCCCACTGCAGCAAAACTGAATTTTACGGATGATTGCAAGGAAACCGTTCAGCAAAAAATGATCAGCGGGCCGATTGCACCAAAACCAGCATTCAGATTAGATACCGACAGAAAAAAAGCTCTGCTGAAAATGCAGAAAATGGACAAAATTCTGTGCCAGTTACCAGCCATTGATTGTGGCGGCTGTGGCGCTCCCAATTGTCATGCGCTGGCTGAAGACATGGTGCAGGGAAAAGCAAAAATGACGAATTGTATTTTTTTACAGAAAAGATATTTACGTGATAATAAAATGGACATCGGCAGGGTGTTTAAAAACCTCGACAAAACCTGGGGACACAACCGTATTGAAGCCGATTGTTCAAAGAAAGGAGGCAGAAATGAAGGTTATTGATTTGGTGGAAAAACTGGGACTTTCCGTTTTTTCGGGACAAAAAGGATTACAAAACGAAGTGAACGGCGGTTATGTTTCCGACCTGCTCAGCGATGTGATGGGGTCTGCCCGCGAAGGCCAGGTGTGGATAACACTGCAAACCCACCAGAATGTGTTGGCCATCGCTTCGCTGAAAGACCTGGCTGCCGTGATTCTGGTGAAAGGTTTCGAACCCGATCCGGATACGCTGGAACACAGCAACGAAGAAGGAATTCCGGTTTTGGGCACCATGCTGGCAACCTTTGAAATTGCCGGGAAACTTTATGAATTGATGAATGATTAGTGATTAATGAGGATTAACGATTGAGGATTTTTGATTTAAGATTTGAATCGAGTATCCAATATCCAGGATCGAGAATCGAGAATCCAGCATCCGGCATCAAGTATCAAATATCTAAAAGTCTAAACTAAAAAAAATGCAGTCATTCCGGGCCGACTTACATATTCACACAGTCCTTTCGCCCTGCGCCGAACTGGAAATGACACCCGGAAATATTGTGAGGCAGGCACTGCATTCCGGAATTCAGATTATCGGGATCACCGATCACAATTCCACCAGAAATGCTTTACTGACAAAAAAACTGGCGGAAAAAGCCGGGATTTTTGTACTCACAGGTGCCGAAGTAAATACCCGCGAAGAAGTTCATTGCCTGGTGTTTTTCGACGGAGAAGAAAAATTGAACTGGTTTCAGGATTATATCGAAGAAAACATCAATAGGATACCCAACCCTGACGGGCATTTTGGTTGCCAGCCAGTGGTGGATGAACACGACAATATTTTGGAACTGGTGCCTTATTATCTTCATGCATCACTAAAAACGGGTATTTCGCAACTGCAGAAAATTGTGCATGAAAATGGCGGAATTTTTATTCCGGCGCATATCGATCGCCCGGCTAACGGACTTTTCAGCCAACTTGGATTTTTTCCGCCCGGTCTGCAACCCGATGCACTGGAAATCTCAAAGTTCTTTTCGCAAAAACATGTTGAAAAACATCAAGTTATACCCGAAAATATGACAATAATCCGTAGTTCGGATGCACACACTTTGCAACAAATTGGCGAAATTTGCACCGTGTTTAATATCAAAAAACACGGTTTCTCTGAAATAAAAAGGGCTTTGCATAACCAGAAAAACCGTTTTACAGTAACAACATGAAATGCCTGGCTGACCATATTCTCGACATTGTGCAAAACTCGTTGGCTGCAAAAGCTAACTTGATTGAAATCATTGTTGAAGAGAATAAAACAGGCGATTTTTGCAGGGTGAAAATTACCGACAACGGCTGCGGGATGGGTGAGGAAGAATTAAGACAGGCAGCCAATCCGTTCTTTACATCGCGAAAAACCCGGAAAGTAGGTTTGGGACTTCCGCTGCTGAAACAAAATGCGGAACAGTCGGAAGGAAAATTCAGCCTGAAATCGGAAAAAGGAAAGGGAACCAAAGTGGAAGCCACGTTTCGGCTGAATAACATCGACAAACCACCACTTGGTGAAATCTGGGATGTTTTTTACCTGACCATGTTAGGAAATGAAAAGGTTATCCTTGTTTTGGATTACCGGACCGAAAAAGGGAATTTCCGTGTTTCTTCAGACGAGATCAGGGAAGCTGTGGGCGATGTTTCGCTGCAAAGTGCAGAAATCAGGGAAGCAATTACCGGATTGATCAGAAACAACATGAAAGAATTGCAATAAATACGAAAATAATAACCAAAAATTATAACCATGTCAAAAATCACTTCACTAGCCGATTTAAAAAAACTAAGGGAAGAGGTTCAGTCGAAAATTAAACTGCGCGAAAACAGCCAGAATCCTGATCAGATGATCCAGGTAAAAGTGGGAATGGCAACCTGTGGCATTGCTTCGGGTGCACGCGAAACCATGAAATTTTTCGTCGAGGAACTCGAATTACAGGCAATCGATGCATTGGTGACTCAAACCGGTTGCATGGGATATTGCTATGCCGAACCAACCGTTGAAGTAATATTGCCCAACAAAAGTCCGGTGGTTTTCGGATTTGTGAATAAAGCTAAAGCCGCCGAAATCATTGATGTTTACATCAAAAAAGGACAGCTCATCGACGGAATAATTCCGGTTACTTTCAAAACCATCGACGAATAAAAAATCAAACTTTCAGCTATGACCGATTACAGAATGCATTTGCTGATCTGCGGAGGCACCGGTTGCAAAGCATCCGAGAGCAGCGAAATAAAAAATCAGCTTGATCAATATCTGAGTGAGTACGACCTTGACCAGGAGGTTCAGGTTTTGTTGACAGGGTGTTTTGGATTTTGCGAAAAAGGCCCCATTGTGAAGGTACTGCCCGACAACACTTTTTATACAGAAGTAAAACCATCGGATGCAAAAGATATCGTTTTGGAGCACATTATAAAAGGCCGCCCGGTGAAACGGCTGCTTTATAAAAATCCGAAAAACGATTACGAGGTAACAACAGCCACCAACATCGATTTCTACAAAAAACAAATCAGGATTGCGTTGCGGAACTGTGGTTTTATCAATCCTGAAAACATTGATGAATACATCGGTCGCGACGGATATGCCGCACTCGGAAAATGCCTCACTGAAATGACTCCGGAAGAGGTGATCAAAGAAATAAAAGATTCGGGTTTGCGGGGCCGTGGCGGCGGCGGTTTCCCCACTGGTTTGAAATGGGAAATTACACGAAATGTTCAGAACGACCAGAAATATGTGGTTTGCAATGCCGATGAGGGCGACCCCGGTGCCTTTATGGATCGCTCCATTCTCGAAGGCGACCCGCACACGGTAATTGAAGCCATGATTATTTGTGGTTACTGCATTGGCGCTGACACAGGGCTTGTTTACATCAGGGCAGAATACCCGCTGGCCATCGAAAGACTGAAAATTGCCATCGGGCAGGCTGAAGAATATGGTCTTTTGGGAAATGATATTCTTGGTACCGGGTTTAATTTCAGAATTGAATTGCGTTATGGTGCCGGTGCCTTTGTTTGTGGCGAGGAAACCGCACTGATACATTCAATGGAAGGCTTGCGAGGCGAACCCACCGTAAAACCACCTTTCCCGTCGGTTTCGGGTTATATGGGCAAACCCACCAATGTGAACAATGTTGAAACATTTGCCAATATTCCGGTGATTATCAACAAAGGGGCAAACTGGTTTAATAAAATCGGCACCGAAAAATCAAAGGGAACCAAGGTTTTTGCCCTGGCCGGGAAAATCAACAATGTAGGTTTGATTGAAGTTCCGATGGGAACAACCCTGCGCGAGGTGATTTATGATATTGGTGGTGGAATAAAAGACGGCAAACAGTTTAAATCGGTGCAAACCGGTGGTCCGTCGGGTGGTTGTCTTACCAAAAAATTTCTCGACACACCTATCGATTACGATAACCTGATTGCAGCCGGTTCCATGATGGGATCGGGTGGTATGATTGTGATGGATGAAGATGATTGCATGGTTTCCATTGCCCGTTTTTACCTTGAATTTACGCTGGAAGAATCGTGCGGCAAATGTAATCCATGCCGTATCGGAAACAAAAGGCTGCACGAAATTCTCAGCCGCATCACCGAAGGAAACGGAACACCTGAAGATATTGACCGCTTGCGCATGTTAAGTGAAGTGATTAAAGATACCTCATTGTGCGGGCTCGGTCAGTCGTCGCCCAACCCGGTACTTTCGACGTTGAATAATTTTATGGACGAATACCTGGCACATGTTAACGAAGGGAAATGTCCGTCAGGTCAGTGCAAAGCGCTTGTCAGGTATGAAATTAATGCCGAAATGTGCACCGGATGTACACTTTGTTTCCGCAATTGTCCGGTGGGTGCCATTACCGGCGAACGGCGGGTGGCACATTTCATCGACCAGTCGCTGTGTATCAAGTGCGGTGTTTGCTTCGAAAAATGTAAATTCAATGCAATCAGTTTAACCTAACCTGAAAATCAGAAAAACATGGATGTAATCAATCTTACGATAGACAATAAACCGGTGGTGGTGAAAAAGGGAACCACCATTCTGGAAGCGGCCAAAGGAATTGGCGTGCATGTGCCAACTCTTTGCTACATGAAACTCGATGACCTGAATATTGAGAACAAACCCGGTGGTTGCCGGATTTGTGTGGTGGAAGTGCAGGGCAGAAGAAACCTGGCACCTGCGTGTTGCACCGAAGTAAACGAGGGGATGGTGGTGAACACACATTCCATCAGGGCAATCAATGCAAGAAGAACCGTGATGGAGCTGATTCTTTCTGACCATCCGACCGATTGCCTGATTTGTGCCAAATCGGGTAACTGCGATCTGCAGTCAATGGCTCATAATCTGGGAATCAGGCAGATTCACTACCAGGGCGAACAATCGCATTACAGAAAAGATACTTCGCCGTCGATTATCCGCGATGTGGATAAATGCATCATGTGCCGCCGCTGCGAAATGATGTGTAATGAAGTGCAGACAGTCGGTGTTTTGTCGGCTATCAACCGTGGATTTAACTCGGTGGTTTCTCCGGCTTTCGAAATGAACCTCGACCATTCGGTTTGTACTTATTGCGGACAGTGTGTGGCTGTTTGCCCCACGGGCGCCCTTACCGAAGTGGACGATACAGGGAAAGTGGTTCGCCTGCTTTCAGACCCTGCAAAAACTGTGATTGTGCAAACGGCTCCGGCTGTTCGTGCCGCTTTGGGTGAAGAATTTGACCTGGAAGCCGGAACGCTGGTTACCGGAAAAATGGTGGCAGCTTTACGCAGACTGGGTTTCGATTATGTTTTTGATACCGATTTTGCTGCCGACCTTACCATCATGGAAGAAGGAACCGAATTGCTCAACCGGTTGGGGCGTTACCTGGAAGGAGACAAAGAAGTAAAACTTCCGATTCTTACTTCGTGTTGCCCGGCCTGGGTGAAGTTTTTCGAGCACCAGTTTCCCGATATGCTGGATATTCCTTCAACAGCGCGGTCGCCGCAACAGATGTTTGGCTCCATTGCCAAAACTTATTTTGCCGAAAAGTTGGGCATCAAACGCGAAGATCTGGTGGTGGTTTCCATCATGCCTTGTGTGGCTAAAAAGTATGAATGTCAGCGCGATGAATTCAAGGTGAATAAAAATCCGGATGTGGATTATGCCATCACAACACGCGAACTCGCAGCCCTGATCAAGATTTCGAATATCAATTTTAACAGTTTACCTTCTGAAGATTTTGATCATCCGATGGGTGAATCAACCGGTGCCGGGGTAATTTTCGGAACTACAGGTGGTGTGATTGAGGCAGCCGTGAGAACTGCGTACGAACTTCATACAAAAAAGGAATTGCCCCGTTTGAATTTTGATGAACTGCGCGGTATGGAAGGAATTCGTAAAGCCACCATCGATTTCGACGGTTTACCCATCAATATCGGAATTGCGCATGGTTTGGGAAATGCCCGGAAATTGTTAGAAGAGATTCAGGCTGGTAAAAGTGAGTTTCATGCCATCGAAATTATGAGTTGCCCGGGTGGTTGCATTGGTGGCGGCGGACAGCCCTATCACCATGGTAATGCCGAAATAATCAAAAAACGGCAACGGGCGATTTATGAGGAAGATGGTAAAAAAGCCATCCGGAAATCGCATGAAAACCCTTACATTCTGAAGTTATATGAAGAATTTCTGGGGCATCCGCTGAGCGAAAAATCGCATCACTTGCTGCATACCGAGTATTTCGACAGAACCTGATGGAAATGCCTGAAAGCTTGAATGCTAAAATGAGAGAATAATTAGAATTCATTTTAAAATTATTGATCATGCCAAAAATTAAATTATCAGAAAATACAATCAATATTATAAAGGAAGTTTGTGCCGAGTTTGGTAACAAGGAGAGCGAACTGATCAATGTTTTGCACAAAGTGCAAGGGAAACTGGGTTATTTGCCTGCCGAAGTGCAGGAAGTAATTGCCCGTGAATTGAAATCTTCGGTGGCCAGAGTTTATGGTGTTGTAACATTTTACAGCTTTTTCACCATGATTCCCAAAGGTGAATTTCCGATTTCGATTTGTATGGGAACGGCTTGTTACGTGCGTGGTGCTGAACAGGTTCTGAGCGAATTCAAACGACAGTTAAAGGTGGAAGTGGGAGAGAGTACCAGTGATGGCAAATTTTCGCTGAATTGTCTGCGTTGTGTGGGTGCCTGCGGACTTGCACCGGTTGTAACCGTGGGTGAAAAAGTGTACGGACGTGTTGCACCCACCCAGGTGAAGGATATTATTGCAGAATACCGGAACAGCCTTTCAGATGTTGCGCGCTCGGCCTGAAAATAATCAGGAAAGATAAGAACCCCACCTTTTCAGCAGGTCTTTCCGGCAACTTTGGGCGATAAACGGGTCGTTGACAGCTTTTTCAACGGCTTCCCTGTCGAACTCAGTTGCATACAACAATTGAAAAACTTTTTGAACAGAAATGGAGTCCTGTCGTTTGGCAAGCCGAACCGGGTCTCCATTTTTTACAGATCCATTTTTCAGAATCCGCACATAAACACCCGGAAAACCCGAATCTATAAATCGTCTGACAATAGCCGGATCAGGGAACCTGAATTCGAGTTTATAACAAGGTTGCCGGGGTTGTGTTGCCTGAACAACCGCATCCCCGATTTCAAAAATATCGCCGATATTTATCTGTGCTTCCTGAAGACCCTCCACAGTGAGGTTTTCACCAAATATTCCAAAAAGCATTTCAAGTTCGGGATAAAACTGTTTCCAATAACTGTAATGATCAGCAGAATACAGGTAGCAGGCTTTTTCAGTACCTCCATGATAGCGGCGGTCAATCACCTCGTCGTTTTCAACATCTTCATTCCCCAGAAACAGCGGTTCGTCAACCGGAAACTTGAAAATTCCGGTTCTGACAATTTTCCCGTTCCATTCAATATCTCTTGCTTTTCCGATGTTTGTCGAAATAATTCTCATACTATCGATTTTATCCCTGTTATTCTTTTGAAGATTAAACCTGAAACCCGCGCCCCGAAACCCGGAACCCGGAACTCAAACAATCCCTCTTTCCTTTTTGATGGCTTCGTAAGCTTTGTTTAAACTTTGGAATTTTTCGTGTGCGGCTTTCTGAAAATCATCGCCCAGGTGGCTTACTTTGTCGGGGTGATATTTCATGGCCATTCTGCGGTACGCTTTTTTGATTTCTTCATCAGTAGCAACGCGCTCGACTTCCAGTATTTTATAGTCGCCATCGGTATTGGGAATAAACATCGCCTGAATCGATTCAAAATCCTGTGCGGATATTCCCATTTCGCGGGCTATTGTCGCAATCACTTCTTTCTCATTGGGTTCAATAACGTTGTCGGCCTGGGCAATACCGAAAAGATAATGGAGAAGTTGCAACCGGGCAGAATAATTCATGTTTTGTTTAATCTGGTTCGAAACCGCATCAACGGGGATTGTTTGTTCCAATAAATCACGCAAAAGTTTTACGCCCTCGGCAGCGGCTGCTTCCCCAAAGTTGTGAAACAGGAATTTTTTCACATAATCAAGTTCCGAGCGCAAAACTTTTCCATCAGCTTTCATAACTGCTGCGGTAAGAACCAGAAGGCTCATGATATAACCACCTGCAGTGGTTTGGCCCGAGTATCCTGAACGGGTTGTATTCAACGATTCGGTGCTGCCATCGAACACCGACCCGATTACAAAACCAAGAATTCCGCCAATGGGGCCACCAACTGCCCAGCCAAGTCCTCCACCAATCCATTTACCAAATTTTGCCATCTCTTTTCAGTTTTTTATCAATTTCAATTATCTGTGGAATTATCAGATTTTTATTGTCGTTTATAATTACAGTTGTTGCGAGTTTTCTTTTTTTATCGTCGGTCCATTGGTTATTTATTCTTGCCACCACCTGATCCTGCGATAAATTGTCACGCTTCATAACCCGGTTGATTCTTATTTGTTCAGGTGCAGTGATCAACACCGTAAAATCCATCAGTTTGTAAAATCCGCTTTCAAACAGAATGGCAGCTTCGTAAACAGAATAAACAGTTTCCTGTTTGTTTTTCCATTTTTCAAATTCTTCTCTTACAATTGGGTGAACCAAACTATTTACTTTGGTCAAAAGGTTGTTGTCGTTAAAAATATGTTCAGCCAGCAGCTTTCTGTTTAACTGGTTTTCTGAATAAATTTCGTTGCCAAACCATTCAACCAGGTTTTGCCTGATTACAATGTTTTCGTTCATGAGATTTTTGGCAACTTTATCGGCTTCAAAAACAGGTACTCCCAATATTTTGAATATTTCGCAGACTGTGGATTTCCCACTACCAATTCCGCCTGTTATGCCTACTGTTATTGTCATTAAATCTGAATTCTGGAAATCAATCAGTTTCGATTAAAAACTCAACTCTTTCCGGATTAATCCTGATATTCTGAACAAATTCAGGTTGTTTGTAAATTGTTACCACCAGGCTGTTTACATCTGAAATAATAGCGTTGTAGTCAACCGATACACCAAAATCAGATTCTTTAATTTTATCGAACCGACTTAACCCGACATTGAAAAACACTTTAACTTCGGAAGGAAAAAGTTTGAGGTTTACTCCCACCGGCTTATTCATGATCTCAATCGGAATTTTTATTTCCTTTTCGGTATATTTTTCAACTTCGATGTTGATGGTTACCTGGTCGGGGACGATGGTCGTTTTTTCAGGATGAAGCAAATCAATTTTCTGTTGAAAATCGGCACTTAATTTATTGGTGATATTTACTTTAGTTTTTAATGTATTAATATCATGCAGTACGATTGTTGGCCCGGTGATTTCAACAAGATCGGGTGTTGTGGTTACTTTGTTTTTCAGGTTCATTTGGGGAACAAATTCAACATCCAGTTCAATTTCAACCGGAATCGTTTTGGTAGTCAGGCTATCTAAAACAAGTGTAAAATGTTCGGGTTTTATTTCAGCTAAAATTAGGTCATTGCTGATCTGGCTCGAAACAATACTGGTTAAACTCCGGCCTGTAACTTTGTAACCTCCTGAATCGGGTTGTGAATTACCGATTAAATCCGAAATATCAATAGTTACCGGTGAGAACATAAATATTTTGTGTTGCAGTAATAGAAATCCTTTCCCGCGAACCATTAAATCGAGATTTTTGGGTGGATTGCCACTTAAAAACTGGTTTTCAGGTGGATTTATAAATTTTACGGGGTACGAAATGAGCGTTGAGTAATCTTTGCTCAATGCATTGATAAACCAAAGCACGGTTGAAATGATCAGACAGATAATAAAAACTATTATTTTCTTGTTGTTTCTGATTCTTTCAATTTCAAAATCGCCCGATATATCTGAAAAATTCTTCATACTGACAGAAAAAAGCACCACAAAAGTAAATATTTATCATATAACTGTACATTCAGGGGAATAAGATATTCGTCAAGGATGGAATATCTTAATTGTAATCAATGAAAAATCAGAAGTGGCGATAAAAAAAGCCGCATTGAAGCGGCTGATTTTATTTTGTGACCCCACCGGGATTCGAACCCAGATCGAAAGAACCGGAATCTTTTATTCTATCCATTGAACTATGGGGCCGGTTTTGGTGCAGCAAAAATATAAAAATTCCGGTTATTTAACCTGAACTTATTTCAACATGCTGTTTTTTGAATGTTAATAAAAAGAAACAAGGTTGGATTCGCAACCACCGGTTATTGGATACATTTGCAGTTGATAACTGAAATTCAGATGGAAGAGTTAGTGAATCAGACAGTTTCGTGGTTTAATGCATACTATGGTTCGTTTGAAAATTTAGATCAAACGCAACAGGTTAATTTTGGAATCAAAAAAAATCATTCTGAAAGAGTGGCATTGTTGTCAATGGTTTTGGCTGAAAAAATGAAATGGACACCTGCTGATGCTGATCTTGCCTATCTGGCAGGTTTGCTCCACGATGTGGGAAGATTCCGGCAATTATTTGAATTCAATACATTTAATGATGAAAAATCGGTTGATCATGCTGATTTGGGTGTGAAAGTTTTAATAGAAGAAGGAGTCCTGAAATCGTTGGATGATGAATCAGGTGAAATAATTATCCAGTCGATACAAATACATAACAAAATTGCTGTAAATTCCACCGTTAAAGGAAAACAATTATTGTTCGCCAGGTTGCTTCGCGACGCTGATAAAATTGATATTTTGAAAGTACTTTCTGAATATTACAATAATAAAAACGGAAAACAGAATCATACACTTACCTGGGAACTCCCCAAAAATCCGGAGATTTCAAAAAACGTACTAAAAGAAGTTTTATCAGGTAAAATGGTCAGCAAAAAAAATGTTGTTACCGAGAATGATGTAAAAATTATGCAGCTTTCGTGGGTTTATGATATAAACTACAAGCCGTCATTTGAACACCTTGCCAAATTCAGATATCTGGAAGCTATTTATAATACTTTGCCAAAAAACGATGTTGTGATTGATGTTTACCGAAAAGTGAAGGTTTTTGTTGAAAACAGAATTCTGAATTGAAAAATCAGTCTGAAAAATATTAGTGATGAAAAACCGGTTAGTTTGTTTATGCAATCTGGTAGATGAAAAAGAGATTGTTTCATTTTTGGAGCGAGGGGCAAAATCAACATCCGATATACAGCGTTTAACCCGTGCAGGTACTTCGTGTGGGAGGTGTTTACCGGTAATTGATGAAATTGTGGCCAGCCATCAAACTAAAAAGCCCAAAGACCAGCAGCAAAAACTGGACTTCGGGCTTTAGCCTTTTTTTATCTTCTTAAAAATATCTCGGCGAAGCGAACATTTCCTTCAGGAAGCGCATTTCGTAGGAGACCATAATTTCGTGAGAACCATTATTGAAATCCTGCATTGGTGTTACAGAATAATCATACGCATAACCAATTCGCAATTTTTTGTCAATTATCCACTGAGCAATAAATCCGAATGAGTCACCAGTACGGTACATGGCTCCCAACCAGAATCTTTCTTTGATAAGGAAGTTGGCTGTAAGATCAACTTCAACAGGCACACCGGATTCAGAAGTGAAAGATGCTTTTGTCAGCATCGTTGGCTTAAATTTCAGGTTTTCACCTAAATTAAATACCAACCCTCCCATGAGAAAGTAGTGTCTTAATTCACCATTTAACGAAAGTGAACTGTTTGTATTATTTTCAAAATCCTGGTTAAGTATTTTGGGAATAGAAAAGCCCAGATACCCCCGTTTGCTATACATAAATGCCCCGACACCAAAGTTGGGTACAAACTTTTTGTCGATAACACCTGCAAAGTTCGGGTCATTCGGGTCATTGATCTCGTACTCCTGCAGGTTGTTGGAATAATTGGTAAATCCGCCTTTTAATCCGAGTCTCAGCCTGAGGTTTTCATTTAAAGGAAGCAGATAAGAATAATCGGCAAACATATAGAAACGTTTTTCATAAAGTACCTTGTCACTGATAACGTTTAGTCCTAAGGCAACCCTTTCGTTTTTTAAAGGAGCCTGTAGCGAAAAAGTATAGGTTTGCGGTGCACCATCAAAACCTGCCCATTGTTGGCGTCCGAGAACCATAAAGCTCAGCGATTCCCAGGTTCCCGCATAAGCAGGGTTAATGGTTTGTGTATTAAACATGTACTGTGTGTACATCGGATCCTGCTGAGCATTGGATGTTAAACCTGCAATTACCAGTGTCAGAATCCCTAAACCTTTGATGATATTTAATTTTGTTTTCATTGTTGTCATTTTTTTCTGATTAAACATACATTAAACACTCATTATTTGTTAAGGAATATTGACCCTGCTTTTGGCTCGGTTTTTCCATCGTTAAAGTATAGTATGTAGAAGTATGTCGCAGCAGGCAGCCTGTCTTTTCCAATTGTAACGCCTTTGTTTGATCTTCCGTCCCACCATGCATCAGAACCCCATCTGCTGACATTTCCGTAACCTTCTTTTTCATAAACCCGGTTACCCCAGCGATTATAGATTTCCATTTTTGCTTCAGAATATTTTTCTTCAAAATTAGCTGGTGTGTCACCGTCACCTTCGCAGATAAAATTGATTTCGAAATATTCATTATATCCGTCGTCATTCGGAGAGAATCCATTCGGAATGAATAATACTGAATCACACAGAGTCAACGGATTCGGATCCGGAATTTCTTTTTCAATTACATTAATTGTCACCACTGCTTCGTCACACAAATCGGGGAACAGTGAACTGCAAATACGATAGGTAAACTGAATTTCACCAAAGAAATCAGCATCAGGTGTATAATTAATGATACCTGTCACATTTATATCGAGTAACCCGTGTAAAATCGCATCAAGAATTGGTCTGTCGGTTGCGATGATATCGCCATGAGTATTGATGTCGTTGGCAATTATACTTGCAAGATTCAGACTTTCACCCTGAACGATTTCAAAGAAGTCATCGTTGGCCTGGATCATCAGGTCAAGCGGACGTAATACTGTTATTGTCACCAGTGCTGAATCCTTTTTACCTTCCGCTGTTGTAATTGTATAGTAGAAAGTATCTTCTCCAACAAAGTTAACCGGTGGGGTGTAAGTAACACAACCTTCTGCGGTAACAGTCATTTTACCGTTTAATACAGTGGTTGACGGAATACTCAGCACTGATCCAGTAGGAATGCCGCTATCATTGTCTTTTACACAAACTGTAACCGGGATGTTAAACCTGGTTGTGTCGCTATCATTTTTCAACTTCATTTCAGGATTGCAGACAGTAATTGTAACATTAACAGTTAGTAAACTGTCGCAACCATTTGCATTGGTTAAAGTCTGTGTATAAGTGCCACTTTCGGTATAAGTTACATCGTTAACTACTACTATTCCACATCCGATTTCATTGATAGTATTTTCAGTGAAATGATTGATTGTCAGAATCAATGTTGCAGTAGAATCGCAACCTGCAGCATTTTCGAATTCGGCCGTGTAAGTTCCCGATTCAGTGTATTCAATTCCGTTCCAGGTGTAAGAATTACAAGCTGTGAATTCTTCTGTGCTTTCTGTTGAATTATTGATAGTCAGAATCAATGTTGCAGTAGAA
>DAINOH010000015.1:0-71683 GCA_036735485.1 Draconibacterium sp. | reverse complement strand
AAACGGTCTGGGTCGCCACCATTTGCACATGAAAGCCGGTGGTTCAATGCGCCCGGCAAACCATGAAACGGTGAATGCGATGGAACACTATGTTTACCAGGAAGGCCAGGTGGTTTTTAAAGCGGCTGTTTCGAGTATGGCCGATATTGCTGAAGAGATTATGCAGAAACACAATCTGAAATCTGAAGATGTTGCATGGCTTGTGCCACATCAGGCCAACATGCGTATTATTGACGCCACTGCCCGCCGGATGGGACTGGGAACCGACCGGGTGATGATCAATATTCAGAAATATGGAAACACCACTTCGGCAACAATTCCGCTCTGTTTGTGGGAGTATGAAAAACAGCTCAAAAAAGGCGACAATATTATTCTTGTGGCTTTTGGTGCCGGATTTACCTGGGGTAGTGTTTACCTGAAGTGGGCTTACAATTCAAATTAATCCGAAATTCTGTATTTCAAAACCTTTCATTCCCGGGGAATGTTATTTTTGTACATTCATGATCACGGGAATGAAGTATTACGTCATAATTTTTCTGTTGCTGATATTTGTTGTTAATTCGAAAGCTCAGCAAAACCAGGCGCAGAACCAGATTCAGACTCAATCGAATCTGGCTATTCAATATTATAATGCCCGTGATTACGAAAAAGCAGCCCCGCTTCTTTATGGAGTTTATGAATTAACCAAAAATTCGACTTATTTTAAGTATTACCTCGATTGCCTGATTCAACTCCAGCGCTTCGATGAAGCAACCAGCCAGATTCAATCTGAACTAAAAAAACAACGCCCCCCGAAACCCGAATTTTATATCAATTGGGGATATGTATTGAAAATGCAGGGCAAGACGGAAGAAGCTGAACAAAAGTACAACGGAGCACTTGGTTTGATACCCGAAAATAAAAACGAATATATAATTGCTGCCAATGCATTTCTGGGTTGTCAGGAATATGAATATTCAAAAAACACCTATTTGCAGGGTGAAAAGGTATTGGGAGCCGGTCAGTTTGATTTTGAACTGGCGAGAGCCTATTATTATGTGAGAGATTACACCAGAATGATGGAAAAATACCTCGATGTGTTAAGCAAAAGCGAAGATCAGCTGCCACGTGTTCAAAGCAGTCTGGCTTCTGCGATGCGGCTTGATGTTGACGATAGTATGCTTGAATCGTTTCGCGAGCAGGTATTGCGAAGAATTCAGGCAAATCCTGAGGTAATCGGATACAATCGCCTGTTGATCTGGCTTTTTTTGCAGGAAGGCAAGTTCCCGGCAGCGCTCCGGCAGTCGGTTGCCCTTGATAAAAGGACCGGAACCGAAGATGCACAGATTATCCAATTGGGAAACATGGCGCTCAACAATAAAAAGTACGCCGATGCGGGAAATGCTTTTGACTATCTGATGGCAAAAGGAAAAGAAAGTCCTTTTTACAGCCAGGCATTTTCCATGAAAATACATGCTTCTTATCTTCAGTTTATTACTGAAATGCCGGATAATAAAGTTGAGGGTGAAAAGCTTGCTGCGCTTTTTAAAGAAGGGACTGAACATCTCGGTATATTTTCCGGTACGATCAATCTGATTCTTGACTACGCTCATTTGCTGGCTTTTTACCTTGATCGCAACCAGGAAGCCATTGATTTGCTAACAAAGACGCTTGAAATCCCAAGGCTCAAGGCAGAAGAATGGGGACGACTGAAAACCGAATTGGCTGATATTTACGTGTATGCTGGCGATCCATGGGAAGCCACGCTGCTTTACTCACAGGTGATTGACGCCAATAAAAACAACCTGCTGGGCGACGATGTAAAACTGAAAAAGGCAAAGCTTGGTTATTATATCGGAAATTTCAGCTGGGCAAAAGCGCAGCTTGATGTGCTGAAAGCCAGTACTTCGAAACTTACCGCCAACGATGCCATGGAACTTTCTCTGTTAATTGGCAGCAACCTGAACCTTGACACCACGGCGGTTCCTTTGCAAATGTTTGCCCGTGCCGACCTGCTTTTCTTTCAGAATAAAAACGAAAAAGCAATGGCCACGCTCGACTCGCTGGCTGAATTGTATCCATACAATACATTGGTGGATGATATTCTTTTCAGGAAAGCAAAAATTGAGACCGAACACAAAAATTATACATTGGCAGCAGAATATTTGCAACAGATTGCGGATGGTTTCAGTTACGATCTTTTAGGTGATGATGCCACTTTCATGCTCGCCGATCTTCTTAATAATCATCTGAATAAAAAAGAGGAGGCCAAAGATTTGTACAAAGAAATTCTGACACGTTATCCGGGAAGTGTTTTTACCGAAGAATCGAGAGAAAAATATCGCGAATTAAGAGCTGTTTATCCCGACAAAATACAGGAAGCAACACCTGAAGAACTGTTTATGAACGGTAAACTGGATAATGAAATCAACTGATAAAGCCATTATTTATGCCGGGCTGGCCGTTTTTTTCTGGTCAACCGTGGCAACAGCCTTTAAACTTGCCCTCCGCGAATACGATTTTATCCAGCTTATTTTTTATGCCTCCGGAGTCACTGTCATTGTATTGTTTTTTATTCTACTGTGGCAGGGAAAATTATCAGAAATTAAAATGCAAACCAAAGGGGATTGGATCAAATCAGCACTGATCGGGGCATTCAATCCACTGCTTTATTACCTGGTGCTGTTTAAAGCCTATTCATTGCTTCCGGCACAGGTGGCACAGCCGGTAAACATGATCTGGCCGGTTACACTGGCGTTGCTCTCTGTCCCCATCCTGAAACAAAAAATATCGTGGCTCAACTTTGTTGCGCTTTTAATCAGCTTCAGTGGTGTTGTGGTTATTGCGTCGCAGGGGGGAATTGATGGTTTCAGAAATACCAATCCGCTTGGATTGGGTTTGGCACTGGTCAGTTCGGTGCTTTGGTCGCTTTACTGGATTCTGAATGTACTGGATAGACGCGACGAAATTGTAAAACTCTTTCTGAATTTTTTGTTTGGTTTTATATTTCTGGCACCGGTTGTCTGGTTTTTTTCCGATTTTACAATCCAGCCCGGAACAGGATTATTCGCCATGATTTATGTCGGAATTTTTGAAGTTGGCGTCACCTATATTCTCTGGTTAAAAGCGATGAACATGAGTACTAACAATGCCAAAATAGGGAATCTTGTATTTTTTGCGCCTTTTCTCTCGCTGGTTTTTATCCATTTTTTTCTCCGCGAAACCATATACATTACTACCTTTATCGGGCTAGTGCTGATTGTGGCCGGGGTTTTGGTGCAACAACTAAAGAAGAGATGAGTCAATAATACTGAGTAGTCAGTACATTTTGAGAAAGTCTCAATGCTCAGTACTCAATACTTAATACTCAGTACTCAATACTAAAATCTGACTATTGAATGAATAAACCACTTCGCATTTTGGGAATCGACCCGGGGACCACGGTTGCCGGTTACGGACTGGTGGAAATCCGCGGGAAAGAACCTGTAATTCTGAATATCGGAACCATCATTCCCGGGAAACTGGCCGATCATTACGAGCGATTGAGATATCTTCATGAAAGGGCTCAATACCTGGTTAAAGAATACAAACCAGATGTGATGGCACTGGAAGCACCTTTTTATGGGAAGAATGTACAATCGATGCTGAAACTTGGCCGCGGACAGGGAGTGATCATGGCGGCTGCCCTCATGCATGGAGTCCCGATTTTTGAATATGCCCCGCTGCTTGTCAAACAATCCATCACCGGAATGGGACGCGCCTCCAAAGAACAGGTTGCTTATTTTCTGCAGAAAGTTTATCACCTGAACGAAATCGAAAAAAGCCTTGATGCAACCGATGCCGTGGCAGTGGCGATCTGTCATTTTATTCAGCAGGGAAAGCCGGAAAAATCAAAAGAATTTAAAAACTGGGCCGAATTCGTTAAAAAGAATCCCGACAGAGTTCAATAACGAAATGTAATTCGCCCGCCCTTCGGATAATGATAAACAGCTTCTGCAGTTTTTCTGAATCGAAATTCAAAAGCAGATTTTTAAAACGGAGAACTTTTTATTCTGAAAAACGTTTCAGGTTGAAAGCGGTGTACACCAATCCGGATTTGTTTAAAATTGACGCTTTTATAAAAATAACGGAGGGTACACCGCTTTTCTGTTATACCTTCGTCAGGGCATGAGTACCCTGTAAAAATTATGTCTTAGATTCTTAAACGTCCGGAAGCAAAAATATTAAAATAATATGTAAAATTACTGAATGTTGAAATAAAATGTTGATGAATTATTCGGCCTCAATTGAGAATAAATACCGATGAATTTAGTATTCGGGATAAACTTCAGGGTTGACAAAATCAATAACTTTGAAACTAAAGATAGTAATAAAACTAATTAATCTGAACAATGAAACGTCGTACCTTTTTCAAAACCACAGCATTAAGCGGTTCGGTGGTGGCTCTGGGCGGAGTTGCCTCCTGTGTCCCTCAAAAAACCGAGGAAACTGCCAAACCCGGATTTTCTGAATTCGATCTGAATGAAATTACCATTGCTCTTTTGCAGCAGAAAATGGAATCGGGAGAACTGACTGCGGTTCAGATTTGTGAAAAATACCTGGAACGCATTAAACTGGTTGATCCGGTTTTGAAATCGGTGATTGAAGTGAATCCTGATGCAACAGAAATTGCTGCAAAACTCGATGAGGAGCGAAAAGCCGGTAAATTTCGAGGTCCGTTGCACGGAATTCCGGTTTTGATCAAGGATAATATCGACACTTTTGATAAAATGCAAACCACTGCCGGTTCGCTGGCTTTGTCAGGGCACATTGCCGAAACCGATGCTTTTATTGTAAAAAAACTGCGTGATGCGGGAGCGGTATTGCTGGGAAAAACCAACCTGAGTGAGTGGGCGAATTTTCGTTCCACCAACTCATCCAGTGGCTGGAGCGGACGGGGCGGACAGGTGCGGAATCCTTATTTTCTCGACAGGTCGCCCTGCGGTTCCAGTTCCGGTACCGGGGTGGCAGTGGCAGCCAACTTGTGTGCCGTCGGAATTGGCACCGAAACCAATGGTTCAATAGTTTGTCCTTCGGGGATCAACGGGCTTGTCGGAATTAAACCAACATTGGGAATGTGGAGCCGTCGGGGTATTATTCCCATTGCCCACAGTCAGGACACAGCCGGCCCAATGACGCGGACTGTAACCGATGCCGCCATTTTGCTGGGCGCGTTGGCAGCTTTTGATCCGACTGACGCTGAAACTCATCTCGTGCAGGGAGAAACTTCAAACGATTATGCGCAGTTTCTGGATGCTGACGGTTTAAATGGAAAGCGAATAGGTCTGGCAAAACAGGTTCTTGGTTTCAGCGCTCCGGTTGACGCCCTGTTCGGCGAAGCTGTAAAAATAATGCAGGAAAAAGGGGCTATTGTCGAGGAAATCGGTTTTGAGAATTACGGGAAATGGGAAAACGCTTCATACGAAGTTTTGCTTTACGAATTCAAAGCCGATCTGAATAAATACCTTCAGGAACATGGAAAAGCACCCGTAAAAAGTCTCGAAGAAATTATCACGTACAATAAACAAAATGCTGAAAAAGAGATGCCCTGGTTTGCACAGGAGATTTTTGAACAAGCTCAGGCAAAAGGAGATCTGACATCGGAAGAATATCTGAACGCGCTTTCAGAAACAAAACGGTTGACCGGGAAAGATGGAATTGATGCAGTGATGGAAAAACACCAGCTTGATGCCATTATTGCACCCACCAATGGTCCGGCTTGGAACATCGACTGGGTAAACGGTGATCATTTTTTGGGCGGAAGTTCTTCGCTGGCTGCCATTTCCGGTTATCCGGCCGTTACAGTTCCGGCAGGTTTTGTGCATGGTTTGCCGGTGGGAATTTCGTTTTTCGGACGTGCCTGGAGCGAGCCTGTTTTGCTGAAATTGGCCTATTCATTTGAACAGGCGACTCAACACAGGAGAGCACCCGGTTTCAGGGAAACAATCATGGAATAACCGGGACAGAATGCTATTTATTGGGTAATACGCCGAGGTCAATCTCCGGATGAATGCCGGATTTTTCGAGGTTAAAAAATGCACCCGTCTGAATGGAGCTGTTAAAAAAGCCACAGTTTTTCAGATAAAATGATTTGTGGTTTTTGCTCACTCCTCCGTCAAAATCAGCACGCCGGTTGGCTTTTGCTGTGGCATCGAAAGTAAATTTAGCCTTTGTGAGTTCTGTCCAATTCCCATGTTCGTCAATCACCCACTGGTTGCCGAATTCAACCTGTCGGGCAAGATGCCCCTGTGAGGGGATAAAGTTCTCGAGAAAAGAATGCGGCCGTTTGTACCAGGTAACTTTCTGCGGGCGCGAAAAAGAGGCAATCAGCCGCCAGTTATTCCGCGCTGGATCAAAAAACCAGGAGGTATAAACCGTTGCTCCCGCACGGTTTTCATCGGGATGAACCCGTGTAAGAAACCTGTAGGTTGACCCGGCTTTCCAGTTGTAGCGCAAAAAACTCTGTCCACCCGAACCCTCGCCACCAAACTCTTTGGTTACCACATCGTCGCCCCTGGTCAGCAACCGAACCTGTGCTTCTTCCGGGATTTGGTCCGGATTATCGGTCTCAAACGGGCTCCAAACCGAAAAAAGAATTCTGCGTTCATCGGCCGAATTAACCTGAATGCCGCAATAACCTTCCGCAAAACCGTTCACCATAAAGTACGAACCGATAACATCTTCACCTTCGGGCACCGTTACTTCGTTGTAAAAATATTCGATGTTTCCGGCATTTACCGGAACTTCGTAACTCAAATGAACAGAGGGGCCACGGCGACCGAAATAAAAATTTTCAGGCTCGCGCACAAAAACAAGGGGTTCGGTGGCGGCTTCACCTTCGATGATGATATCGGAAATCACGCCAAAATCAGGCCCCGTTTTGGAAACTCCTTTCAAGTCGACCCTGACATATTCGTTCTCCGGAACATCAAAACTTCCGGCTGGAATTGATTCCCAATTTGTGTTTTTGATATCCAATTCAGTGGACTTTCCATTGACCGAAACCAGAATTTTTGAAGTACCTTTTGTTATTCTGGCCTGCACCAACAGCGTCAATTTTCCACCTTGCAAGGTTTTAAACCAGCAACTTATCATTGCATTTTCTTTGTCCCAGTTAACGATTCCGTTGTCGTCGATTTTAACATTCCCCTCGCTGCGGGTTACAAAAGCATTTCCTCCCAGCGGAATTTTTACTCCGTCAAAAGATGCGGCTTTGAGGGCAAAAAACATTGTGGCAAAAACAAACAGGAACAGGTATTTCATTGTAAAACTGACTAGTATTTTGTGTGATAAACATACAACGAAAAATCAAAAAACCTTCAGGGCACTGAAACCAGACTGGAGATTTTTCCCGAACAAAAACTGCCTTCGTACTGGTTGGAAAGAAACAGTATCTTTGCAAAAATTTTCGGGTGATGAAACAGTTACTTTTTGGAAAGACATTGAGCGAGTTACAGCAACTTGTTGTTGATTTGGGGCTTCCACGGTTTACTGCCGGCCAGATTGCCGACTGGCTGTATAAAAAACAGATTTCTTCAATTGATGAAATGTCAAATCTTTCGAAAAAAAACCGCGAATTGCTGGAAGAGAAATTCGAAACAGGGTTGACAGCTTACACAAAAGTACAGATCAGTGCCGACGGAACCAAAAAATATCTTTTCCCCACCATTCAGCATAAATTCATCGAAACAGCAATGATTCCCGAACGTGACCGGAAAACTGTCTGCGTGAGTTCGCAGGTAGGCTGCAAAATGGGATGTTTGTTTTGTTTTACAGCCAAACAGGGTTTTCAGGGACAACTCACAGCCGGCGAGATCATCAATCAAATCCGCAGCATCGATGAGGCTGGTGAGATTACCAATATTGTTTACATGGGAATGGGTGAGCCTTTTGACAACCTGGATGAGGTTTTGAAAAGCATTGAAATACTCACCTCTGAATGGGGATTTGCCATGAGTCCGCGCCGGATCACGGTTTCAACCATCGGAATCATCCCGGGAATGCTCACCTTTCTTGAGAAAAGCGAAGCACATCTGGCAGTGAGTTTGCATACTCCGTTTAATGAAGAACGCCAGAAACTGATGCCTGTGCAGGTTGCCTACCCGATTGAGGAAGTGGTCCGCGAAATAAAAAGCTGGGATTTTGGCCGTCAGCGCAGGGTTTCTTTTGAATACATTTTGTTTGAGGGATTGAACGATTCGCCGGCTCATGTGAGAGAACTGGCCCGATTACTAGACGGTTTGAAATGCCGGATCAATCTCATCCGTTTCCACCCGGTACCGGGCACACCTTTGAAAAGCCCGTCGGAAAAAGTGATGCAGGAGTTTAAAGATGCACTGAATAACAAAGGAATTCTCACAACCGTGCGGGCATCGCGCGGCCAGGACATTTATGCTGCCTGCGGTTTGCTTTCAACAAAAGGAATTGATGCGGCTCCCCGATTATCTGTTGGTGAGTTGTGATTCACGGAAAGTATTTGGTTTTATATATTTCTGGTTGCCTTATTAAGTCAACAATATCCGGAGAAAAATTGAAATCTGGGGCTTAAGCCCGGCAACTTTGCCGGTTTGCTTAACCCCAGCCTTAAGGCTGGGGTTATTGAATTAATTTATTGAATGACTTTAGTCACCATCATTTTATTGTATAAAGCGATTTGTAAAATTTATAAGAAGATAGTCTGGTAAAGATTTGAGATTTGATTTTTTGGAGTTTTACATCAGCATCATCTTTTCAATAAAAATATCCTGAAAAGCAGGGTCAGCTTCAAGGTTGATGTGGGATGTTTTTGCAAGAATTTCATCGATAAAACCATCTTCTTCAAACAGGAACATTTTGGCCCCGATAAGTGCTGTGTTTCCCAACTTTACGATTTTTCCCGCTTCACATTCAATCAAACCGGTGCGGATTACGTTTTCAATATTCAGAAAATTGCCAAAACCTCCGGCAATAAAAACCTGGCTTATGTTTTCGAATGAAATTTTCAATTTGTTCATCAGAATCTGAATGCCAGTGGCAACAGCGGCTTTTGCCAGTTGAAACTCACGTATGTCTTGCTGTGTAATTGCAACTCCTGGAGCGATTTCGATCTTTTCTTCTCCATTTTCAAACTCGCCAAATATCCCGATTTGTCCTGTTTCAATCAGCCCGGCCATCACGTCAATCAGTCCGCTGCCGCAGATTCCGCGTGCCGGAACGATACCAATAACATGGGTTTTTATTTTTCCATTTTCGAAAGTTACCGACGAAATGGCCCCGGTTGAAGCGCGCATTCCCTGGCTGATTTTGGCCCCTTCGAATGCCGGGCCGGCTGCGGTGGAAGCACAGACAATCCTTTCCCGGTTTCCAACCACAATTTCGCCATTGGTACCCAGGTCAACCAAAATGGTGAATTCGTCACGAAAAGCCATTTTTGTGGCGGCAATTCCGGCCAGTATATCACTTCCCACAAAACTTCCGATTGACGGATAAAAATGAATGTTTGTTTCATTTAAATTCCAGTTTAACTGTTCAGGAGTAAAATGCTGACTTCCTTTTTCCGGTGAATGAAACGGGTATTGCGAAAGCGGAGCAACAGAAATACCGGAGAAAATATGATGCATGGCGGTATTTCCCACAAAATTGATTTTTGATACTTTCACCGGATGATCCGCCAACAGCAAATCAATCATTTCACCCGCTTTTTGCCGGATGAGTCGTTGCAATTCATCCTGATTTCCATCCAGGCAACTCTGGATTCTCGAAATTAAATCAGCGCCAAAACGAGCTTGCGGATTGACATCGGAAACAGAATTCAGGATGTGACCATTTTCGAGATTTACCAACTGCGCCACCAGCGTGGTGGTTCCCAGGTCGAATGCCATTCCGTAACCGGTTTTTGGCTGAAATCCGAATTGCGTACTATCGGCCAGAATGATGGTTTCAAACTGCGATATTTCAAGGGTCATGTTGTTTTCAGAAGTACAAAAACATGCCAGTCGCCAATCATTTTTTAAACCGAGTTTATCAAGTTTTTGTTGCTGAACAGTGTCAATTTCAAGAATTCCCTCCAGCAGTTTTACTTTGCATCTTCCACACGTTCCCTTTCCTCCGCATGGAAATTCAATCCCGAATTCGTGAAGTACATCCATCAACGGAGTTCCCTTGTTTACAATCAGTGATTTATCAATTGGCTGCAAATGGATGTTGACTGTTTCCGGCATCAGAATTATATAGAAAGTTTAGCTGGTGAATTTAACTAAATACAGGTAGTTTGGTGGCTGATTCAGATAAAATCAAAAAAATTATCGGTAGAATATCTGCTGATCGATACGATAAAATTTTGGGGGAATTGAAATTTTAAACCAGCGAATTGGTTTCTGTATCGGGGAAAACCAGCCGGGGTTTGAAAGTTTTGGCTTCTTCGAAATCCATCAATGCATACGACATAATAATCACCACATCACCAACTGCCACTTTGCGGGCTGCCGGCCCGTTCAGACAAATAATTCCCGAACCACGCTCGCCTTTAATGACATAAGTTTCGAGCCGCTCGCCATTGTTTACATTTACCACCTGCACTTTTTCGTATTCAATCAGGTTGGCGGCATCCATCAGATCTTCGTCAATCGTCACACTGCCAACATATTGAAGGTTGGCTTCGGTAACGGTCACTTTATGTAATTTCGATTTACAAACTTCTATCTGCATTTTCATCTTCAATTTAAAACAATGTTGTCAATCAGCCTGATTTTTCCACAAAACACGGCAACACACAAAATTTTTACCGACTGTTCGTCCCAGTTTTTTACAGGCTGAAGTTCAGTATCGTCAACAATTTCAGCGTATTCAACTTCCAAATACGGGTTTTTATTGATGGTTTCAGCCACCCATTTTTCAAGTTCTGATACGTTTTTCCCGGTTTTGAGTTCATTCGCTTTAAAAAGTGTTTGTGAAATGGCGGCTGCATTTGCCCTTTCTTCGGTTGTCAGTAATTCGTTGCGCGAACTCATGGCCAGCCCGCTTTCCTCGCGGACAATGGGGCAGGGGACAATTTCAACCTGAAGATTTAATTGCTTTACCATGTTTTTTATAATGGCTAATTGCTGAAAATCTTTCAAACCAAAATAGGCTTTTTGCGGCTGAACCATTTCAAAAAGCTTACTTACCACCTGCGCCACGCCGTTAAAATGTCCCGGGCGATGCTTCCCTTCCATCACTTTATCAAGCTGCCCGAAATCAAATTTCCGGGTATCGGGTTCGGGATAAATTTCGGTTACATCGGGAGCAAAAACAATCTGACAACCCGTTGTTTCCAACAAATTCATATCTGCATTCAGCGTGCGCGGATACCGTTCGAGGTCTTTGGAATCGTTAAACTGAGTAGGATTTACAAAAATACTGACAACCACCAACGGGTTTTCATCAACTGCCTTTTGTACGAGCGAAAGATGTCCTTTATGAAGTGCGCCCATTGTAGGCACAAAACCCACTAAATCAGCTTTCCCTGAGGATTTAAGCACCGATTTTAATTCCGAAACTGTCCTGACCAGAATCATTGCTGTCTGTAAAAAATTGCGGTGCAAAGTAAATAAAATTAATAATCAATTCCACGAAACAAACTATATCGGGAAACATCATTTAACCTGTATAACTTACTTACATTGAATATTCATGATATTTTTTATTAACTTTGCAGCCTGTTATAAAATGCGTTCACCGGAGAGCATGGAAAAGAGAAAAATTCTTTACGTTTCACAAGAAATATTCCCCTATTTGCCTGAAAGCGAGATGTCTGAAATTTCAAGATACTTACCGCAAGGCATCCAGGAAAAGGGAAAAGAGATCAGAACTTTTATGCCGCGTTACGGGTGTGTAAATGAAAGAAGGAACCAATTGCATGAGGTGATCAGGCTTTCTGGAATGAACCTCGTGATAAATGATACCGACCACCCGCTGATTATTAAGGTTGCATCAATTCAGTCGGCACGTATGCAGGTTTATTTTATCGATAATGAAGATTATTTTCAACGGAAGTGTGTTTTAACCGACCCCGAAGGAAATGAATTTCCGGATAACGACGAAAGAGCTGTATTTTTTGCCAGAGGCGTGCTGGAAACCGTAATAAAACTGCGCTGGGCTCCCGATATTATCCACTGTCACGGTTGGCTTACTTCGCTTATTCCGTTGTATATCAAGAAATACTACTATCATAACCCGCTTTTCAAGCATTCAAAGATGGTTTATTCGGTTTATAACGACGATTTTGTGAATACTCTGAACGCAAAATTCGGTGATAAACTGATGATTGACGGTATTGCACCTGAAGATGTTGCTGTGCTTAAAGATCCCACATTTGTGAATGTAAGTAAACTGGCCATCAATTTTTCAGAAGGTGTTATCAAAGCTACTGATTCGATAAATCCGGAGGTTGAAAAATATGCCCGTGAAAGCGGTAAAAAATTTCTGGATTATCAGCCCAAAGAAACCTATATCGATGCTTATAACACATTTTATGACCAGATTTTCTGATTTTGATTGTTAAAAAAACAGAAGATTCAGTTTATAAAGCCAAAATTCAAATTCAAACAAAGTTTATATCGGTCGATTTTTCTACGTTTGTGTAATTTTTTAGAAAACAGTTTACAAAATCAATTAATTCGATTTGAGTGAAAAGCAAGTTCTTTTATAAATATAAGTACCTGATTGCAGGGTTATTCATTGTTTTTTCTTTTGCTGCTTGTGAAGAATACAGCAGCATCGGGTTAGAAGTATTGCCCGGTGGTGATTTAATTGAAGTCAGAAACCGGTTGATAAAAGATGATATTTCCGCTTTTACCCACAAGGAAGATTCAATCAGGACTGATGAAGCCAGCCGTAGTTTACTCGGCAGTTTTAACGATTCACTTTTTGGAACAACCACCATCGATTTTGCCACGCAATTCAGGTTGCCGTCATTTCCCGATTTTGGCGAGGATAATCCGCAACCCGATTCCATCAAGCTTTACCTGTATTACCGCATTATTTACGGTGATACTATCACAAAACAAAAACTGAGGGTTTACGAACTTGAATCGTCAATCGACCGCGATCAGAATTATACCCAGGATGTTGATCTTAAATCGCTGGCTTCTGATAAATTGTTAGGGCAGATTGAATTTACACCAAAGGTAAAGCTTGATTCAACTTCAAAAGATACTTTCTACCAGTTGATTAGTATCCCATTGGATTTCTCATTGGCCGAAAAACTGTTTTATGCCGATTCGACTGATCTTGTAAGCAACGATATTTTTCTTGAATATTTTAAAGGACTTTATATCGAATCAGAACAACAGACAAGCCAGGGAGGTGCAATTCTTACATTGGAAACTTTGTCTTCAGGCAACTTCGCCGGATCAGGGGTAGTATTGTTTTTTCATAATGATTCGCTGAAATCAGAAACTGACAGTACAAAAGCCAGAGTCCTGCTGATGCCTTATGTGGTGACTCAATACAGTGCCCGCATTAACCGCATTGTTCACGACTACACAAATGCACCGTTTTATGCAAATCTGGATTCCGAAACCAACGAAGATTCATTGATTTATGTACAGGCAACGGGCGGATTGAAATCAAAAATCTTCATCGGCGACCTGACTTCCTGGAAAGATTCGGTAAACACGGCCATCAATAAGGCAGAACTTATTTTCCAGATTGATACAGCTGCCTCGCAGGTACACCGGTTCCCGCCACCGCAACAAATGCTTTTTACTGTAATCGATTCAACTGGAAAGGACTTTCTGCCGGTTGATTATGTATTCAGCCCCAGTTTTTATGGTGGAAGTTTGCAGAAAGATTATACATACCATTTTAATATAACCCAGCATTTGCAGCAAATTATTGAAGGCAAAGCTGAAAATTTAGGTTTTTATCTTGTTCCGGCTTATAAAAACAACCAGGCAAATCGCACTGTTTTGAAAGGAAGCAACAGTAAAACAGGAATTAAACTGAGTATTTCCTACTCAAAATATAATAAGTAACACAATCGAAATTGTATAAAAAAGGCGCAAGTGATTTTACCTGCGCCTTTTTTGTGTGCTAATCAGAAGGGTTTTATCGTTAGCTTATTCTGTTTTACACCCGGCAAAACCCGGTATTTCAGCAACTGTCGTGTGGCTGTTTCGCCAACGCCGGTAACTTCAAAATCCACATTCAGTATTGTATTCGGGGCCTCTTTCAACTGGTAAGTGTAAACAGCCCTGTCAAGATTGTCGGTGGTAAATTTGTGCAGACTGAAATTCACACCGGTTTCGCTTTTAATCAGCAATCCTTTTCCTTCCTTGTTCTGAACTTTCAGCCAGCGAACATCGCAGCGGTTTCCGCATTCCTGCGGGAAAATATAAGGTTCATACATCTGGTCAGCATCCGATTGATAATGACCGATTTTTGCCCCGGTTTTGCGGTCGGGGTAATTCTCAAACGGGCCGCGGCCATACCATTCAACCTGGCTGAATTGTTTGGGCAACTGAAACTGCAAACCCACTTTTTGCAACATGTCGGGCATAATTCCGTGCGGAATCACTTCCTGTTCCAGTTCAATGGTTCCGTCGGCTAAAAATGTCCAGGTTTCGTTTCGCTCAAATGCTGAAAAATAATTGTATGATTTCATCCTGCGGTCAGTTGGCAATGTTGAATTTGAGAATGCTTTTATTTTTACAACGATTTTTGAACCTGATAATTTCAGCACTTCAATTTCATCAACCTGAACAATCAGATCACGCATTCCCAGTGTGCGTAACTGATTGTCGATGCTGCGGCCAAGGCCGGGTGTGAAATTGCGTCCTTTAAAAGCTTCGCTTCCCCACGGATCAATATCGTTGGCCAGCGGTGCACGCCAGACATTGAAAACCGGCCCCGACTCAAGATATTCCACTCCATCGTGTTGCATCGAAATAAAAATTCCGGTTTTTTTACTGATGATGTATTTAAATTTTCCACCCGAAATGGTAACTGCATCTTTATTTTCGGTGGCTGAAATTTTTGTATTTGTTTCTGATTCCTGGTTTTCATAAACCGGGGCATTGATTTTCATCTGGTCCCAGGCTATTTCGTAACCATCATCGGCCCATTCAGTTTTTCCTTTTTGCAGAAATGAAACAGTCAGCAAACACTCGGTTCCCGCTTCTATTTTTGGCATTCTGAAAGGGATGGAATCGATCACCGATTTTCCGGGAGCGAGATCGAGGTCAAAAAATCCACGCTGAATGGTGTCGCCATCAACCGTGAGTTGCCACAAGCCAGTCAGTTCGTTCAGGTTTTTGAACATGTGGCGGTTGGTGATCCGCACTTTTCCGTTGTCCGGGTCAATGGGTTCAATTTTTACCGGTTGAGCTGACTTTTTTAGTTGGTAAATTTCGGGCTGAATACGACGGTCAGGCCACACAATTCCGTAAGTTCTGCCACCCAAACCAACTGCATAAAAGCTTTCGCCTTTTGTATCGGTTTCAAAATCCAGCGAAAGAACAGCACCTTCACTTTTTGTTTTTAAATCCTGCAACGAAACAGCTTTGTCGAAAATCTTCACCTCGTCAATCACCATTTTCGATAGCCGGCCCGAGTATTCGCCCTGGTCCTGTGATTCGGCTTCGCGGCCGATACAAAGCGGTAAAGGTGTTACACTGATATTGCCACTGCACCCGGTTTGTGCCACCTGTTTTTCGTCGATATAAAGCGAGAGACGGCTGCCATCATAAATTCCGGCGATGTAATGCCAGTTGTCGTAAAAATCACCGCCAACCTTGGTTTTTGCCGGGATCCGTTTGCCATTATAAATGTAAAATTCGAGCGTTTCCGGGTTTTCCATAATGATGCCAAACTGGTGTTTCCCTTTGGTGATAAAAGTATTGGATTGCGGAATTTTCGAAGGTTTCACCCAGAACCCTATTGAAAGCTGGTTTCCCGAAATATCAAGACTTGGGTCGCGGTAAAATTCCACCCAGTCGTCGTGACCCGAAAACTTGAGTCCACGGCCATTTTTTCCATCGGTAAAAACCGGTCTGCCCATAATTTGTCCGTCGTTTTTAGCCGGAGATAAATCTGGTACAGTCCAGCGGGGAGTTTTGATGCCCGGACTGATCCAGTCCCAAATAGCACCACCAGTCAGTCGGGGGTGTTTCCAGATCAGTTCCCAATATTCATCCAGACCGCCCAAACCGTTGCCGGTGGCGGCAATGTATTCGTCCATAAACGAAGCCCTGTTGTCGCCTGCCGGAAGCACTTTTCCTTCGGCTAAATTTTTATAATCGATCGGAATCCAGTAACGTGGACCCACGATGTCTTCAAAGGGGATGTAAAAATCGTTGCCGCCATACATCCAGGCCGGACGACTTGGATCGATGGCTTTTCCGGTTTTAATGACTTCATCAATATTAAAACCTTTTCCCGATTCGTTTCCGGCGCTCCACACAATCACCGACGGGTGGTTGCGGTCGCGGTAAACCAGCTGGCGGCTGCGGTCACGGTACATTTCGGTCCACTCGCTGCGTTCCGAAAGCCATTCGTTCATGTGTGTCTCATCACCCACTTCATCAAAAACATAAATTCCCAGTTCGTCGGCCATGCTCAAATATTCCGGCGTTGGCGGATAATGACAGGTTCGCACACAATTAATATTGAATTGTTTCATCAGCAGCAAATCTTTACGCAACGTTTCCAGTGGAACTGCCTGTCCGTGCTCAGGATCGTGCATGTGGCTGTTCACGCCGTTCAGTTTTACCGGAACACCGTTGACGGTGAGGATTTTGTTTTTGTACTCCACCTCGCGGAAGCCGATTTTTTGCGAGAAAGTGGTCGTTATTTCTCCTTTTTCATTTTTCAGAATCACAAGCAGGGTGAACAGGTTGGGATATTCAGCCGACCATTTGGGCGGGTCGATCACCAGCGTGCTGATTTTTACCTTTTTTGTTTCAAGCGAGTCAATGTCAAATAATTCTGTGATTGCACCGTCTTTCAGAATCGACTTTCCTTCTTTATCAAAAACATCCATTTCAACCGAACCTTTTACCGAATCAGCGACCATGTTTTTGATATCGGTTTCAAGGGTCAGCAGTGCGTCTTTGTAATTTTCATCCAGATCGGTGGTGACGTAATAATCGTGGATGTAAGTCTGTGGGAGTGCATACAGTTTTACATCCCTGAAAATTCCTGAAAGCCGCCACATATCCTGGTTTTCGAGATACGAACCGTCGCTGAAACGCATCACCTGAACCGATAAATCGTTTTCGCCTTTTTCGAGGAATGGTGTGATGTTGAACTCTGCCGGCTCAAAACCACCTTCGTTGTAACCGGCCCGTTTGCCGTTCACCCAAATGAAGGCAGCCGATTTCACCCCTTCGAAACGCAGCATCACCTGCTTGTTTCCCCAGGTTTTCGGGACTGTAAATTTCAGTTTGTAACAACCCGTGGGGTTGAAGTAGTCAGGAATTTTTGGCGGATCACTTTCGAATGATAAAGCAACATTTCTGAATTTTGGATGATCGTAGCCTTCCATCTGCCAGTTGGAGGGCACTGTGATTTCGTCCCAGTCTTCAGTTTTGAATTTTGGTTGCCAGAATTCTTCGGGGACTTGATCCGGGGTTTCCACAAGTTTGAATTTCCATTTTCCGTTCAATAAAATATATTCGCTGCTTTTTTTGCTTTTGATGGCATCATCGGGAACTTTATAAGGAATATAAAATGCGTGCGGGTCATTTTGTCCCTTGTCAATTACTGCCGGATTTTCCCAGTCGGTGGGCGAAAATTCAACTTCCTGGGCAGATGCCGTTAAACTTAAAAACCATACAAACAGAAAGACTGAGAAATATTTATTCATAGCAGCAGGTTTAATTGTTGTTGAGCAAAGCTAAAAAGAAACCTCAATGTTTTTAAGCGGTGAATTAGAAGGTTGGTAATTTTTCCCGATTTAAATGATAGTCAAAAAACCAGGTTAGTTGCCTGGCTGGCGCTGAAACTCCTGGAAATAACTGGTAGGTGTATAACCTGTGTGTTTTTTAAAAGTGCGGTTGAAGTTCGAAAGATTGTTAAAACCGCTTTCATACGAAATCTGCGAAACCGACATCCGGCCTTCGGTAATCAGGCGGCAGGCGTACCCAATCCGCATATCGTTTACATATTCCGAAAGCGATTTGCCCGATTTCTCCTTGAAAAAACGGCAAAATGCAGCAGGGTGCAGGTTGGCAATTTCAGCAACTGTATCGAGTTCGATTTTTTGCTGATAATTGGTGTTTAAATATTGCATTACCTTGGTAAGCCGGTAGTTTACAAATGTCTGATCTTCTTTCTGATAAAGCTCTCCGGCCAGCAGTCTGTATTCACTGGTTTTCGCCATTTCCTGCAACAATTTCTGCAGCGAAATAATCCTGTCGAAGCCACTTGCTTTACCTACTTTGAAAACTTTACTGCTAATCTGGGCAGAGAAATTTCTGTGAAAAATCACACCACGTGCTGAACGTTTGAGTAAATCGCCGATGAGCTGGTACTCGGGGTAATTTTCAATTTCCGGCTTTAAAAAATCGGGCGGAAACTGAATTACCATGTATTTTACCCGGAGTTTGCCTCCGCTATTCAGGTACTTTTCATCACTGCGCCAGAAATGCGGCAGCGAACTTCCCACCAAAACCAGTTCTCCGGGCCCGAATTCCTCAATGCTGTCGGCCACAAAACGTGTACCGCTGCCTTCGGTTAAATACAGAATTTCAAATTCGGGGTGAAAATGCCACGGATACGTAAAGTGTGGTCTGTCGCAATATTTTACCTTTACCGCCGAGCGACCCGGAAAATCAATATGTTCGTGCATTATCTTCATAGCCCATTCACTTTTCTGTTGGTTTTCCTTGTTTTTCCTGTAATTCTGCAGAATTTCAATATTAGTAAATTTGTTAACAGGGTACAAGGTGTTGCAAAAATAATACTGAATTTTAACAACCGTGACTTATAAATTTGTAAGGAACTAAATTCAATAAAATGACAAACCAACAATGGGAGCTGTTGTTAAAGACAGTTCATGGCGAAACGCCGGCACGGCCTGTAACAGGTTTTATTGTCGATAGTCCCTGGATTCCGGGGTGGGCTGGCGTATCAACCCTGCAGTTTTATTCTTCTGAAGAAATCTGGTTTCAAACCAACAAAAAAGTTATTGAAACTTTTCCTGATATTATTTTCCTGCCGGGATTCTGGTCCGAGTTCGGGATGTGTACCGAACCTTCAGCTTTTGGTGCCAAATTAGTGTGGAACAGTTACAACCTGCCGCACGCCGACCGCATAATGACTGATATTTCGGAAGCTGCCAACCTGAAAGTTCCGAATCCGAAAACGGATGGATTGTTGCCATTTGTGATTCAACGACTGGTAAATTACCAGAAACCCATCAACGAAATGGGGCACGAAATCAAGTTTGCCGTGGCGCGCGGGCCGCTTAATATTGCCTCGTTTTTAATGGGCACCACCGAACTGATGATGGGTTTTATGATGGATCCCGAAGCCAGCCATAAACTGCTCGATACCATCACCCGGTTTACGGTTGACTGGCTGCAATATCAGAAAGAAATGTTTCCGTCGATTGAGGGAATGCTGGTGCTTGATGACATTGTGGGTTTTATTGGCGATGATGAATGCCGCGAATATGCAGTGCCTTATCTGAAGCGGATTTTCAGTGCTTTCGATTCAAAACTGAACTTTTTCCACAACGATGCACAAGGTTTGATTTCCACCCCTTATTTAAAAGAAATGGGTGTTAACCTTTTCAATTTCAGCTTTGAACACAGTATGAGTGAAATCCGCGCACTGGCAGGACCGGAAGTTGCTTTGATCGGGAACCTGCCGCCACGTGATGTGCTGGCAGCAAAATCGCCGGACGAAGTGCGCTCTGAAACCATTAAAATGGTGCATGAATTCGGGGATAAAAACCGCGTGATTTGGTCGTGTGGCGGAGGAATGCCACCGAACGTAACTACCGAAAACATTCTGGCGTTTAAAAAAACTATTGATGAATTGGTAAAATAGAACTTAAAAACCACAATAGTCACATAGACCACAATAGAGAAAAAACTTGTGTGTTCTATGTGTCTATGTGGGTTTAAAAAAATAAACCGATGAGAATAAAAATACTAATAACCTTACTGTTGATTGCAAACCTGGCATTTGCACAGGAGCTGGCAAAATTCACGGTTAAAGTTGAAACCGACAGAATTGACGCTCCTGTCTCTGTTTCGCTTGATAACCTGAATTATAATACCGATAAAGGAAATCTTGCTTTATACGAAATTACAGCATCGGGTGAGGTGCCTGTTCAATGTCAACTTGAGCCGGGTTATTCAGCCCGTTTGTGGTTTGTTCTGAACGGAATATCGAAGAAAAATTCTGAGCGTAAATATGTGTTGAAAATCGAAGCTCAGAAACCGGAAAGTCACCCGGTTCTGTTAAAAAAAGATCACCAGGACCTCAGTTTGGTTGAAGATGGTAAACCGGTTCTGAAATACCGTTACGGAATCACTTATCCGCCAGATACAATCAGTATATTGTTTAAACGATCAGGTTTTATACATCCGCTTTGGTCGCCGGGTGGCGAGGTGCTGACAAGGATTCAGGCACCCGACCATTATCACCATTACGGAATCTGGGGGCCCTGGACAAAAACCACGATAGATGGTCGTGCCGTTGATTTCTGGAATTTGTATTCAGGTGAAGGAACTGTGAAGTTTGCCGGATTTCTTTCGGAAGCAGAAGGTGCTGTTTACAGCGGTTTTGCCGCGTTGCAGCAACACATCGATTTTGGTGCCAAAGGTGAAGACCAGATTGCCATGAACGAAATTCTGGATGTTCGTGTGTGGAATGCCGGGAAAGGAGTCTGGATAATTGATTACACCACTTCGCTGAACAGTCCGCTGAAAAACGGAATCATGCTCGATGCTTATCGTTATGGAGGAGGTGTTGGTTTCCGTGCAACCGAAAAATGGCACAAAGACAATTGCACTGTGCTGACTTCGGATAACAAAACAAGAAAAGATGCTGATGGCTCATTTGCCCGCTGGTGTGTTGTGGAAGGTGAATCGGCTGTAAAAGAAGGCCGGTCAGGGATTCTGTTTCTGAGCCATCCCTCAAACCGGATGCACCCCGAACCCATGCGCGTGTGGCCGCTGGATGCCAACGGTGGTAGGGGAGACATGTATTTCGAGTTTGTTCCCATCAGGCACGTTGATTGGAAAATCGACCCGAAAAAGAACTACACTTTGAAGTACAGATTAGTGGTTTTCGATGGAAAAATGGATGCTGCCACTGCAGAAATGTACTGGAACAGTTTTGCGAATAACCCTGTTATTATTATGAACAGATAAAAAGTAAATTTTACCTAATAATTAAATGCTGAGAAAATGAGGAAGATACTGGTAACTATTGCGGCTTTTCTTTGGGTGGTAATTGTAAATGCACAGCTGAAAGAATTTGCCTGTACCCCGGAATGGGTGCAGAAAATAGAGAAAATTGCGCCTGAAAAACCGGCAGTTCAACCCAAAAAAGAAAGAAAGATTTTGATATTTGACAAATTTACCGGGTTTAACCACTGGGTGGTTCCGCATACCACAGAGGTAATCCGCCTGCTGGGCGAAAAAAGCGGTGCTTATAAAGCCGATGTCTGCAAAGACCTTTCGTTTTTTGAATCTGAAAAACTGAAAAAATACGATGCGGTGGTTCTGAATAACAATTGCTCAGTGGGTCCACGTCGCGACCAGATTCTGGATATGCTGGATGAAGACAAAAGTTTAAGCGAAGAACAAAAGATTAAAAAAGCGGCTGAACTCGAAAATAACCTCATCGAATATGTCAAAAAGGGAGGTGGATTAATGGTTGTTCACGGGGCAATCGTTATGCAAAACAATTCGATGGCGTTCAGCGAAATGGTGGGAGGAAGTTTTGACTATCATCCGCCGCAGCAGGAAATCACGCTTGAACTTGCCGAACCCGGTCATCCATTGACTGCAGCCTTCGAAGGCAAATCGTTCGTTCATGTCGATGAACCCTATTTGTTTAATAAAGCATACGAACAAAAAAACTTCAGACCGCTGCTTTATATGGACACAGATAAATTGACAAACAAATCAAAACCCATCGACGAAAAGATAAAGTATGTTTCGTGGATAAAAAAATATGGAAAAGGACATGTTTTTTATGTGTCACCTTCGCACAATGCGCAGAGTTTTGAAGATGCCCGGTTACTGAAATTTTACCTGAACGGGGCGCAATATGTGTTGGGAGACTTTAAATGTGACGACTCGCCGGTAAAAAAATAATTAAAAACTTAAACTGACTAATAATATGAAACGAAGAACTTTTTTAAGGAATGCAACGGCAGCAACTGCCGGGGCCATTGTGATCCCAACCATTGTACCCTCGTCGGTATTTGGGAAAAGCGCCCCAAGTAATACAATCCAATTGGCACAAATCGGGTGTGGACGAATTGCCCGCTCACATGATATGTCTGATCTTTTCCGTTACGAACATGCCCGTTATGTTGCGGTTTGCGATTTAGACAAAAATCGCCTTGCTGATGGCAAAAAACTGGTTGAAGACACTTACAATAAAAAATATGGCAGCAGCAGTGCTGTTGATGTAAAAATGTACGAAGACTACCGGGAAATTCTGATGCGTTCAGATATTGATGCGGTGGTTATCAGCACACCCGACCATTGGCATTCGCAACCTGCAATTGAAGCGGCACTGGCCAAAAAAGATATCTACCTGCAAAAACCCACTTCGCTCACAGTCACCGAAGGTCGCCTGCTCAGCGACATTGTTCACCGGCAGGGAGTTATTCTGCAGGTTGGCACACAACAGCGGTCTGACCCCCAGTTCAGGGTGGCCGCCGAACTGGTTCGCAATGGCAGAATCGGTAAACTTCATACGGTAAAAATCGGTTTGCCTGGCGATCCCGGTGGTCCTGTTTTTGAAAAAATGCCCGTTCCTGCAGCATTGAATTTTGATATGTGGCTGGGTTCAACACCCGAAATCGATTACACCGAACAATTGGTACATCCTCAAAAAGGTTATGACCGTCCGGGATGGTTGCGTCATGAAAATTATGGTGCCGGAATGATCACCGGCTGGGGACAACACCACTACGACTCGGCTGCCTGGGGAATGGACACTGAATATACAGGGCCGGTTTCTGTGGAAGCAGTTGCCCAGTTTCCGAAATCGGGCAGTTGGAATGTTCATGGCGATTTTATGGTGAAGCATGAATACGAAAACGGAATTACAGTTTATACAAGTGGTGGTTTCCCGAATGGTATCCGTTATGAAGGAACCGAAGGATGGATTTTTGTAACCCGCGGTGCCTACCGTGCCACAGCCAGCGATCCGATTCCTGCAGGTGCCACAAAAGCGCTTGATGCCAGCGATCCGAAAATTCTGGAATCAAAAATCGGAGACAACGAAATCCATTTATACGTCAGCAAAGAACAGCATGGTAACTGGCTCGACTGTATTAAATCTCGCCAGGAACCCATTTCTCCGGTTGAAATTGGTCATAGGGCCTGCACAGTTTGCCTGATCAGTCATATTGCCATGAAAGTTCCGGGTGTGCTGAAATGGAATCCCAAGACAGAAAGGTTTATTGACAACGATTTGGCAAATTCGATGTTAAGCAGGCCACAACGTTATCCGTATGGAACGAATTACATTAAAATCTGATTATAATTCAATATTCAATAATCTGCCGGGAACAAGAAAAACTGTTCCCGGTATTTTCTGCAAAAAAAATATTGAAATTTGCAAAAATGAGTCAGATATTTTATGGCATTAATGGATAGATTTAGCCATTGTGATTGAACCGTAAAACTGGCGTTATAGGTAGATATATACTGCTTATGATGAGATATGAAAGAAATAACTCTAACTGCTAAAACTTAAAATATATGCTGACTGGTTTTGGATAAATGCCATTGGCTGTTGAACTATTCAGTTCAGTAAATTCAGTCAATTCTATAAATAAATAATCATTACCTAATTAAATTTTAACTTATGCGAAAACTACTGTTTTTATTAATGGTGTTTGCTATATCCATTAGCAACGCCATGGCACAGAAAACGGTTACGGGTAAAGTAACTGCCGACGGTTCTCCGCTTCCCGGGGTAACTGTTATTCTGAAAGGAACCACAAATGGTACTGTAACCAATCCCGATGGGGTTTATACATTAACAGTACCACAAAACGCAACTACTTTGGTATTTACTTTTATTGGGATGAAATCTCAGGAAGTGCAGATTGGAAACCAGTCAACAATTGATGTGGCAATGGTCGCCGATGTGATTGGGTTGGAAGAGGTTGTTGCGGTTGGTTATGGTACTATGAAAAAAAGTGACCTTACCGGGGCTGTATCAACTGTAAAAGCAAGCCAGATTGAGAATGAAAAACCACAGGCTTTGCAGGACATGTTGCGTGGAAACATTGCCGGTTTACAGGTTGGTTTCTCTACCACTGCAAAGGGCGGTGGCGATATGGAAATCAGGGGTGACAATACTCTAAAAGCCTCGTCAAATCCCTTGATCGTTTTAGATGGAGTAATTTACCAGGGTGCTCTCGAAGACATCAATCCCAACGATATTGAGAGTATTGATGTTTTGAAAGATGCATCTTCTGCCGCAGTTTACGGCTCGCGGTCTGCAAATGGTGTTATTCTGGTTACCACCAAAAAAGGTATTAAAGGGAAACCCGTTATTAACGTTAACACAGCCGTTGGTTTGGCAACAATGGGAACTTTGGAAGAAGTTTACGGGCCTTATGAATTTGTTTCGTGGAGAACAAAAGTTATGCAGTCGCTTAACTATTATAATGCGAAAACAAATACAAAATTGTACAAATTTGAAGATCCCAATAATTTACCGGAAGGTGTAACCAAGGAAATGTGGCTGGATGGCGATGCCGGTGACGATACCGATATCTGGCTGGCCCGCTTGGGTATGCTTCCGCTTGAAATTACGAATTACAAAAACGGTAACTCGGTTGACTGGACTGACATGGTTTTCCAGAATGGATTCCGTCAGGATTATAATATCTCGCTGTCGGGTAAAGGTGATGCAGTAACTTATTATATGTCGCTGGGATACAACAACAACGAAGGTATTATTGTAGGCGATGAATTCACCACCATCAGGGGAAGGGTAAACCTCGATGCAAAAGTGACCGATTGGCTGACTGTAGGTATGAATACCCAGTTTTCTGACCGTGATGAAAGTCACATGAATCGTTCGGGTGATCCGGATCCAACTATTCAGGCAGCCTGGGGAACCAGGATTAATAACTCACCCTGGGGCTCAATTTATAAAGATGATGGCGTAACATTGCGCCGTAGCCCGGTTGATGACCCTGGCCGTGGTGCAATACACTCGCTTTATGACATGACATTTCAAACCAGAAGGCAGTATTATAATACTTTAAATGCCAATTTATATGCAACTATCAAATTGCCTTTCAATATTTCATATCAGATAAATTTCGCACCCCGTTACCAATGGTACGAATTCATGAATCACCAGTCGGTACAACACGAAGATTGGGCTAAATTTGGTGGACAGGCAAAACGTTTGCAGGAAAAAATTTATAGCTGGCAGGTTGATAACCTGATTAAATGGAACCAGACTTTTAATAACATTCATAAGTTCGATGTTACTTTGCTGGCCAATGCCGAAAAATTCCAGAGTTGGTGGGATTATATGTCAGCTCAGAACTTTCAGCCTACCGATGCTTTAGGTTTTCACCGTATGCAGGCTGGTACAGGTACAACTTTCCAGATTGAAAGCAATGACGAATACGAAACTGCCAATGCATTGATGGGTAGGGTATTTTATTCTTTGAAAGACAAATACATGTTGACTTTAACGATGCGTCGCGACGGTTACTCCGCATTTGGTCAGAAACATCCGTATGGTTATTTTCCGTCGGCAGCTTTGGGCTGGGTTTTCACCGATGAAGCTTTTGCCAAAAATGATATTCTTACCTACGGAAAACTGAGGGTATCTTATGGTAGTAATGGTAATCGCGCAATCGGCCGCTATGAAGCATTATCGGATATGACAACCGGAAAATATCCCTATCAAACCTTATCGGGAACAGTTTATGAAGGCACACAATTGTATGTGAACCGAATGGCTAATTCAGAATTGAAATGGGAAGAAACTCAATCGCTGAACTTCGGATTGGATTATGGTTTTTTAAACGGTGTGTTTGATGGCTCAATTGAGTTCTATACCGCCAAAACAATGGACGTGCTGGTTGACCGCCGGTTACCCGATATTTTAGGTTTTAACTCGGTGGCTGCAAACCTTGGCGAGGTTGGTAATTATGGTATTGAAATCGTTTTCAATGCCAGGGCAATGAATCGCGAAAACTTCCGCTGGAACATTAATACCAACTTCACAATGAACCGTAACGAAATCGTGCATCTATACGGAGATATGGTTGATGTGAAAGATGAAGAAGGTAATGTAATCGGACAGAAAGAAGGAGATGACTACACAAACGGTTGGTTTATCGGACAAGCTATTGATGTGATCTGGCAACCCAAAATTCTGGGTGTATGGCAGATTGGAGAAGAAGAGCAGGCAGCAAAATACGGGCAGTTCCCGGGTGATTTCAAACTCGAAGATGTGAATGGTGATTTCAAAATCAATGACCTTGATAAACAATATCTTGGTTACAGAACACCGCGTTTCCGCTGGAACATGCGTCATGATTTCAATATCTACAAAAACTTCGACCTGTCGTTTATGATCTATTCTTACTGGGGACATAAAGGAACAATGAACTCGGCCAAAAACCGTGACAGTTTCCCGGAAAGGGTGAACTCTTACAAAATTCCGTTCTGGACACCTGAAACACCTTACAACGACTACGCCCGTATTTACTCTGCTGAAGGTGGTGCTGTATTCGATGTATGGAGAGACCGTTCATTTATCAGACTTGATAATATTTCGCTGGCATACACAGTTCCATCTGCTTTATTAAGCAGGGCTCATATTACCAATATGAAAATTTTTGCCACTGCACGCAACGTAGGCTGGTGGGCACCTGACTGGAACTTCTGGGATCCTGAAAATAGCGGACCAAATCCACGCATTTTCACACTTGGGGTTAATTTAACACTGTAATACAATAAATGATGATTAATATGAAAACGATAAGATACAAAGCAAAATTAATCCTGTTACTTTTTGCTTCCCTGATTCTGGGAACTACAGGATGCGATGATGAATGGCTCGAACCAAAACCACTTTCCTTTTTTGCACCTGAAAATGCACTCGTTGACGCTAAAGGTATGTATGCCGCGCTTACAGCCTGCGAACGTAATATGAGGTATGAATGGTACGGCGACGGAGCTCCGATGATTACCGAACTCATATTTTCGGAAGTGTGCGTTGAGGGTACAACCGACAAACCCGGGCCTGCACAGAATATGAATATTCAGATTACACCGACATCACAGCTCAACCATGTTGACTATAACAGAATTGGCTGGTACTGGTACGAAGGTTACAAGGGAATCAAATATGCCAATGTTGTAATCGACCGTATTGATGATGCAGTTTATAAAGATGAGGCAGAACGCAATGCAGTTCTTGGTTCAGCTTATTTTCACAGAGCTTTTCGTTATTACAGGCTTACCCAGCAATTTGGTGATATTCCTTTTATCGGGCATGAAATTACTTCGCCAAAACTCGATTTTTACTCAACTGAAAGAGAAGTAATCCTGCGCAAAATTCAAAAAGACATGGAATTTGCCTTTCAGCATTGCTCTGACAACGTTGACAGGGGAAGAGTTTCAAAAGGCGCCGCCGGGCATTTGCTTACTAAAATTTACCTGGCTCTTGGCGAATTTGATAAAGCAATTGCCACTGCCAATGCAATTATTAACGGTGGAACTTACAGTTTAATGCAGGCTCCATTTGGCCAGGTGCCAAAAGAAGATGGCGATTTTCTGACGAAACAGGGAATTATTCGCGACGATGTGATTGCCCGTTTGCATTGGTGGCAAAACAAAGCTATTGCTGCCAACAAGGAAGTTTTGTTTATGGTTTTATCACGCGAAGAACTGGTGGATTCACGTCTCGACCTGCAGATTATGCGTCAGGCAGTTCCTTTCTGGGGTGTTTCCAATTCAAATATGTTATATACTCCTGATGGTTTTGGCCCGGGAACATCTGACCTCGCCAACCAGGAAATAAAACTGGTTGAAACTTTCGGACGCGGAATTGGCCGCTCAAGAGGCACACCTTATCATACCAAAAAGATTTGGGACGATCCGAACGATCTTCGCCACAAAAAGGGCAACTGGATGAATATGGAGGATCTGGTTTATAACCATGCCAACGCCAAAAAAGGTGCATATTATGGCAAGCCTTTACAGCTATACAGGGAAAATGGAACAATTGCCACCACCGATACAATCCGTAACTGGTTTGGATGGCCACATTATAAACTATATGTTCCCGACCCACGCCGTACCCAGCCACAGGGTGGTTCTTACGACTGGTATGTTTTCCGTCTGGCTGAAACTTATCTGCTCCGTGCAGAAGCCTATTGGTGGAAAGGTGATGTTGCCGCTGCAATGGCCGATGTTAACGCAATTCGCACAAGGGCTGGTGCAGCACCTTATACCGATGCTGCCAGCTTTGATATCGGAACCATTCTTGATGAACGTGCGAGGGAACTTTTCTGGGAAGAACCCAGGAAAACTGAGTTAAACAGAATGTCATTCCTATTCGCCAAAACAGGCAAATCATACCGTGGTAAAACTTATTCAATGGCCAATTTCGGAACCAGTAATTTTTACTACGACAGAGTTATTGAAAACAACGGTTTCTATAATACAGGTGTAAAAGCTAACAATGGGCAGCAATATACCATGAGCGCGTACCATATATTGTGGCCAATACCACAGGCTGCTATCACTTCAAATACACAGGGTCAGCTTAATCAGAATTATGGTTATGATGGTTATGAAAATAATATTCCGCCATTAACTTCAATTCCTCCAGAGGAAGATTTATAGTCGTGATATCATATTTTTAGAATTGAAAAGAAAATGCGCCATTCGTCATCCGACGGATGGCGCTGTTTTTAAAGCTGTTATTTTTCTGTAACATTCATTACTGGTCACCAGCTTTTGAAAGTCAGAATTGTTTGAAAAACGTAAATTTGTTACCGAACTAAAATCAAATTAAAAATTGAAATGAAGAATCTTGCAATTTATTGTGTAGCCGGTATTTTTCTGGCTTCATGCACAGGAGGAAATAAACAGGCACAAACTGAAACCAAAACTATGTTTACAGGAGCAAAAGGCGAAGTAAAAATAATGACCCTCGACCCCGGCCATTTTCATGCGGCACTGGTGCAAAAATCGATGTACGAAATGGTCGATTCAACCGTGTATGTTTATGCACCCGAAGGTGATGATTTACAGGGACATCTTGCCCGTATCAACAGTTACAATACCCGCGCAGAAAACCCGACTTCATGGAACGAAATCGTTTACACAGGTGCTGATTTCTTCGAAAAAATGATTGCCGAAAAACCGGGGAATGTAATGGTTACTGCCGGAAACAACGCCATAAAAACAGATTACATTCTGAAAACCATTGAAGCCGGAATCAATGTTCTGGCCGACAAACCCATGGTAATAACTCCGGAAGAATTTCCAAAACTCGAAAAAGCATTCCAGGTGGCGGCTGAAAAAGGGGTGCTTTTATACGATATCATGACCGAGCGTCACGAGATTACAACCATCCTGCAACGCGAATTATCGAAAAATACTGCAGTTTTTGGAACACTGCAAACCGGAACTGCTGAAGAGCCAGCCATTACAAAGGAAAGTGTCCACCATTTTTCAAAAATGGTTTCGGGCAATCCGCTCAAACGTCCGGCCTGGTTTTTCGACACAAAACAACAGGGCGAAGGAATTGTGGATGTAAACACCCACCTGGTTGACCTGATTCAGTGGGAAGCTTTTCCCGAAGTGATTCTTTCAAAAACTGATGTGGAAATCGTTTCGGGTAAACGCTGGACAACCGACCTGACACCCGAAATGTTTAAAAAAGTAACTTCGCTCGACCAATATCCCGAATACCTGCAAAAAGATGTGGTTGACGGAACACTGAAAGTTTACAGCAATGGCGAAATTGTGTACAAACTGAAGGGTATTTATGCCAAAGCATCGGTAATCTGGAATTTCGAAGCTCCTGCCGGCGCCGGCGATACACATTACTCAATTATGCGCGGAACCAACTGTAATCTTGTTATAAAACAAGGAGCAGAACAAGGGTACAAACCAACTTTGTATGTTGAGGCAGTTGCCGGAAGTTCTGCCGACCTGGAAGCCAGCCTTACAAAAGCTGTGGATGAAGATTTGCAGGCTGCTTACCCGGGAATCAAACTGGTGAAACTGGCGGATAAACTTTGGATGGTTGAAATCCCTGCCAGCTACAGTGTGGGACACGAAGCGCACTTTACACAGGTTACCGAAAAATATCTTCAATATTTAAAAGATGGAAAACTGCCCGAATGGGAAGTCCCGAATATGATTGTAAAATATTACACAACCACCGAAGGGCTGAAAGCCGCACTGAAGTAAGAAGTATTCAGATTAAAAGATATGAGTAGTGAGAAAGCTGTCCGGAAGGGTGGCTTTCTCATTTTAATTTCTCATTTTTCATTTTTAATTGGTTTTGATTCTGTTCCGGTATTGCCGGGGTGACATGCCCATCCGTTTCTTAAAATCTTTGGTAAAATAATAGGGGTCGGCGTACCCGAGCTGAAACGAAATGGCTTTAACTTTTGTGCGGGTGTAGTCAAGCAACTCGGTGGCTTTCAGTATTTTCAGATGTGAAAAATAACTGAGAGGTGAATAGCCTGTTTCGTTTCTGAAAAGTGTGGTAAAATACGTTGGCGAATATTCGGCTTCACCTGCGATTTTTTTTAATGTCAGTTTTGCCGAGAGATTTTTATTCATAAAATCGATAGCCTGCCGGATTGCAGGATTTGCATCATCCGCAAAGTCATCACTGGTTTTGTGCGCATAAATAAATGTTCCCAACAGGTGCCCGAAACAAAGATTTACATAGGTAAGATTTTCATCATGAAATCCTTTGGCCAGGTTGTTAAAAATCTCGCTGAAAAGCATTTCGCGGTTGGCTACAAGATTACTGACCGATGGAATCAAACTTCTGACAACAGAGAAACCGTGACCAAAAAACTTTGTTTTTTCACCGTTGAAAAAAGCCACAAACAACCGTGAGTTTTCGTTGATAACAGAGTAAAACTTAAAAGATTCTCCCTGTGGTACAATAAAAAACTGGTCACCGGAAACCGGTATCTGCTCATTCCCGATGATGGCAATGCCATTTCCTTTCAGGCAATAAACCAGCACATGATTTTCCGGTTTTTTATCCAGATCCCAGATGGAGCCACGTTCCACTTCAATTTCTCCGGTTTCGGTCAGATACAAATCCGATGTCAATTGATTTCTCCGAATTTCAGCAATCAGCGGTTTGGGTATTTTGTAATATCTGATTTCTTTAATCATTTGTTTTTCTATGCAATCTCACTACTCTAATCTGATTACTCATTACTAAGAAAAGTAATATTTTCCATCTTTTTCAAAGAAAATACTATTTTTTAGGGTTCTCCAAAAAGTAACTTTGTCAAACAACTGAAAACCAAATCAAAAAATAATATGAGCGAATTATTACAGAAAATAGCCGATTGTATTGAATTCGGAAAAATCAATAAAGCGGCACCCTATCCGCCGCAAATGAAAGGACTGGACGGAGCCGACGAGCTTACCCGTCAGGCACTTGACGAAGGTATAAAAGCACAGGAAATTCTTACTTCGGGACTGATGGTGGGAATGGAAAAAGTGGGGATTAAATTCCGCGAAAACAAAGTTTTTGTTCCGCAGGTGCTGATGTCGGCAAAAGCCATGAGCACAGCCATGATTCATCTGAAACCCTATTTTTTATCGGGCGAGGTAAAACAAAAAGGTACATTTATTATCGGTACAGTTGAAGGCGACTTGCACGATATTGGTAAAAACCTTGTTTCGATGATGGTGGAAGGCAATGGCTGGAAAGTGGTTGACCTGGGCACCGATGTAAAAGCTGAGCAGTTTGTGGCCGCTATCAGGGAACATGAAAATGCTTTTGTAGGTTTGTCGGCGCTGCTGACCACCACAATGGTAAATATGGAGAAGATTACAAAAGCCATAAAAGATGCGGTTCCGGCAGCAAAAGTGGCTGTGGGCGGTGCTCCGGTAACCGACGATTTCAGAAAGAAAATTGGTGCCGATGCCTATTCTGCCGACCCGCAGGGACTGGTGGAATACCTGAATGCAAACGTTTAGTATTGAGATTGTGAGATATGAGTAGTGAGTACTTTGCTCAGCTCATTGTTTCAGATTTTATATAAATAACCAGTAATTATTTTTAAATGAAGTGATTGTGGAGAGTCAATTCCTCAAAACGGAGAAAGTTTGTCCAATTGTAAACGTCTCAATACGCATTACTAACTACTAATGTTCTAAAAAATGTATGGTCTTGAATTACTAAAAAAAGCGTTCGCCCTTCAACCGGTTGAGCGGGTTCCGTGGGTGCCGTTTGTGGGTGTGCACGGAGGTTTTATCACTGGAGTTGATGCCGAAACCTATCTGAAATCGGCAGAAAAAATTGTGGAGGGTGTCAGCAAAGCCATCGAAGATTATCAACCCGATGGAATTCCGGTGGTTTTTGATTTACAGGTAGAAGCCGAAATTTTGGGTTGCCGTTTGCAGTGGGCACCTCACAATCCGCCGGCAGTAATTTCGCATCCGCTGGCCGAAGGCATTCATTTAAATGATTTACGAATTCCGGAAATAATGGATGGCCGGATTCCGGTAATGGTTGACGCAATTAAGGAACTCCGTGAAAAATATCCCGAAATTGCCTTGTATGGACTGATAACAGGACCGTTTACGCTGGCACTTCACCTGATGGGAACCGACATTTTTATCAAGCTTTTTGAAGCGCCCGACGAAGTAAATGAGGTAATGGATTTTTGCACAAAAGTGGGGCTGAAAATGGCGGAATATCTGATTGATGCAGGTTGCGATGTGATTGCCGTGGTCGACCCGATGACCAGCCAGATTGACCCGCTGACTTTCGAAACCTTTGTTACGCCATATGTTACCGGGATTTTTGACGACGTCAGAAAAAGAGGCAAGCTCAGTTCGTTTTTTGTTTGCGGGCATGCCCAGCAAAATATTGAGGCGATGTGCGATTGCCGTCCTGATAACGTTTCGATTGACGAAAATATTCCGCTTGATTTTGTCAAGGGAATTGCCTTGAAAAAGGGAATCAGTTTTGGCGGTAACCTGAAACTGACCGTGGTTTTGCTGATGGGGAACGAAGACGACGCCCGCGAAGATGCCCTTGCCTGTCTCGATTTGGGCGGAAAAACCGGGTTTATCCTCGCCCCGGGCTGCGATTTGCCCATGGAAACGCCGCCTGCCAACATCAAAGCAGTCAGCGAATTGGTGTACGACCCCTACAAACAGGACGTGGTGCGCGAACTTGAAAAACGCGAAAACAGTCTTGAGGTCTTCAACATGCGCGATTATGGCCAGGCCGACAAAGTAATTGTGGACATCATCACGCTCGACTCCGAATCGTGCGCACCGTGTCAATACATGGTGGAAGCGGTGAAAAAGGTGGCACCGCAGTTCGAAGGGGTGGTGGAATGGCGCGAACATGCCATCAAAAAAATGGATGCGGTCACTTTCATGTCGTCGCTGATGGTGAAAAATATTCCCACCATTTGCATCGACGGGAAGATTGCATTTGTTTCCAAAATCCCGCCAAAAGGCGATCTGATAGCCGCGATTCAGAAACGGATTAACGAAAAACTGAAACTGAAAATCAGGTCGAAACGTAGCGAAATCCTGATTTTATGTGATGAAAAAAATGATTGCCGTGAATTAAACGACAGAATTGTAAGGGCGATAACCGAACTGGGGAAAGATGTGGAGGTAAAAACCATTTCCGACAAAGCACAAATGGCTGCCTTTGGTGTGGTAAACGGCCCTGCTGCAATTACGGTCAATTACAAACTGAAATCGGAAGGAACAACCCCCTCGCTTGATGTAGTGAAAGAGTGGATAAAAGAGTTGTAGGAAATTTGTAGCTTAGCAAAATGACTAATTTTGGTCTTTTCATTTTTGACGAGTTGGCTAAATTTTGCAAATCGACCGGAAAGAATTGACTAACTCCGGTCCCGAAATTTCGGGATATGCCGGAGACAAGAAATAAATCAAAACAACCGGGCTTCAGCCCAAAATAGCAAGAAAATGTCATACGTTAGAATTTGGTTACATTGTGTTTGGGGAACAAAAAACCGTGTTCCTTTCCTCAATGATTCTAACAAACATATAATTTTAACCCATATTAAAGAGAACGCGAAAAGTAAAGGTTTTTACATTGATTTTATAAATGGACATAAAGAACATATTCACTGCATCGTTTCACTGGATGCTGAACAAACACTGGCAAAAACAATTCAGCTGATTAAGGGTGAATCCTCTTTTTGGATAAATAAAAACAATTATTCACAAGGGAATTTTGAATGGGCTGATGAGTATTTTGCAGTTTCTGTAAGTGAATCACAAATCGACAATGTGCGCGAATACATTAAGAATCAGGAAATTCATCATAAAAGGAAAAGTTGGGAAGATGAGTACAATGAATTTATTGAAAAGTATGGATTTAAGTGAATTAAGGGCTAAAGCCCTGCGTTTTTCTCATCACATGTTCCCCACCATAAATGGTGGGGTTAGTCAAAGTTTAGAACTTAAGACTTGACCATCTCCGATAAAAAGAATGGAATTAATTGACTAACTCCGGTCCCGAAATTTCGGGATATGCCGGAGATACTATATGACAATAACAAAACGGGCTTCAGCCCAAAAACAAGAAAGATTATGGGAAAAATACTTGACCTGATAAAAGCCGGAAAAATACTGGTTTCCGACGGCGCCTGGGGAACATTTTTACAACAAAAAGGTATGCAGCCCGGCGAATGCCCCGAAGAATGGAACCTCACGCATCCCGATGAGGTGTTTGATATTGCAAAAAGTTATATCGAAGCCGGCGCCGACATGATTGAAACCAATAGTTTTGGCGGAACGGTTTTCAAGGTTGAAAAATACGGACTGGGCGACAAGGTTTTTGAACTGAATAAAGCTGCTGCCGAAATCAGCCGGAAAGCAGCTGGTGATAAATTTGTAATTGGCTCGGTTGGCCCCACCGGCAAAATTCTGATGATGGGCGACATAACCGAAGAGGAAATGTACAATGCTTTTGCCGAGCAGGTAAAGGGCCTCGAAGCCGGTGGCGTTGATGCCATTATGATTGAAACCATGACTGACCTTGATGAAGCCCGGATTGCCATTCAAGCCGCAAAGGAAAATACAGGTTGTGAGGTTTTCTGTACCATGACTTTTGAAAAAACAGTTCAGGGCGAATACCGCTCCATGATGGGAGTTTCGCCAACCGAAATGGTGGAAACCCTGGTCGTGGCAGGAGCCGAACTGATTGGCGCCAACTGCGGAAACGGCATTGCCGGAATGGTGGACATTGTAAAAGAAATAAGAAAAGCTGATGCTGAAATACCCGTGCTGGTTCATGCCAATGCAGGGATGCCGCACTACCACGACGGACAAACCATTTTCCCCGAATCGCCCGATGAAATGGCGGCGCTGGTTCCTGAAATAATTGCAGCGGGTGCCAATATTGTTGGCGGTTGCTGTGGAACCACTCCGGGGCACATTTGCCGGGTGAGGGAAGCAGTAGATAAAAATTAATTGGAAGGAAATAACAAAATAAGGTATAAAGAATAATAAATCAGAAATGAAAAATTTAAGGAAGTAATTTATGCTGAACTGATGGCATGAAAAAATTTCTTATTCCTTATTTCTTATTCGATATTTTAGATTTTCATTAATCAATGCTTGTTTTTATTTTGAGTAACTAATTCCGCGAAAAGTTATAATGCAAAAAATACCATTCCATATTATCTCCGGATTTCTGGGAAGTGGCAAAACCACTTTTCTGAAAAGGATTATTGACAAATATGCTGGTGAATACAAAATCGGAATTATTCAAAACGAGTTTGCACCCGCCAATATCGATGGAACTGAGCTAAAAAACTCAGGAAAAGACTTTGATCTGCTTGAAATCAATAACGGCTCGGTGTTTTGCGTTTGTTTGCTGGGCGATTTTGTGCGGTCGCTGGAGAAATTTATCGACGAACACCAACCCGAAATTTTAATCATTGAAGCTTCCGGTTTATCCGATACAACCTCAATTTCAGAGGTGGTTTCATCGGGTTCACTGGCCGAAAAAATTTTTCTGGCTTCAAACTGGTGTATTGTCGATGCAGTAAATTTCAGAAAAACAGGATTGATGAAACAACGTGTTTTTCACCAGCTCAGAATGGCCGATTTTGTAGTAATCAACAAAACCGATTTGCTTGAAACAAACGTTGAAAATCTGCGTGTTGAGATAAAAAAGAGCAATCCTTTTGCCAAAATTCTGGAGTCAACATTTTGCAATTTCGAATTTGATCTGGGAAAAACTGCCATCAATAAGTTCTATTTTGGCGAAATGAAATCATTGCCACGGCCTTCAGTAAATTCGATGGTAATCAAAACCTCGCGTAAGATTTCGGAAAAGGCTCTGTCTGATTTTTTAATTACATGGGCACCAAAAGCCTATCGCATCAAAGGTTTTGTGAATATCAGGGAAGGTGAAACCATTGCTGTTCAATGCACATTCGATAACATTGAAACCCGGATGTTGAAAGGTTCTTTTCATCCGACAGAAGTTGTAGCACTCAGTGACCAGTTTACTTTGAATGAATGGAATAAGGCATTCAGGCAGCTCGAATAAAGATTTACTTTTGTTGAAAGTAAATCGATTATTAAATTGTGCGTAGAACCAATTTAAATTAGCTATTTTCGGCAGTCAAACGTTGGGAGAAACTACGTGTTACCTAATTTTGTGCGAGTTTAAATCATGAATCAAACAAATAAAATCTTCTTCTATGAGTAATTTTTTTACGACATCCATTGGCCGGAAATTCCTGATGAGTATTACAGGATTATTTCTGGTAATGTTTATCGGTGTCCATCTGACCGTAAATTTATTGTTGATTTTCGATGACAGTGGTGAACTCTTCAATAAAGGAGCAAATTTTATGGCCACCAACCCAATGATAAAAATTATGGAGCCCTTACTGGGGTTAGGATTTATTATTCACATAGTGTGGTCGTTTTTTCTGGAGTACCAGAATTACAAAGCCCGTCCGGTAAAATATGCAGTTCGCAAAGCCGGCGAATCCAGTTCATGGGCTTCGCGCAATATGCTGGTTCTGGGTGCTTTGGTGCTTGTTTTCCTGGTTATGCACCTCATTGATTTCTTTTATGTTATCAAATTCACACCCCATGAAATGGCCAAAGTAATGATTGGTGGTGTTGAAATGGAAGACAGTTACACGCTTGTTGCTGATTTGTTTAAGACAAGTACTGTTTACTGTGTATTATATGTTATCGGCGGAATCCTGCTGGGAATTCACCTTTCACATGGTTTTTGGTCAGCATTTCAGACTTTGGGCCTGAGCAACAAAAACTGGCTTTCGCGCCTGCAGTTTGTGGGTAAAGTTTACGCAATTCTCATTGCGGTAGGCTTTTCAATCATCCCACTTTATTTTCTTATCAAGTTTTAATCTGAAAGATATTTCGATATGAGCATATTAGATTCAAAAATACCGGAAGGCCCGTTGGCCGAAAAATGGAGCAAACACAAAGGCGCCATTAAAGTTGTGAGTCCGGCCAACAAACGTAAACTTGAAATTATTGTTGTCGGAACCGGTTTGGGTGGTGCATCCGCAGCTGCTTCACTGGGTGAACTCGGATACAATGTAAAGGCATTTTGCTACCAGGACAGCCCGCGTCGCGCGCACTCCATCGCTGCGCAGGGCGGTATCAATGCTGCTAAAAATTACCAGAACGACAACGACTCGGTTTACCGTCTTTTCTACGATACCATCAAAGGTGGCGACTACCGTGCCCGCGAAGCAAACGTTTACCGTTTGGCTGAAGTATCGCCCAATATCATCGACCAGTGTGTGGCACAGGGTGTTCCGTTTGGTCGTGAATACGGTGGTTTACTCTCAAACCGTTCGTTTGGGGGTGTGCTGGTTAGCCGTACATTTTACGCCCGCGGACAGACTGGTCAACAATTGCTGATTGGCGCTTACCAGGCATTAAACCGCCAGATTGCGCTCGGAACCGTGCAAATGTACAGTCGCCACGAAATGCTTGATTTGGTGGTTATCGACGGAAAAGCCCGCGGCATTATTGCCCGCGACCTGGTAACCGGCAAAATCAAACGTTTCGGTGCACATGCCGTGGTAATTGCAACCGGCGGTTACGGAAACGTTTTCTTCCTTTCGACCAATGCAATGGGAAGCAACGGGTCGGCTGCATGGCAGTGCTACAAAAAAGGAGCATTCTTTGCAAATCCCTGTTATGTTCAGATTCACCCCACCTGTATTCCGGTGCATGGCGACCAGCAATCGAAACTTACTTTGATGTCGGAATCATTGCGTAACGACGGTCGAGTTTGGGTTCCGAAGAAAAAGGAAGATGCCGTTAAATTGCAGAAAGGCGAAATCGGCCCGAATGATATAAAAGATGAAGACCGCGATTTTTATCTCGAAAGAAGATACCCGTCATACGGAAACCTTGTACCACGTGACGTGGCTTCGCGTGCTGCCAAAGAACGCTGCGATGCTGGTTTTGGTGTAAACGGCGAAGGCAAATCTGTTTTCCTCGATTTTAAATATGCCATCGAAAGATTAGGCAAGAAAGTGATTGAAGCCCGTTATGGCAACCTGTTCCAGATGTACGAAAAAATCACCGACCAGGACCCGTACAAAGTGCCGATGATGATTTACCCCGCAATCCACTATTCAATGGGTGGAACCTGGGTTGACTACAACCTGATGACTACTGTGCCAGGCTGTTACGCAATTGGCGAGGCAAACTTTTCAGACCACGGTGCAAACCGTTTGGGTGCTTCGGCACTGATGCAGGGTTTGGCCGACGGCTATTTTATTCTGCCTTACACCATTGGCGATTACCTGGCCAACGAAATCATGGTGCCGAAAATCAATACAAATGCACCTGAGTTTGAAGCCGCAGAAAAAGAAATTACCAGTCGAATCGACAAACTTTTCAGTATAAAAGGAACAAAACCGGTTGACTATTTTTATAAAAAACTGGGATTGATTATGTGGGATTACGTGGGAATGAGCCGCGATGCAGAAGGCTTGAAAAAAGCAATTGCCCTGATTAAGGAAACCCGCGAAGAGTTCTGGAAAAATGTAAAAGTTACCGGCGAAAAGGATAATCTCAATCCGGAACTTGAAAAAGCAGGTCGTGTTGCCGATTTCTTTGATATTGGTGAATTGATGGCTTATGACGCACTCAACCGCAACGAATCTTGTGGTGGTCATTTTCGTGAAGAATCGGCTACTGAAGAAGGCGAAGCAAAACGCGATGACGAAAACTACACTTATGTTTCGTGCTGGGAGTACAAAGGCGAAGGGAAAGAGCCAATGCTGCATAAAGAAGAACTGAAATTTGAGAATATCAAATTGTCACAAAGAAGTTACAAGTAATGAGTATAAAGTATTGAGTACTGAGTACAGAAAAGACAAATTAAGAGTACAAAAAGATGCATCAGTTTAAAGAATTAAAGGTTTGGCAGAAAGGGAGAATTCTTGTAAAAGATATTTACCGTGCAACTCGCAAATTCCCACAAGATGAACTTTTTGGTATTACTTCTCAAATGAGGAGAAGTGCAGTGTCAATTCCAACAAATATTGCTGAAGGATGCGGAAGAAATAGTGATAACGAGTTAGGTCGTTTTCTGGATATTGCCAATGGCAGCGCATTTGAATTGGAAACTTTGGTAATTCTTTGCCTTGATTTGGAATTCATATCGCAAGAAGAATTTGAAATCTTTGATGCGAAATTGAATGAAATTCAGAAAATGATTTTTGGATTAAAGCAATCACTATCAAAAACAAATTCTTAATACTCACTACTCAAATCTGATAGTCTAACAATCTAATATTAATAAAATGGCTGATAAAATTCTTAAAAAACTGAATATAAAAGTCTGGAGACAAAACCGGGCTACCGAAAAAGGCAAATTCGAAACCTACACCATCGAGAACATTTCGCAGGGTTCTTCATTCCTCGAAATGATGGACATTCTGAACAATGAGCTCATCGAAAAGGGAATCGACCCGATTGCTTTTGACCACGACTGCCGCGAAGGTATTTGCGGAACATGCAGTTTGTTTGTAAACGGCCGTCCGCACGGACCAGACACCGAAGTTACCACCTGCCAGTTGCACATGCGCAAATTCAGCGAAGGCGAAACCATTACCATTGAACCGTGGCGTGCACGCGCTTTCCCGGTAATCAAAGATTTAGTGGTTGACCGTTCGGCTTTCGACAAGATTCTTCAGGCTGGTGGTTTTGTTTCGGTGAACACAGGTGGTGTGCCCGATGGAAATGCCATCCCGATTTCGTACGAAGACGCCGAGGAAGCCATGGACGCAGCAGCCTGTATTGGTTGCGGTGCCTGCGTAGCTGCCTGTAAAAACTCTTCGGCAATGTTGTTTGTTTCGGCAAAAGTATCGCACCTGGCCAAATTGCCACAAGGACGTGTTGAGGCTAAAAAACGTGCTAAAAACATGATTGCCAAAATGGATGAACTTGGCTTTGGTGGCTGTACCAACACCGGTGCCTGCGAAGCCGAATGCCCGAAAAGTATCTCAATCATTAACATTGCCCGTTTGAACCGCGAGTTTCTGGTGGCTAAACTGAATGACTAAAAAATTGATACCTTTCAATAGCAGAAAGCCTTCTCTGAAAAGAGAGGGCTTTTTTTGTATCATCTTTTTACAACGGCGCAACCATTTTAACGGTATTTCCGTCAATACCTTTGGAATTAAATCGAAACATATGAAACGAGTACTTTTACTATTTTTCATAATCCTATCAATCACAGCAAAATCACAGGTTTCTTTTTCTGACGGAGATTGCAAAGCCAGTTTCAGGTTCGAGGTCAATTATGAAATAATGACGTTTGTGCCATCGACTGTCCTGAATTTTTACGATACCTCTGATGGGAAGATAAAAGATTGGTATTGGGATTTTGGCGATGGCAGCGGGTATGTAAGCGAACAAAACCCGGTGCATATTTTCACGCATCCACTCGGTGGTCCGACAGTTAAAATAAGTCCGTATCGCACTGTTACACTTACCATTGTTACCGATAGCTGTAAAAGTACCTTTTCGCAAACCATCAACATTATGGATCTTTCAGATTCAACAAAACAAGGATGTTTTGCACAGTTCAGTTATTATGAAACCGGTCGGGACTCGATTGAAGGAACGGCTAAAATTGCTTTTCTGAATTACTCTTCTGGTGAAAACCTCAACTATTTCTGGCAGTTTGGTGATGGCAGTACAAGCACTGAAAAAGAGCCTGTTGTTAAATTCAATTTAAGCCAACCCATAAACAAAGTTTGTTTAACTGTAACCGGCTCCGACAGCTGCACAAATATTTTCTGCGATGATGTAGTTCTTGCCAACGACTTGCCCTGGAATCCGGGCGACGACACAACATACACCGACACGACCTCGCACGATTGCTTTGTTTCTTTTGGTTATTACAAAAAAGATGTTTTGATGGGGCCAACCCCTTCTGTTTTGGTGGAGTTTTATTCAAAAGCTGATCCTGAACCAGTTGAATGGCTTTGGGATTTTGGCGACGGTACAACCAGCAACGAACCCAATCCTTCACATGTTTATTACAAAATACCGATGGATTCAATTTTCAATGATTCGGTAGTTTATATTCCTGAGTTCAACCTGTTCCGCACAGTCTGCCTGACGGTTAAAACAGCTGACAGTTGCGTCATTTCATGTTGTGAAACGATTCCTGTTTTTGATTATTATCCTGAACCTATTGGTTGCCAGGCCTACTTTAAATATGAAAAAGCGGATGACCTCTTTACGATTCCTGAAGTAGTTCCGATTAAATTGTACGATGTTACAGAAGGTGAAATTGTAAGCCGTTTGTGGAAGTTTGAAGATGGCACCACAAGTACCGATAAAGAACTGATGAAAACATTCAGCATTTTTCAACCTTTTCATAATGTGTGCCTTACCTTGACTTTTGCCGACAGTTGTGTAAGCACTTTCTGCGACTACGTTTATGTAAATGGTGTAATAATCGATACAGTTTATCCTGAACCCGGCTGCCCGTATTATATCAAAGTTGATGGTGGTTTCCCCATCGAAATGTCATCGTGTGCAGGCTGGGCCTCAGTAAAAGTTTACAATGGCGATTCACTCGCTGTCCCCGTTGCATACAGCTGGACTACCGGTGATACTTTGCAGAGCGTTCAGGGTTTGTGCCCGACACAAACTTACGGAGTGAAAGCTGTAATGCCCGATGGTTGTGTTGTTTCCACCGAATTTATTCTGAGCGCTGATGGAACAATTAGTCCGGTTCCGCCAATCAACTGGTGGATTGGCGGCGAAAGGGAAAAATTTTATGTATGCTTTGATGCACCCGCCGAAATGAAAGTGGAATGGAAACTTTGTGACGGGACCATTGTCGAAGCCGACAGCATTCCGCTCGATGCCATCAACTGTGGCGGGAATGAATCAAACATGATTATTAAAGATGCACAGGGAAATGTTGTTTACAGTGAGAATATTTCATTAAAAGGCTCATTTACAAATACTTCGGATATCTCTGAAAAGACTGAAATTAAAATGTGGCCCAACCCGGTGAACGAACAACTGAATATTCGCTATTCCGGGAAATTCCAAAACAGTATCAGGGTTGAAATTCTTGATATGATGGGGAAACGCGTTGCAGAAGAGGTGTTTGCCAATGTTTCAGGTGGAAGTGAAATCGAATTGAAAACTGGTGCGCTGGTTACAGGAATTTATGTTTGCAGGATTACTTCCGACGGACAACTGATTTCGAATCAGAAATTCAGCAAAAAATAGTTCAGAACAATATTTTACGGAAAGCCGGTTATCAGCCGGCTTTTTTGTTTTCTATTACTGCACCCCGATTTGGATCAGCTTTTTATACTTTGATTTCTCTTATATTTATCCTTTGTGATTAAATTCAATTAGCTATGAAAATCAGGTTAATACTGTTGGCAGTTTTGGGAGCAATTTTCTGCGGAAATGCACAAAATCCCGATTTTAATGATACCCAAATTGTAAACGGGTTCGAAAAGAAAATCACCGGTGACGATTTCAGTTATCATTCTTCCATTCCGCCGGTAAAAGAGAGTTTGCTGATTCGCGCCACCGACGGCAATTCTTCGATGGAGTGGGAGACCGGAAAAGTGCCTGAAAAGGTTGAAAAGGAAAATATCACTTTTGTGTGGCTGGCAGGATTGGGTTCGTCGCCGGGGCGCGCCAGTTTTGATTTGCAGGTTAACGGAAAACCGTTGCACACTTTTTGGGTTGACGGGCAAAACAGCTTTTCTCAAACGGCTGCTAATGGTTCAACCCTGAGTTTCAAAAGTGATATGACCGATCAGCACGGCGACAAATTTGGGTTTATGTACCTGAAAATGCCCACTGCAAATCTCGAAAAAGGAAAACCAGTGAGAATAAAAGTAACCGGCGGAGGTTTCGAAAAAACCTCGTGGTACATGACTTTTAAATTTCAACTGAACAACAAGCTGAATCTCAAAACGCTTCCGGCGCTGGCAACACAAAACGGGGCACAGCAACAACTGGGTGTTTTCGAAATTCTGCATTTTGGCCAACCCGAAAAAGCCCGGATTTTTGTGGATAACAAACTCGTCAGCGAACCTCAGCTCAACTTCGGATACAATTATGTGAGGGTTTTTCTGCCAGAAGTTTCAAAACCGAAAAAAGCAAAATACAGGCTCGAAACCGGTTCGATGACGGAAAAAGGAGAACTCACGTTAAATCCCGTGCGGAAATGGCGCGTGAATTTTGTGCAGCACTCGCACACCGACATTGGTTACACACGGCCACAAACCGAAATTCTTGCCGAACATTTACGTTACATCGATTATGCGCTCGACTATTGCGACATGACAGATTCCTATCCCGATGCCGCCAAATTCCGCTGGGTTTGCGAAGCGTCGTGGGCGGTTGACGAATACCTGAAAAGCAGGCCTGCCGCACAGATTGAAAGATTTAAGAAACGGGTGAAAGAGGGGAGGATTGAACTCACTGCCATGTATTTCAATTTTGATGAACTGCCCGACGAGCAGATTCTGGCAGCGTCGCTTCAGCCTGTAAAAAGATTTGATGCAAATGGTCTCGACGTAAAAGTGGCCATGCAAAACGATGTGAATGGAATCGGCTGGTGTCTCAACGATTATTACAAACCGCTGGGTGTGAAATACCTGAACATGGGAACCCACGGTCACAGGGCGCTCATTTGTTTCGACAAACCCACCCTTTTCTGGTGGGAATCGCCATCCGGAAACCGGATGCTCGCCTACCGCGCTGAACATTACATGATTGGAAACACCGAATTCGGAATACACGCCGGTGATTTTAACCGTTTTGAGGATGAACTGCTCAGCTACCTCATCCGGCTTGAAGAAAAAGGCTATCAGTATGATTTGATTTCGCTGCAACACTCGGGTTATCTCACTGATAATGCTCCGCCTTCCACGTTGGCATCGGACATGATTAAAAAATGGAACGAAAAATATACCTGGCCAAAACTGCAAACTGCCACAGCCACCAGCTTTTTTGAGGAGATGGAGACAAAACACGGGGCTGAATTCCAGGTGATTCGTGGTGCGTGGCCCGATTGGTGGACCGATGGTTTTGGAGCGTCGGCACGCGAAGTATCGGCAGTTCGAACCGCGCAAACCGACCTGATTGCCAACGCCGCTGCGCTTTCGATGGCGGCTTTGCAGGGAGCAAAAATGCCGGAGAAAATCTCCGACAGAATTGAAGCTGCCAACAGCGCCCTGCTATTTTACACCGAACATACGGTGGGCTATCACGGAAGTGTGCGTGAACCTTTCCACAAAAACACGATGGAACAGCGCGCCCTGAAAGAGTCGTATGCCTGGGAAGCCGGACGCCGCACAAAAATGATTGGCGAAGAGGCAATGGGTTTGCTGCAGAGTTCTATTCAGAAAGACAAATACCCGTCGTTGGTGGTGTACAACACGCTCAACTGGAACCGCAGCGGGCTTTTCAGGGTGTATATCGACCACCAGATTATTCCGCGCGACAGCCGGTTCAGAATCGTTTCTGAAAATGGCGACCCGGCAACAGCCCAGGTGATGGAACGTTTCTCCGACGGCGCTTACTGGGCCGTCTGGGTGAACGATGTTCCGGCGTTCGGTTTTAAAAAATACAGGATTGTTCCCGAAGATGATGTCCTTGTTATGACAGAACTGCCTGGAGGAGAACCAAAAATTATTGAAAACCAGTGGTACCGCTTGGAAGTGGACAAAACAAAAGGTGTGATTACCGGTATTTTTGATAAAGAGTTGGAAAGGGAACTTGTTGACCCGGCTGCCGAATGGAAAATGGGCCAGTTTATTTACGAAACGCTGGGAAACCGCTCGCAGATGGAATCGAAAAAGCTGGATAACTACAAACGCGAAACCCTGACAGAAGTAAGTTTTGAAGGATTCGAAGCCGGACCGGTGTGGAACACGCTCCGTTTTAAAGGAAAAACCCCGGCTGCTTTGGATGATGGCTATCTGACTTTTGAAATCCGGCTTTTCAACACCACAAAACGGATTGAACTGGCTTACCACATCGATAAAAAAATGGTGATTGACCCCGAAGGAATTTATATTGCCCTGCCTTTTGCACTTGAAAAAGGGCAACTCGCTTTTGACGTGCAAGGTGGCGAAATCAGAGCGGGAGTTGACCAGATTCCGGGCTCATCCAACGACTGGAACACGGTGCAGAATTATGCCCGGCTGGCTGCTGACAGTGCGCAGATTCTGCTGGCTTCAAAAGAAACCCCGCTGATGCAGTTTGGCGGCATCAACACAGGGCGTTACAAAGCAGGTGCAACGCCGGCAACCACGCATATTTACGGCTGGCCGATGAACAACTACTGGGTTACCAATTTCAACGCCGAAATACATGGCGGATTTGAGTGGAGTTATGTGATTGGCAGTCAACCAGTGAATTCGCAACAGACTGCCGACCGATTTGGCCGCGAAATCAATGTTACGATGCTTTCGCGGGTGATTCCGGGAGGTGGCAGTAGTGGCGGCGAAACGGAGAAGTCCATCATCACCGGCTGGCCTGAAAATATTGTGCTGGTTTCTGCCATGCCTTCTGAAGATGGTGAGTTTATTCAGCTACACATCCGTGAAACAGCCGGCCAACCGGCCAACATGACTTTGCAAAACGGGTTAACCGGAACAGCGCTGAAAATCACGGAAACAGATGTGCTGGGTAATGAAGTTAACGATGGTTCCACTCAGCTAAAACCGCTGGAATCGAAGTTCTTGAAGGTTGAATTGAGGTAGCTGGAATCGAAGAGTGCTTTTATTCACAGTTTGGAAAATAGGAGTGTTTTTTTGTCCTTAATTCTGTTTTTCAAATCCGCTTCACTGTGACGAATTATAACCTTGAAGATTTTAATCTTTTCAGATGTTTTTCCGGGTCAAAATCGATAGAAATACCACTATTTATTCCTTCATCAATGGCTGTTTTGAGTTTAGCAACATTTGGTTGTTCAGCAAAATTTTTTTTAACACTTTTTCTTATCATGATTTCAAAATAATCTGTTCTTAATCAAATGATATCACCCAGTTTAAAAAATCACCCCGTTACATATTTGGCAATATTCCGGTTCAGTTCGATGCGGTTAAAAATCGAGCGGATGATTTTGTCGTACAATTTGTCTTTCAGAACCAGGTCTTCAATATCGGAGTCGATGTTGGGGTTGTCGTTAATTTCGATTACATAAACCTCGCCGTTTACCATTTTCAGGTCGATTCCATAAAGCCCGTCACCGATGAGTGTTGCCGCTTTTATGGCGGTTTTCAGTACGGCTTCCGGAACGTCTTCAACCAATAGCGTGTCAGAATTTCCTTCCTTGTATTTGCTTTCGGTTTTCCAGTTGTACACCTGCCAGTGGTTACTGGCCATGTAATATTTGCAGGCAAAAAGCGGCGCTTCATCGAGTACTCCGATGCGCCAGTCAAATTCAGAAGGCATAAATTCCTGCGCAATTACCAAGTCCGAAATCTCGAAAAGCCGTTTCAGCGCTTCGTCGAGTTCTTCCATGTTATTTACTTTTTCAACTCCCATCGAAAAAGCGCTGTCGGGTTGTTTGAGCACCAGCGGAAATTTTACGTCAATTTTTTGTCCGCTGTGGTAGTTGATTTTCGAAAGCACCACCGTGGCAGGGGTTTTTATCTTGTTTTGTTTCAGCAGTTCGTTCTGGAAAATTTTGTTGGAGCAACGCAAAATCGACCACGGGTCGTCGAGTACCACCAGCCCTTCGGCGTAGGCAGCCCTTGAAAACTGGTAAGTGTGGTTGTTTACATTGGTGGTTTCGCGGATAAAAAGTGCATCAAATTCGGTGAGCTGGTTAAAATCCTCTTTGGTGATAAATTCGGTGTAAAAACCAGCTTTTTCGGCAGCCTTTTTAAAACGCTGCAAGGCCACGGGGCACGACGGCGGATTGGGTTCTTTCGGGTTAACAAGAATGGCCAGGTCGTATTTGTAGTTTTTGAAACGCGGCCGGTTGAAACGCTTTTTGGCAAAATAATCACGTGCAAATTCCTGTACTTTTTCGAGGTGATCGGGGTTAACTTTCTTCATACTCAGCGGAATCACTTTCTGAATCAGCCACTTTTCTGATTTGGCAAAATCGATTTGCAAAAGCGGCGCTTCAAAAAAGTGATACAGCTTTTGTGCCAGCTGCCGGAACTGGGGCTCCACCGATTTGCTGAAATAAATATAAATGCTCAGTTTCGAAGATTTCACCTCCTTCAGGCTGTGCTGAATATCCTCGTCGATATAACCCGAAAGCGAGCGAATCAGCGAAAGGCTGCTGAAATCGTGCAACGAAGTGATGTTCGGAATCACCCGGTGGTCGCGGGCAGCCGCCAAAAGGGAAACATAGTAGCCCATTTTCTGGTACTGATACGAGTTACTCAGGTTAAAAATGCGCACATTTTTCAATGCCTGATAAGTTTCATCGGCAACATACGCGCGCGAAGACACCACTTTTACTCCCTCAATCGGCATTGTCCATGTTTTGGGATTTCGCACTACAATGATATTGGAAAGGCTTTGTTTATCGGACTTTTCGACTAATTTCAACACCATCCGGTAACCGTTTTCGCCTTCTTTGTAATAATCAATCAGTTCTTCCGTAAGTTCGAACCCTGCCTTTTTGTAAAACTCCACAACACTGGTTTCCGATTTGCGAACCTCCAAAGTTATCCGGTTAATTTTTCCGGTACGGGCAAGGTTAACGGCATAATCCAGCAGTTTTTTCCCGATTCCTTTTCCCTGCATTTCGGGCAACACGGCAATCGAAAAAATACGGATGGACCGCGTGTACATAAACAGGGTTGCCGAACCAGCCGGTTTGTGGATTTTGCCTTCTTTAATTTCTGCAATCAGTACTTTCTGAAACTCACTTGTAACACTGTTGCGGATGGAACGCATATTATTTTGCTGAAACTTCGGGAAACAGGTAGTTTCCAGCTTTTCAAGAAATTTTAAATCGTCGTGAATGGCTTTGCGGATAATCGTTTTCACTCTTTATAAACTGTCAATTTTTTATTTGGAAAAAACGGTTAAAAGTAGTGCATTTTTTATTTTTTGATAAGGACTGATAAAAAAAGTTGAACTCAGTTTTTTTAGAGATTTGCAAATTGTAACTATCAGAATAACAGATGTGCGGATCACATTTTGCAGCCCGATTAACAGGAGGTTTGTATGCCGGTTTCATAAAAAACGGTGTCAGGAAAAGCCCGAATGACTTTTCTGACACCGTTGGTTTTGTATGTTGCATTTCAGTTTGAAGTAAACCTGTATTCACCACTTCGAACTGTAAAAATACGGTAGTCGTCTTTATCCTGGACAAAAGTGATTCCCTCTGATTTTTCAGCTGGTTTTCCGCTTTCGGTTACTTTTTTGTTCTTTTTAACCGGAACAAAAACTGTGGCTTCGCATCCCACCGGAATCGTCACTTTCATCGAAAATTCATCGTTTTCCAAAGTCCAGTCAATACCGGCTTTTCCGTAAACCGTCTCGTTATAATACTTTGCAAAACTGATTTCTCCTGCTGGTTGTGGTCTGAAAATAATGTGGCGGTACCCCGGATTTTCCTCATCAGTGTTTATACCTGCCAGCTTGCGGTAATACCAAACCAGTCCGCCGCCAAACATGGGGTGGTTGTGTGAACCACCTTCATTCCATTGTTCGCGGGTGGTTGTTGAGCCCAGTTCAAGCCAGCGGCCATAACCGGGTTCATCGCGTTTGTTCATTGCTTCATACGCCAAATCGTGTAATCCGTTTTCGGTTAGCACTTCAAAAAAGAACTGGGTTCCGAAAATACCGGTGTCAAGATGGCCGTTACTTGCAGCTATATCGGCTTTCAGGGCAGCAATTACTTTCTGGTAATGGTTTGCAGGCACCCCCATTTTCAAGGCAAAAATATTTCCACCGGCTTTTCCGTAAGTTCCGTTTTTTTCATCATAAAATCTTTTCCAAAATGCTTCACGGGTTTGTTGTGCCAGGCTGCTGAATATTTTTTCGTCTTCCGGGTTGCCCAAAGCTTTTGCAGTTTTGGCAGTGAGGTCGGCACAACGCCAGAAATAAAATGTATGTACCATTTCATCGGGCGGAAGATTTCCCGGAGCCACCCAATCGCCGAGGTTGAACCATTTCAGCACTTTGCCGTCGTTTCCGGTACGTTGCGAATGCATAATTCCGTCGGCACCCACCCAGGTTTGCATGTACCGGATGTAATCTTTCATCGCCGTGAAATTATCTGCCAGCATGTCAACCGATCCGGTATGCAAATAAAACTCCCAGGGCATGATACAAATTGCTGCACCCCAGGCCACTCCGCCACCGCAACCCGGTTGCCAGGGTGCACCGTTCGGAACATATCCGGTTTCAGGATTCCGGGCATCGCGCATATCGGTTATCCATTTCTGATAGAAGGCTTTCGCATCGAAATTGTGCATAACCGTAATGCAGGCGACCTGCCCGTCGCCGGTGTAGCCGTTGCGTTCACGGTGCGGACAATCGCTGGCCAGTCCGCCATGCATGTTGTCTTTCTGACTTTGTTTCCAGATGTCATTTATCTGGTTGAAAAGCTGATTTGATGTTACAAATTCTGCTGATTCCGGTACTTCGGTGTAAACAAATTCAGCAACAATGTTTTCAGGTTTCAGATCTCCGTACCAGTTTTTTATTTCCACGCCGCTAAAAACAAACCAGTTGAATCTCGGCGCATAATTTTCAGGTCCTTTTCCTCTGAAAATGTAGGTATTATCGCCTGAGTAGAGGTTGCTGTTAAACGAAATATCCACTTTATGACCAGCAGGTGCCGAGACATTTTTCAGCCTGACCCAGCCTGAAATTTCCCTGCCAAAATCGACAAACCAATTTCCATTCGGCAATTTCTCAATTTTTACGGGTTGGAGCTGTTCCATCACTTTATCTGTGGGAGCTGTGTGAGCAGCCAGTTTGCCAAATGGTGCCCGGCGGATTGTCACTTTTTCCCACGTTTTTGTATCGAAACCGGGTTTGCACCAGTCAGGTTGTTCAAGCCGTGCATCATAAGTTTCGCCATAGTAAACCATGTTTTTCAGAATCGGACTTTTGGCTGCTTCCCAGGTCCCATCGCTCGTAACAACTTCTTCCGAACCATCGGTGTAGGTAATATGTAATTGCCCTAAAAAGCGGGTGCTTCCATAACCTTCACACCAGAACATCCGCGGATTATAAAATCCATTCCCCAGGATTGTCCCGATGACGTTTTCACCCTTTGCCAACATTGACGTTACATCGTAAGCGAGGTACATCACCTTGTAGTCGCTGAAATTATCCTCCACATTTATTGACATCTGACCTAACAGCGGGCGTTTCCCATAGTTGGTGATGTTAGGAACCAGCACATCGTATCCGGCTTTTTGGCCATTCACAAAAAACTCGAAATATCCAAGTCCGGTAACAAATGCCACAGCGCTTTTTACCTGTTTCTCAATGGCAAACGATTTACGAAGCATAGGTGCTGCCGGACCAAATTCATCAAACTTCTGGCCCGGAAAATCGGGTCGTTTGAAATGTTCCTCTCCTTCCCAGGGAGCACCAATCCATTGGGCCTTCCACTCAACCGGGTTGAGAATTCCCATTCTCCAGAAAGCCGGTTGGCTCCAGTCCGAAACCTTTCCGTTTTTATCCCAAACCCGAACCTGCCACCAGCACTCGGTGCGCGATACCAGCGGTTTTCCGGTGTACTGAATGCGGGTTGACTCACGGCTCTCGGTTTTACCACTGTCCCACAAGTCGGGTTTTTCAAGTTTATCTTCAGCGGTTGCAATCCTGATCTGATAAGCAGTCTGTTGTTGTCCGCGCTCCCCTTTTCCGGCTTCGTTAATCCATGCCAGCCGGGGTTGCCGGATATCGACAACAGTGGGATTTGTTAAGTATTCGCAGGTGAGTTTTGTGGGGGTTATTTTTCCTGTACAAATTATCCAGCTGAATGAGGCGATCAAGGTTAAATAAAAAATTGGTTTCATTTTTACTTGTTTAGTTGTTTAAATAATTCAGATTTTAATTAATCGGATGTCTTTTATCAGTGCTGCTTCCGGCCCTTTTTTCTCTGCAAGTTTAAGCACCAGTTTTTCTTCTCCTTTTTGTAAGAAAATTGTTCCAACCTGCATCCATGTCCAGGTTCGTTCCACCGATTCGGTGCGTGGCACATAATCGCGGTTGGGAAGAATTTGCGAATTAAAAGGATGCAGGAGCGAGAAATTGATCGAGCCGGTATTTGAGTGAAACTGAAATTTGCTGCCAGTTTGATCATCGGGACATCCATAACGTATTTCAACTCGGTAATTCCCTGAGGTGTTCATATTTAGATTCCAGAAAACAGAATCGCCATTCTGGACCCAATTTTCGGTGTGCGATTGGTTGGGATGTATACTCGAGTATTTTATTTTGCCTGATAAAATGGCATCCTGAACAGGCAGGGTAATCGTTTTTTCTTTTTCAAACCCAGCTTCAATGGTGGTTTGAGGTTGGTAACCGCTAACCATTTCATTCTCCCATTTCCGGTATTCGGTTAAGAGCTGATTTGTGATTTCAGGGTATTGTGCCGAAATATCGGTTTTCTGAGATGGGTCGTTTTGCATGTCGTAAAGCAAAGTATCGCCCGATGCAATGGTTAGCCGATATTGGTTATTCCTGATGGAACCTGCCCGGTTTTGCAACGGATATTGCGGCTGCCGGGAATAAATGTATCTGTCGAAGTTTTCGGGTTGTTTGAAAATCGTTTTACTTAAATCAACACCATCGACGGATAATTCGGGATTGTAATTAATGGAACACAATTTCAGCAAAGTTGGGAACAGGTCGGTTGCCTGGGCCAGTTGCGCCGTTTTCCCGATCTCGATTTTTCCCGGCCACGAAATAAAAAAAGGAACCCGGACACCACCTTCGTCCACATTGCCTTTTTTGCCTTTCATGTTGCCATTGTACCTGAAAGTGTTGGGTCCATTGTCCGACAGAAAAATAACGATTGTTTTTTCAGTTAAATTAAGTTGTTCAAGTTTGTCAAGAATCAGCCCGATGTTTTCGTCCATATTTTCAACCATCCCGTAAATACAGGCCAGTTCGTCATCAAGGCCCCTTTGCTTGTATTTGCTGAAATTGGTTTCAGGAACCTGGTAAGGCGAATGCGGCACATTGTAAGGCACATAGCAGAAAAAAGGTTTTCCTGTTTTATTTGAATTATTTTTTTCAATAAACTCGATGGCTTTTTTGGTAAAAAAATCAGTTGAATATCCTGTCGATTGAATCTCTTCATCGTTGTGTTGGTAAATAGCATCGTAATAATAGCCAAGATGTCCCACCATGAATCCCACATATTCATCAAACCCCCTGCGGTTAGGGTGTTGTTGAAAGTAGGCGCCATTATGCCATTTCCCGAAACAACCAGTTGTATAACCGCTTCGTTGCAGTATTTGAGCAATTGTGGTTTCTTTCGGATTCATATTTTCATAACCCCGCGAAACAGATGAAACACCCGTTCTTAAAAAATATCTTCCTGTAAGCAATTCGGCACGTGTTGAGGCACAAAGGGGTGTGACATAAAAACGATCGAAACTGAGGCTTTTTTTTGCCAGTTTATCAAGAACCGGCGTTTCTATTTCCAAATTTCCGTTAATTCCAACATCTCCCCATCCCATGTCGTCGGCAAGAATTAAAATTATATTGGGTCGGATCTGAGCATTTGCAGTTTCTATTATTAATGCAGACAGAATGAGAAATGATATTTTAAGTAATTTCATTTTTGCGAAATTTCAATATAATTAATGCTCTTTATAAAAAGCATGAATTTTCAACTCACTTAAAAATGCACAATTTTCAGATTGTTGTCTGCAAATTCATGCTCATTTCATTTTTACAAATTAAAATAGTTAGTTGTTATCTGACACTTTATGATCATTTATTTCATCAATTTTATTATCAGGTATAACCTACAAAAAGCCTTTGATAAATGGCAATTTTATTTTTCAGGTAATAAGTTTCAATAAACTTTTTAACGCCGGATTAACGATATTTTGCCTGTATCTATTTAATACTAATAATTACCCTCCGGTAGCTCACCAGTGATGGAGCTCCGTTGTCGCGGACTTCCAGCACGAGGTGAATTTCCTTGTCGCCCAAATCACCGGGCACTTTCAGATTAAGCAACGCGGTTTTTGCATTTTCAGGCAAAATAGTTCCGGCGTAGGTGCTGGCATTTTGGTAGAAAAACCAGTTGTACGAAAGCTGATCCCCATCCGGATCCGACGATTTTGAAGCATCGAATTTTATCGTTTTTCCAGGCTTCACTTTCATTCGGAGAACCTGATTGCCCCGGTCTTTGCCAATAGCGGCAACCGGTTCGTGGTTTACTTCCTGTGGCGATTTTAACGACCATTGCAGCCGGTTCAGAAAACTGTTTTTTGCATCGGGAACCCAGCGAAGCAGTTCGTTTACATCCACTTTACAGGTTGAATAGTACCGGTCGGGGAACGGGCCTTCCATCTTTTTGAACATCGTTCCCCAGCTTCCCATTGTAGGGTCGGCCGGATCATTCAGTCCGAGCGCCGCGCTGATCAGGTAAAGAAAAGCAGGGGTGTCACCTTCGCCGCCGTGATCGTAAATGTTCGACATTGGGCCGTGGCCGTTCACTTCCTGCTGTTTCATCGCACCAATGTATTTCCAGAAATGTCCTTCATCCAGTAAAAACCATCCGGGATTGTAACGCTCTCCGTTATAAGTCGATTTCGTGTCGCCCATATTGAGACAGCCATGCGTTTTCACATCGTCAAGCTTAATCATGAAATCGAACGTAATATCCTGGAGATGAATCCCGAATATATGGAGCTTGGCCATCAGTTTCCTTAATTTTTCTTCGCCGTGTTTTTGTTTGAAACGATAGAGCGCCTGCACCATCGTAATGGGGCCTCCCCATGCCTGAACATAAATCGGCCGGTCGTCGTCTTTCGCAAAAACCTGTTGCAAAAACTCACTTCCTTCCGAATCTTTCGATTCGCCGTTGGGGTTCAGGCCTTCGCCAATCCAATCTTCAAACCTGATGTCGCCCCAGGTAGTTTTAACCTTCCGTCCGGCAATTTCGGCATCGAATTTATGCGTATTGGTGAGCCAGATGATGGGTAATGCGCCACGTCCTTTCTTTGTAACCGATTGAAGTTGTTTGGGAGTAATCAGGTCGCTTTGGTGTTTTTTCAACTGGTCATATTCTTTTTTGTAGGCTTCGATAATTCCCTGTGCTTTCTTCCACGGCCCCGGATCGTTAAACGTGTAATCGGGCAACTGCGGGGTTACAATAATCGCTTCTGTATCAAACAAATGCGAATAATACAGGTAACGGATGAGTGAATTTCCGTCGTCGTGGGTTTGGTCGGTTAAAATAACCACCCTGAATTTTTCGGCTGAAAAACCTGAAAAAGGAAGCACTAAAATCAGTAAAAAAAGGATTTTGTTGTATTTATTCATTCGTTATTGATTTGATAGCAAGCTGGTTTATTTATGTTGAATTTATGTTTCCAATCAGCAGAGATTGTTGAGTTTTGACAATCTAATCAAGCAGAAAGAAATTGTTATTTAACAATCAGTATAATTTTAAAAATCCTCCTTCCATTTGATTTTTCTCTTTCATTGTAATTTTGCTTTCAACGGTTTTTCATGTTTAAAATTACTCAATTCGATATCACCAATCGTGTTGAATAATTAACTGCAGCTCCTTTGAAATGCAGAAAATAGGTGCCAGCGGCAACGTCGTCAATAACCAGTTGCTCAGGCAAAAAATCATCAACCTCAATATTTTTAATCGTGCTTCCGTTGATGTTTTTCAGCTGAATCTGCTGAATTGCTTTACTTTCGATGTTCTGGTAATTGATATTTAAGGTATTGGAAAACATTGGATTCGGATATATGTGTATTGCGGATTCATTATTAATTTCAATGGTTGATGAGGATGTGGCCAGAAATGAAACCGCTTCCTTTGCGTTATCTTTAAACTGCTGAACAATGTATTTCCCATGTTCAGTCAGGTCGGCTTCAGTTGTGTAACCTTTTGAATAGTCGGCAACGATGTCGTAGTGAATTTCATCAGGGTTGCTGTTCCAGGCCCAGAAAAGCCAGCCAATTCCGTGTTTATTGCTTTCGCTGATGATTGTTTTCGGGTCGTACAACGTAAAATTGTCGGGTGCGCCGGTCCAGCCAAATTCACCCACAATCACGGGTATTTTTTTGTCTTTAAATTTTTGCAGATAATCTTCCACATAATACTGCCAAACCTGTTTGGTCTTTTCTTTGGTCATCCAGAGTCCATAAAAGTGAATGGCAAAAAGGATATTTTTTTCAGGGTCGAAATCGAGCAGTTCCTGAGCATAATTCATCAGTGTGGTAGGATTTTGGCCACAACCTCCGGCATCGATTAAAATGGTGTTTTTAATGCCGGCTGTTCTCATGGCAGTGATTGCCTTTTTGTAACCATCGCGATACAACGTATTGGCAGGTCCCCACTCGTTGGCAACGTTTACAATCATGTATTTTTCATAATCTTTACAAAGCGAAACCAAATTTGGCGAACACCAGTAATCAACAACTCTTTTAAGGTTTTTGTTTTCTGTATCCGTTTCGTAACCGTTGCCACAGGTAACATCATGAAATTCGAGAATGGGAATAATTTTGTTATCGACGCAGGCTTTTACACAGGCTTTTTGTTTGGTAAAATTGCTTTGCCATGACCACGAATTAGAGGCATCGTTGGTAACAGAAACAATGCGTGCGCAATTTGCCCCGGCCTTTTTCATGTAGGGGAACGATTTCATGGCATTGGCTTCCGACTGCCAGAAAACCGCTGTGTTGGCTCCAATGGGAATAAATTCGGCACCGCTGGAATCGTACAGTTTTCCGTCCAACACAAAAAAGCCTTTCCCTGTGTTGTATTCAGGCCTGGCTACCTGCGCGTTAACAATATTAACAAGCATGAAGCCCGTTAAAAGTAAGAAGAAAAATATTTTAAGTTTTGTCATTTTTCAAATACAATTTAAATTGTTTAAAATATGAGATAGATGTTAAGTGATTTAAAATAAAGTATTTATTATTTCTTTTATATAAAATCTTTGGCAATCATCTATTTCAGCGCAGCCACAAAACCACCATACGAAAGCACTTCCACTTTCAGTTTTTCTCCTGTTTTTACCGAAATATCCGATGAACTGAATTCTTTTTCAGTTGCGCCATCGGTAATTAATGTGGCTGCCCAATCTTTTTGCGGCAAACGGCTCAGATCGATTTCCCAGGCATGTTTTTCACCGGTTCCGTTGATTCCGCCAATGTACCAGGTATCGCCCGATTTGCGGGCCATTACACAGTTTTTCCCGGGATACCCGTCTAAAAGAATCGATTCGTCCCACGCAGCGGGAACGGTTTTAAGGAAGTTTTTAGGAGCATCGGGTAGCGTGAGGTATGAATTACAGTCGCTTGCGTAATGCTGAATTCCCGATTCAAACACCACCGAAAGCGCCAGTTCATGCCCAAATGTTGTGATGTGCGGGTAGCGCTGGTTTGAGAATGTTACCGGCGTATAATCCATCGAACCGACTACATTTCTTGTATATGGCAGGATGGTGTTGTGCCATTTGGCCATTTCAGGATAGTTTTCATCAAAAGCATACGATTCGGCACCACGAACTGCTTCCATCGAAACAAGGTTGGGCCAGGTGCGGTTCCAGCCGCGGGGCAGGGTGCAGCCATGAAAATTCACCATTACTTTATTATCAGCAGCATCTTTCAGGATATCAAAATACTGTTTGATGATAGCCGGTTTATCGCTTTGAAAAAAGTCAACTTTCACACCTTTCACGCCCCATGAAGCCAACTTCTGAAATTCTTCCTTTCGTTTCACCGGGTCGCTCATGATATCACGCGGGCGTTCAGTAACCTCGTTGTGCGGGCCGCCTGAGTTGTACCACATCAGAATTCCCACATTTTTTGAAGCTGCGTATTTTGTAAGCTGCTCCACATTTCCGCCTGTCATCAAATCCCAGTTGGCATCCACCAGCGAATATTCCCAGCCCATTTCAGCAGCCATATCCACAAATTTCACCAGCGACTGGTAATTTTTCGGACTTGGCCAGTCGCTCCACCAGCTCCACGACGCACGGCCGGGTTTTATCCAAGATTCATCCTGAATTTGGGAAGCCGGATTGAGAGAAACCACCAGGTCTGACTCAACAATTCCGGCCAGATTATCGGCTACCTGAATCACGCGCCACGGCGAAGACCAGGGCAAAACTGAATGAGGAATTTGGGTGCAGGTATTTTTGGCCTCCTCTTTTTCAGGCATCCTGATGGTGTACAATCCTCCGGGTGCTGCAGGCTGTAAATGTGCGCCAAACCAGGTTGAATCCAGTGCTGCTTCCGTAATCAGCAACCAGCCATTGCCGGTTTCGAAAAGTGCCGGAAAACACCAGCCTTCTTCTCCGGGAGCCTGTGTTCCGATGGGTATGCCGTTTTCATAATATCTTTCGTATCCCGGAGAATACGTGGTAACCTTGTCGTAAGGCTGAATCCAGGTTTTTCCCTCGCCTGCAACGGCAAAACCGGTCAGTTCGTTTTCAATGCTGAAAAGGTTGCTGTCGGTTTCAGGGAAACGGTATCTGAATGCCACTCCATCGTCGGAAGCCCGTGCGATGACCTGTATTTTCTGACCGGTTTCGTTTTCAAAATTCAGCGTCATTTCGCTGGCTTTATACGAAATCACTTTTTGTTTTCCGGTCGGAAGTGCAAAAGTTTCGGCGATATTGCCTGGAGCTTCCATTCCTGTAAATTTCAGGTTTCCGGTAAACGAGGCATCGCCCCTTTGCAACCCCAGCGGAGAGTCAGCAATCACCATTTTTTCCTCCCCGTTTTTCAGCATCGAAACCTGATAAACCAGCGTTTTGGTTTCTGTTTGTTTCACTGTAAATTTCAGGTTTTCTGAAGGCGAAAGCACCGACCATTGTGTTTTGTCAGTACCGCAGGAAAATAACAAAACAGTTGCTGTCATAAATAACAGTTTTAGATAATTTGTTTTCACTTTTATATGGTTTAAGTTGTTTCAGGTTAAAGGTTTAAAACGAAATATGGTTTTCCACCTGTTTCAGCCATTCACGGGCCAGCAACTCGTGCCCGGCAACTGTCGGGTGAATCCCGTCCCACATCCAGTAATCAGCAGGTGCTTTTTCACAGGCTTTATTAAATACCTGTTGCGAAGGAACAAAAACAGCATCGAATTTTGCAGCCATTTTTTTAACCACCTCCCGGCGTTTGCTGATATCTGCCAGGTAAGCTTCCAGATTATCGGCTACTTTTCCTACTTTCAGAATAAAAGGTTCACACAAAACAAACAGAATTTCAGGGAATTGGCTTCGTGTTTGTTCGAGCAGCGAGTCGTAAGTTTCCTCATATTTTTCGACCGGAACAACGGGTGTCCGGTTAAAAATCACCGATGCAGCATCGTTCACACCCACAAGCATACTCAAAACATCGGGTTTCAGGTCGAGCGTGTCCTTTAGCCAGCGACTTTCCAAATCTGTTATTTTGTGCCCGCTGATTCCGCGATTGTAAAATTTGTAGTTTTTCTCCGGAAAATCAGCTCCAATGCGGCTGGCAATGCTGAACGCATACCCGTGGCCCATAATATGGTTCGGGTCTTCGTTTCGTCCGCGGTTGCCGTCGGTTATTGAATCGCCCTGAAAAAGAATGACGGCGTTATTTTTCAACCTTTTCTCAGGCTGAACTATATTTTCTGCTGAAGTTCCGATAACTGGCATAAAACATCCGGCCAAACCGGCGGAGGCTGTGTTTCCAATAAATTTTCTGCGTGAATATTGTTTCATAATCCAATGGGATTTTTTTACAATTTCACCTCAGCCGATTTCCCTTTTCCAATTTTCAAATCATAGGTTTTACCGGCATAAATTACTTTGCATGGATTCCCCGATTTGCTTAAAACGCTGGCTTTTGTAACTTTTCCGTCTTTCCATTCCATCGAAATTTCAAAACCGCCACGGGCACAAAGCCCTTTTACCGAGCCCTCTTTCCATGCATCGGGCAGCGCAGGCATCAGCGTAATTTCATTTTCCGAAGATTGAACTAGTATTTCGGCAAAAGCAGCCGAGCCGCCAAAGTTGCCATCAATCTGGAAGGGCGGATGGGCATCGAAAAGGTTAGGATAAGTTCCGCCCCCGTTGCTCATGTTTGTGCCTGTGCCACTGGGGTCAACATATTTCAACAATTCCCGAATCATTTTGTAAGCCCTGTTTCCATCGAGCAGTCTTGCCCACAGGTTAATTCGCCAGCCCTTCGACCATCCGGTTGTTTCATCACCTTTTATGTTGAGTGTTTTTGCACAGGCAGCAGCCAGTTCGGGAGTTTTCAGCGGGGTAATGTGGTTGCCGGGATGCAGGCCAAACAAATGCGACTGGTGCCGGTGTTGTGGTTCGGAGTCTTCCCAGTCGTAATACCACTCCTGCAGGTTTCCTTTTTTTCCCACCTGGTACGGATGCAAACGGGCAAGCGCTGTTTCGAGTTCTTTTACAAATGCAGCATCAGTTTCCAGTGCTTTGGCAGCATCGATTGTATTTTCGAAACAAGAGCGAATCATGGCCAGGTCGGCAGTTCCGCCATACAAAGTTGCCCCGCGGTAACCTTTGTCGTTGATGTATCTTTGTTCAGGAGAAGTGGAAGGTGAGGGAATCAGCTTTCCGTTTTTATCTTCCACCAGCCAGCCAAGGCAAAATTCGGCAGCGCCTTTCAGCACCGGATATCCTTCGTTTTTCAGCCAAACTTTATCTTGTGTAAAAGCGTAATGTTCCCACAAATGGGTGCTCAGCCAGGTGCCACCCATGTACCAGTTGGCCCAAACCGGGTCGCCTTCGCCAAAATTACCCACCGGGTTGCTCATGGCCCAGATATCCGAATTGTGGCAGGCTGCCCAGCCTTTCTGAACGCCCAGAAATGTTTTGGCTGTTACTTCACCGGTCTTCGAGAGGTTGTTTACAAAAGTGAGCAGCGAATTGTGCATTTCGGAAAGATTGGTCGATTCGGCTCCCCAGTAATTTTCTTCGGCGTTGATGTTGATGGTGTAGTTGCTGCTCCACGGCGGGCGTATGTACGGGTTCCACAATCCCTGCAAATTGGCCGGAACGCCGGGTGTGCGCGAACTGGCAATCAGCAGATATCTTCCATATTGGAAATAGAGGATTTCAAGATTTTTGTCTTCCTTGCCTTCACCATAACGTTTTAAACGTTCATCGGTGGGCAGGTTGGGAGCGGTGGTAGCGCCCAGGTTGAGTTCCACCCGATTGTAAAATTGCTGATAGTCGGCAATGTGTGCTTTTTTAAGTTCTTCAAAAGATTTACCTGCTGCTTTTTTCAGGTTCAAATCTGCAATTCCAGTGAAATCTTTTCCCTGTTTCACCGGATCTTTGTCGAAACCGTTAAAACTTGTGGCGATTGAAACCAATACGATTGCTTCGGTTGCACCTTTTACCACCAGCGAGTTGTCGGTTTTAGTCACTTCTCCACCTGTATTTTTCACATTGAAAAATGATGCAAAACGGGTTCCTTTTGTTTCGTCGAAAACCACTGCATTTTCTTTGTCGCCCAAATAGCTGGGCAACGCCACTATCGGAGCATATCCGCTGGCTTTCAGTTCATTCCCGTTAGTGGTGATTTTATATTTTAACTGACTGTCGAATTTCAATTCGAAATCGAGTTTGCCTTTTTTATTGGCAGTAAGTTTTATTACAAAAACCTGGTCGGGATTCGAAAGAAAATATTCGCGGGTGTATTTTACTCCGTCAATTTCATAAGTCACTTTCGAAACTGCATTTGAAATGTCCAGTTCACGGTAGTAGTTTTTTGCTTCTCCCTGGTGATTAAAATTAAGGTACATATTCCCCAGCGGTGCATACGATTCGGAAAATTTCCCCTGCACTTTTTTTTGCAATTGGTCGGCAAGCTGGTAATCCTCGTTGGCCAGCGCCTCACGAATAGCCGGAATGTTTTTGTAAGCCTCCGGATTCATGTACGGGTCAACCGGTCCGCCCGACCAGAGTGTGATGTCGTTCAAAAAGATTTTGTCGGATTGAACACCGCCAAAAACAGATGCTCCGGCAGTTCCGTTGCCCAAAACGAGCGTTTCCTCGAAATGGTTGGCTGGTTGTTTATACCATAGTTTTTCGGATGACTGTGACCAGGAATTTTGTGAAATAATCGCAAACAGAATGACAATCAGTTTTTTCATTTCGATTTAGTTTGTTTTTTATCAGGATGAGAGCACTAAAATATTCATTTTTTCCTGAATGAACCTTTTTTGCCTTTCATCGGGCTGAAATTGGAAAAAAAACAGCAGAATCTCAGGATTTTATTAATCTCAAAAAATTAGATTTGCAGCCTGATTTTAAAAAATATACACTGTGAAAAAACTGATTTATTTAACAGCGATTGTTGCCGTACTTTTTTCGTGCAGCCAATCAAAAAAAACTGAAAAAGTGATGAATCCATTTTTCGAAGCTTACACAGCGCCTTTCGGAGTTCCGCCTTTTGATAAAATAAAAAATGCGGATTATTTGCCTGCTTTTACCGAGGGTATGACAAGGCAGAATGCAGAAATTGAGCAAATTGTTTCGAATACTGCAGCACCTGATTTTACCAACACCATTGAGGCTTTTGAACGCAGCGGCGAATTGCTGACACGCGTTTCTGTTGTGTTTTTTAATGTAAAGGAAGCCAACACAAACGATTCTATCGATGCAATAGCCGAAGAAGTGGCTCCGAAACTATCGCAACACCGTGATGCGATTATGCTGAATGAAGCGCTTTTTGGCAAAATGAAAGCGGTTTACGACAGAAAAGACAGCCTGAACCTGAATCCTGAACAAGCCCGTTTGCTTGAAGAAACCTACAAAGGATTTGTAAGAAGCGGTGCCAATCTCGCGCCCGAAAAAAAGGAAGAACTTAAGAAAATAAATGAAGAGCTGGCTATGCTCGAACTGAAATATGATAAAAACCTGCTTGCTGAAACCAATGGTTTTAAATTAGTTATCGATAAACAGGAAGACCTTGCCGGGTTGCCCGAAGGTGTGGTTGCCAGTGCTGCCGAAGAAGCAAAAGCTGTCGGAATGGAAGGAAAATGGGTTTTCACCTTGCAGAAACCAAGCTGGATACCGTTTGTTACCTATTCTGAAAAACGTGAATTGCGCGAGAAACTTTACAAAGCCATGTACAACCGTGGCGACAACAACAACGAAAACGACAACAAAGCACTGATTAACCAGTTTGTGAACCTTCGCCTGAAAAAAGCCAACATTATGGGTTACGACAGCTGGTCGGCTTATGTACTCGACGATGCCATGGCTAAAAACCCTGAAAATGTGTACAGCTTGCTGCAGAAAGTTTGGAATCCGGCTATCAAACGGGCCAAGGAAGAATTGGCCGATATGCAGAAAATGGTGGATGCAGAAGGTGGTAATTTTAAAATTGAAAGCTGGGACTGGTGGTACTATGCCGAAAAAGTACGCAAAGCAAAATACGACCTCGATGAAGAACAACTTCGCCCTTATTTCGAACTGAATAACGTGCGTGACGGCGCTTTTGCAGTGGCCACAAAATTATTCGGACTTACTTTTACCCAACTCGAAAACATGCCGCTTTATCATCCCGAGTGCCAGGTTTTTGAAGTAAAAGATGCCGATGGTTCGCTGATTGGTGTGATTTATCTCGACTTTTATCCGCGTGAATCAAAAAAAGCCGGTGCCTGGATGACTAACTATCGCGAACAATATACTTCGCCCGAAGGTGAGAATGTTCGTCCGGTAGTTTCGCTGACCTGCAATTTCTCGAAACCGGTTGGTGATAAACCTGCTCTTTTGAGTTACGACGAAGTGGAAACTTTCTTCCACGAATTTGGACATGGATTGCACGGGCTACTATCGCAGTGTACTTATGAAGGCCTGGCTGGCACTAATGTTTCGCGTGATTTTGTAGAGTTGCCGTCGCAGATTATGGAACATTGGGTTGCACAACCCGAAGTACTGAAAATGTATGCAAAACATTACCAGACCGGCGAAGTGATTCCGCAGGAATTGATTGACAAGATGGAAAAAGCCGGCAAATTCAACCAGGGTTTTGTAACTGCTGAGTTTATTGCAGCTGCTTTCCTCGATATGGATTACCACACCATCAAAACTCCCGGTGACATTGATGTAAATGCATTTGAGAAAAGTTCGATGGACAAAATCGGGTTGATAAAGGAAATCATTCCGCGCTACCGTTCAACTTATTTTGCGCATGCATTCCCGGGTGGATATTCAAGCGGATATTACAGTTATACTTGGGCCGAAGTACTGGATGCCGATGCTTTTGATGCTTTCAAGGAAACCGGCGATATTTTCAACCAGGATGTTGCAAAATCGTTCCGCAAAAATGTGCTCGAACGCGGTAACACCGACGAACCCATGAAACTCTACCTCAATTTCCGTGGCAAAGAACCGGGAATTGAACCGCTGCTGAAAAACAGGGGACTGTTATAGAAAAGCCTCCCTTAACCCCTCCAAGGGAGGGGATTTTAAAGGATTCCATCTTGAAGAAAAAGATGGAATCCTTTTTTTTGTTCATTAGCTTGGTATGCCAAATTGGGCTAAAGCCCTGCGAATGAGCTAGTATGCATAACCCCAGCCTTAAGGCTGGGGTTAGTTACTATAATTAATAAAAGGACTTTAGTCCACAATTTTGGGATTATAAATTTCTTTTAGATCAACATTCGTTGATAAAAGTGTAATCAAACAGCAATTATTCGTTGATAAAAGTATATTTCGTGTTCAGATTTTGTACTATTCCACCAAATCACAAACCTCTGCACCGGTTACTTTTATCAAATCTTCAGGGTTGATTTTGAACTGCAGTCCTCGCTGTCCGGCGCTTACAAAAATGGGATCGAATAAAATGCAGGTTTCGTGGATGTATGTCGGGAATTGTTTTTTCATCCCGATGGGCGAACAGCCGCCGCGAATGTACCCGGTTAGCGGGAGCAGTTCTTTTTGCTGAACCATCGCACAGTTTTTATTCCCCGAAACTTTGGCTGCCTTTTTCAAATCAACTTCGACATTTCCGGGAATTACGCACACAAAAATACCGGCTTTGTCGCCCCGTAGAACAAGTGTTTTAAAAATCTGCTCCACATCCTGGCCTATTTTCTTTGCCAAAGTTGTTGCACTCAAATCGCTTTCATCCACTTCGTATTCAATCAGTTCGTGGTGAATTGATTTGGCATCTAATATCCGGGCAGCGTTGGTTTTTTTCATTTTACTTCCTATCAGCTTTTTTTATTTCCGGGTGATAAACGGCAGGTAGTTTTCCCTAGAAATCACATCGAAAGTTGCGCAGGGATAATTAGAAGTCCAGGCACCGGGCGCTTTCACTGTTTTCTTCTGGTATTTCATTTCGAAAGCAAAAAGACCGCCGTCACGTTCTTCAATCCAGTCAATTTCCTGCTGGTCGTAAGTACGCCAGAAGTAGTTATTCGATGGCCAGGCTTCATAATGCTGCAGCTTGATTCTTTCGGCAATAACATAATTTTCCCAAAGTTCACCAACATCGTTGCGAAGTGCCAGCGTATTGAAGTTGGCAACAAGGGCATTTCTGATTCCATTGTCCCAAAAATAGTATCGCGGCGACTTCGAAATTTCTTTTCTCAGGTTTCTGCTGTACCCTTCAATGCGGTAAATCACAAATACTTTGGTCAGCAAATCGAGATAACGTTCAACGGTTAATTTGTTTAATCCCACGTTTTTGGCCAGTTCGTTAACCGACACTTCTTTGCCAATCTGGAAAGCCAGCAGCCGGAGAATATTCACAAGTTTGGCCGAATTCTTAATATTATCCAGAATCAGAATATCCTTTAGCAGGTAAGAGTTAATCAGTTCTCCCAGGTATTCAGTTTTTTGCTGATTATCCTTTATGGTAAGAACTTCGGGATAACTGCCGTAAATCAACCTGTTTTCGAGCAGCGATTCAGTTTCGATGGCATTTTCATAAGCCGTTAGTTCGCATTGAGCAATCGGATGTAACTGAAATGTATATTTCCTGCCGGTTAAAGGTTCCCCTGTTGATAACGAAATATCAAGCGCCGACGAACCTGTAATGATGATGTGCAGTCCTTCAATTTCGTCAATCATCAGTTTTAATATTTGCCCGATGTTTTCAATCTTCTGCGCTTCATCAATTATCAGGTATTTATTGGCACCAACCAGATTTTTATATTCATCAAGCCCTTTTTGCTGAAGTTTTAAGCCGGTGGTGTAATCTTCTCCATTCAGATAAAGGAAGGGCCCGTCGAGCTTTTTCATTATTTCTTTCAGTAAAACAGTTTTTCCTGTTCTGCGTGCTCCGGCAAGAATGATAACCTTTCCCGGCTGTAACCTGCCTTCAATTCTGTCTTGTATTTTTCGATGAATGACTGCCATAAAACATACTGTTTATGTTTCCGATGACAAATTTAGTATTAATATTGTCACTATACTGACATATTTAACGTTAATTTTGTCATTGCAGCGACAAAATTAACGTTAAATATTGGCATTTATAGAAATGGATTTTTATTATTTTATTATTGCTGACCAATTTGGCATTAAGGAGTCGGAGGCATTGGTCTTTTTTATGATAAAACGGGTCTGAAAAGAGTCTTTTTACCAGGTCCTGTTTTTCATATATTCATCCAGTTCTTTGCGCGACATGGGTAATTCGCCAGGGTTTTCGTCGAGCCATTTCAGAAAAGCCTGTTTGATTTCATCGGTCCATTGCGTGTCGATCTGACCGGGAGTGTAAACGCCTTTCCGCAGCATTTCGTGGCCAAATTTATCACGCAGACCAATGAACTCGCCGGTGAGCACCACTTTTTCAACAAGGTGTGCCGGAACAAAAATCACTCCTTCGCGTTTTGCCACTACAACATCGCCCGGCAGAACGGTTGCCTTTCCAATGCGAATGGGAACGTTGATTCCTGTAACGGTCATGTTTTGAATATAGGAAGGATCCCAGCCGCGTACAAAACAGTTAAACCCTTCGATTTTCGAAAGGCCTTCAATGTCGCGCACACTGCCGTCGAAAACCACACCTGTTTTTGATTTTGAGAAAATTGAGTTGCCAAGATTATCGCCGATTAATGTGCCGTCAATTACTTTTCCAAAGCTATCGGCCACATAAACATCGCGTTCCTTCAGCATATCGATGGGCCATGAGTTTGTCGCTCCAATACGTTTTTCAGCCTCCCCGGTTTTTTTGATAGGTTCTGCCATATCAGGACGGGTTGGCATGTATTGCACGGTAAGTGCGCGACCCACAAAAGGCTTGTCATTCAGCATCTCCCATCCGCCTTCGAACTGGCAGTTGTAGCCCTCGTTGCGCAAAACACCCCAGGCTTCTTCTATTGAAAGGTTAAGGAGACGGTCCATCAGGTTGTCAGAAACCAGGGGGCGTCCGTATTTATCGCGTTCGCCTTGCCATTGTGACGAGTAATATTCAATTTTTTCGGCAGGTGGCACAATTTGCGCCTGTAAATTCAGTGCAAAAATTATTGTCAATATCAGTAATCCAAAAACTGTCTTCATATTAATTCGGTTTATTTGATTTATAAAATTAATCTTCTTTGGTTCGGCTGCGCCACCAGGTTGCCAGTGTTGATCCGGTAATGTTCATCAGCGGGCCAAACACGGCGGGTGCAAGTCCCACGGTTGCCACTTTCCCCATTTGAAGGGCCAGTCCTGAAGCCAGTCCTCCATTTTGCATCCCGACTTCGAAAGCAATGGTCCGGCAATCTTTTTCGGGCATGCGCAATAAAAAACGGGCAACTGCATAACCCAAACCATACCCAAATGTGTTGTGGATAAAACAAGCCACAATCAGCAGCAACCCAACGTCGAGCAGGCTGTCACGTCCGGCAGCCGTGATAATAGTAATGATAATTGCAATCCCAGCCATCGAAATGAAAGAAAGTCCTTTATCCAGCAATGTTTTGTCGCCCCGGGCAAAAAAGCGGAAAGCCACAGCCGCCACAGCCGGTAAACCAGCAAACAACAATAAATCACTGGCCAGTTTTTTTATAATAACGGCACCGGTCAAATCTCCGGCATTTATTGAAATAAGGTTTTTCAGAACAATAATGGCAAAGTAAGCCAGCAGTTGTAAAATCATGGCGCGGCCGCGTGTATGCCGGTATGCGGCAATGTTGAAAATAAGTCCGGCAACAATCGGAAGAATGACCATGTTGAAAATATCGAGCATCATTTTCCAGAAATTCACTTCCACGAGTTCACCTGCCAAAAGCTTCATCAGCATCGGTGTCATAAAAGGCGAAATGATGGTGGTAATGGCTGTAATGGTAATCGACAAAGCAAGGTTGGCACGCGCAATGTACGACATTACATTGGAAGCCAGGCCGCTGGGTGAACTTCCGATTAAAATGACTCCGGCGGCAATCTCGGGTGGAAAACCGAAAATCGTGGCAATGGTGATTCCCAGAAAAGGCATGATGGTGTACTGGCAAATGACTCCGGCAATCACGCCTTTGGGCATTTTAATCACGTTGGTCAAATCGCTGAGGGCCATTTGCGAACCCATGCCAAACATGATGATTTGCAGCAGCGGGATTATCAGTTTTTTAAACTGAAAATTGCCAATACCCAGAAAATATTGGGGAAAGAACATGGATACTGTGACGGCTGCAAAAATCCAGAGCGAATAGGAATATCCTTTCAGGTTTTCGAAACCGCGCACGCCCAGCGCCAGGGATACAAAAAACAACACAAGTGCCACACCCGAAAATGTACTTTCTCCGGCAGCAAGAAGCGTTACAAAGAGTATTATAAAAAGGAGCGTGGCATACAACATCCACTTATAATAACGATGATTCTTCTGCATCATTTGATCTTATGATTTATTAATTCTAACCTTCTATAATTCTGATATTCTGAGCTTATGTTCAGCTCCACTGTCTGTCCCACGAATTTCGGTTATTCCACTCGTCGGTGGGTGCGAAGAGTTTTTCACCTGGTTTCAGATGTTCTTTCACCACTTCTTCGTTCAGGTCAATACCCAGGCCGGGTGCTTCGGGAACATTGGCGAATCCTTTTTCTGAAAGTGGTTTTTTGCCGGTTACATAATCCTCCCAATAAGGCGTGTCCACATCGTGGTGTTCGAGTGCAATAAAGTTTTGTGTGGCGGCTGCACAATGCACATTGGCCATAAACGAAACTGGTGTACCGGCAAAATGCATCACCATCGGCACTCCTTTTTCTTCAGCATAATCGCCAATCTTCTTGGTTTCCAGTATGCCGCCAGCCGTGGCAAGGTCTGGTTGAATCATATCAACGGCATGGTTATCAATTAATTCTATAAAGGCCTCTTTGCCAAAAATATCTTCACCAGTGAGGGTAGGTGTGTTGATGGCATGTGTGATTTCCTTCCACTTTTCGGTATAAAACCACGGAACCATATCTTCGAGCCAGGCAAGCTGGTATTTTTCGAGGGCATTGCCCAGCCTGATGGCCGTATTTGTATCAAAATGACCAAAATGGTCGGCAGAGAGCGGCACCTCGTAACCTACAATATCCCTTACCTGGCGCACATAATCGGTCAGTTTTTCGAGACCGAGATCTGTAATCTGAATGCTGGTGAACGGGTGTTTCGTGTTGCTCAGGTTGCCGGGTTTGCTGGCATCCCACTCGCTTTGCCCGCTCCAGAATTTTTCGCCAATCAGGGCACCTGTAATGTCTTTTATCAGGCCAACTCCAAAATCCATTTTAAGGAAAGTAAATCCCTGTTCCATCCGTCGTTTCATGCGTTCGGCATAAACAGCAGGGTCTTTTGATGAAGGCGTGTCGGCGTACAGCCTTATTTTGTCTCGATATTTGCCACCCAAAAGTTGGTACACCGGAATTCCGTAAGCTTTTCCGGCCAGATCCCAGAGCCCCATTTCGATACCTGAAACTCCACCACCTTGTCGTCCATGACCGCCAAACTGTTTGATGATCTTGAAAATCTGCTCCACGTTGCAGGGATTCAGACCCAAAATACGGCTTTTCAGCATGAGTGCATAACGGGGATCGGCAATGTCGCGCACTTCGCCCAGCCCGTAAATATCCTGGTTGGTGTAAATTTTCAGAATAGGCCCGTCGGTGGTACTTGCCACCCGAAGGTCGGTTATTTTAAGGTCTGACGGACTTGAATTCCGCGATACATTTTGCGTGGCAAATTCAACACTGGCAGCCACATCGTTCGATTTTGCCAGAAAGGCAAGGTTTAATCCGCCAAGCATTGATTTTGTAAGGAAACTTCTTCTGCCGGTTTTATTCATTGTTCAATTCGATTTAGTTGGTTTTGTAAATGTAAAAAAAAGGCAGATTTAAAGTAATAACCGGGAATATTATCGAATAAAGAAAAGGGATAAAAATTTCAATAAAAAAGCGCGAGCGCCGAAAGAAAAGTTGCCACCACCACAAACCAGCGGTAACCGTCTTCTGAAATCAGTTTTGTGATTTTAATTCCGAGGAATGCCCCCAAAGCAATGGCAGGCAATAACATCACATTAAAAGTGAGAGTTTGTAAAGTAATGTTGTGCCAGCCCCAGATTTGCAGCGGCAGTTTAAACAAGTTCACAATAAAAAAGAACCAGGCGGCAGTACCAATAAATTCCCTTTTCTGAAGGTTCATCGAAAGCAGGTAAACACTCATAATCGGGCCGGCAGCGTTACCGATCATCGTTGAAAAACCGCCTGCAACACCAAACGGAATGGCAAACCAGGGTTTGTGGGGTACAATGTCGCTGTTTCTTTTTTTTGCAATTTCCTGCCAGATCATCACTGCCAGACTGAGGATTACAAGAGTTCCGATGAGGTGTTTAAACTGGGTTGCCGAAATTCCTTTCCCGACAATCAAACCTGCAATGATTCCGGCAAAAGCCCATGGAATGACTTTGAAAACTGTTTTCCAGTTGGCGCTTCGGTGGTAATAAGTAACACCAAAAACATCGGCCATCACCAGCATTGGCAGAACCAACCCCGACGAAGGCATTCCACCAAAAATAAAAGCCATCAGTGGAACAACGAGTGTCCCCAACCCGCTGACACCGGTTTTTGCCATCCCAATCATTACTGCACAAAGAATGGCCAGTAGCCACATCGGAAAAGTCAGTTCCATATTTTTTTGAAAAATGCGAAATTAATATTTATTCAAAGTATCTGTATTTTTAGTCATAATCATCGATCAATAAAACCTGCAAACAGAATCTTGCTTATTATTGCGGGAAATTCTGAAAACAGAGTTCCGTTTATGAAGGCTTTTTCAATCATTTCCGTTAGTTTGATAACTGTTTTACTGGCTGTGAGTTATATCTGGCAAATTCTGAAAAAAAAGATACAACCTGCGCTGGCCATGTGGGTAATGTTCTCAGTAGCCGTGGCAATGAGCCTGATAACTTATCTGAAAGAGGGGAATTACGGTTTTACTGATAACATTCTGAATTCGGTGGATGTGATTTATGTGATCACAGTTTCGGCAGCCATCGCCATTTGGGGCGATCACACTTCAAAAATCACGAGGTTTGATTTGGGATGCCTTGTTGTGGTCGGATTAATTGTTGTTTTCTGGCTTTTTACGCAAAACCACCTGGTTACCAATTTTAT
>DAINOH010000014.1:0-71922 GCA_036735485.1 Draconibacterium sp. | reverse complement strand
TTTTTGCCAGTACTGGTGTAAATTCATGATTGATAACAACTGTCTGAGCGAAAGTTGAGTCATAAAAATAGTTATACCGATTTCCGTAGAGTAATAACTGGTTTCTTTGAAGATTAATTTTTGCCATTTGCCGGAAAAACTTCATGTTTTTATCAATCCAGCGCTGCTTTTTCTGAATCAGATTTTCAATATCCAAATCAGAAAATACAACAGGTGCAATAATGCGGACAATACCTGTCTCATTCACACGAACCCGCGCATGTTTCACTTCTTTTCTAACCAATATGTAATTATCCGGTAACTGCATTAATTCAGTTTGAAATTAAGTAATACAGATTTCATTATCCGTTCAAGTAATTCCTGATTTTCGTCAATCCTCAGATTTTCGAAATGCGGATTTACGGAAAGAAGTTCAATATCTGTTTGTATGCGTTCGTATTCGTGCGGAACATCCTGCCATCCGATATAGATTTTTGATTTAATTTTCTTAACAGCTTCGAACGCGAAATCCCTAACCAATCCTTCGTTAAAGTTATTATCTGATTCATTTTTAATGAGCGTAAATATCTCAAAACTGCCCTTGTCGGGAAATCCCATTCTTTTTGGCAAAGATGCAACATCATCCAACTCGGTATATAATTCACTGAGTTTAAGAAGCAATTCTTCTATTGCCAGACTTTCCTCCTGTTTCTGTTTGATTAATTCATCCAAACGGTTCTGAAACTCCACATAAATGGCACTGTTTACTTCATTCTGGCGTATTACTGTTTCAATATCGCGGATAATTTTTTCAGCTTTATCCGATGGGCTTAGTTTTATGTCTTTCAGCTTATCGAGGTAATCAGAATCAATTTTAATTTCGGGTAAATGGCCTTTAAAATTGATTAGTCTTGTGCTTTCCTGAATGAGTTTCCGGGTTTTTGATGCATATACTTCAGCGTCAAAATCTAATCTTCGAAACTCTTCCAGATAGATTTCATAAATCTCGTTTAACCACAAATATTTCAATTTATACTCCCGTAAAACCGGATTTGGTGAAATCGCTTCCCATAGCTGAATTACCTCCCTGAAATCATTTTCAAATTTCCCGTGGTCAATTTCGGAGAGTTTACGAACGATTTGCATCGAACATTCATAACTATCTTCCAACTTAATTTCCTCGAAAGGTTTGAATGCTTTATCCAGTACCTTTGGGAAAGTTAATGCCAAGCTTTCAACATCTTCAAATTCGCCAATATCTTCGGGGTCGTAATTTAAAGCTTCCTTGTAATTTTGAAATACACCCACATAATCGACAATACGCCCGAACTCCTTTGATAACCGGGATATTTTATCATCGTAAGGGCGGTTCGTTCTTGCCACAGCCTGTAAAAGATTATGGTCGCGCAAAGGGCTGTCAAGATACATCGTTTGCTCAATTGGAGCATCGAATCCGGTTAGAAGCATATTGCAAACAATGAATATTTTCAGGTTGTTGCCCAGCTTTAATTCTTCTTCAGTAATCCGACGTTTAAATTGTTTAATAAGCTTTTTCCGCTCTGCATCGTCTTTGTAGTGGTCTTTGAATAATTCGTATCGTTCGCTGTCATCATAATTTCCTGTTGAAAAGATGATGGAGATTTCAGAGCGGTCGAAATACTTTAATAATTCATTGTAGTACAAAACACAAGCCTCTTTGTCGCATGCAACAATCTGTGCTTTATAACCCTGTGGTTCCAGCATTTCTCTGAAATCGGCAGCAATGTCTTTTGCAAGGGTTTCTATTCGCTCGGGGTGTTTTAAAAATACTTTCCATGGCTGGACTCTTTTTTCAACCATGCGTTTTTCCTCCTCATTCAGTTCGGCAGTAATTTCTTCATACCCCAGTTTTAGTTTGTCCTTGTCCAGGAACCATTCAATCGGGCCAAAAGTGTAGCGGATTGGCCGGGTAGCCCCATCATCAATGGCATCCTTTATACTATACCTGTCGAGGTAATACTCATGGTCGCCTTTCTGCCTGATTATTCCAAACTCCTGATGAGTTTTTGGAACAGGAGTGCCGGTAAATGCAAATCGTTTGGCATTTGGCAAAACCGCTTTTAACTCCATTTGAAAATCACCAAACTGAGTCCGGTGGGCTTCATCAATCAATACAACCACATTATCACGTATATCCTGAATGTTGCCCAGTTCACGGAATTTTTGAATTGTAGTTATAAAAACCCCGGCAGGTGCCCGGCTGATTACATATTTTAAATCGCCGATGTTATTTATGGCCCGTGCATTTGGAAATTCACAATCATCGAAAGTACCACCGATTTGTTCGCGCAAATCTTTACGGTCAACTACTATATACACCGTGGGGTCTTTTAGTTTGGCATTTTGCCGGAGTTTAAATGCCGTGTAAAGCATTGTTAAGCTTTTCCCTGAGCCTTGTGTATGCCAGATAACACCCTGGTTTAAATTACCATCAACAACACGTTCCGTAATTTTATTTGCAGCACGAAGCTGCTGGTATCTGGCGACTTTTTTGATAATCTTACCTTCAGTACGTTCAAAAACAAGGAAGTGCCTTAAAATGTCCAAAACCCTTGCCGGTTGCAGTAACCCAATTATCCCCAATTTCATTCGCTCCAATACCTCACCATTGGGCAATCGTTCAACATCGAAGTTCCATAATCCATCCTTTTCATCCTGATACGTGCGGCATAAATCGTTTTGTGGATTGAGGATTGGATTGTGCTGGTTGGTGTCTAAAACCGTGCTTTTCCATTCATTGAAATAAGAAGAGGAAGCTCCCGGAATGCCATATTTTGCAACCCTTCCGTTACATGCCACCCCAAAAGCGTTGCACATATACAGGCGGTCGGCACGCTGGTCGTAAGTTGAAAACTGGTCAACACCTTCGAGCCAGTTTGTACCTTTCCGGGCACGTTGTTTTGCTTCGATGGGCACTAAAGGAATGCCATTTACCAACAAAACAATATCGGTTTTCACCATTTTGGAACCCTGCACCCAATATTGATTTGTAACAATAAAATCGTTTTTCCAGATGTCTTCGAAATCGATAAATGCCACATCAATATCATCGTCATTTACAGTAAATGTGACGTGTGATGCCAGTTTTTCCAAAAATGCCTCGTTCCCCAAAATGGGCGATGGGCTATTCAGATTTTTTAACAGCAACTCAACAGCAGATTTTGCCACATCGTTTGTTATATCATTGATTTTTGCAGTTCTTTCAACAAGAATATCCACAATTACCGGGTTTGAAAACGGGCGGTTGTATTCTTTTAAATCGACATTGCTTTTGAATGTCCAGCCCATTTTGTCCAGCCATTCGGTTACGGGTTTTTCAACACCTTTTAATTCTGATAAGTTTCCCATGGTTTAAAGTTAAAGGTTAGATTAACGAGTATGAAAGTTCACTTTTTTAAATATCCAGAATCTTTTCAGCAATCTCTGACATTTCTTTGGTGCGCATCCGAATTACGTCAGGCGTCCACTCAGTAAAGTTCATTACTGTTGTTGTCAGCGGAAAAGGCGAAACCCCGTTAACAAAAAAGTATTTGGATTTTTTTAATTCAAAATCATAATTCCGGGCACTCGAATTTTTTTTACGGGTTAACAGCAGCAAATTTCCAATGCTGTTGGTCAGCTCTTTTCGTTCCTCTTCGTTGAAAAGCCTTACCCAGCTCGAATTTATATCAGGATTTTGCGGAAGTACATGTTCAATTGATATTACATCGTGGTCATATTCAGCACTTCCTGATGAAAGATTTTCATCAATCTTCATCAATAACACTTTTAAATATCTTTTGCCATAAAGGTGGTTGCTTAACAAGTTGTTCTTTATCGTGGTTTTCTCATCAGCAGTAAAATAAATATCAGAACCTGGAGTAAAAATGTCGCTTCCATCTTCTATTCTTTCCACAATTCTTGAAAATCTTTCCACGCGGCCATTGATTCCATATCCAAGAATCTCCATCCCAATGGTCAGAATATCAAGCTGGTTTATAAACCTATAAAGCAATTCAGAGTTGCTTTTGTATTTTGAAAAAAAGACCAGTACAGATGGAATCCAATCGGTGTTTTCTATCCGGCTCAACCATTTCAATTTGTTGTTGATTTTTTCGGCGTAAGTTGTTGAAGCATAATTTTGATTTAAAATATTGCTGTAGATTTCAGCATATGGTTCAATTACATCTTTTATAAAACTTTTGGGATTTTCTGTAGGTTTTGCATAGGTACGGATTTCAGTCAGAATCGATTTTTCAGCTTTCTTCTTTGCAAAAATGGCCCTGATGTGACTAAACAGTTCTTTAAAGTTATCGATACCAAGAAATTCTTCAGCATCTTCCCATTTCCCGGTGTACAATTCCTGTTCATCCTTTTTGATTTTTTCAAGGATTTCAGATTTCAGAATATCGGCGTGCGAAAGTTGCATCCCACGGTCGTTCAGTACATTAAAAATGCGGAATGCACTTTCTTCCTCAGTAGTAGCCACAATTACCATAAAACAACGCTGCGTGATATAAACTGCCAGTTTCTCCAGTTTATCCTGGCTTACAGAAGAAAGCATATTAACCAATTCAACTGCATTTTCGCGGATTCTTTTTTGCGGGTCGGTAATTTCTTCTTCCAAATCGATATTCTGCAAGCCAGTTTCTTTTTGAATCAGGCTTTTAAAATAATCGTTGTCCTTTTCCCGCAATTTGAGCCGGAAAGTATCTTCAGAACCCTTGGTTTTTTTACCTTTTTGATATATGTATTCCGATAATTCGCCTTTTAAATCATTGTCTTCAATTACATGTCGTAAGGCGGCGAGTAATATGGTTAATGTTGTTAAACGCTGCTGACCATCGACCACTTTAGAAAAAGCAGAAGTTTGTTTTTTAATTAACACAATACTCCCCAGAAAATAAGGTGGTATCTCGTACAAATCATCATCGCGATAGGCAAAATAACTGATGTCGTCCAATAGCTGGGTTGCCTGCTCTTTTTTCCATGAGTAGGGGCGTTGGTAGGTTGGAATTTCGAATAAAAAATCTTCGCAGAAAATTTTATTTATAGGTTTTTCGGTTGCAGTAATCGAAGCAACGAGTTGATTGTCTTTAGAAACCATAGTTTTAATTTGTTTTATTTTTGGGTTTAGTACTTTACTTTGTTAAGCTTTTTTCAAAAACTTCCCATGCATTAATATCTATAGTTGGGTAAATGTATTCTTTAGTAATACCATCGGCATCCAACTTTTGTCGGATATAAGGTTCAAGAGATTTGCGGATATTATAACAACTGCAGAAAAAATAGTCTTTACCATCTTTGTCTGGATAAGTTTCTTTGTATAATTCTTCACCAACCAATTCCAACGGTTTAGAAGGGTCTGCATTCCAGGTAAAAACACCCTCCTGATTTTGAATATTTTTGCTGTTGTTTAAAGAAAACAGGATTTGTGATTCAATGTCTTTGTCGGAAAAATAAGAAATTGGAAAACCCAACAGATTTTCAATTTTGGTCATGTGGGTAATAAGTCCGGAACCCGTAATTTTTTCATTATCAAACATTTTTCTTCCAGCAAAATGTTCTCTCATTTCTTGTTCCTGCTCTTTATCTTTTGCGAGAAACGAAATCCATTTATAAAGTTCCTGTTCACCAATTTCGGCTAATCCTTTGTCCATCATTGCTCGCATATTGCTGCCCTCAAAATACTGTTCTTCAATAAAATAAACGCTGAAATAATCTTCAATTTCCTTTACTTTGGTATTTTGAGTTAATCCATCCAAACCAAAATACAACGCATTCTGAAATTTATATGTCCAATCTAACAATGGGGTTGGACAACCATGATGTTGGAGGAATCCTAAAACTGCCACATCATTTTGTGTATCAATATGGTGAACATTTAATAATTGAAAAATCTGTTCGTTGAAATCTATCTTGCCATTTTCCACCATTTTTTCTAAAAGCTCCTTAAAACTTACCTCGTTTTCGTATAGCTTCTTTAAAATCCAATACCTCTGCAGACTACTATAAAGCCGCCATTTTGCTTCCCTTTGTCCCCGGAAAAGAATATTTTTCTTTTCTTTCATATCATTATATAAATCATCAAATTGCGCAGGGGAATCAATATTTATCTGTTCAAAACTCAGAGATTTTTGTAATAATGATTCATATTCCGAAATATATTCTGGAAAATAAATAGCTGGCATTAAATGTGACCCTAAAATTGCTCCCATAAAAGCATTGACTCTTGTTGTGATACTTTCCGGAATAGGTTTTCCATCTGTTCCGTATTGTACATTAATCAAGTCGTTTAATAACTCTCTGTCGAATATTTTTTTTACTCCACCGTTCCGAAGGTATTCGTTGGTATATTTAAATTTTAAGTCTAAATTTTGAATTTCGCGTTTAGCCATGGTCTGTTAATTTATTTTTTTGTGTTAAGCAATTCGGTCACTTTCTCTACATCCACCCTTATTTTACCGGTTAATAAATTCTGCATCAGCGATTTTTTCAGGCGTTGAAGGGTTTGGATTTTGGTTTGCTTTTGATTGTTTGAATTTTCAAATGATTTTAGTTTCATTGCAATACTTTTCTGTACTTCAACATCATCAGGTATGCAGACATTAATTCTATTCTTGAATATCTTCCATGGTATCCTTTGCCGTCCGGTTGTACCTTCCATTAGTGAAACTGCCAACTTATGAACAGTACCACTTGACAAGAGGTAGTAAAAAAACTGATTATCAATTTTCTCCAGTGGTTGAAATACAATAAACTCAGTAGAAGCAAAACCAATATTTGTGGTCATGCTTTCAATCAGAGCAGCTTTGCCGTTTTCTGTACAAGGCGTAATTTTTGCAAACAAAATATCTCCCAGTTTAAAACGGGTAAAACCACCACCATCGATGACTTTTGATTCCAAATAAGAAACGCCTCTAAATCCATCATTAATGGCATCCATAGGAATAAAATCGTATGATTCGCCTTTAATAAAAGAATAGTTCGGATTGATTTTGCAGTGAGATTTATCGCCAATTGGTTTCATTGTCCACCCAATTGGCACTTTCCCAAATTTATTATCCACATAAAACTCATCTTCCGTTCTCCATGTTCCATCGGGTTTAAGTTTTCCAGAAAGAAGGTTTTGCATGAGCGCTTTCTTTAACTTTTCGGCTGCTTTTATGCTGTTTTGGGTGGCTTCAATGGCTTCATCCACTTTGGAGAGGATGGAGGCAATGGCAGTTTGTTCGGGTTTGAGTGGTTTGGGCAGAATCGTTTTTATATAAAGTTTCCAATCTAAATTACGAATACCTGTTGTTTGATACTGCATACTTGCAGTAATACCCATTTCGTACATTTGTTGAAGGCAGTAATACAAAAATTCAGGTTCAATTGTATCATCAATTGAAATTCGTTGAATAAAATTTGCAAAAGCGTAATCATCTTTCTCAATATTCTCATCGATTAAACCAACTCTTCCAACGGGCTGATTGTCGCTTCCTCCGCTTCGTTCAATAAGTATTTCTCCTTTAAAAAGTTTCTTTTCAATTCGTTTGTGAGGTTTTAAACTTCGGTATGCAACATCACTTAAATCAAGTATGCCAGCATTTGTAAAATTTGTACTTCGAATTACTCCAATTGCATCTTCCGTTGGTTCATCACCCCAATCTCCAGCATCATTTTTTATTAAAACAGATTTCAGGCTAAAGACATCAAAATCTGAATTTACAGAACCAATCTTTGTAAATTTCTTTTCCATTAATTTAACTGGCTAAGTATTTCAGACAATGAATTATCCAACTGTATCTCAGAATTACAAAAAGCCTTAAATTCCTCAATTGCTTTCTTCAAATCAATTTCTTCTTCCGGTTCAAAAGTGTCCACATAACGCGGGATATTAAGGTTAAATTCGTTTTCCTCCAAATCTTCCATTGTTGCTATTGTAAAGTAACGTTTGCGAAGTTCGGGGTCTTGCAACATGGTAATCAATTCCTGTTCAACTTCATCAATGGCTAATCGTTCTTTTTCAGCCTGTTGATGTGCTGCCAGTATTTTTGTTTCCTTTTCGGTTGTGGTTTTATTTAAAGCATTTTCGGCTATTTCGAGTGCTTTTAACTGGCCTTTGGTTGGTTTTTGTTCTTCAGCTTCCTTATCGGCAATGGCTTTCCGTGCAAGGTCAACCCTTTCGGTTTGCCGGGCAAGGTCTTCGGCATAATACTCTTCCAGTTCAAGGAGCTTGAAATCCAGTTCTTCCTGAATTAAACCTTTTAATCTTTCTTTTTGTGATTCAATCCATACTTTAGCCGTTTCCAAATCGCCCCAGCTTTCCAGAATGGTTGATATACGCAGAATATCATGGGGCAACAAAGTATTCATGTTGGCTTCTTCTTTGTACCAGCCTTGTTTGGCTGCATAAACCATCAGAACCTTGTTTTTTCGTTCTTCGGGTTTATTCTTGTTAAAAAACAGGATGGCACCCGGAATTGTGGTCCCATAAAAAAGGTTGCCGGGTAAAACTACAATGGCATCAATGATGTTAGGCTCTCCCGGAAACTCGCCCTGCTCATTCATTAAACCCTGGAGAAAACCCCGACGAATCAGGTATTCATCATCTGCTTTGCGGTTTTGTCCATCTTCTTCTTCGGTTTTTTCGGGTTGCCCACGAAACAAAACACCCTGCGGACAAACTACTCCAGCTTTTCCTGTATCGTTTAATGATGCAATAATGTGTTGCAAAAAAACAAAATCGCCGTTGGAGTAAGGAGGAGTGCCGTAAACTAACCGCTCGTATGGGTCGGAGTATGGGTCTTTGGGATATTCCAGTTGGGGAGAACCATCTTTTTTATTTACTACGCGACCTTTATTGTCTTTTTTGGGTTTTCCGGTTTTCGACCAGTTTTCCTGTGAAAAAGGGAAATTTGCCATCACAAGGTCGAACTGACGAATGGAGAGTTCATTTTCTTCATCCCTGAATTTTGGGTCAAGTAACGTATCACCTTTTTCAATTCGTGCATCCAACCCGTGCAGAATCATGTTTATGTTGGCAATCGCCCATGTGTTCCAAACATCTTCCTGTCCGAACAAACGAATGGCTTTTTGATTGTTATAATGTACTTTGCAATATTTTGCAGCATTGATTAAGAATCCACCTGAACCGCAGGTTGGGTCGTAAACAACCTGTCCTTTCTGAGGTTTCAAATAACGAACGATTACATCCACAACTTCCTGCGGAGTATAAAACTGCCCGGCAGTTGTACCGCCTTTATTTTCGTCGGCAAAACGTTTAATCAGGTATTCGTATGCATCACCCAACACATCCACTGAGGCATTTTTATTGCTCAGGTCAACTGCATCGAGGTAACTGATAAGGGCTGTCAACACATCGGGGTGTAGTTTTTTGCTGCCGGAACCGTCTGGCGCAGGTTCGTTCCAACGTACCGTATTGATAACACCTTTTAGGAAAAACTTACCATCCTTATCAACGTTTGCCTCTGCAATACCCTGTACAGCATTCCAGAGAGTTTCATTTTTCTTGTCGGGCGTTGCTTCGCGTACATTTTTCCAGAAACAACCTTCCGGGATTTTAAAATCGTGTTTTTTCAGGTAAATAACAGCTTCTTCGCGGGCTGTAGGCAACCTGCCCTCGGTGACCATAAAATCTTCGATTGACTTCTTGTTTTCCCATTCGTAATTATCAGAAAGTCGTTTGAAAAACAAGAGCGAAAGAATGTAGGCTTTGTAATCTTCCACTTTATCACGCAGGATGTCAGCCATCCCGAAAAGTGTGCTGCCCAAGGCTTGTTTGGTAATCATGAAAAATTATTTAACTGGTTTTTAATGTCGGATTAGTTTGTTTCCCTGTTATATCCTGCATTATTTGCTGTCCTCAAAATCGGGGAATGCTGATTAGCAATCCTTTCAATTGATATTACATATCAGGATTTTACCGTTATTTATTATTCAAATTTTAAAATGTCTAAAATAGGCAAATAAAGGTAAACATAACCCGCAGAAATGGAGTATTTTAAAGAAAACTGCTTTCATGAGGAAGTTAAGGATTTTAAGGATTTTGGATAAATGTTCCTGAGCATCTCCAAAATCCTCATTTTCCTTACTGTCAGGTTTTGATATAAAAATCCTGTTTTTCACGGTAAATCAAACCCTTTGCTATAAATTTTGAAATGTAGTTCTGCGCTGTTTTATCAGGAATATCAAGGCTTTTGGCTACTTCAACATAGTCTTTCCGTGAAAAGGATTTTTTAAGCGAACTGAAAAACCGTTCTTCGCGGTTTTCGCGTTTTACTACCGGTGCCGATTGCGGAAGTTCCGTAAATACTTTTTTGGCATGAAGAATCAGAACTTCGGTAATTGCAATGGCATTCTGAAAATCGCGTTCCTCACAAACCAAAATGCCTGGTATTTCTCCGGTTTCGAGGATGCGAAGCACCGAGAAAATCATAGCTATTCTGAATGTAATCAGCCCGAGCCGCCGGACAGTGGCAATGTACTCTGACCCAAGCAAAGTGTCGTACATGGTTTGCCATCGGGCAAAAATCAGGTTAAAATAGTTTTGCTGGCTGGCTGTGAGCCTGAACTCGATGGATTGTGAACGGTTTAGTTCACGGTAAAGCTGAAAATATTTGTCTCCAAATTCACCAAACCAGGTATCAAAACCATTCTCCACTTTACGTTCAAAAACATCTTTCCATTCGGTTGTCATTTCCAATGAATAAAAAATAAACCTGCTGAAAAGTCCGTTTTCGGCATCGGGTATCAGATTCTGAATTTGTTTGGGAGTGCCCGATAAAACTGCCGAAAGGCAGGGTTTTTCGAGGTCCACAAATTCGCGGTCGGTTTTACGGTAATAACGAATTGTTTCGTGGTGAAAAGCTTTCCTGAATGCGTCGGAGTAATTGCCGTAATCGCTTTTAAATGTATAAGCCAGTGTGTCGCCTTCGGTTTCGAAAATCAATCCTTTTCCGTTATTATCATGCAGCAATTGCAAAACTCCCGCAGCACTGTTGTTTGCCGGGATAAACAGCATTTTTTCAGGTGGGCGTTGTGGCTTCTCTGCTCCCGGATTTTTCTTTCTGGCAATCAGATATTCGTTGTATTCCCTTTCATAATCGGCTTTTAACACAGCACTTTCGTTACGTAATTTCTGCTGAATCGGCTTTACCAGATGTGTGCAATGTGTTAAAATGCCTTTTCCTGCTGATGCCTGTGCCGTAACGAACAAATAAAGATTGGCAAATACTTTCCGATTGTGGTAATACCCGAATACATTGGGAATGCAACTGCTTAAAGTGGCCAAAGAACCCGTCAACACCAAATCTTTATCGTCAGGAGAGTCATAAATATTGCAAAGGTTTTTGAGAAATTCCGGCAGGTTTTCGTAAACAGCATCCGGGAAGTAGGGTAAAGCATCGTCATTCTGGTTGCCGTGTGCCTTAACGGAAATGTCAATTCCAGCGGTTTTAGCAAGGTGAAAAAATGTTTTCAATGTTACTCCATTTCCTTTAGCTTTGAGGCAATTATCAAATTGTTTGTCGCATTCGGAAGCTGAATAATTGGGATAAAATCGGCTAATTCGATGAAAATAATCCCTGCCGGTTTCGCCAAAAGCATCGGCAAAGGCAAAACCAATATCCCGCCAGTCAGCATAATTGGTAGTTATGTCGATTTGCTGTGATTCGATACGGGAAATGATGGTTTCGATTTCAGCCTGAATTGCAGGTTGGGCAAAATCGGAGACGCACGGCAGTGCGTCTCTACGATTTTCAGGAATGTTTTCGGTTGGCAGCCAGTCGGATGGGATAAATTCTTTTTTGCTCATTGCTGCAGGTATTTTGGATTGATAAACACTTCGCTGTCGTAAGGAAGGAAACAGGCCCGGGAAATGTCTTTCCCTGATTTGTCAACTTCCAACTGGTAAGTTTTTAGCATATAGGCTGCAATGGCTTTGAAATAAAGCTGGTGTGAGCCTTTGGTAAGGTCGATTGCAATAATCCATTTCAGTCCGTCGCCGGAAGGCGAAGTAAAAAGCATTTCGGTATCGAAATATTCATCGGCCAGTAACTTCATTTTCAACGTTACAATGTCGGAAATGTGGTCAAAATCGATGGTAATCAATCCTGAATGTTTCAGAAGATTATTGTCGCCCCGTTTGCTGAAAATGCCGGAAAAGGTTACATAATCGAAGTTTTCGGCTTTGTATTTCCGTGCTTGTTCCTTGTTGGAGAATTGTCGAAGGATTTCTGTGTTCTGCTTGTACTCATTGCTTTTAATGAGTTCAAAAACTTCAAGCAGACTGATTTCCCGCTCGGGAATTGTATTCGTTACCGGGTGCCTGAAAAAACTGAATTTCGGAATCAAAACCTTTGGTTGGATGGATTCCAGGATTAGTTTTTTAGTCGGGCAGGGTGAATGAAATCTGGGTTCTTTTAAAATCCCCAGGTTTAAATCTTCATCCAGCTTTTTGAGCAAATCAAATCCTGAAAGATTGTAATACAATGTTGCAAAATCAAATGGATTGCCGGTAAAATCAGGTTTTTCCGCATCCTGAAAAAAGAAAACCCCGTCCCTGTTTTCAAGAATCAATGTTTCTTTTCCGTTGTTAAACGGATTCCGGGCGGGCAGGCATTTTTTACCAGATAGATGAATGACTAATTCATCGGGGTAAAATGAGCGCAGAATATGGGCATAAATATTCAATCCATAATGCGTTTTGTCGAGGATGGCTTTTTTACTTAGTTCCATTACTGCCTGATTTTTTGAGGTTACCTGTATAATTGGAGTCAAGCAAAGTTTCGAGGTCGGAAACTTTGTAATAGAATTTCCCGCTGATGCGGGAAAATGGCAAAGTGCCATTGTCCCGCAACGTTTGGAGCGTTCGTGGACTGATGTTCAGCGCAAGCAGAACATCCTGTCCGTCAATCCATGATTCTTTGAAGTAATCAACCTTTCTTTGTTTCATGTTATAAATAAATGCTTTCACTTCTTTCAGGTCGGATGAAAGCGCAAGCAATGCCTGGATAATTTCGTTCATAATCTTATCCTCCCTTTCTTCATCAGGTATTGATTTGCCTGCTCTTCGATTTCGGTTGTGGTAACCTGTTTGTTGCTGAGTAACCAGGTGTCGAGTTCCTTCCGGTTAAAATAGAGTTTCTTGCCGTTTGGCTTGTATGCCGGTAACGCACCTGAACTGGTAAGTTTGTACAAGTGTGAATGAGAAACCTCCAGATAAACCGCTGCTTCACTGAAGTTTAAAACTTCTTTTTTTAATAAATTCTGCTCTACCAACATCCGCTCGATGTTCTCAAGCTTTTCAAAAATCTTCTCGTCCATTTTTTTAACGATTAAAAATTATTTAATGGACTTCTGCGCAGAAGACATCACTGATTTTCAATGACGTATCAAAGATAGATGCTGAATATGGCTGGATTCTTAGGGTTTCGCATAGGGTAGAGTAGAGCGTAGAGTGTAGAGTGCCTAAAAAGGGAAAATAAAAGCTTAACAAATGGAAATACCTGATGAAAAAAAAGAAAATAAAAACAGAAACGTAAAGTGTAGAGTAAGTTAATTTAGCTGTGAAGCAACTTTTTCAATCAATCCGGCATTTGCTTTTGGCTTCTTTTGAGATTTTAGATTGGCAGGGTCGAAGCTGGAACCATCGGGCTTAACAAAACAATTGCAAGTTATCTGCCAGTGGTATGGAGAAGTATTTTCGATACTTTTATTTACGTTGTGAATCAATGCAATGAAGTAATAAAGGTCACTTACATTTCCAGTCCAGGTAACTGGTTTGAAATTCGCATCATTGGAGAATATCTTTTTCAAATCATAGATGGTGGTTTTCTTATCAACCAGATTATATAGTTTTAAAGAATTAAGCAGGTTAGTTATTGAATCAGGTTTTTTTATTAATTGCTTGTATTTAAAGGTATAAGACTGTGACTTAATAGTTTTTTGTTTTGAAGGTGTTTCAGTTTTGATGATTTCAGGATTAATAGAAATGATTGGTCCAGTTGATTTTAGAAAAGTTTTTTCCGGCAAAGGTTCGGCTAAAAATTGCAAATACAAGTCTTCCAGTTCCATCAAATCATCAGTAAAGAAATTCATGAATTTTGCCTGGATTTCGAGGTAAGATTTAATTGTTGCCACTTTTAACAACTGTATTACATAGGTTTCGGTTTTGTGGTCAGTATCAACGGCCGGGTTAATTTTCTCCGAGTTAATATAAATAAGGTCGTAATTTTCGGATTTAATAAGTCTTGAAATGTCTTTTAACACCGTGGGTAATTTTGTTTTCAGAATTTCCCTGATTCTGTATTTGATGATTCTTGTATCATCGCCCGATGAAATGTAATTAATAGCATCATTGCAATATTTGTTGGTTTCATTTATAAGTAGTTTGTGATAAAACCGTGTCCGTGGATTAAAGAATCGATAAAAGTCAAATTCATAAATCGGATGAAAATCGGTATGAATCGTTTTTATATCGCTTAAAACCGGTATAAACTTTTCATCATTCCGGTTTTGTTCAAGCCATGGGCACAATTCACCCCTGAGTATTTCCTCAAAAAGCAAAGTTTGTTTTATCATACATTCAGTTTTATCCGGTTTGCTGCCGCCACTTTCTTTTCATCAATGATTTTGGCATAAACCTCGGTTGTTTTAAGGTTCCGATGTCCTAAAAGCTTCGAAACTGTGTAAATGTCGGTTCCCAAAGTTAACTGAAGTGTGGCATACGTGTGCCTGGCACAGTGAAAAGTTATATACTTTTCTATTCCTGCGCGAATCATCCATTCGCGAATCTTCTGATTATTGTATTCGCTATAAGTTAAGTCACGAAAAACGGGTTCATCGGCAGTCAATCTCTTTCCGGCAATTTTTACTGCATCTTCTGCAATGGGCAATGTTTCTTGTCCTTTGGTTTTCTTTTGTTTAAAACGAATGTAATGGCCCAATTCATCAGAATACTGGATTTCTCCCCAGGTTAGTTTCTGAATGTCGGAAAACCGAAGACCTGTCAATGCACCGAAAATAAAAGCATCTTTTACCACCTGAATATCACATTTGGCATTATTTGCCTTTTGTAGCTCGTCGAGCGTAAGAAATTCGCGTTTTGTTTCGGCTTCTTTTATTCCATCAGTATCCTCGGCAGGATTGCGAAGCATATAACCATCTTTAACCGCCTCTTTCAGAGCTGCTTTTACTTTGTTGTAATAAGAAACGCAGGAGTTTTGTGATAGTTTCTGATTGTGTTTGGTCCCGGCATCGTGTACCAAATAATATTTCAAATCTTCAAGCCACTTTTTATCTATATCAGAGAATTTTACATTGGCTTTTGAGAACTTTTTGAGGTGTTTAAGCGTACTTTTCCAATTTCCATAATTGCCATCACTTTCCTTCCGTTTCTCTGTCAGAAGCTCAAAATAGGCCAGAAAACTGCTGCTTAGCCGCTCCAAATCGTTTATCCCAAAAATACCGTTCTGAATCTCCAATTGTCTTTTGGCCCTGATGGTTTCAGCCAGTTGTTGCGTTTTCTTATTTTGGATGCGTTCATCTGGCGTTCGTGGTTTGGCAATCAAATACAACCTCAAATATTCATATTGTCGTTTGCCTTTGTGATAATAGTCCAGGTAAAGGCTGACCTGTCCGTTTTTTTCGCGTTCGCGCAAAGTTACTTTCATAGTGCAAAGAGTTTATCGATTATGCTTCTTTTGATGATGGTTCTGCCTCCTAATCGGGCAGCAGGAATGGTTCCCGTTTTAAGTAGCCTGAAAAAAGTGCGTTCACTAATACCCAGCAGGGTATAAGCTTCTTTAATAGAAAGGAAATCTTTTTGCTGAATTACTTCAATTTGAATATCGGAAGCGGCAAATACTTTCTGTCGGTTGGTTTCTTCAACAGCCCATCCGATTTTGTTTTCCTTTTTGCGTTGTTTGTAAGAGCGGGAAGCGCAACCATGTCCACAAAAGCGGGTAACGGTAGTTTGTGCGGTAAATTCCTTTCCGCAAAACTCGCATATCTTTTGAACCTGGATTGTGCTGCTCATGTCAAATACTGCCTGTTTATGTCGCTGACTGCCGTTAACTGTCAATTACTGCCATCATTTCGCCGAAATGGTTGTTGGGCAACAAAAGAGAGAACTTAGGCAACAACTACACAACAAATATAAGCAAAAAAGTAATAATGGGCAACAAAAATAAAGACAAAAAATAATCGTAAAGTGCAGTAAATGAAAGGAAAAGAAAACAAGTGATAAATAGTTTACTTTCCGATACAGAAATTCTTAAAAATATGTCCTAAGATCTCGTGGTTGGTGATTTCTCCGGTAATTTCGCCCAGGTAATGCAAACATTCGCGGATGTCCTGAGCCAGAAAATCGTTTGTAATGTCCGAGTCGATTCCTTCAAGCACACGAAGAATTGCATGGTGTGCATTGCGCAGAATTTCAAAATGACGGACATTGCTGACAATCACATCTTGGCTGTCGGCAATATTGAGGTTTACAGCGCTTAACATCAAATCAACCAATTGATTGAGATTCTTTCTTTGTCTGGCAGCAATAAAGATAAGTTTTTCATTGTCGTTCAAATCAATGGCTTCCATTTGCACCATCGTGTCATGAATCGCTGAATCCAGTTTGTTGCCCACAATAATCAATTGCTGTTCATGATTCAGGCGTTTCCTGATGTCGTTAATCCGTTCTGCAACAACAGGGTAGGGGTTTTGCAGATCGGTTACCAATAAAACAATGGCAGCCTGTTCAAGTTTGCTGTAGGTTCTTTCAATTCCCAATGTTTCAATCAGGTCGCTGGTGTCGCGGATACCCGCTGTATCAAAAAACCGGAAAGCGGTTCCGTGTATGTTAACGACATCCTCAATTACATCGCGCGTGGTGCCATGGATATCGGAAACAATTGCCTTCTCTTCATTCAGCAAAGCATTTAAAAGTGTTGATTTTCCGACATTTGTTTCGCCGACAATGGCCACCGGAATACCGTTTTTGATCGCATTTCCCAACTGAAAAGAGTTTACCAGCCGGGAAAGTAATTTTTCAATTTTTTCTGTCAATTGCCTGAGCTGTGTTCTGTTGGCAAACTCAACTTCTTCTTCGGCAAAATCAAGTTCCAGTTCCACCGTGGCGGTAAAATGCAGCAATTGATCGCGCAATTCGTTGATTTCGCGCGAGAAACCACCTCTCATCTGGTTCATTGCCAGTTTGTGGGCAGCCGCATTCGACGAGGCGATTACATCAGCGACGGCTTCAGCCTGCGATAAATCCATTTTACCGTTCAGAAAAGCACGTTGCGTAAACTCACCGGGTAAAGCCAACCTCGCCCCGTTTTTCAGCAATAACTCAAGTATTTTCTGCTGAATAAAGACAGAACCGTGACACGAAATTTCAACGATATCTTCGCCGGTAAATGAGTGTGGTGCTTTGAAAATTGCCACGATCACTTCATCAATCACATCATTGTCCGACTGAATTTTACCAAAATGAATGGTATTGGCAGGCTGGTCAGCAAGTTTTTTGCCCGATTTACTGCTTTTGAATATTTTGTCGGTCACAGGAATTGCTTCGGTTCCTGAAAGCCGGATTACAGCAATTGCTCCGACTCCGGGCGAGGTTGATATGGCGCAAATGGTTGTTTGATCAATCATTCTTTCGTTTCAGATTACATTTTAATTTTAACGTAGAATCCACCTATTTTCCTTTTCTCTTGAAAATCTTTGAAATTCTTGCTTTTATCTCATTTTTTCTAATTAATCGTAATTCTTTTATCAAGTTTTCAATCCCAAAGGATTTTTCTCCATACTTTTTAATCAAACGTCTCCAGTTTCCCCTGATTTTCAGCATGTGTCGCAAATCAGTCGATGTAATAACCCGTTTTTTGATTACCGGCACACCGTCGGCAATTGTGTGAAAATAAAGTTTAGTTGTGACATTTACAGGCAGGCCGTTTTTATAACGATCTGAGTACTTTTTACTGTCGATATAAGTTTTGCAGGTCAGCTTATTTTTGAGTAGAAACTGGGTAAATCCAACCTCCCAGTCATTAATTACTTTCTTCTTCAGAAAACTGATGTCGTTGATTTTGATTAGTTCTTCGAAGTTTACCTGTTCCATGTAAACAGGCAACAATCCGATTGCCTTTTTATTCAGAACGATAAAATGGCTCTGAATGTGATAGTTATCGATATGTGTTGAATATCCGGGTTTTTGATAAGAATCAACCAGCCCCCAGAAATCAACAGGTTGTTTATTACCCCATTCAAACAGAAACCGGAGGCTCCCGAAAACAACATTCGAATCGTTAACAAAGGCAATTTGCTCATAATCCGAATAGTTTATTTTTCTGAAAGCTTTGTAAAACATTCCGAAATCATACCCTTCGTTATTTACAAAAAGAACCGAAAACGGGGGATTTTCGATTTGTGCAATATTTTCTGGATTTCGGTGATTTGTCACAACCAAAATCTCATCAAAGTAATTCTTCAATTCATTTAAATAAACCAGCACATAATAAGGAATGTGGTTTCCCGGAAAATAGTGCGAAAAAATGCAAATACGTTTCTTTAATGAATTGCTCATCGATGATTATTAGAAAATGCGTTGTAAAAGTAATGCTTTCCGTTTTTCCGGCAAACATTCAGGTTAAACGTTGAATTTCGGTGTCGATAAACAGACAGGTTCATGTATAAACTATTTTTATAATTTTGGCCCGAAATGAATACTTGATTTTAAACAAAGAAGATGAAACTACTTGAAGGAAAAACAGCGATTATTACGGGTGCATCCCGTGGAATTGGCAAAGCCATTGCAGTTAAATTTGCACAGGCAGGTTGTAATGTTGCTTTTACCGACCTGTTTAACGATGACAACATGAAAAACACGCAGGCTGAATTGGAAGCTATCGGAGTTAAAGCAAAAGGTTATGCTTCTGATGCCAGCAAATTTGATGATACTGACCGTGTTGTAAATGAAATAGTGAGTGATTTCGGGCAGGTGGATATATTGGTGAACAACGCCGGTATTACAAAAGACACGCTGTTAATGCGAATGACCGAAGAACAGTGGGATGCCGTAATTAATGTAAACCTGAAATCGGTATTTAATTTTACCAAAGCGGTTCAGAAAACCATGCTGAAACAACGCAGCGGGTCGATTGTGAACCTGAGTTCGGTGGTTGGCGTCAGCGGAAATGCCGGGCAGGCCAATTATTCAGCTTCAAAAGCCGGAATTATCGGTTTTACCAAATCAATTGCACGCGAATTGGGTTCAAGGGGAATCAGGTCAAATGCCATTGCACCTGGTTTTATCATCACCGAAATGACGGCCAAAATCCCGGAAGAAGCGCGAAAAGCATGGGAAGAATCCATTCCGATGAAACGTGGCGGTACACCGGAAGAGGTGGCAGGCGTTGCTTTGTTCCTTGCTTCTGATTTATCGTCGTATGTAAGCGGACAGGTGATTACTGTTTGCGGTGCGATGAACACATAAAATGAAATCAATTCGGTTTATGAATCATAAAAAGTTACTGATAATTATTCTTTCGTTTTATGTTTTACTGGCATTTGCGGGATATTTATCAGGACTTTTTATTGATGTTACAAGAGATGCGGGCAAATATGCAACCATCTCGAAAGAAATATTTGAAAACGGAAATTTTATTAACCTCACGGTTCATGGTGAAGCGTATGACCAGAAACCACCGCTTCTTTTCTGGTTAGGAGCCGCCGGTTTTTATATAGGTGATATTTCCAATTTCTGGTTTAAATTCCCTGTTTTTGTTTTGGTTTTAATTGGATTTTACGGGGCTTATAAATTAGGAGAAACCTTATATAACAAGCAAACCGGAGTTTTGACTGCATTACTGATGTTTACCTCCTGTATTTATTCTCTGTATAGCATGGATATTCATACCGACACGCTTTTACAGGTTTTTATCACACTCTCCATTTGGCAGTTATTCGAATTTGTAAAAACCGGGAAAAACAAGAATTTTATTTTCGGATTTATGGCGGTTGGACTGGCAATGCTCACAAAAGGCCCGATTGGAGCGGCAATTCCTGCTTTTGCTATTGGAGGCCATATTATTCTCAAAAAAGAATTTCGAAAACTATTGGATGTACGATGGTTGTTGGGAGTTGTAATTGCTTTTGCTGTTGTGAGCCCGGCGATACTTGGACTTAGCAATCAGTTCGGGTGGGAGGGGATTCGGTTTTTCTTCTGGGAAAATATGGCTGGAAGATATACCGGAACTTATGTTGCAAATGCCGTTAACGATCCGTTTTTTTACATCCACAACCTGCTTTACCTGCTGTTACCCTGGAGTTTACTGTTATTTATTGCCGTATTTCTGGAGTTTAAGCAACTGGTTCAGAATAAATTCAAAGCTGCTGAATTTTTAACACTTACAGGAATCTGGATTTACTTTCTGATAATAAGCAGTTCTGAAAGTCAGTTGCCCAATTATGTTTTCCCGGTGATTCCTTTGATGGCTGTTTTAATTGCAAAATGGATTGTGATTGTTTCAGAAGAATACAACCTGAGATGGAAAATTGCTTTCATAACCCAAAATATAGTTGTTTCACTGGTTTGGATTACAATATTTGTTTTTGCATTGTATTTATTCCCCGGAATAAAATTTTATCATTGGTTCGTTGTATTGACCGGAGTGGTTGCAACGATTTATGTTTTGATGAAGTCGGAAGTTTTATGGATTAAACTGGTGGCACCTTCAGCCATTGCGGTTATCAGTTTGTTTTTCCTGTTGAATACACACATTTTCCCATACATATTCAGTTTTCAGGCTCCGCCCAAAGCAGCGCGTTATTTTACCGAAAATTCCGCCGAAAATGAAAAGTTGTATAATTACAGGTACACGCAGTACGAGTTATTCTTTTACAGCGATCCACAAGCACTGCAACTATATAGTGCTGAAGAAATGAAAGTTGCAGCATCTAAAAAAGGCAACTGGATTTTTACTGATAAAGAAGGGCTTGAGGAGATTCTGAAGCTTGATTTAAATCCTGAAATTATTGAATATCAGCATTTATTTTTGAATAAAGGTGCCAAATTTATACTTCCCGAAAAAAGGCAGAGTGCACTGTTTCCAATGTACCTGATTCATTTTCAATAAAGTATGTTAAATAGTAGTATCAACATATATACTTTTTACTACAAAGAATCGGAAATACCAGTTCAAAACGATCACTACATTCCGATTTTGGCCGGTAAAAAACTGCATAACAACCCAAATCCGATGCAAGGAGATGATTCAGGTGAATCTATTTCCGAAAAAAATCCCTGGTATAGCGAATTGACAGGAATTTACTGGGTTTGGAAAAATACGAGCCAGGACATTACAGGATGTTGTCATTACAGAAGATATTTCACAGCCAAATATTCATTTGCAAAATATCCGATTAGCCGCCTATTGTTTTTTTTGCCAGGCCGGTATGTAAAGAAAACGGGTTTAATATACACGCGAAATACTGTGTGGACTAAAAAAATGGCGATTACGGATAAAGAAATTGCCAAAATCTTCAGAAAGCATGATGCCATTTTACCTGAAAAAAGAAAGTTTAAAAGAACTGTCAGGGAACAATATGTAAGGCATCACTCGATTAACGATTTGTTGATTCTTGAAGATATCATCAGGGCTTTTTATGCCGATTATCTTGATTCTTTTTACATTACGCTGGATAACAATTGGTTATACGCAAATAACATGTTTGTCCTTTCAAATGTACATTTCCAAAAGTTCATGGAATGGTGGTTTAAAATATTATTCGAGTTTGAAAAAAGAATCGATCTGGAGGATTATAAAGAATATCAGGAGAGGATACTGGGATTTTTAGGTGAAAGATTGCTGACTGTTTGGTTCATTCATGAAAAACTGAGAATAAAGGAATTGCCATTGATTTATATGAAAAGGCTGAAATAGGCCTGAAAATGTCAAGCATTAATTTTCGTTATGTAAAAGCAAATTTTGACTCTTTTTGCTAGTTTTTCCTTGAAAATCGATTGAAAAACAGAACAGAATGCACTTAATTTTAATTTTACATTTATAAATTAGTTGATTTTATTAGCTTATAACAAACATGTAATCAATGATTTGTATTTTGATACAAATGTAAAATATCATTTTGTTAAAATGTTTTATCACTGAGATCCAAATTTTAACTTAATTGTTGTTACATCTTCTTAAAAAATATCTTAAATTGTAGTCGAAGGGAAATAAAAAAGGGAATGTTTAATAAATCAATCGCTTATCGATTAAGTATTTATATTTCTATTGCTGTTATAACCGTTTTTTTGATTTTTATTCTCATTGCTTACTTGTTTAATAGCAGTATTTTAAAAAGCAACATCGAGAATAAAGCAATGGGGCTGGGTTATCAGTCAATGATAATGGGTGAAAGACAATTGGTCTCCACCAAGGAAATAACCCAAAATATTGCCGATCTTTCCATTTATTTTGCACAACATAATAATGTTGAATTACTTGTTTCGAAGTTGATGACAAAGTATCATTTTCTGAATGCAATCCATATCAACATCGATTCTGTTATTCCCGAAATTGATTACCATAATTATTACTGCTTTCGCGACGTAGATTCACTGCAGTTTTGGAAAGGTAACGAGTTGGTTTTTCACTGTGGTAAGGAGAAAAGCATTTTTATGGAGGTGATGGACAAAAAAAATCCTGCCTGGACGCAAGAATTTACATGTAGAAAAAATGATCAGTTGGTTGTTTCTTATTATGTTCCGATAATGGTTCAAAGCAATGATGGAATTTCGAGGCAAATTGGCTCTGTTATCAGCGAATTAACATTACTTGAATTAGCAGATACAATAAATTCAATAAAAATAGGAGAAAGGGGTTATGCATTTCTGGTTAATAAAGATGGCACGTATTTAACCCATCCTGAAAAGGAATTTATTTTTAAGAAAAATCTGTATAATATCTCTGCTCACGAGTATCAAACGACTCAAATCAATATAAACGACTTGCTTAAAAATGGGTTAACAGGTTCAACTATTGCTTATCCTGAATATCTGAATCATGAAAAATGCTGGATTCATTACACACCCATGAAAGAAACGGATTGGACACTCATTTTTGTTGTTCCGTATAATGAATTGTTTGTTCCGTTATACCTGATTGTTCTCAGGATGTTGTTTTTTGCAATTTTGGGAATCCTGGTAATATTCTTCATTGTAACCTATATATCAAACAAACTCATTCAACCTTTGAGTACTGTAACCAGTCAACTAAAGAAATTCAGCAGCAGTGCCGCAGGTAGTTCTGATTATAACACAAAAAATGAAGTTGAACTTCTTTCATCAAGTCTTGAGTTTTTAAAAGATTGGTATGAGAAGTTTAAAATTGATCAGACGCATGAGGAAAAACTGAATTCGCAAAGAAGACAAGATTTAATGGAAGCCTCAGAAATTCAGATGAGTTTAATTAATTCTGACTTTTCGATTGTAAAGAAAAGGAACGATTTTAATTTATTCGCCATTTATCACCCGGCCAGAATTGTAAGTGGCGATCTATATGATTTTATTTTATTGGATAATGAAAATCTTTATTTCACAATAGGTGATGTTTCAGGAAAAGGATTGTCGGCCGCATTTTTTATGAGTGTTGCACAAACATTGTTAAAAAACAACTCTAAATACCGGTCGCCCGGAAAAATAATTGCACAAACAAACAACGAACTTTATACAAACAACCAACATCAATTCTTTTTAACCTGTTTCACCGGTGTTTTAAATCTTAAAACAGGAATCTTAAAGTATTGTAATGCAGCGCACACAGCATCGCTTGTATTAAGTAATAATGGTGATTTGAATGAACTTAATAGCTCTCATGGTATGCCTCTTGGTTTATACCCGAACCGGATTTACCCCGAATCTGAAACCAAACTAAAACCTGGAGATTCAATTATTCTTTATTCTGACGGAGTGACCGAAATGCAGGACAAAGAAAAATTGCATTATGGTAGCGAAAGATTTGGTGAGATTCTGAAAAAATCAGCTGGTTCTGATCCTGAAAATACGATAAAAAATGTTGAAAATGATCTTAAAATTTTCAGGGGAACCACCAGCCAGTCTGATGATGTAACAATAATGATAATCAAATTTCTGCCATAAAAAAAGGCCTTGTTACAGGCCTTCTCCTTATTTTGCAGTTGTAAGAATCTTCATTTGCAGTTTTTCATGTTTCTTATCAAAACCTACAGAAATGGTATCTCCTTCTGTTATTGAAGCTTTAATAATAATTTCTGCCATTTCGTCTTCAAGGTATTTCTGAATCGCCCTTTTTAGCGGTCGGGCCCCAAATTGCGGATCGAAGCCTTTTTCAGCAATAAAATCTTTTGCAGCAGCCGAAATCTTCAATTTGTAATTTAGCCCTTCAACACGTTTGTACAGGTCTTTAATCTCGATATCAATGATTTTGTGGATGTGTTTCATTTCAAGCTGATTAAACATTACCACGTCGTCGATTCGATTCAGAAATTCGGGCGCAAATGCCTTTTTAAGCGCTTTCTGAACAATATATTTGGCATGTTCATTTTCACTTTCAGGTGTTTTATTCATGTTAAAACCAACTCCTTGTCCGAATTCTTTGAGTTGTCGTGAACCAATATTAGAGGTCATGATAATAATCGTATTCCTGAAATCAATGATTCGCCCCAGACTATCTGTCAGACGACCTTCATCGAGAACCTGTAATAACAGGTGAAATACATCAGGATGCGCTTTTTCAATTTCATCCAATAAAACAACCGAATAGGGTTTTCTCCTTACTTTTTCGGTGAGTTGTCCACCTTCTTCATAGCCAACATATCCGGGAGGTGCACCCACAATTCTCGAAACTGAGAATTTTTCCATGTATTCGCTCATATCAATTCTGATCAGCGAATCGATACTATCAAACAAATAAGTGGCCAAAACTTTTGCTAACTGTGTTTTACCAACACCAGTCGGCCCCAGGAAAATAAATGAACCAATAGGGCGGTTCGGATCTTTTAATCCGGCCCGGTTACGTTGAATTGCTTTAACAATCTTCTCAATGGCTTCTTCCTGCCCTATAACACTGCCTTTCAGGTCGTGCGCCATGTTCATCAGTTTTTTGCCTTCAGCGGTGGCAATTCTCTGCACCGGAATACCTGACATCATGGCAACAACTTCAGCAACTTTGTGCTCATCAACAATTTCGCGATGGTTAATTAATTCTTTCTCCCAGTTATCTTTTTCTTTTTCAAGTAATTGGAGAAGATTCTTTTCTTTATCCCTGAAATTGGCGGCCAGTTCAAAGTTTTGGCTTTTTACGGCTGCAATTTTATCTTCCTTTATTTTTTCAATTTTCTCTTCAAGTTTGATAATACTTTCAGGTACGTTGATGTTTGAAATATGTACTCTCGAACCCACTTCGTCCAATGCATCGATTGCTTTGTCAGGTAAATACCTGTCGGTTATGTACCTGGCTGTCAGTTTTACACAACTTTCAATAGCTTCCTTGGTGTATGTAACATTGTGATGGTCTTCGTATCGTCCCTTAATGTTATTCAGAATTTCGATGGTTTCTTCCACTGAAGTAGGGTCAACCATAATTTTCTGAAACCTTCTTTCCAGCGCACCATCTTTTTCAATATGCTGACGATATTCATCAAGTGTTGTTGCACCAATGCACTGAATATCACCTCGGGCAAGCGCTGGTTTCAGCATGTTTGCAGCATCGAGTGAGCCCGTGGCACCACCAGCGCCAACAATTGTGTGAATTTCGTCGATAAACAAAATGACATTGTTCACTTTTGCCAGTTCATTCAAAATTGCTTTCATGCGTTCTTCGAACTGTCCACGGTATTTTGTACCTGCAACTATCGACGCAATATCGAGGCTGACAACTCTTTTGTCGAACAGAATTCTTGAAACTGTTTTATTGACAATCCTGAGTGCCAAACCTTCGGCAATGGCTGATTTTCCAACACCTGGTTCTCCAATCAATATCGGATTATTCTTTTTTCTGCGGCTCAGAATTTGGGCAAGGCGTTCAATCTCCCGTTCTCTTCCAACAATCGGATCGAGACTGTTTTCTTCGGCAAGTTTTGTAATGTCAATACCAAAGTTGTCGAGTACCGGTGTATCCGATTTCGATGGAGCACCTTTTTTCTGTCCTGGTTGCTGGCGCGAAGAACCTTTTGAGAAATCATCGTTGGCGTCATCATCTTCACTTTCAGGATAATCTGATTTTGCTTCAACATCTTCCCTGTAGTCCTGAATCTGAGTCCTGACCATGTAATAATTTACGCCGTATTCAACCAATAACTGGGTTACAATATTTTCGTTGTCTTTTAATATTGCCAGCAGCAAATGGCCACTGTTAACGGTCTGACTTTTAAACGAACGTGCCTCGAGATATACTAATTTCAAGGTCTTTTCGGTAGATTTCAGCATTACAATATCTGCTTTCTGGTCAATTGCCCTGTCGGTCCTGATCTTTTTTTCAATCAGGTCTTTCATCTCAGATAAAACAATGCCCAGGTTTTCAAGTATATCAGTGGCAATTCCTTCGCCATCGCGTAAAATCCCCAGAAACAGATGTTCCTGACCGATATAATCGTTTCCCAAACGAATTGCTTCCTCCCTGCTATACCCGATAATATCTTTAATTCTTGGTGAAAACTGTGAATCCATAAAGTATAATTTCAATAAATATCCTCAAATTTTGACAAAAACTATTCCCTTTATTTAAAAACACTAAATTACTTAAAAATACGAAGTGGTTTCTGAGAACCTGTCAGAAGTTATCACAGTGTGATGTTTAAAAACTGAATTATTGACAGTTGAAATGTTAATATCTTATCATTACCCCGAAGTTAAATCACCTTAAAAAAAGCCTGTTTCAACAATGTTTTTGCTATTTTTGTCAGTCTTTTTCGAAAACAGAAAAAAATAATAAAAACAATTTGTAAATGATTGAAGAAGAAAGAATTATCAGAATAAATATTGAAGAGCAGATGAAATCTGCTTATATCGATTATTCCATGTCCGTTATTGTTTCAAGAGCACTGCCTGATGTACGTGATGGTTTCAAACCTGTACATCGCCGTGTGCTTTTTGGAATGAATGAACTGGGCATGTTTTCTAACCGTCCTTATAAAAAATCGGCCAGAATTGTTGGGGAAGTATTGGGTAAATACCACCCGCATGGCGACTCTTCGGTTTATTTCGCCATGGTGCGTATGGCCCAGGAATGGTCGTTGAGATACCCCCTGATTGACGGACAGGGTAACTTTGGTTCGGTAGATGGCGACAGCCCTGCAGCTATGCGTTATACCGAGGCGAGAATGACAAAAATGGCAGAGCTGACTTTAGCCGACCTCGATAAAAATACCGTCGATTTTCAGCCCAACTTCGATGAATCGTTATCAGAACCCACGGTTTTACCTACCCGGATACCACAATTGCTGATTAACGGAACATCGGGTATCGCTGTTGGGATGGCAACCAATATGCCTCCACACAATCTCACCGATTCAATTAATGCCATTATTGCCTATATCGACGATAATAACATTGATATACAGGAATTAATTAAAATCATTATTGCTCCCGATTTCCCGACAGGTGGTATTATTTATGGTTACCAGGGAGTTAAAGAAGCTTATGAAACCGGACGTGGAAGAATCGTCATCAGGGGAAAAGCTCATATTGAGAATGAAGGTGGCAGGGAAAAAATTGTTGTGACCGAAATTCCATACATGGTTAACAGGGCCGAAATGATTCAGAAAACTGCCGACCTTGTAAACGAAAAGAAAATTGAAGGCATTTCGAATGTAAACGACGAATCGGACCGTGAAGGAATGCGCGTTGTTTACGACATTAAAAGAGATGCTATGAGCAACGTGGTACTGAACCAGTTGTATAAATACACAGCTCTGCAAACTTCATTCAGCGTTAATAATATTGCACTGGTTCATGGCCGCCCTAAAATGATGAACCTGAAAGATATTATCAAATATTTTGTTGAACACAGGCACGACGTTGTAATCAGAAGAACCAAATTTGAACTTGAGCAGGCTGAAAAACGTGCTCATATTCTCGAAGGATTGATTATTGCCAGTGATAACATTGATGAAGTTATCGCAATTATCCGGTCATCATCAACACCCGACGAAGCCCGTGACCGCCTGATCGAAAGATTTAAACTGACCGAAATCCAGGCGAGAGCAATTGTAGAAATGCGTCTGCGTCAGTTGACCGGTCTCGAACAGGACAAACTTCACCAGGAATACAAAGATTTGATGGTGCAGATTGAATATCTGAATAGCGTGCTTAATGATGTAAATCTGAGAATGGGAATCATCAAAGATGAACTTATCGAAATCCGCGAGAAATTCGGAGACAAACGACGCTCTGAGTTGGTTCCGAATGCCGAAGAATTCAATCCGGAAGATTTTTATGCCGACGATGATATGGTTATCACCATCTCGCATTTCGGATATATAAAACGTACCCCTCTGAGTGAATTCAAAGCACAGGGAAGGGGAGGGGTTGGTTCAAAAGGAAGCACCACTCGTGATGAAGATTTCCTGGAACACCTGTTTATTGCATCAATGCACAATACGCTACTGCTTTTCACTGAAAAAGGGAAATGTTACTGGCTCAAAGTTTATGAAATTCCGGAAGGCACCAGGACATCAAAAGGCCGTGCCATTCAGAACATTCTGAACATCGAACCGGATGATAAAATTCTGACTTTCATAAATGTAAAAACATTGGCAGATCAGGATTTTATCAATAACAATTATATTATTCTGGCTACCAAAAACGGTATCATCAAGAAAACAACTCTTGAAGCATATTCCCGCCCACGTCAGAATGGTGTTAATGCGATTACAATCAGGGAAGGCGACCGACTCCTTGAAGCACATCTCACAAATGGTAAAAGTGAATTGATGCTTGCCGTAAAATCGGGTAAAGCGATCAGGTTCAACGAAGAAAATGTGAGAGCAATCGGAAGAACTGCATCAGGTGTTCGGGGTGTAACGCTTGGAAGCGAAGATGACGAAGTAATTGGTATGGTTTGTGTACAGGATGAAAGTGAAGACATTCTGGTTATTTCTGAAAACGGTTATGGAAAACGTTCGAAGATAGAAGATTACAGAATTACCAACAGGGGAGGGAAAGGTGTAAAAACCATTAATATTACGGAGAAAACAGGGAATTTGATAGCCGTAAAAAGCGTATCAAACGACAACGATTTAATGATTATTACTCAAAACGGATTAACGATCAGGCTGAATGTAAGTTCAATTTCGGTTTTGGGAAGGGCAACGCAGGGTGTAAGAGTGATTAACCTGAAAGGAGACGACAGGATTGCGTCGATTGCCCGTGTTATTGTTGAATCATCAGACGAAAACGGATCAGATGAAGATTTAAACAACGAAGATGATCTGAATAATGAGTTTGATAATGATAAAAATTTAAATGAAGATAATGATTAAGCAATTGATAATTAAAAATTTGCTTGATAGAAATTTGTAAACATATATTTTTGTGAAAAATTTAAAACCATTTGAAAATGAAAAAATCGATTATTTTAATTGCCCTTGTAATTGCATTTTCGGCTGTTAACGCACAGAAAGGAAAGGTTACAACTGCGCAAACACTGAAAGATTCGGGTAAGCTTGATAAAGCACTTGAGGCAATCGTACAGGCATCTGACGCCTCTAATGCTGATGCTGAAAAATCAGTTAGCTGGCCAAAAACATGGCAGGTGAGAGGTGAAATTTTCCAGGCTATCGGTCAGTCAAAAGACGAAAATTTCAAAAAACTCAGCAACGATCCATTTGGTGAAGCATTCAGTTCGTACAAGAAAGCGATGGAACTGGATCCAAAACATGCAATCGACAAAAGCATCAAAATGAATCTTGTTCTGCTGACTAATGACTTTACAAATCAGGCTGTTCAGGCTTTTCAGAACGAAGATTATAACAAGGCACTTGAATCGTTTGAAAGGATAATGGAAATTAACAATATGCCGGTTATCAAAGCTGATAATCCGAATTCGGTAGATACTGTGATTATTTTTAACTCAGCACTTGCTGCTTATAATGCTGAAAAATATGATGTTGCAGTGAAATACTACAAAGAATCGGCAAAATATGGTTACAATGGAGCCCGTACTTACAGTTTGATGGCAGCTGCTTACCAGATGCAGAAAGATACTGTTAGCGCACTGACATGCCTTCAGGAAGGTAGCCAGAAATACCCTGACGATAATTCAATTCTTGAAAGTATGATCCAGATTTATATGGATCGTGGCAAAACCGATGAAGCTTTGGCAAACCTTGAAAAAGCAATTAAACAGGATCCGACTCAGCCAAGGTATTATTTTGCAATGGGAGCTCTTTATGAAAAAATGGGTAAAGAGGAACTTGCCATTCAAACCTACAGCAAAACCATTGAAGTTGATGCTAATTTCTTTAATGCATATTATAATCTTGGCGCTCTTTATTACAACAAAGGCGTTCAGCAGATGGAAGTTGCCAAAGATGTTCCGGCTAACGAAAATGCCCGTTATGAGGCTGAGATGAAAAAAGCCGACGGTTGGTTCGAAAAAGCATTACCATATATGGAAAAATGTAACGCGTTGCAGGCTGGTGATAAAATGGTTCTCGAATCGCTCAAAAACCTTTATTATCGTCTAAAACAAATGGACAAATACAATGCTGTACTGGAACAGATTGAAAAAGGAAAATAATTTGAAAATCTGAGTTTAAGGGAGAGTTCAAAAATTCTCCCTTAAATTTCAGATTTAATATTTAACATAATATAAATTATCGGACAAAGATAAAATTATTAAAAATGGTCTGATCCGGGTTAATAATGAATAATACCAGTTAAAAGATTCTCAGTTCAGCTCATCCAAGTTCCGGTATTTTAATCGTTCAATATAAATCGATTCAACACTGTAAAAACCATATTCTTCGGTTACTTTGCCACGAATCAGGTAACAACCCGGACCACTGAACGGATTCCGGTTGTCGGCTTTTGGAAAATGAACCGAGTCGAGCCATTCGCCATCCAAATCAAGCCAGGTTCCAAAATACATGATTTTTCCGTTGGTTGTGGGTGTTGGTTTGTAATGTATGAGATAAGCAGCTATTTCGATGTTTTTTCCAAGCAGCGAGGGCAACTGCGATGCGATAATTTCAGACGAAGGCTTTTGAATCAGCAATTTAAACGGAGAATTCAGTGTAAACCCCAATAATTCAATCTGGTCAAAAGTGTCTTCCAGTTCATGATTCCATAATTCGGGCAGTTTGAAGTGTCGGGTTTTTGTTTCGAATAAAGTATTTTCAGGCACTGTTTTTTTCGAATGACCCAACAGATAATGCGCATCCCAGAGCAATTCCTTTTTGCTTTTTCCGGTAAACCTGAAAGCTCCCGAACGGATAAGTATTATAAGTTGCTCCAGTGTGACCGGCACCCGGTTAACAAAATCATTCAGATTTCTGAAAAGGCCATTCCTTTTACGTTCCGTCAAAATTATTTCAGAAGTATTGCTTTCCAGTGAATTAAGTATATAAAAACCAATAAAAACAGTATCGTCATTAATTATGTTTAATAACTCGCTTCGGTTGACACAGGGCAATTCTATTTTTGCACCCTGTTTTCTCGCTTCATGAAAATACAGTTCAGGAGAATAAAACCCGCCGCCGTTATTCAGTGTGGCCACCATGTATTCTTTCGGATAATAAGCTTTCAGGTACAATGCCTGGAAACTTTCGACGGCGTAGCTGGCTGAGTGTCCTTTCGAAAAAGCATAATTTGCAAAACTTTCTATCTGGTGCCAGATTCCTGAAATAACATTTTCCGCGTATCCCTTTTCCCGGCAATTATCAAAAAATTTATTCTGAACTACTTTAAAATCATTTCGTTCCCTGAATTTCCACGACATTCCGCGGCGCAAAACATCGGCTTCGCTCAGGGTTAAACCGGCAAAATAATGTGCCACTTTAATCACATCTTCCTGGTAAACCATCACGCCATAAGTTTCTTCCAAAAGTTCGTAAAGTGCCGGCAAGTCAGCACGGGCTTTTTCGCGTCGTTTTTCATCCTGAAACCGGAGGATGTATTCACGCATCATGCCGCTTTTGGCCACACCCGGCCTGATGATTGAACTGGCGGCCACCAAACGTTTATAATCTTCGGCCTTCAGTTTTGTAAGCAACATGCGCATGGCCGGCGATTCGATATAAAAACAGGCGATGGCCCTCCCCGATTTTAACAGGCTTTTAACCCGTTTATCTTCTTTAAATAAGTTAAGATTGTCAATATCAATCTTTTTATTCCGGTTGATCCGGATCATTTCCAGCGCGTCTTTAATCTTTCCGAGGCCACGCTGGCTCAGAATATCAAATTTATACAACCCGATATCTTCTGCCACCTGCATATCGAAATGCGTGGTTGGAAAACCTTTTGGCAGAATATGGGTAGCAGAATAGCAACTGACCGGTTTTTCCGATATCAGAATCCCACTGGCATGAATACTCAGGTGGCTGGGAATTCCATGCAGGTGTTTACTGTATTGAACAACCAGTCGTCCGTATTGGTCGTTTTCAGAGGGAACCGGATTTTTTTGCAGTTGCGTGATTTCATCGGCTGGCAGCCCGAACACCTTTCCCAGTTCACGCATGGCCGATTTCCGCTCAAAAGTAACATACGAACCAAGTAACGCAGTGCGGTCGTAACCATATTTTTCGAAAATATAGCGGGTAATATCATCGCGGTCGGTCCACGAAAAATCAATGTCGAAATCAGGCGGATTGGAACGGAACGGATTGATAAACCGCTCGAAATAAAGATCGAGCTCAATAGGATCGACATTGGTGATGCGGAGCAGGTAAGCCACCATGCTGTTGGCGCCACTCCCCCGCCCCACATACGGATATCCCTTGCTGCGTGCGTAATTCACCAAATCCATGTTAATCAGAAAGTAGGAACAGAATCCCATTTTATCAATCATGCTGAGCTCTTTTTCCATTCTTTCCAGCACTGCCTTTTCCGGTTTTCCGAAACGGTATTTGACTCCTTTCATGCATTCGGTACGAAGCAGTTTCAAATCTTCTTCATGCGAGTCGGTGAAAAAAAGCCGGTTTTTGTTGGTGTGATATTCAAATTCCACCAGGCACGAATCCAGTAATTTTTGCGTATTCAGGGCAATTTCAGGATATTCTTTAAATATTCCGATGAGTTCTTTTCGCGGGATCAGCATTTCGGTGGCCGGCGCCTGTTCTGTCAGTGGCAGGCGGCTGAGCAATATATTTTTATCAATGGCCCGCAATAGCCTGTGGATGTTATAATCGCGTTTGTTTCTGAAAGTCACAGGTTGAAGTATCATCAGTTTTTCCAGGTGGTTACGCCATTCTGTGAATTCAATTTTAGCCAGTTCTGCTGGTTTTATCCCGATAAATTCATGCTTTCCCAACACCCGGTATTTTGTGTTTTTAAATGGGTAGATAATACATGTGCCGGGCATTTCAGGCGCTGTATCCTCAACTTTCAATTCGTTTTGCTGAATTTTTGTCAGATGTTCATTCAGAGCCCTGAATCCTTCATTATTCCGGGCAAGCCCGATGTATTTCTGCTCAACCCCATTTCTGAAATCGATGCCAACAACCGGTTTAATGTTGTAGCGCCCGGCCAGCCTGATAAACTCAAGACTGGCCGAAGTATTATTAATGTCGGTTAAGGCAGCAATTGAATACCCGCTGGCTGCCAGTTCCTGTAAAAGCGTTTCGGGAGAAAAAGTCCCGTACTTCAGGCTGAACCATGAGTGACAGTTAATCAGCATATTTTTTGTTTTTAAATTCTGCAATGCGTAAATGCATGATTGTCATAATACTTTTGTTATTAGTGACGATTTACTCGTTTTTATTTCTATTTATGCATTCAGGCATTCCTGTATTCAAACATTTTTCCATGTTAGCCGGTAAACGGATTGTGCGAATGAACGATGGCTTTAACGCCCATTGTTACAGCCCGTTTAACCGCCTGTTGCCCGAAACGGTTGCGGATTGAATCCATCGACTGGTACAACCTCACCAGTTTTTCAGAATCTTCAAAAAGCCTGATCTGGTAGCTGCCTCCCACCAAATGGCTGAATCTGACACCGATCAGCCGGATTAAAACCCTGCGCTGGTAAAGCGAATCGAATAAGCTCAAAGTGGTGTTTATCAGCGTTCTGTCCAACGAAGTGTAAGGAATCATGCATTGCTTGCTGTAAGTCTGAAAATCGGAGTACCTGATTTTGATTGTCACGCAGGAAGTAAGTTTGTTTTCGCTCCGGAGCTGATAGGCAAGACTTTCGGCCATTGCCACCAGGATGCTCTTCATTTTTGCAATGTCGGTCGAATCCTGATCAAAAGTTCTTTCACTCGAAATTGATTTCCGCTCGTTCCAGGGTTCAACCGGCGAATTGTCAATTCCCTGTGCTTTTTTCCACAGCGAAATACCGTTTTTTCCCATGATGCTTTCCATCAGTTCAACCGGCATTTCCTGTACGGTTTTTACTTTCTCAATTCCCATACTGCGCAGCAAATGATAGGTTTGCGTGCCCACCATCGGAATTTTTTTTACCGAAAGCGGCGCCAGGTAACTTCTTTCAAAACCATCAGGAATGTTGGTGTAGCCATTTGGTTTCGATTCAGAGGTACCAACTTTCGACACCGTTTTATTGATTGAAAGGGCAAAAGAAATGGGCAGATGAGTTTCGTCGATTATTCTTTCACGCAATTCCTGCGCCCATTTGTAACAACCAAAAAAGCGGTCCATTCCGGTGGCATCGATATAAAATTCATCAATCGACGATTTCTCGAAAACCGGTGAACTTTCCCTGATGATATCGGTAACCATGTCGGAAAATTTTGAATAAACCCCGCTGTTCCCGCGAATTACAACTGCTTCGGGACAAAGCAGCCGGGCCATTCTCATGGGCATCCCCGAGTGTACGCCATACGCACGGGTTTCGTAACTGCACGAAGCCACCACTCCCCTGTCGCTGGTTCCTCCAATCAGCACCGGAAGCTTTTGCAGTTTCCGGTCCAGCAACCTTTCGCACGAAACGAAAAATGTGTCCAGATCGAGATGAATAATTTGCCTGTTCATAAAAATGTCAATAATATCGTCAATATTCAGATGATAATATAGTCAATGATTTGTATATTTGTACCACGATAAAGAGAATATTTTGCGTGGCAATAATTTATATAAAGGTTACCTGTCGGTTTAAAGCTCTCATTATCTGGTGTATTTAATTTTTAATTTCTCATTTTTAATTGAATAATCATGTATTTTGCCGAGAACCTGAAATTTTTAAGAACCCGCCGGAGAAAATCGCAGACCGATCTGGCTGCGGAACTTGAAATTACCCGCACCACCCTCTCTGGTTACGAACGCGATGTTCAGCCGCCGTTCAGAACACTGATACGGATTTCGGAATATTTCAATGTTTCGCTTGATGCCATGATCAAATACAAACTTGAAGTGCTTTCTGAATTTCAGCTTTCGCAGATTGAAAAAGGATTTGATATTGATATTACCGGGAATAAACTCCGGCTTTTAACCATAACCGTTGATAAATCAGGCAAGGAAAACATTGAAATGGTTCCCGTGAAGGCACACGCCGGTTATGCCGGCAGCTACGGCGATCTCGATTTTATCGCCTCATTGCCCAAATTCAGCCTGCCATTTTTGCCCGGCAACAAAACTTACCGCTGTTTCCAGGTTAAAGGAGACTCGATGTTACCGGTTACCGAAAATTCGTGGGTAACCTGTTCTTACCTCGAAAACTGGGAAAATATAAAAGATGGAAAACCTCACATTGTTGTAACCCGGAACGATGGAATTGTTTTTAAACTGATTTATAAAAAAATGGAAAACAACGAGTTACAACTTGTTTCCACAAACCGGAATTATGCTCCGTACAATATTCATATTTCGCAGGTGCTCGAAATCTGGAAATTTGAAACACTAAACAGTTTCGAAATAAACGCATAAAAAAAGGCAACCTGTTTCCAGATTGCCTTAACTTATTGTTTATCTTCTTATTAATCTTCCATTTCATCAATCACCCTGATCTTCTCTTTCAGGGTTTCAATTTTCTGGCGGGTATCTTCAATCTTACGTTTCACATCTTCAATCAAAGCTTCTGCGTTTTTCGATTTTGCAAAGAAACCGATGTTATTGTCAAGCAAAACGAGATCATTTTCAAGCTGTTTCAGTTTGGTCATGTATTTCTCGCGTTCCATGCGCATTTTGCTTTGTCCGCGCGATGATTCAGAGAAATTAGCCATTTTGCTTTTGAATCTGATCAGATTGCGCTTCTCTTCGTTAATGCTCAACTGGTCGAACAATCTGCTGATCTCATCTCTGAATTTGTTTTGAACAGCGTCTTTCTTTTTAAACGGAACATGGCCGATTTCGGTCCAGCGGCGCTGGATATCTTTCAGTAATCTCAGGTTTTCTTCCGGATCGGCTGATGGCTGGAAGCTTTCAAGTTCCGAAATAATTTGCTCTTTCAGTCTCAGGTTTTCAACTTGTTCAGAATCGATATCGGAGAAATGTTCCGATTTTTTATCGAAGAAATAGTCGCAGGCTGCCCTGAATCGTTTCCAGATTATATCGGAATGTTTACGGGGAACAGGGCCGATTTCCTTCCATTTTTTCTGAATGTTGATAAAATCCTGTGTGGCTTTTTTCCAGTCGGTATTTTCACGAAGTGCTTCAGCCTGAACACACAGATCAATTTTCATCTGCAGGTTGGTTTGCTGTGATTCTTTATTTTTTGAGTAGAAATCACGTTTCTTGTTAAAAAACACATCGCAGGCTGTTCTGAAACGTTCGTAGATTTTTGTGTTATCTTTTTTCGGAGCGAAACCAATTGTACGCCATACTTTCTGTAATTCAACAAGTTCTTTCGATCTGGCATCCCAGTCTTTGTAACTATTGACTTCTGAATTGCCGATTTCCTCTACTTTTTCGCAGAGTGCAATTTTGGCGTCGTAATTCTTTTTCTGGTCGCTTTTCTTCGATTCGAAATATTCCTGGTGTTTTTTATTGATTTTCGAAGTAATCAGTTTAAAACGTTCCCAAACATCATCTTTGTTGTCACGCGGAACCGGACCGATCTCACGCCATTGTTCATGGAATTTCTGGAGCGTGTTGAAAGCCTTGATAATGTTGGCTTCAACCAGCAATTCCTCGGCTGCTTCACAAAGTTTGATTTTATTTTCGAGGTTCTTTTTCAGATCGAGGTCACGCAACTCGCGGTTAATTTTAATATAGTCGTAGAAATTCTCAACATGGAAATGGTAAGTATCCCACAGGTTTTTCATTTTAGCCTGCGGAACCGGGCCAATTTCGCGCCATTCACGCTGCAGTTCCCTGAACTCATTAAATGTTTTATTAATAGATTCTTCGTTATTGATGAGACCTTTAATCCGGTCAATAATAGCGAGTTTTCTCTTCAGGTTTTCTTCTTTCTCTGTATCGAGTTGTTTGTTTTGCTCTCTTTTAACCAGGTTATATTTTTTCAGCAATTCCCTGATGTCGTTCTCATACGGGTCTTCATCCGCAACAAATTCATCCGGATTCCCTCCTCCGTCAACAAAAATTTTACGTGCAATTTCAATCTGCTCGTTTCTGTGTTTGTAGAATACCGACTTAATTGCTTCAACATCAACTCTTATATCGTTTTCGTCAACACTTTCAACAATGTCGCGCAAAGCATTCACCAATTCAACTGGTGTTAAAACCGAATAATCAATTTTTTCTGTCAGGTCAACAAATTCATCTGAAATATCAATGGGTGCGGCCTGCATTTCAATTTCTTCCTCGATATTTACCTTTTCAGCTTTTTTACTGAAAATGGAGGCATTTTTTGCATCTTCCCAGATTTCTTCCGCCTTATTCACAACAGGCTGGGCCACTTCGGTAATTTTATCAGAAACTTTATCTGCTACCTCACTTAATTTAGCTTTGGCTTTTTCAATATTTTCCGCGTCGAGCAGTTCTTCAATTTTATCGACTGCCGGTTGCGCCACTTCGGTAATTTTATCCGAAACTTTATCAGCCACTTCACCTAATTTGGTTTTGGCCTTTTCAATGTTTTCCGCGTCTAAAAGATCCTCAAGTTTATCGACTGCCGGTTGTGCCACTTCGATAATTTTGTCCGAAACTTTATCGGCAATTTCGCCTAATTTTGCTTTACCTTCTTCAATTTTCTCTTCAAGTTCTTCTTTGTATTCTTCGGCTTTTTCCACTAAATCATCTTTCAGGTCAGCAGCTTTTTCTTCAAGTTTATCGAAAAAATCAGCAATTTTACTTTTGGCTGCTGGTTCTTCTTCAATTACTTCAGCTTCTGGTTCTGAACTCTCCGGTTCATTTTCCGAAATTTCATTTTCAATGGGTTCTTCTGATGTTTCCTGTTCGTTTTCTTCAGTAACAGCATTTGCATCAGCCGATTCAGTTGTTTTTTCGTCTTCCGAAACAACTGCTTTTTTTTCTAACTCTTCCGAGTTTTTAAGATCTTTAGATTTCATTCAAAATAATTTTATTTACCACTACTAATGGTGTACGTTAATTTTAGCGCTACGAAAATATATTATTACGCCTTAATAGTCAAAGTTTTTGGTATAAATATCCGTTTAAAACTCTTTTATTTTCCATTATTTCTACATTTTACGAAGAAATTTATCGTGTTTTCAACCCGGCAACACCTGTTTGAAATTTAACAATGATGGTATTTATGAATCGTATTTGAGTGAAATGATATTGTCTGAAATACATTTTTGTTTTGAAATAATGTTGAATAACACCTTTAACCGATTCATTTACAATTGAAAATATAACTTTTGACAGGTTTTTCGCCTGAAATTTTAATTATTTTGACATCATATTAAAATTGGAAACAATGGGATAAGGATTTTCTTTTTAAGTAACCAGAATTCATGCAGAAGCCAGATGGCAGAAGCAATTCTGAAAAGTTTTGATCCATCACTTGAGATTTATTCAGCAGGAATTGCACCTGCCGATCATATCAGTCCTGAAGCAATCGAAGTATTGTCAGAAATTGGTATTAAACTTGCCCAATCTGTTCCACAGCATTATTCAAAATTCGAAAACATGGATTTTGATTTTCTGATTACAGTTGGCGATGGAACCAATGAAAACCTGAAAATCCCCGCCTCGGTGAAATACAAACGCAAAATGCATCTTGGATTTCAGAATCCTTACATACATTTCAGAGATCGCAACGATTTAAAGGAAAAATGCGCTGAAATAAGGGATGAAATTCTGAGTGAACTCCGTTATTTCTACGACAGGATTATCAGCCGCGAAAAAACTGAGCTCAGCCAATAACCAGTTTTTCAATTTCTTCAGCCGTTACAGGTAATCTATCGCCCAGAATTCTGCCACCGGTTTCGGTAACTAAAATATCGTCTTCAATTCTGATTCCGCCAAATCCGCGGTATTCATTCACCTTGTCGAAATTGATAAAATCGGCATTGATTTTTTCGGCCTGCCATTTATCGATTAATGCAGGTATAAAATAAATCCCCGGTTCATTGGTAATGACAAAACCCGTCTGTAAACGTCTTCCCAACCGCAGATATCCGGTTCCAAACTGTTTTACAGGCTGAATTTCATCGTCAAAGCCAACATAAATTTGCCCAAGATCTTCCATGTCGTGTACATCAAGTCCCATCATATGACCAAGACCATGCGGGAAAAACATGGCATGAGCACCATTTTTTACGGCTTCGTCAACATCGCCTTTCATCAATCCCAGGCTTTTCAATCCCGAAGCAATTACTTTTGCCACCTCAAGATGAACAGAAAGATAAGTAACACCCGGTTTTACAAGGCTGGTGGCTGTGTTATTGGCCGCTAAAACAATATCATAAATTTCACGTTGTTTTGTGGTGAATTTTCCGCCAACCGGTGTGGTGCGGGTAAAATCGCTGGCATAATGCAATGCCGATTCGGCACCGGCATCGGTAATCAGCAAACGACCTTTTTCAAGTAATTGTGAATGATTGTGGTTGTGTAATGTTTCACCATTTTGTGAAAGAATAATCGGGAAAGCAGTCGATCCACCGCCACTTAATGCAATACCTTCAATGGTGCCGGCAATGCGTTGTTCCCATTCGCCGGGCAGTGCCATTTTCATGGCAGTAACATGCATCTGGTAACCAACGGCACACGCTTTTTCTATTTCAGTAATTTCACCGGCATCTTTTACCGACCGCAATGAAACGACCGCTTTAATCAACGGCAGCGAAGCTTTCTCCTGAACCTGGCTAACAGGAATTCCCAGTAATTCGTGTATCAATATTTTATTATCACCACGATAAGGCGGAAGATAATGAATGGTTCTTCCCTGTTTTTTTGCATTTTCAATTACATTGGCAAAATCAGCATAAGGTACAGTTTTTGTAACACCCACTTTTGCTGCTTTTTCTTTTAACGGAATTTGTGGACCCATCCAAATTACGTCAGCCAGCGTGGCATCATCGCCAAAAATATGATCTACTCCATTGTCGAAATCGATTACAGCAGCCAATCCCGGAAAATCGAGCCCGAAAAAATAGAGAAAGTTACTGTCCTGACGAAAATGATAGGTATTGTCAGGATAGTTCATGGGCGATTCATTATTCCCCACGAAAATGGCGATTCCATTTAAACCTTTCGATTTCAATGAATTTCTTCGGCCGGTATAAGTTGCTGCTGAAAACATTTTTATTCAATTTTTGTGTTTGCACAAATATAACGAAACAGGCACCACAGAAACTGATATTTATCTTTTATATCGTTAAAAAATTAATATTATAAGGTTTAAATAAAGGTTGACAATTCCATGAAATCCTTATCAATTCTAAATAACAGATTGTATAAAACAAAATATTATTGTTTTCGTAAGCTAATAAAAAACAAAAATCATGAGCAGTAATTTACTCCTTAAATATCTGAATAACCGGCTGGTTGAAAATGGCTCACACAAAAAGCCGGAAGATTTAAAACCAAAACCGGTGATCACTATTTCGAGGGAAGTAGGATGTAATGGTGTTAAACTGGCACATATGCTTGCAGATAGCCTGAATAACAAAAATCCGGCTGCACAGTGGAAGGTTATCAGCAAAGAGGTATTTTTTGAAAGCGCCAGAGAACTGAATATGAGTCCTGAGCAATTGAGGAAGACTTTAAGTCAGCGGGAAAAGTTTCATTTTGAGGAAATCATCAAAGCTTTTAATGATAAAAAGTATAAAAGTGGACCGACCATTGCGAAAACCACCCGCGAAGTAATTATGCATTTTGCCACCAACGGATATTGCATCATTGTCGGAAGGGCCGGAAATATTATTGCAAAAGACCTTAAAACTGCGTTGCATATCAGGCTGACAGCACCTTTGGATTACAGGATAAAAACCATTATGGACAATAACGGACTCACACGCGAGAACGCGATCCGTTTTATTAACCAGGTTGAAGAAGAAAGAAAAGCTTTTCGGGAATCTGTATTAGGGGCAAAAATACACGACGAAATGTTTGATATCATGCTGAACAGAGGTGTTTTCAGTAATGAGAAGATTGTTGAATTAATAGAATTTGCGGCAGAGAAGAAGGGAATTTTTTCTTTCTGAATATCGCTGAGAAAACAAATAAACAACGGCGGAATCTTGTTAAAGGATTCCGCCGTTGTTCATTGAAAACAGGTTTGAATTTACCCGGTGATTTTTGCCGGCAAACCTTTTACCTTAATCGGTTTTAAACTATCGGGTTTTATTTCAAACATGTCGTTAGGAGTGATTCCGCATTCCTGAATCATTTCGATGCAGTATTCCAGTTTTCCCAAATCACGTCCTGTGTTGTTTGTTCCGAAAGTAAATTTCACACCTGCTTCTTTGGCCATTTTGATCATTTCGGCTTTTGGTGTTTTATACCGGGCGTTAATTTCGAGTGCAATATTATTATCAGCCAGCACTTTCACCACTTTTGCCATTCGCTCTTTGGTCCAGAGCTGGTCGTAATCAGGCATCAATGTGTCAGGTAAAACGGTTGGGTTTACATAAATATCCACCGGCTCCTGCGAAAAAATGGCTTCGATTTTTTCCACAAGGTCGTCCATAAACTTTTGTTTGTCGTCAACCCACACTTCCTCTTTTATCCAGATCCGGTTTCTCCGTCCTTTTTTATCGGTAAAAGTCATGGCGTCGGTAAAAACATAGTCAAACTTCGCAATTGCCTCCGGCGAAAACAAAGTAATCCATTCGCGACCCTCTGCCTGCATTCCTTTGAAAGTCGGACTTCCGGCCACACTTTCAATGTAGGCATACAAAGTTGAATCGTTTGTTACCGGAAATTTCAGGCCGCAATTGGGTGCAATTCCGTAATTAATTCCCACTGCCTGTGAATTTTGCACCACTTCCTCAATGGTAAGTCCGCCTTTCAGGTGAACGTGATAATCAATGAACGGAAAACCAGGCTGCATGAGTTTTGTAACTGTTTCGTCCCAGCTTTCGTCTGCCACTGCAACCGGTGTTTCATCGGGTAAAGCTTTCACCCTGATATTTCTGAAATAAACCGTGCTTTTGGGATCGTGTGCCTGCAGGGCAAAAGTTCCTTTTCCCAGCAGAATTTTTTCGCCTCCCTCCCATCGCCAGGGTTTTTGCGGCTGAATGTATTCATTCACTTTTATATCGTTCACAAAAACTTCGATCTTGTTTTCTATCACTTTTACCCGCATTTTAAACCACTCGTTATCATTTACCAGCGGGTAATAAATGTTGCGGATGCTGTAAATACTGCCTGTTTTTTTGCGTTCAATATAATTTCCGGTTCCGCGGTAAGTGTTGTTAATCTGAATCTCGTAACCGGCTGCCGGCCAGCCTTCTCCCTGGTATTGGGTGTGAATGAAGATACCTGAATTGGAATGTTCCAGTGTTTTTACTTCTGTTTCGAATTCAAAGTTTTTGAACTTCCCTTCGTAAAACAAATGGCTGCGTTCGCCCGAACATTTGATCGTTCCTTCTTCCACAGTAATACTCTCCGGATTTTCAGTAGCTTTTTTCCAGCCGTCGAGGTTTTCACCGTTAAAAATTACTTCCCATTCGCCGGAAGGTTTTGTCTGACAGGAAGCCAGAATGATCAGTAAAACAATTGGATAAAATATTTTTTTCATAATTAACTGGTTTAGATTATTATTAGAACAATTCAAAACTAATGGTTTTGATTGAATATTTTGCTTCGCCGTAAAAATCAATCATAAAAAAAGCCCGCCGGAGACTGTATAAACAGGCCGACGGGCAGTTTTATTTAACCACAAGAATTTCAGTTGTTTCGTACCCTGTGTACTTCGGCTTCGTGAACATGGCCTTTCTCATGAGTTTCCTTCAACAATTTTTCATAATCTTCTTTTGATATTTTTTCAGCCAAATAACCTTTCTTTTCAATCGATTTTGCGATTCCATCGTCGGTGTTTTTACCTTCTTTGTACTCGATGTAAATGGTATTAGAACCATGATCCACTTTCAGGTCTTTCACCCCTTTTTCGAATTTTAAATGCTCGGTAAGTGTTTTTTCACACCCCGAACAATCCATGTCTGATTTAAAGCAAACCACTTTGTTTTCAGCTTTCTGAGCTGAAATACTTCCGATTGTAATAAGGATTAAACTAAGGATAAATGCAAACTTTTTCATATTCTTGTTTTTAAATTTTTAATTCATTGCAGTTTATTTATTGAAATCAGACTTCGACTTCGCTCAGTCTGACCGTCACCCTGAGCGCAGTCGAAGGGTGCTCAAGAAACTAGACAACTTTATTTTTCAATTTCTCATATTTAATTGTCTTCTCAATTATAATTCAGATTAAACCGGACTCCCAGATAAATTTTCCTTCCAACCACCGGTCCCCATATATTGGTGGCATCAAAACCCGGAGACCATGGATTGGCGGCTCCGAGAACCGGATTGGGTTGTGTAAAATTGGTCAGGTTTTCGGCACCCAGATAAATACTTCCGTTTCTGAAATAGCGTGTAACCTGCGCGTTCATCACCGTGAACGGGTCAAAATCCGTATTTCCGGGAGTGGCAATATTATTAGGTAAACGTCCGCCGCCATTCAACTGAAGGGTGTAATCAAACATCCACTTTTTCAGGTTGGTGTAATAATTCAGGTTGATCAGACCTTTGTATCGGCTGTTCAGCGGAAATTCCTTCAATTCGCCGCCGATTGTCTGTTTTGTGTCGTTCCAGCGGTAGGCCAGCAAAACATCCAAACGTTCGATGGGCTGATAGCGAACATCCACCTGTAAACTGTTGGCAAACGATTTTCCATCGAGTGGGCTCAATATGATTTCATCAGCCGAAGTTTCGCGGTCAACCACCAGTTGCGACTGGAAATCGGTCCTGAAATATTCCGCATTGATCTGCAGGTCGCGCTCCCATAATTTGTAATCCTGAACAAAACTGACTCCGTAATTCCAGGCTTCTTCCAGCATCGATTTGTCGTTGAAATTCAGCGTACGGTATCCGGCCAGCAGGTAACTGTTTTCTGCAATTATATTGGCCGAACGATAACCTTTACCGGCATTCGCCCTGAAAGTGTAATGATCGTTCAGTTTGAACCTGAAATGCATTCTTGGTGTCACAAAAGTTCCGTAAATATTATGGAAATCAGCCCTCAAACCGGCCATGAAAGTCAGTCTTTCACTGGGCTTAAAAGTATATTCCGAAAATATTCCGGGGACACTTTCCTTTCTGTCGAGGTTGGTTCCATACAACGATTCCCTGATATCATCGTGTAAAAAGCTGAATCCCCCATTCAGCGCATGTGTCGATGCTTCATCAAGATCCCGGGTAATAATCAGGTTCCCATAAAAACGGGTTTCGCTGGCGTCGTAATCTGTAATTCCATAAAATGAATTGGTTTTGTGTCCTGTAAAATTAGACAGCAAAGCCACGGCGGTGCGTTGGTCTTTCGACACAATCCCCGATTTCAAATAACCCGATACACGGTTTGTTTTGATGCTGATGCCATAAGGATTGTTTACCGAAGGAGTCATTTCCTTTTCAAAATCCATCTGTCCACCCAGCCTGTCTTCCATCAGTACATTAACACCCACCTGGGTCATAAAACCCTTGTAATTGGTGAACTTCCAGCGATTGGAAACCTGAAACTGCGAGTAAAGCGGTTCATCCATAAATCCATCGCCATTGTCATCATTTCGCATGGTCTGACCAGAGGCATGTACAAGCAACGATGTGGAAATCATGTCCTTGTAAACTTTCAGGTTGGTATTACCATTGAACTCGAGCCGTCCGTGTGTACTTGTGTAACCATTCAGAAAAAGTTTTTCGCCTGAATCCGGCTTTTTGATTTCGGCATTGATTTGTCCGGCAATCGATTCGTAACCATTCACCACCGATGACGCACCTTTTGAAACCTGAATCGATTCCATCCAGGGGCCCGGGATATAATTCAATCCGAAAGTAGTGGCAAGGCCGCGAAGGTCAGGCAGGTTTTCCACCTGTAATTGCGAATAAACACCATCCAATCCGAGCAACCTGATTTGTTTTGCTCCGGTAACCGCATCGCTGTAATTTACATCCACTGAAGGATTGGTTTCAAAGCTTTCTGCCAGGTTGCAACAGGCTGCTTTGTGTAATTCGGCACTTCCAATGCGCTCCATTTTAATGGTTGACATGGCCGAAAGATAGGTTCCCCTGTCTTTCTGAACCACTGTAACTTCTTCAATTTCAAGATTGGGTTCAAGAACCACTTTCAGTTCGTCCGGTTCATCAACATGAATGGTTTGACTGTTGTAACCCACAAAACTGAACACCAGCATGTGTTGTTGACTGCCTTTTCTGATTTCGAATGCACCGTTGCTATCGGAAACTACACCCTGAGTGGTGCCTTCCCAGTAAACATTTACCCCGGGAAGCGGATTTTCCGAACCGCTGTCTTTTCCCAGCACAACTCCTTTTATTGTTTGTTGAGCCTGTATGAAAACAGGGAAAAGCATGAATAAAAATAAAAGCTGTTTAATCATTGCTTAAGATTTTTTGATTAATAAAAAATATACAACAGGCAAATATTTATGCCTGCAATCAATCAAACCTTAAGCTATTGAGGGGATTTTAAGTTGTTGGATCTGAATCAGAAAATCGATTGGAGAGTAGATTAATGGAGGCGAATCAATATTAAATTTTTCAGGTTCTTCTGTTTCCGCCAACTCAATTTGGTTGAAATACAAATCGAAAGCGTCAACTGAAATTTCAACCGGCTGGGCTTTTACAATCAACACTTCTTCATCAACAAACAGATTTTTCAGTTTGAAAAAGAAAGCCTCCGGCGAATCGCATCCACAATCATGCGTATGGTTTGAACATTCATGACACTGACCAGCCCCACAGGCCACTTCGTTGTTTACCGCGTCGTGTGTATGATGGTGGTGAATAATGGTTTCACAGGTTTCCGGTTCAACATAAACACTCACCTGTCCTGTTCCCATGCATAAACAGTGAGATTTATACACCATCACCCCGGTTGTTGAAACCAGGTAAATCATTGCGATGTAAACGATTCCTATGTTTTTCCAAAGTTTCACGCTGCAAATATAACAGTTAAAGCAGTCATTCTGTTGTTAATGAAAAGTTAAAAAGACAACATTGACTTTTCTGCCACTGTAAACATGAAAAAAAGCAGAACTTTTGGTCAAATATTGTATAATTTTACTGTGTCATGAAATTTTTTATTCAAACACTTGCATTGTTATTTCTGCTCATATTTTCAAACCACGTTAATAGTCAGTGGATATCTGATGGAGGACCGATAACCGACATATCTGTTAAGGGAATGGCATATGCTGATTCATTTCTTTTTGCATCCACCCCATGTGGTATATACTTAAGCAACAATAGTGGAAAATCGTGGAATGCTTACCATTATTATACTTTCAGCAGTCATTTATTTTTTAAAGACACGCTGATAATTGCCGATAATGGGTATAGGGAGAATAAAGGAATAGCAAAACTTTTCCGGTCAGATAATTTATGGAAACACAAATGGGCAAATTACAATCCACGCGTGCATGGTTTATATACCGATAATGTAAAAATTTTTGCAGCTACAGAAACTGATGGGGTCATCTTTTCAGAGAACACCACTACCTGGGAAAAAATGAATGCAGGTTTACCGCTTGATACAAATAGTATTACCACTCAGCCATATTACTATTTAACGGCTAAAGCTTTTTGTATTTCAGGTAACAACCAGTATTTATTTGCAGGTACCAGGAATGGAGTTTTCCGTAACGGAAAAAACAAAAATGATTGGGAAAATGTAAGCAATGAGATGGGCAAAACAGCTGTAACAGCCATATATTGTTCAGATTCGGTTTTAATTGCAGCAAATTTAACCGGCATTTATAAATCGGTTGATAATGGAAATAAGTGGGAGCCTGTAATGAGAATTGAGGCAAACAGTAAAATAAATAACTTTGAATTTATTGATAATAAATTATTTGCGCTCTCCGCAACTGAAGGAATTTTCATCTCTCATGATCTTGGTGAAAACTGGAGTACAATTAACGAAGGACTCAGCAATTTAAATATTACAAGTATTGTAAAAACTGGGAATACCTGGTTTACCGGCACCGGACAGGGTGTTTTTACTGATTATGGTAAATGGAAAAATTCAAGTTCGGGTATTGTTTGTTTGAGTGTGTTTGAGTTGTTAAGAACCGATTCTTCACTTGTTTCGATCAATTTAAAAGATGTGTTTGTTAAAAATGGCCAGGTTTGGATTAATACAACTGAAGACATTTCGAAAGATTATTTTAGTTCTGTAATTTATGCCAACCGGCAGTTATTATTTGCAGCCGATATTACAGGTGCCTATCAATCTGATTGCCGGGTTTATCATTCAGAAAACTCAGGCAAAAGCTGGTCAGTTGTTTCAACACTGGAGGGATTTGATGATTCATACCGTTTGAGAACCAATGGCAGCGAAATTATTGCATTTGAAGATGATGTTTTGTTATTGTCAAAGGATGGCGCAAAAACGTGGGAAAATATTAGTCCGCCAAAAGGAATGGGTTGTAACAATGTTAATGATGCCATTTTTTTTGGAAACGATATTTTTATGGCATTGTGCGGGACAAAGGAACTTTTAAAGTCAACTGACCAGGGAACAACCTGGAATTTTGCAAATATCGGATTACCATCATCCGAAATATACAATCTTGAAACATGCTGCAACATTATATTTGCAGATACTGAATCTGGTTTGTATCAATCTGCCGACAATGGAATTTCATGGAAGTACAGTAGCACCGGGATCCCGAAACCAGATAATTATCTAACAGCACAAATTGATGATGTTATCTGCAATGAAAATTTTTTCTTTTTATGCACCTGCAATAAAGTTTATGCATCGTCAAATAAAGGCCAAGGCTGGTCAGATATCAGCCATGGTTTACCTCCTTTACCTGAAGGTGTTGGGAATGGTTCATTGTTACTGACAAATGATACTTTATATTTTGGAACCAATAACTTTGGCATTTGGAAACAAAATATCAAAAACTTGTTTATCCCTGAAGTAAAACCTGATAGCCTGATCAGCATAACCATTTCACCAAATCCTGCAAATGATAACGTCTCTATCAGAATTGAGAATGAATTTCGTGCAGAATATGTTGAAGTTTACCATTTATCGGGCAAAATAGTCAATACTTTAATGCCCTATAACAACCAGATAAATATCGCAGATTTACCGGCTGGTGTTTATATTCTGAAAGTACGCGCAAACGATAAATTCTACTTTTCCAAGGTCATTAAGACAAACAGATTTCAATAATGACTGACTTATAACATTTATCGATTTGCTATTTTGAAAGGAAACTGTTAAGCCAGCATCCAGCATCAATTCCCACTTCTGACCCACTCACTCACTCACTCACTCACTCACTCACTCACCATTTCCACTCACCCTGTTCAAATACGATGTCGCGTGGAATACCGGCTTCGCCAATTCGATCAAGGTCGTGCTGCAATTGTGGCCTGATAATGCCTTGTTCCTGTATTAATTTTGTGGCAGTTTCATAATCTCCGTCGCCCTGTATTTTCAAAGTCTGTTCCGACAGAATAAGCATGGCTTCCTGCATTTTTTCGAAATTGACCCGGTAAGTGCCGGTAATGCTGTCACGTTCGCAGGCCCCGAAATCCTGCAGAAAATTAAAGCGCATCATATTGGCCTTACCGTGGGCACTGGCAGCACCAAATCTTACCGAGCGGAAAATTCCCGCCATAAAAGTCACGTAATTTTCCATCATCTCCTTTTGGCCGAGTTCGCCCATTTTGTTGAGCTGGTAAACACACCACAAACCCAGAATATCGGCTTTCCCTTCTTCAATAGATGTATAACTGTCTTTCAGCGCTTCACGCACAGTTGATGATTTATCAACTGTATTACCCAATCCCAGTCCGTGAGCCACTTCATGAAACATGGTATTCTCAAAAAAGGCATCAAATTTTATGTACTGGCGCTGATCTTCCGCAATCAGTAAATCAGCAATCGGTACCAGGATTTTTTCAAATTTGGCCTGCATCGAGTTTTTCAACTGCAACTTACGGCTGCCTTTGTCGGCACGCACACGCTCGTCGTTGGGCAGGTTGATGGCAATGGTTTTGCTTCCGGCATTGCAATCGCCTGCATAATAAATGGCATCATAAACATTCATGTCAGAGTCGATGCCCGGTGTTTCGTTTTTATAAGGTTGTTCGCAGGGAAGGTTCTTTTGCAACACTGGTAATAAAGCCGCAAAACGTTCCAGCTTTTTGCTCCACTCAATATCTTTTACCAGAATATAGGCTTCATACGAAGTCTTGTAACCATACAAAGCATCTTCATAACTTTCAATGGGCCCGACAACAAAATCAAGTGAACTGTTTTTCATCTCCATCCAGGCAACATCACTTTCATAATAATTGTCAGTCAACAATGCTTTGGCCCTTTTTTCGAGATAATTTTTAAAACCGGGATCTTCAGCCAAAGCCGCAGCCTGGCTGATTAAATCTGCAATCTTCTGCACTTTTTCGGCATATTCCTGATGATAAGGAACTGAAACAAGCTGTTTATCAGCATTTCTTCTGATTACGGTGTACGGACTTGTTTTCATGCTGTCATTCCAGGCATCAAATTCCGCTTTGGTCATATCAACCGGGTAAAACTGAGCACCTGCAGGTTTTTCGCCAACTCCTGCAATAAAAGGTTTGTTATCGTTCAAACGTTCCCAGGGGCCATAATTGATTTGCAGAAACTTTTTTATGTATTCGTCCCAGTTTCCTGCCAGCAATGAATCTTTGTTGCCAAAAGCCTGCTGCCAGAATAAATCGTCAATCAGTTTCGAGGCTTCGAGCAACAAAGGTAAAATCTGTTTTTCTTTTTCTGTGAGCACGCTGAAATTGGTCGTTAACGCAAACGGCACAAATTCATTGGCCTTTTTTATCATTTCCGGATTTGCTTCCATTTTGTTTTCTTTTTTGGTGCCCGTATTGCAAGCCATCATCAGGGCTGCAATTATAACAGTAAATAACAGATTTTTCATGGATTGACAGTTTTATTGATTTGAATACAAATCTAATAATTGTTGAGTTTTGAAAGGAATGAGAAAGTCAGAATTTTGAAGAAAGTGAAGGAGTAAGAGAATTACAATTTACGGTTTTACCATTTACGATTTATGGGTCTGCAGAACAATGTGTGATTTTGCATCAACAACACCTGCCCTGAAGCCTGCCCGACTGATTCGTTCAGGCGGAGGTGAATGTTTTGTACTAACTTTCTCCCACCCCGACCCTAAAGGGAGAATGAAATGTGCCGTAATATTATTGGTGTTCAGAAACTGTTTAGATAAGAAGGTGTTCTAAAGCTCCGCAGAAGTAAGTGGAGAGATCAAGCGGCAGAGCCGCGTAATCTTTGTAGATAACGCATCCCAACTCAACCCGCCCCGTAGTTCTGGGCACCGGCGATGAAAATGAGGGTGAATGATTTTGTTGGGTTTTTACACCTGCCCTGAAGCCTGCCCGACTGATTCGTTCAGGCGGAGGTGAATGTAAAGTGCAAACTTTCTCCCACCCCGACCATAAAGGGAGAATGAAATGTGCCGTAATATTATTGGTGTTCAGAAACTGTTTAGATAAGAAGGTGTTCTAAAGCTCCGCAGAAGTATGTGCAGAGAGCAAGCGGCAGAGCCGCGTAATCTTTGTAGATAACGCATTCCAACTCAACCCGCCCCGTAGTTCAGGGCACCGGAGATGGAAATAAGGATGAATGATTTTGTATGGGTTTTTACCCCGGCCCTGAAGCCTGCCCGACTGATTCGTTCAGGCGGAGGTGAAAGTAGGGTGCTATGACAAAGTCCTGAGTCGGAAGAAGAACAACTCTAATCTAATGGAGTGTAATGAAGGTTGCAAATATCCCTTTCACATCCTTGCCCGTAGCTTGAAATAACGGTATTGGCACCCGCGTCCCCCTTTACAAAGGGGGAATCAAAGGGGGATTAAACGCTGATTAAATTCTTTTTTAAGCTGCACCTTTTTTACCACAGAGCCAAAATCAGCGCCTTGCAAGGCATTGCAAATGCCAAACCATTTACCCCGGATTGAAAATCCGGGGCAGAGGGAGTGATTAATAAAATTATAATTGATACAGGAAGATTTCTACACCGTTATCAAACGTTCTCAAAAAACTGAATGGCAAAATTGCAGAAATCGATGATCACCTCTTTGTCCAGATCAAATTCCTTTCGGTTGCCCAGGTAGTTATTAGAAGTTGGTGTAATCTCCTTTCCTTCCTGTAACTCACGGTAGGTAATGCATTTGATGTGTTTTCTGGATACCAGGATGAAATAGGCATTCTCATATGGGTAATTCCAGGGTAAATTGGCCAAACGAAACTCACCGCTGGCACGGAATTTAACCTCAATGAAATAGACATCCTTTGTTTTGGGATTTTGCATTACAAAATCGGGCATGCGGCGTATTTCCTGCGCCACATCCGACCGCACCCCGCGCAGCAGTTCCATAATGCCGGGGATGGTGTTTTCCATGCCATACCTGAAAACATTGTACCCCAGGCTCAGAAACAGTTCCTGAATCAGCGTTTCTGCAATACGGCCCTTGATCATGCCATACCGGTAATTGCGCTCCCGGTCTGTCAGTCCTGTGGATTCGAAATCATCATCCTCCCAATCTTCGGATTGCTTTTTGTCTGTGCGATACTTTTTGGCATAACAGGCAGTGCAAAGCCCGCCTGCAAATTTAGTGTATGCACCACATTCTATGCATGTTGCCATGGTTGGTTAGTTTAGTTGCTAATTTTGTCTGTGATTTATTTAATAAAAATGTACTTTATATCCTCACGAAATGCTCACAGATTACAAATCGCTTTGAGCGGTATCTGTTGGCTTTTATATGGCTTTTGCCAAATCATTGATTAATAATTTAAACATTTGACTTGCTAAAAACGCTTTAAACTCCGGATTATCATTGTATTCCTTAAATACTTCAAAGTTGCTGTCAATATGATTTATCATTTTTTCTTTCAAAATATCCGTGAATGTGATTTGGGCATTTTGAATATCATTTTTATTAAGAGAAGCATTTATATTGTCCATAGCTGCTTTATCGTCTTTAACATCTTGCATTAGGTCAGCAGCCATTTTGCGAACTTTGTCTTCATTAGTGAATTGAGTTCCAAAACGGTCGTTAAAGGCTTTTACAATGTTGGAAAGTAATTCCAATTCAGGTTCTGAAACTCCGCCACCCATTTCGGAAGCAGGCAACAATTCTTCTCCTTGTTGTAAATTTATTTTAAATTCGTCTTGCTTTTGCAGACGATAACTGTCCAGGTCGATTGCATCTAAAATACCTTGTGCAAGGTCTTCTCCCTGTTCCCGTTGAATTTTATTTTGTAGATGATTCAGGAAAATATAAAGTCTTTCAAGATAAGGATTTGTAAATGGCACAATTTGAGCTAAAAACACATATAAACGAACGTAAGACTTGCATTTTGTTCTGAAATCTTCTTGCGAATTCTCATCAAGAGTAGTCCTGAAAACATGGGCTGCTGCATTTAAAATACTATGCAACTGGTCAACAGGAACATTTTGAACAATTTTATCAGAAAACTCCTGAACCTGAGCATCTGTATAAATATGAAAATTATCCAAGGCATTTTGCAAGTCGAACAATTTATTTGGGTCTGTCGCTTCGCCTAAAACTGTTGTTTCGTAGTAGGGTTCAAACGAATCTTTAATTTCATCACTTGAATTTGCAAAGTCCAAAACAAATGTGTCATTTTTTCCAGAAGTGGTCCTGTTTAAACGGGAAAGTGTTTGAACTGCGCTTACTCCGCCTAATTTTTTGTCAACATACATCGTATGTAAAAGCGGTTGGTCAAAACCGGTTTGGTATTTATTTGCAACAATCAGGAATCTGTTGTTAACTTTCTTGAATTCATCAGGAATCAGAGCGCTGGAAAAACCATTTAAGGACATCTCCGTCTCTCCTTCAATTTCACCTGAAAATGCTACAATCGCATTGTAAGGAATTACATTTTCTTTCAAATATTTATCGAATGCATGTTTGTATTTCACAGCATTTCTGCGGCTGCTAGTAACAATCATTGCTTTTGCCAGACCATTTATTTTCTTTTTCCGAATCACTGCATCCAAAAAATGGTCAACCATTACTGCCGTTTTTCTTGCAATGTTCAATTCATGGTTTTCAACATACACCCGTAATTTTTTTTGTGCTTTCTTTTTATCGAAAAGCGGGTCATCCTTAATCTTTTTCAGCAGTCCGAAACTGGCTTTATATGTCGTATAATATTTCAGTACATCCTCAATAAAATGTTCTTCAATGGCTTGTTTCATTGAATATAAATGGAATGCCCGGAATTTATCTTTTTCTCCATCATGGTATTTTATGCCGAACAATTCGAGTGTCTTTGGTTTTGGTGTAGCAGTAAATGCAAAATAACTTGCATTGGACAGAAGTTTTCTGGATTTTACAACGATTCTTATTAAATCTTCTGATGAAATATTGTCTTCAGTTTCTTCATTTTCAAGGTTATTCAGAACTTCCTCCATTTCATCTTCAATTTCCTTTTTGGTGGCTGAATCAAGATTGAGTTTTGAAAGCGATTCATTTAGTTTTCTTGCCATTTGCCCGCTAAAGCTGCTATGGGCTTCGTCGATAATAATTGCAAATTTACTTGACGGCAACATCCCGATTTCTTCAACGATGTGTGGAAATTTCTGAATGGTGGAAATGATAATTTTCTTGCCTTCTTCCAAAGCTTCTTTTAAATGCTTTGAGCCTTTATCAATATGTTCTACTAAACCTTTTACTTGTTCAAACTGCTTAATATTCCTTTGAATTTGCGAATCAAGAACAATTCTGTCGGTTACCACAATGATTGAATCGAAAACTGCGTTTGTGTTGGTTTTATCAAATAACCCAACCAATTGATGTGCTAACCAGCTTATTGAATTACTTTTTCCCGAACCTGCCGAATGTTGAATCAAATAGCGTTTTCCTGTTCCATTTTCCTTTGCATCAGAAAGTAATTCACGCACTGCATCCAATTGATGGTAACGCGGGAAAATCATCTTCTTTACCTTGTCTTTCTTGATTTTTCCGTCGGGCAATATTTTTTCTGATTCTTCTTCTATCAGTTGAACATAGTTCTGAATGATGTTCGTTATGCTTTCTTTGGTTAAAATTTCTTTCCAGAGGTATTCGGTTTTGATGCCATTAGAAGGAGGATTTCCTGCTCCGTTATTGTTGCCTTTGTTGAAGGGTAAAAAAAACGAGTTGTCGCCTCTCAAATGAGTACACATCCAAACTTGTTCGGTGTCCACTGCAAAGTGAACCAGGCAACGAGCCAGCCGAAACAATTCTTCCCGTTGGTCGCGAGTGGTTTTGTATTGTTTGATGGCATCTTTTACATTCTGTTTGGTTAATTCGTTTTTTAGTTCGAATGTGATTACCGGAATTCCATTGATAAAAACAACCAAGTCAAGCGATTTCTCATTTTGTGTGCTATAATGCACTTGGCGGGTAGCCGAAAAGATATTCTTCTCATACTGTTCAGCATCTTTTTGGTTCAAGTTTGATACCGGTTTGTCGTAAAACAATTTAAGTTTTATTCCTGTGTTTCCGTCTGTTATATCGGTTCGCAATAAATTAATAACACCCCCAAGACACTTTTCATTTACAACGGTTTCATCTTTTATTTTACGATTTATCAAATATTTAATGCGTTGCCCGTAATTGCTGCCATGCGATTTTTTAAGTTTAACCACTTCCTTTGGTTGGGTTTCTTCCAAAAATTTGAAGAGCAATTCTTCATCAAAACAATCCGAACGGTTGTATTGGCTAAAGTGGCGTTCTTCAAATCCATTCACCAAACACAAATATTGTGTTATGTGGGCTTCCAATCCTTTTTCTGTGGTGTCGGTTGTCATCAGCTATCAAATTCCTTTTCTAAAATTTTTGCAATTGCTTCAGTTTCCCTGTAATTTTTCCCTGTAGTTTGAATTACCATTCCATAACCGGCGCTTTCCCAGTGAAGTACTACCTCAATTTTGCCATCTGGAAAAATATTTTTTATAAGCTTAATTGCTTTAGGACTAAAATCAATATTGTTAATTACTGATACAACATATTCACTTTTGAATAGCTTTTTAGCAAATGCTTCCAATTTGTCATTTCCATGATGGTCACCACTAAGCTTTAAAATCTTTTCAGTCGGTTTCAATGGGCAAATCTCCAGAACTAACTTACCGGAATACATTAATTCATTCTTGACTTCCTCATCCTGTAAATGCGCTTCGAGAGTTATATTATTCACAGAAACTTCAATTGTATCCAAGTCATCATTTATAATTTCATTGAATACAACCTTTGGAGTGTCCCAACATTTATGGGTAGCCAAGCCAATTGTTACTCTTTGCTTTAAATGGGCGGTAGCTAATCCAATGCAATATTCCTCGTTAATGCCTGCTTCCTCATTAGAGTAATAATATTTATTTAACTCTTTTACTTTCTCTTCCAGCACATCATCTGCAAAAGGGCGAATAAATGGAACGCTCAGAATCTTATTTTTCTCACCCTGATTAGTAATTGAATATGCCCATTGTACAAAAGTTTTATCTGCTGTTACTTTTGTTCCTCCAATATTTGAGGGGAATATTAAATGCTTGTAACCATATTCTGTTTTCGTTTTGTCATAAAGTTTAAGCATATTTATGAAAAGCTCCTTTAGAGTAACTTCATTTTCAGAATATGGCAAAAAAGATATTTCGTTAAAAACTAATTCCATTTACAAGAGCTTAAGTAGTTGATTACTCCATTCATCTAACAAACCAGCAGGATATTCGCTTAATTCCCCATTTTCGTCAATTTTTATATTGGTAATCTTTGAATATTGCTCGGTCGTTTCAACTACTTTTTCAAAATAGAAAACAATTGCTCTTTCTTTATCAAGCTTTTGTTCTTTTACACCAACACGTATCCCATTCAAAATATGGTCGCTGTGAGTTTCAACGATTATTTGAACATCGTTTTGTGCAAGTCGAGCAATAAGTTTACCCATTTCTGCTTGTCCTCTTGGATGAATGTGGCTTTCGGGATTTTCGATTATAATTAACTGACCTGGTCTTGCTGTAAGTAATGCAGTAACAACATGCAATGCATAAGAAATTCCAAATCCAACATTTTCTGGTTTATACTTATTGGTATTTCCATATGTTGGTTGTTTAAAAACGTATTCCAATAATACATAATCAGATGATATTTTAGTAGTTTGGACACTAACTCCGGGAGAGATTTCTCCTAACCAAAGATTTATCTGATTGATTAATGTGTTATTTACGATTGTTTGCCCAGTGAAAGGGTCTACACTTGTTGAATCTTTATGTAGGACATTTTCAAAGACCACAGGGTCATTGGCTCGAAGTTCAATATAATGTGCAGTATATTGCCCGTATTTACCAATGCTATTTGCCTCTACAACACTGCTGTAACTTGTAATATTAATCGATTTTGGCTCTATTCGTTGTGCATTCAGATATTGAAAATTACTATTGAATAAAGATTGCTTTTTATCGATTGACTCTTCAGCTTCACCGTAAATATTTTTCTTCAAGTTTTTTTGTTTAAATACATCTGCATCAATCTTGTATTCATATTCTAATAGATATTTTTTCCCATCATCGAATTCGATGTTGATTGATAAATCATCATTTTTTGAATATTGATACAATGCATCTTTAGTTGTGCCAATATTAATCAAGCCGTTTTCTCCACCGTTCAATTTCAGCTCTCCTTGTTCCAACTTGCCAGACTGTCTCAGTACAAGGAGGGATTGAATAAAAGAAGATTTTCCTTGTCCGTTTAATCCAAGTAACACATTTAAATTGCGTAATGGGAAATTCTTCTTTTTAATTGATTTGAAATTTTTTAACTCAATTGACTGTATCATCTTGATTATTTATTACTTGGTGAATAAGCTTCTTTATCTTTTCGTGCCTGTAAAAAACTCTGTTTCTGTCGCCTGTTGAGCTTGAAACCGAAGTAAAGAACAGACTATCGTTTTTTAATAAATCTTTTAAACCGGCTTTGAATTCCTTATGAAACCTTTTTAGGTCTGTTTTTTCAGTTTCGTTTAGTAATGCAAACTGAGCAGAAAGTGCGTCAAAAAGTGCTTTATTAATTGGTGGAAGTCGTTTGTGATTATGGTAAACCTTTCTGAAAGCTTCATGTCCAAAGATTGATTTGCTTAATGACATTGCACTTGCAAAGGCTGATGTTATTTCATTTAATTCATCTTCTGTCTTATCATATAAGCTTGCCATGGCTTTACTCATATAGGTATCCAAATCCTGACCGAATTCTTTGGTGCCATAATTCTCATAGCCGAGCAAGTAGAAACCAAGAAATCTGTTTGCAAAATCTCGGTCTAACATTCTATGAGTGGCTATTTTTTTTGCAGTTGCATCCAGAAACTCTTTTGTTCTGGCTAATTTGGTAATAAAATCAGATGGAATTCCTTGAAATAAAGCATGTCTGATTTCCTGTGATTCCAAGGTTAAACCACCAGTATTAATACGTTTGAAAATATTAAACTTCACATCACTTGGAGTACCAGGCATTATTTTATAAATAACAACCTGCGATTCTTCTATCACTCTTTGTAAATCTTCTGATAAATCGTCCCATCCTTTTGTATTTAGATGAGTTAAAAACTCAAGTTCAGAGAGTTTTAAAGTCTTTGTTACCACAAAATTCCTGATACTGCTTAGCCGTTGCAAGCCATCAACAACTAACCAGTTATTATCATTGGTAGCATCGAAGAAGAATGCTGGCAAAGGAAACCGAATCAAAATTGATTCAATTAACCTGCTTTGCTTTCCTTTATCCCATAAATCGTCTTGCCGCTGAAAATAATTGGAAGTATCCATTTGGATACTTTTTGTTTTTATTCTTTTTATCAAAGTATCAAGAGACGGTGTTTTAGTCTCCATCTTAATTAAAGTGGGGTCAAATGGTTTTTCCATTATGTACGACACCTTCTCATCGGCAGCTTCTTTTTCAGTACCATCGCCGGAATCCTCCGGCTCCTGAAACAGATTATTTGATGTTAAATCTGCTTGAAGCAAAATTGGGTCTATGTTTTTGTTCTCTTCCATTTTTCAAAAATACTGAAATTATTTTCTTTTCCCCGTAACCGCCTCAGCTATCATTGCTTCCCGGTATTCTTTCATTAATTCTATTTCCCGTTCGGCTTTGTTGATAGCAATATCTAAAATGCGGGTTTCGGATTTGATGTGTTCTAAAATTCTTTTTTGCTCTTTTATTGTTGGAATTGGTATCAAAAGATTTGAATACTTATCTGCCGATATATTTTCAATTGTTGCTTTTATCAAAATTGAACCTTTCCAATTCTCGTAATTGCTTGTAAGAGTGAAATTGTATAGAAAATCTGAAAGTATTAATTCTTCATTGGGTGATGCTTTAATCAGATAGCCGGCATAGCAACATTTTTCTTCCCTGTCAACTGACTTGAATTGAAAAGATTTTCCAACTGTTGCCCCACTTCTTGCAAGAAGGATATCACCATCTTTCAATTCATAATCTTTCCCGTTTTCAGGAGATAAGGATAGTTTATTGTTCTCGTTTAATGTTCCGTCTGCGGTAAAGTCAGTTATCCTAATATATCGATACCAAGTTGGATTGTAATAATCTCCTGCTGCATTGGCTCCGTATTTCAATTTTTCATTTAAACAAAATTTCAACCTTCTCACTTCCCAATGTTCAGGAATTTCACCCAACACTGTTTCTTTCATCTTCACATTTTCAACAATTCCTTTGGTTACAGCATGTGTAATAATGCTTTGCCTTTGTTCTTTTAGCAGTTCAATAAATTGTTGTTTAGTTTGGATGAAATAGTTGATTTTGGCTGTTTGATTATCGATAAAAAATATAGAATCAATTTGTTCATCTTTTGGCGGAATTGGTATAATAAAATCTTTTAAAATGGGCAGTCTTATGCTATCCACAGTCGATTTAGAGTTGTACCTCATTAACTCTGTAATTAGAAATGTTTGAAGATAATAAAATAAGAACTTACCGTTAATGTCTTCTTTAAAGTTAAACAGTAAATAAACTCTTTGATGAAAGTCAAATTTTTCATTCACATAATGAAATACTTTCCCAACACCTACGCCATCACCTGCCGTTAATATTCCCTCACCTTCAAATGAATATGAATTGATTCTTTCAATTGTCTGAGACCGAACGAAGAAAGGAAACTCCCCATCTTCAATTCTATCTTCCGTGTTTTTTTTCCCGGTTGTTATTGAACAAAGAAAGCGTAATCTAATTAGTCGCCAATGTTCAGGTATTTCTGGCATCCAATCGATTCCTGTCTTTTTATATTTCACTTCCATTGCAATCATCCCACAATTTCTTTTAACAGGTTTTCGGTTTCGTGTTCAATGGCAAACAGGTCGGCGGCAATGGCTTCCTTGCTGCGCGGCGGTGTATATTTATAAAAATACTTGTTGAAGTTGATTTCGTAGCCAATCCGGGTTTCGTCTTTGTTCCACCAGGCATCCGGGGCAAAAGGAATTACTTCCCGTTCAAAAAACTCCTGAATATCTTCTTTCAAAGGAATGTTTTCGCTGTCCTTCAAAGCCGGGTCGCTTACATATTCAATGCTACCGTCTTTGTTCTTCTTTTTTATCACAGCTTCGGCATTTGGGTCAGTCCAGCTTATGGCGCTCAAAAGGTCTTTTTTGTCTTTGGCTGCAAATTTCAGGTTTCCCTTTTTCAAGGCTGCGGTAAGCAGTTCATCAAACAGGTTAAAATCGCTAAAAAGTTGGTCGCCAAAGTTTTCTGCTAACTTTTTGGCGTTATTCATCAAATCAAGGTCGCGTTGCCAAACCGCAGTTTCCAAAAGTTGGTTTATTATTTTTTGTTTTTTCTTTGGCAAGGATGCAATCGAGATTTCTGCTGAGCCTGTCGAAGCATCAACGTCTTCGCCTTCTTCATCTTCATTTTCCTTCATGAAGTAATTGAGTAACCATTGTTCTATGTTTGCTGTAGATTTTTTGTTGTAAACTTCGTTTCCAAATTCTTTGTAAACTTCTTCCCGCAAAGCCGGATTGTTTGAAACAAAACGAAGCGATGCCACTTTTTTAGCAGAAAACTGTACCATTAAACGCAAAGGTCGGTGAACAATGATTTGGGCGTAACCAAACTCGTTATTGTCAAACAACTTGCTAAACTCGGTTTCCTTAAAATCAAGATACAGTTTGGTAATATCGTTTATATTGGATGAATCAAGTTTGTTGCGTTTACTGCCCAATGATTTCTTTTCTTTTACAAAGAATTGTTCCCCGTTGGCATTGATGAGTTGTGTTTTGCCTTTTCTGTTTTCCGGCTTCCGGTTGGTCATTACAAAAATATAAGTCGGAATGCCGGTGTTATAAAAAATATCGTTCGGCAAAGCAATTATAGCTTCCAGCATATCGCTCTCGATAATGTGTTTGCGTATTTCACTTTCGCCTTGCCCTGCATCGCCTGTAAACAAAGCCGAACCATTATGAACTGAAGCAATTCGGCTGCCTTGTTCCGTTTCTTTCATTTTACTCAGCATGTGCAAAACAAACATTAACTGACCGTCATTCACACGTGTTACAGCAGGTTCGCTGAAATAGCCCTTTTTAATTTGAAAACGAGGGTCAATAATTTTTCCCTTGTCGCCAATGCTCAATGCTTTTTTATCGTCAGCCCAACTTGTCCCGTAAGGTGGATTGGTAAGCATAAAATCGAAGCGTAAATCCTTTGAAAAACCATATTGGCTCAATGTGCTGCCATACCTAATTTTCTCCGGGTCTTCGCCTTTCAACAACATGTCCGATTTTGAAATCGCATAAATGGTCGGCGTGTTTTCTTGTCCATAAAGGTGAATAGTGGCTTTTGATTTTATTTCTCCTTCTTCATCCGTAATGTACTTTTTCGATTCAGTGAGCATAGCGCCTGAACCGGCGCAAGGGTCATAAATTAGAAAAGTTCCTGTTTGAATTTCTTCTTTTACAGGTAAAAACAGAACGTGCGTCATCAGGTCGATAATTTCGCGAGGCGTAAAGTGTCGACCAGCTTCGGCATTCGTGGCTTCATTAAATCTACGCAACAAATCTTCAAACACATAACCCATTGCCAATGGTGGCAAGCTTTCTGGTCGCAAATCAATTTTTGGCGAAACAAATTTTTCAATCGTTGAAAAAAGTTTTCCGGCTTCTTCCAGAGTTTCCAGTTCATTCCGAAACTTGAATTTTGTAATAATGTCCTGCACATTATTTGAAAATCCATTTAAGAAGTTTTCAAAGTTGCTCCGCAGATTTTTTGGGTCATCCAGCAATTTTTTTAGTGTGTATGGCGAAGTATTGTAAAATGCCTGTCCGCTGCCGTTTTGTTTGCTTGTCAGAATTGCAGTTAGGTCGTTTAATTTGCCTTTATATTTTTCATGCGATTCTAATACCTTGTCTTTGGTCGGTTCCAAAACAGCATCCAATCGTCGAATAACTGTCATAGGAAGGATGACGTCTTTGTATTTGCTTGGTTCGTAAGTGTTTATTAGAATCTGGTCAGCAACAGAATATATAAAATCAATTAATGGTTTTAGCGATTGTGTATTTAAACTCATATTTTAAGATTTCCTTTTTAGTCAGTCCTTTTTTAAAAACTCAAAAGTAACAAATTAGCGCGGGTGTGTAGCAAAATTGTTCCATTCAATTAACGGAGCACCAATCCAGTTAATCTGTTTTTTGTAATTATTCCATGTATTTATTCACCGGGGCAATTTATTTTGCTTTTATCAAACTCAAAAAGTGAACTTATTCCTGTAATAGGGAAGTATAGATTTACTTTGTGATTACATTTTATTCCATCATCCAGCAAATTTTAAAAAATTCTGTAATACTTGATTTTCAACCGGTGCCGAGTTGTAAATACTTTGGAAGATCGTTATCTAAGGCCTGTTAATCAACTGGTTTCAGTTTTTGGTTTAAAGTCTAAAAGTAGCAATCGATTCAGATAAAAGCAACATGGGGAAAAAAATGTTGGAATATGGTAGTTCATCTGTTATAGAATGAAACATTAAAGCAAAACTTACCCGAAATAGGAAGAATTATTTGGCAGGTATCAATAAAATATATCATCACAGTATCCGGCATCCATAACATCCATTATCTGATAAATCCAGTATCAAAAACATCCAGCAACCAATTTCTTTCTACCTTTACCCAACAAAAACAGCCCGCATGCGCGGGCTGAATTTGAATACCTGATTCCGAAATCCGTAACTGCGCGGCTACGCAGTGGAAGACGAATCAATCGACAGGGTTGGCAGGTTCCGTATCAGGGGTATCTGCCGACCCTTTTCTTCCGTAGCCCCTGTACCTTGTTTTCAGCATGGCATAGGCATTGCTGGCACCCGGCACGCGGTGCTGGGCTGCAATTTTAAACCCATGGTAACAGGCCCGCGCCATGTCTTCCACCGAGCTGCCGCTAACAAGCGCCAGGTCGTTTACATAACGTGCCAGCGATTCAAGCGAGGCACCCAGCCGCACCATCTGTTCGTGAAAAACCAGTGAATTTTCCATGGCTTCGATGTCCACAAATGGACTGGCCATTTCGGGCACATCCTTGCTCCAGTTAATGGCATCGCGCACAAAACTCTGTGCCTTGATGTCAAGTTTTCTCATACTCACCCTGTCGTTCCCGGACAAGGCCTCGGTCTGCGGAAATATGGCCCGCAGTTCTCCCATTTTCTGATCGCACACGGCCAGTTGTTCGGCATCGAGTGCGTTAAAAGTAAAAATAGCCATAGGCATTTACACTTTTAAATTGTTACCGGCGATGGGGGCCGGCACCCCGGAAAGAAATATCTCGTTTTTCTTTACCCTTGTTGAGTCGGTTCGGGGAATAGCAGTCCTGTCGCCGGACAAACGGGAGAGCAGTGCCGTACCCTCCACAAAAGGCACTTTCAGGCTGGCGGCTTCGTTTTGCAGCAACGGACTGATGCCCACTGCATAAACTCCCCTTTTTTGTGCGGTACACAGCGCCAGCATTTCGGTCATGCGAATTCCCGGGCTGCCTGATTTTTGTAAAGCACAGTCAAACAGCTCCTCACTGGTTTCCAAATGGGCAATGGTTCCCGTCAGCAGCCAGGGCCGCAATTGCTGTTGCAGAAAGGGAGAATAACCTCTGACCTGCAGGTCGGTGATCCACATTTCGGGCAGGTGGCCTGTTGGTGGCGGTGTGTTGTATTTACGGAAAAGAGCAATCAGAAATGCTGTGTCAACAATCAGCAACGGAGCTTTGTAACTGCTTCCGGTTTCCTTCAGTCGTTTGATTTCCTTCGGGTGCATCCTATCGGTGCCTGTGTTTTTAACATTTTTCCTTTTCATTGCTATACGATTAATTTAATACTTCAGCAAGTTCCTCCTCGGGCAGCCCCGACAGTTCGGCGGCTTTTCCCAGTGTTACATAATCTTCGGCAATCGCCCGGTAAATGAGCGATAAAAACCTGACCGCTTTTTCTTCGCCCGCATACAGGCTCAGTGCTTTTTCCTGCCTGTCGTTGCGGATCAGATACTGAAATTGCTGGTAGGTGTAATTTTTGATGATCCCTAATTCGAGCGCCCTGTACATAAACGCCTGGTGCGAAATACCATAGGTTCTGTTCATCATCCTGCGTTCGCTGTCCGAAATTTTCACACGGCTGGTGCCAAATAGCCGGTGCATCATGGGTTCGGGCAGCAATACAGCTCCGGCAAAGTAGTGGCACAGTTTTTCGGTATCGCTGTCGCTTAAGGATTCGTCGAAATCAAACAGCAGGTGGGCCAGTTCGTGAATGGCCGTAAAACGTTTCCGTTCGGTGGTGATGGCACTGTTAATCACAATAACGGGGTATTTTTCGTTGGCCAGTGCCGACCAGCCATCGAAATCGGTGCTGGCGGTCAGTTCAATCACTTTAATTTCGTTGTCTTCGAGCATCCGGTACACCGAGGGGATGCCGTTGATACCCAGGTGCCATTTTTCAATCAGCAGTTGGGCATACTTTTCCATATCTTCCTTTGTGCGCACCCGGACACCGGGAAAAGGATGATCAAAGGTGTAGTTGATGTTCAGGATTTCTTCGGTTTGCAGATAGTTCTCAACCTGTATGCGGATTTGTTCGCCAATGGCGTACTCTTCCGATTTAGGCAGGCGGGTTTTTTTACGGAATTCCACTTTTACAAATTCCACATCAAAGGGACGGGTGAGGTAGTCGTAGGCCACATTCAGCGTTTCGGAAAGCTTTTTGAGCATGCCGGGTTCGGCCATCATTTCGCCTTTTTCGTATTTCGAAATTGCGTTTTTGGTGATGTCAACCTTATTGGCCAGTTCCTCCTGGGTAAGCCTGGCCAGCAAACGCGCACTTTTGAGCCGTTTACTGAAGACATCTTTGTCAGCCTGTTTTTTCATAGCATTTGTTTTTGATTGATTTTAGTTACATGAATGAATATAAAGTAGAGTGAAGTTTTTCTTGCCGTATTTTAATTCACTCACCCCCTGTCTGTCGGTAAGGCAGGCAAGCCACCTTACGGTGTCCTCTCCCCTCTCTTCACAAAGAGAGGGGCAGAGTTCTGCCGATGGTAATCGGAAGAACCCGGGATGAGTGAGAGAGAAAAAATTAGATAGTTTAGCTTTCATATTATATTAATAAGTAAGTGTATCATATACGAAACAGTTTATTTTATACACCAAAAATAAAATAAGTCAACCGTTTTTACAAACGATTTGGTTGATTTATTTTAACTATTTATCAACAAATAAACCAACAATACAGTTGATAACCTGCGATGAAACATCTTTAACCGGGAAACATTAATCCGTTAGCAACTGATATTCTGAATATTATCTGATTTATTATATAAACAGAACTCACCTGAGCTTTGAGTCAGGGTCAGTCACCATGTGAGTTGAAGTCACTTCCCGACTGACTAAGCCTCAGTCTTCACCTGAGTAAGGGTCAAAGGCGGACTGAGTGGAAGTCACTTTTTTTTTGAGTTGGGGTCAGAGCCGGACTGAGTTGGGGTCAGTTCCCGTTTGACCTGAAGTCAGTGGCAGACTGACTAAAAGTAATTTGCAACCGGGTTGGGGTCAGTGCTTCCCTGCCTTTTACTCAGTGGCGGAGTGAGTGGAAGTCAGAGCCGAAGTGACCTGAAGGCAGAGGGAGACTGAGTTGGGGCGAGGCGTTTCGGGTTTGCGGGTTTCAGATTACAGGTTATTCTGATGTGCTGATGTGCTATCGTTCTGATATTTAGAATGAAGTACAGATATTTGGCAGTTGATTTGCAATCAATGGATACCGGTGCGATTTATAAACCACCACTGTCCTGAAAGGGATCATACAAGTGCACTCTGGTCCTGAAGGGTGCGGGTATGGTGCAAAGATTATGTCCAGAGCTTTTTATAGCCCCGGCGGGGCTTACTGTAAATAACCCCGGCGCTTAAGCCCGGGGTTTGATACGAATGTACTCCCCGGCCCGCAGTTTGAAATTCCGGCACTGGCAAAATTTATACGCCCGTTTCCAACCAATCTGATAGTTGGTTCAATCAGTTAGTTCTTGTTTTAATGTCAATCAGATCTCATTACGGATGAATATCCCGATTTATATGATTATGGTTTAATCTTTTGATTTCTCATCCTCTTTTCCCGGCTGAAAAACCACATTGAACCCGGGAGTTTTATAATCTTCCGGCAGATAACCTGCCGGAATGGTGGATGTATTGCCATCACGCGCTGCCCTGTAATGGGGCGACATAATTTCGATACCCACCTCGTTACAGCAATCCTGAATGTGTTGGTGCAGTTCGGAATAGATATGGGCCTGTGCACTTGCATCGCGTGTATAGGCATTTAACTGGTACGACACATAAAAATCGTCGAGACTGGTTTGCAATACAAATGGTTTGGGGTCCTTAAGCAGCGAACTGGTGCGGTCGGCTGCCGTAATCAGCGCTTTGTGCATTTCACGCCAGGGTACATCATAACCGATGGTTACTGTTGTGTAAATAATCAGCCCGTCGGCTTTGGCCATGGTGGTGTAGTTGGTGGTGTTTCCCGATAACACCGATGAGTTGGGAATGGTGATTTCCTCGTTTTTTGGGGTGCGTACACGTGTCACCAGCAACGATTTTTCAATTACATCACCCGTGATTTCTCCTATTTTGATGCGGTCGCCAATTTTAAACGGACGCATGTAGGTGATTACAAGACCAGCAACCATGTTCGATATTGCTGATGAAGATCCCAACGAAAATAAAACACCAATAAACACTGAAACCCCCTTAAATATTGCAGAATTTGAACCGGGCAGAAAAGGGAAAATAAGCACAAACATAAATGCATACAACAATATTCTGAAAATACTGTAGGTAGGCATTGCCCAGTCGGGGTGAAATCCCGGTATGGTGAGCTTTTCATCGTTGATTTCGGTGAAAATGTATTTTACCAGCCTGATAAAATACCGCATGATAACAACAATGACGATGATACTGAAAAGGTTGGGGAAATAGTTGACAATGGCTATCAATACTTTTTTCAATGGCGAAACAATCAGACCAATTAATTGGTCGGCCCAGCCACGCGTAAATGGGAAAATACTGAAAATAACGGATAAGGCGATATACAGCAAAATCAGAAAAATCACCCAGCGAATCAGGTTAAAAACCGACAGGACCGCCTTGTGTTGTTGTTCCTCATTCAGAAAAACATAGTCTTTGTAAGCCATGTTTTTGAACCACCGCGTTTTGTTTGTTTCCAGAAATACAACCACTTTCCTGTATGCTTTGCCTAACAGCCAGAAAATCAGCAATGCCAGTACAATTATAGCCGCCATCATTACAAAACGCTGAAGATTTTTCTTCGGACTGTTTTCTGTTTTTGCATTCTCAATTGATGCCAACATTTTATCGCGCAGTTCAAGAGCGATTGCAGCAGCCGGTTTGCCATAAAGAAGAACATCGGCTTCCGAAATACTCATAACAATCGATTCCCTGTAAACAATGTCGGTAAAATCTTCTGTGCTGATTACTTTCAGAGAATCGGCCACAAAGTAATCATCACTGTACAATTCATCAATTTTGGCAGATATCCTGCCGGCTCTTTCGGATGCAGTAAGAACACCGAATTTTGTAAAAATGTCAAAAAGTGTATCGCCCATAACACCTGTGACAGGAAAGCCGACTGCTGATTTGCGGAGTATTTCAACCTGCTGCTTTTTTAATTCACTGCGTCGTTTCTGCTGTATTTCTATCTGAATGATCTGTTTTTGCAGTTCGGCAAATCTTGACTCACTCATTCTCTGCGTGGAACTTAACTGCATTTGCAGCTCGGCTTTCAGCATCGAATCGGCAATTTGCTGCTCATTGAATTGCTTCAACGATTGAACAATATCAACTTCCCGGTTTTGATTTGAAGAATCGGGTTGCAACTCATTTTGCGACCGGACAATGACGCTGGCAAACAGCATTAGTCCGGCAAACAGTATCAGTTTTATTGAATTCATTGTCACAGGTTTAATGCTCATCAATACAAATTTAACTAATATCAACAAATAAATCATTTTCAGGTTTTTAGAAATTCACATAAATAATAGGAAGAAATTGAAGTCGTATTTTAACTCACTCACCCCCTGCCCGACTAAGCTGGTCAGGCGGATAAGTCACCTAAAGGTGTCGGGGTGAGTGAAGATATATAATATATGACATTTTATCTTTCTCATTACTTAAATACAAAAGAGAGTTTCAGCTTTGTATGCATATGAATTTTTTCATTTAAGTTTAATCTATCCGCATTATTTTTAAGGTAATATCGACTGTTTATTTTATTGATATTTCCGTAAGTACAATTGAAATAAATCATCAGGATTTGGATTCATTCTTTTAGTTTTGTTTCAGTAATAGAAAAACTGAATGACAGGAAAAGACAACAACAACTGGTTCAATCAGATTGATAGGTTAATCCGCTGGTTACGGTTGCATCCGAACCGTTTTTTTGCATTTCGGATCACACTTTCCATGAGCATATTGTCAATTCCTTTTATTGTTGCCGGGAAACCATTTTACGGAGTTACACTGGCGTTGGGTGCGCTGGCCGGTGCACTATCAGAAACCGACGATCACCCGAAAGGCCGTCTGAAAGCCCTGACAATTACGATACTCAGCTTTTTTGTGTCCAGTTTTTCGGTTGGGCTTTTAAATGATTATCCGTGGTTGCTGGGAACCGGTTTCGTACTCTCCACCATCCTGTTCATATTATTGGGCGGAATTGGCGAACGCTACCGGACAATTACTTTCGGTGCTGTTTTGGTTGGAATTTATGCGATGCTGGGAATCGAAATCAGCCCGGCATGGTACTGGCAGTCGGTTTTGTTACCTGCCGGAGCGCTGTTTCACGGGATGATGACGTTATTACTGATGTACTTAAAACCCTGGCGATTGCTGGAAGAACAACTGGCAGGTGGCTTTTTGGCTCTGTCGAAATACCTGGATAAAAAGGCAGGTCTATTCCCGAGTAACAAAGAAATTCAGGCAGAAATCAATAAAGATCTTGCAATTTTGAATATCAATGTCGTCAATTCGCTGGAAAAAATTAAGGAAGTACTGAATAATTATGGAGATGAAGTGAGGAATTCTGAAGAACTTCGTCCTTATCTTCAGCGTTTTATGCTATTGCAGAGTTTACATGAACGGGCAGCCTCCAGTCATGAACGACATGATAAGCTGAGCAACGATACTGCTAATGTTGAAATCATGGAAGGTTTTGGTGAAATGCTTCGTCAGCTTTCCTTTGCAACCAAAATCCTGGCAAACAGTATTCTGACCGGAACTTTTTATCATCATCCACCGGCCCTCGACTGGATTTCCAAAGCCATTGAAGACAAGCTCCAAAAGCCTGACAACCAGTCAGCCCAGCCCTTGATTTTGTTACATCACAATCTATATCGCTCCCATTTATCATTAAAAAACCTTGATAACTCAGAAGAAGGCACGATTATTCCGCGATTACAGAAAGATGAACGGCCGGTATTTGAACGCTTTAAATCTCAGCTTTCGTTTAAACATCCCCGGGTGCGGTATGCTTTGCGATTAAGTCTCAGTTTTTTAATTGGTTTTATCCTGGTTGAAACGTTGCAGCTTGAAAAAGGCGCGTGGGTGATGTTGACAAGTCTGTTTGTAAGCCAGATCACCTACAGCGATACAAGGCGCAGGTTGTTCCAGCGTTTGTTGGGAACCGTGACCGGAGTATTGGCGGGAGCCTTGCTTTTGCAGATTTTCACAACTTCGGCAGCACAATTGCTGCTGATGTTAGCTTCGGCAATGGCCTTTTTCTACTGGCTGAAAACCAATTATTCCGTAGCCGTAATTTTTATCACCATGTTTGTGATCAGCGCATTTAACCTTGTTATAGCCGATGCCGGGTTCCACATCATGATACCCCGGCTGATCAATACGCTCACTGGTGCATTTATTTCATTTGTGGTAATCCGGTTTTTGTGGCCCGGATGGCAATACAAACGAATGCCCGGACTTATTTCAAAAGCAATCAGCAAAAATACAGCCTACCTTCAGGCAATAACCAACGAATACAAAGCTGTAAGTCCCGATGACCTGGATTACCGGATCGCCCGCCGTGAAGCACACCTGGCTGATAACGACCTGGCGCTTGCCTGGTACAGTATGCGCCAGGAACCAAAAAGCAAGCAATTATTGATGCAGCAGGCCTTTGCTTTCACCTATCTGAATCATGCTTTGTTATCGCAGATTTCGGCGCTGGGTGCCCATCGTGAAAACAACCTGGTTAATATTGAAAACATGGGCGAAATTACAGGACAGATAAATGCCGTGTTGACCGGGGCTACTGACAATTTACTGATAAACAATCAGATTGATCTGAATAATCTTTCAGATTTACTCCTGAAACTGAAGAAACAGATTGATGAAAGTCCATCTGGAATTAAAAAACAACAGTTCAGGCTACTTTATAATATTGCCGACTCGGCCAACAAAATTATACTGGCAATACAGGACGGCCGCAAGCACTAATCGGAAACCTGCATTGTTTTTCATATTCTGTTTAGAGACTTGTATGCTGACAATTTTACCCTGGAATCAGGGATTTGCAGACTTCCGCTTTTTTCGGATAAATTGTCAAGAAATGCAACCAGAATAACATCATTGACTTCATCAATAGTTACCAGAGCCATGACCTTTTCATTCACAATATAATAAGTTGCCTTTTCAGTTTCATCGTATCCTGCATAATCAAATCGTTCGTCGAGATAGGTGTTTGCCATATCGAGCAACCAGGGTTTATATTCGATAAAGACAATGGTGTTGTAAAGAATTTCGTGTGCCAACAGATATAAAACACCCAATTCATATTCACTATTGCTGAAATAGAGTAAACTTTCCTCTTTTTCCAACCTTAAAACCCTCGATTCACTTGCTTTTACAAAGCTTCTGTCTTTACCAAGTTGAATAACCGGCAACTTAAACAAAATGGTTTTGGGTGTTATCGTCACTCTGCAGGTAGCTTCAAATTTTCCGTCTGTGGTTTTTACCTTTATATTGGTTTCGCCAATATTGTTTCCCGACACTAAACCAAACTGGTCGACTGTGGCAACTTTTTCATTCTCCGAAGTCCAGACTAATTCTGGTGGCACTTCTAAATCAGAAGGAGAACATATTACTTCCAACTGCACTTTGCCGTCATATTTCATTTCAACTGATGTCTGACTAAGTGAAATAGATTTAAGTTCATTTTTGCACGAAGTGAGAGTCATAGAAAATGCAATAACAAGGATGATTAACTTCTTCATTTTACCTGTTAAAATCTGTTTTATAACTTTTGTCGTTTATAAAGCACGAATCCAAAATCACTATAAATAAAAAAAGCGATCAGATGCATAAATGCACCTATTCGCTTTTCAAACTAATAACACTTTGAATCAGTGTTTTATCCCTTGTACCCCGGACGGGATTCGAACCCATGACCTACTGCTTAGAAGGCAGTTGCTCTATCCAACTGAGCTACCGAGGCATCCTTATTTTTTGCGCGGCAAAGGTAAAAATCAAATTGCAAAATCCAAATACCTCGGGCAAATTATGTTTGTTGATCATGGATACTGGATGCTGGATGCTGGATGCTGGAT